>CAIJRK010000023.1 GCA_903823025.1 uncultured beta proteobacterium
GATCGGGTTCACCTCCAAATTCGACTAAACGGCAGTTCCAGGCAACGAGGCAATCCGAGAACGCTTCCTTGAGGTAGTCCAGCACTTCGGCGGTGAGTGTTTTACGCCGGTACTTGGTCACAAAAACAACGTGCA
This sequence comes from uncultured beta proteobacterium, assembly GCA_903823025.1. Lineage (GTDB taxonomy): Bacteria > Pseudomonadota > Gammaproteobacteria > Burkholderiales > Burkholderiaceae_C > Rhodoferax. Next base: position 136 of record CAIJRK010000023.1, read on the forward strand.
GCTTAAGGTTAAAAACAGCGTGAGAACTAGACCTATTGTTGTTTTCCATGCTTGCGCCTTAAATAGAAAAAACTATAATAGCAGGATGCAAATCGGCAACCGCTTCCGTTGTTATCCAACACCTGCACAGGCCCAAGTTCTGTTGCAGTGGATCGGTTGCCAGCGCTACATCTACAACGCCAAGGTGGGCGAAGATCAGTATTTCCGTAGCTTTGCGCGCAAGTCACTTACCCACACGGGCGAGTTCGCGCCGATTGATCAGCAGTACAGCCAGTTCAAGACCGAACTCACGCCGTGGTTATCCGAGGTGCCCAGTATCGTTTTGCGCAACGGGACGGTGTTGTGGAAACAAGCCTACAGCCGGTACTTTTCCAAGTTGGGCGGCAGACCCAACTTTCACAAAAAGCACGGCAAACAATCGGTGTGGCTAACGTCCGAGTTGTTCGAGTTCACACCGGTCGTGGATGCTGAGACTGGCGAAATCACCGGTCACCAGCTTCACATCGGCAGCAAGAAATATCCGGTTGGGTTTGTCGAGTTCAAGGCGCATAAAGACTACAAACCACCAGCGTCATTGCATATCAGCATTCACGCCGGTCATTGGCACATCTCATTCAACTACGACGACAAAACCATTGAGCCAAGCGACAAGGACACAACGGCTTGGCTGATGCAATTCGATGCCGCCGAGTTGCGGGAAATGACCGTGGGCCTTGATCGTGGCGTGGCCTTGCCACTGGCAGGTAGCGACGGGCAGCAATTCGACTTCACACCAGTGCAGGACAAGCGGCTGGCCGCTCAGGAAAAACACAAAAAACGCTGGCAGAAACGCCAATCTCGCAGAACCAAAGGTTCCAAAAACTGGCTTAAAGCCAAACGCAAAGTGGCCCGCTATCAGCGCTATGGGGCCGACGTGCGGCGCGACGTGGCCCACAAAACCAGCTGCACGTTAGCGCTTGACCAACGCTACAAGCTGTATGTCTTTGAGGCACTCAAGGTCAAGAACATGACCAAGAAAGCGAAGCCCAAACAGGACGAACAAGGCCGCTGGATGCGCAATGGTGCAGCCGCCAAGTCCGGGCTTAACAAAGCGATTCTGGCGTCCACCTGGGGCCAGACTCAAGTCTTCTTGCAGTACAAAGCACGCCGACAAGGCAAGCTGGTGATCGAAGTGCCCGCTCATTACTCTTCGCAGGAATGTGCCGCGTGCGGCCACATTCACAAGGACAACCGGGTTTCCCAATCCGTGTTTGTCTGCCAAAGCTGCCAACACACCGACCATGCAGACCACAACGCAGGCAAAGTGATTGCCGGGCGGGGCGTCAAGCAATTGCTGGCGGGCAAAGGTGTCAAGAAAGAGAAAAAGCGGTGCGGGATTTTAAGAAACAAGGTAGGGGCGGTAGGCTCCGAACCGGGTGCAGCAATGCATTCAACGCTTGGTGAGACTGAGGTAAGTCGTTTGGGTGGTAACACCCCGGCGCTCTGGTCGCTGACCCAAGAAACCACCGCTAGAACGCCTTCAGGCGTTTAGCGGTGGGAGTCTTCATTGGGGCGGTGTCGCACACCGGAGAAACCATCAAGGAATTGCGCGCTAATCGGGCGTTTGCCATCGCGTATCTTAAGGCTGCGCTGGAGGAGCAATAAACAGGGCAAAGTGATCAATGGGTTGCTGGATAAAATCCAGTGCCATGAGCACAATTACTTTTGATACCCTGAAATTCGTCGAACGACTTGAAAAGGCGGGGATGCCGCGTGAGCAGGCATCAGCCTTGGCAGAGGCACAGCGTGAGGTGTTTGCAGAGGCGCTTGATTCAACCTTGGCTACCAAATCCGACATCCGTGATGTGCGTGATGTGCGTGATGATGTGGCAAAGCTCGATAAAGAGGTGGCATTGGTACGGGCTGATATAGGGCTTGTGAAGTGGATGATGGGCGCTCTCATTGCCTTGGCTGCAGCCAACTTTGCCAAGCAGTTTTTCTAACAAAGTGGAATGTGGTTTAGGGCGGTTCCCAATGGAATTGAAATAGCGTTAAATTTAGGTGAGAATACCCACCAGATCAAAGGCAAACTAAGGGTAACTTTAGGTACGCAAAGCCATGGACCCGAACCTGCACACAGGAGGGTTGCCAGGTTGCATCGAATAGCCGGGCATGGTGCTCGACATCGTTCTTTCAGTTTGCTCTGGTCGTACAGGAGTTCGATATGGCGTTGACAAACTGGTCTACTCAACAAATCCTTAATCAATTGTTGACGGGCGCAAGCTGGTCAGCAAGCGTTATTACTTACGCGTTTCCGACCCTTTCTTCAGGCCTGTATGGCACCACCGAACTCACCGGGTTTAAGGCGCTCAGTGCCGCACAACAGGCCACCGCCGAATTGTCGCTATGGACCTGGGACGACCTGATGACGGCGGACCTGCAAAAAACCACAGCAAGCTCATCCAACATCGAATTCGGCTTTTCCAGTACCGGCGTCAGTTACGCCCACACCTACTTGCCCTCTGTAGGGAGCCTCTGGATGAACAGTGCGTACAGCGACCTCACTTCAGCGCCAATCGGTCAGCATGGATTTTTGACCTATATGCATGAAGAAGGCCACGCATTAGGGCTGGATCATATGGGCAACTACAACGGTTCCGGCAACTGGACGCCGTCTAGTTATCAAGACAGTTCGGTCTATTCGATCATGTCTTATTTTGGCCCGAACTGGGGTTTTGGCACCGCAGCCGGTGAAGGCTTAGTCGCCTGGGCCGACTGGATTGGCGCCGATGGAAGGTTGTATGCCCCACAAACGCCCATGCTCAACGACATCATGGCGATTCAGTCGCTCTATGGCGTAGAGACAACCACACGAACCGGGGACACAACGTATGGTTTTCATTGCAATATTACTGGTGCCGCTGCACAGCTGTATGACTTTTCGGCCAATAAAAACCCAATCATGGCCTTGTTTGACTCCACCGGCAACGACACGCTGGATCTGAGCGGCTGGAGTACCAACAGCATCATCAGTTTGGTGGCCGGTAGTTTTTCTTCATGCAACAGCATGACCAACAACATTTCCATCGCCTACACCTGTGACATCGAAAATGCCGTGGGCGGCGCGGGCGCCGACCAGATCACCGGCAACAACTTGAACAACCGGCTTGATGGCGGCGCGGGCGCAGATATGCTTAATGGCGGCAACGGTGACGATATTCTGATTGGTGGGGCTGGCAACGACACCATGGACGGCGGTGTCGGCAACGATCAGGTCAATTTTTCTGAAAGCTTCACCAGCTACACCTATAACTACAACACCACCTTGCAAAGCTGGACGTTCATCAACGCCATTTCCGGCACTGATGTGGTCAAGAACGTGGAGTTGTTCAGTTTTTTAGATGGCGTCAAAACCGTCAGCCAGTTGACCGGAACTACCCCGGCGCCAATCCTTCCTGCGGTCTCAATCACGACCACCACGGCCATCCTTGCCGAGGGCAACAGCGCCAGTACGGCGTTCAATTTCACGCTCAGCCTGAGCAAGGCCAGCACCACAGCACAGACTGTTCAGTGGACAGTCGCCGGGACCGGTTCAAATGCTGCCGCTGCCAACGATTTCGCCAGTGCCTTGACGGGCACAGCCACCATTGCCGTGGGCCAGACCAGCGCCATCGTCAAAGTGCTGGTGGCAGGCGACACCACGGTTGAAACCGACGAAACCTTCGCCGTTACCCTGTCAGCACCCAGCACCGGTTTGACCCTGGGCACGGCCAGCGCCACGGCGACTATCCGCAACGATGACGCCGCCCCGGTCATACCCGCCGATGACTACCTCAACAGCACCGCCACGACCGGAATAGTGCGGGTCAATGGCGTGGCTACCAAAGGCGTTATCGAAAAGGCGAACGACTGCGACCTGTTTAAAGTGACCCTCAAGGCGGGCACCAGTTACAGCTTTGACCTGGTCAGTACGGGCGGCTCTCTCAACCCCTACCTGGAACTCTACAACCCCGGCTTGGTCAGTGTGGCATTGAACGACAACGCCAGTGGCACCACCACCAACGCCAAAATTATTTATACAGCACCCGCCAGCGGCATCTACTACCTGGCCGCTTGGGATTTGGTCGTGGGAACGGGTTCCTACACGCTGGCCGCCAAGGTCGTCACGTCACTGAACCTGACAGGCGATGCCGACAACAATATCCTCACAGGCGCCAGCTACGACGATGTTCTATCAGGCCTGGGCGGTGACGATATGCTGATTGGCAATGCCGGCAAAGACACCCTGAATGGCGGTACGGGCGCTGACTACATGGATGGCGGTGCTGGCAACGACACCTACGTGGTGGATAACGTTGGCGACCAGGTGATTGAGAGCAGCGCAACAGGGGGCACCGATCTGGTTCAAGCCAGCGTCTCTTACGTTTTAGCCACTAATGTTGAAAATCTCACCTTGACCGGAACCGCAGCGATCAATGGCACGGGCAATACTTTAGCCAACCTACTGCTCGGAAACGCCGCCAACAATGTGCTTGACGGCGGTTCGGGCAAGGACACATTGGTCGGCGGCAATGGCAACGACACCTACGTGGTGGATAACGTTGGCGACCAGGTGATTGAGAGCAGCGCAGCAGGGGGCACCGATTGGGTTCAAGCCAGCGTCTCTTACGTTTTAGCCACCAATGTTGAAAATCTCACCTTGACCGGAACCGCAGCGATCAATGGCACGGGCAATACCCTGGCCAACCTACTGCTTGGCAACGCCGCCAACAATGTGCTTAATGGCGGTTCGGGCAACGACACACTAGTCGGCGGCAACGGCAACGATGTTCTTTATGGCGGTGCTGGCTCGGACGTATTTGTATTCAACTTCACGCCCAACGCCACGAGTAATGTGGACACCATTGGGGATTTTCAGACAGGCGTTGACAAGATGCAACTCAGCAAAGCCATTTTTTTAGCCTTAGGTGCGTCGGGCACCAGCTTGGAAAAGGGTCAATTTTGGTCCGGTGCCGGTGTTGTCAAAGGCCACGACGCCGATGATCGCATTGTCTATAACACCACCACGGGTGTGCTGTATTACGACGCTGACGGTAGCGCAAGCACCGCCGCTGTCCAGATTGCCCTCATCGGATCGAAAACACACAGCAGCTTGCAGTTTCTGGATTTCCAGGTTATTTCCTGACTGACTGGCCGCACGCCTCAACACGCCCTGGCGTAGCCACCCACCAATAACAAAAGAGCAGCTCTTGTTTGCTTCAACGGCAGCCCCACATCGTAAAATTACAAATTATCATTTTTTATCAAAGAGGGCCGCATGGTTCCACATCTTGTCACCGCGCTAACTGGCCCTATCAACGAACTTGAGCAGCGTGTGCTGGACTCCATGCCCGCCATCGAGCGCTGGTTCCGCCTGGAATGGATGGAACACACACCGCCGTTTTACAGTTCGGTTGATGTGCGCAATGCCGGTTTTAAACTGGCCCCGGTCAACACCAATTTGTTTCCCGGAGGCTGGAACAACCTGACCCCCGAGATGCTGCCGCTTGCCGTGCAGGCCGCCATGGCCTCGATTGAGAAAATCTGTCCCGAAGCCCGCAACTTGTTGTTGATTCCCGAAAATCACTCGCAAAACACGTTTTATCTCTCCAACGTGGCGCAATTGCGGCGCATTTTTCACATGGCCGGCCTGAATGTGCGCATTGGCTCGATTGACCCGGCTATCAAGAAAATAACCCGGGTTGAACTGCCCGACGGCGAAAGTGTGACGCTGGAGCCTGTGATTCGCGACAAGCGCCGCTTGGGGGTGAAAGACTTTGACCCCTGCACGATTTTGCTCAACAGCGATTTGCGCGCAGGCGTGCCCGGCATTCTTGAAGACATTAACGAGCAATACCTGCTGCCCCCGCTGCACGCGGGCTGGGCGACGCGGCGCAAGAGCAAGCATTTCAAGTGTTACGAAGAGGTCTCCAAACGCCTGGGCAAGCTGTTGGGCGTGGATCCGTGGCTGATCAATCCGATGTTTGAAAAATGCGGCGATGTCAATTTGGCGGAGAGCGCCGGTATGGAAAGTCTCAGCACCAATGTGGACACCTTATTAGGAAAAATCCGTCGCAAATACAAAGAATACGGCATCAAGGAAAAGCCTTTTGTGGTGGTCAAGGCCGACAACGGCACGCACGGCATGGGCATTGTCACGATCCGCGATGCCAAAGACCTTGAAGCCTTGCGCCAACGTGCCCAAAGTCCCGTCAGCAGTTCGCAAGACAGCCAACAAACCCACGGCATCCTGATTCAGGAGGGCGTGCTCACCAAAGAGCGGATGCACGACGCCGTGGCTGAACCCGTGGTTTACATGATGGATCGCTACGTGGTGGGTGGTTTCTACCGAATCCATGCTGACCGGGGTATGGATGAAAATCTCAACGCGCCGGGGTCCAGCTTTGTGCCCTTGGCGTTTGAGCAAAGCACCCATTTGCCCCAGCCCGGCGTTCGCCCCGGTGCCAGTGCCCCCAATCGGTTTTATATGTATGGCGTGATCGGGCGTTTGGCCATGCTGGCCGCCAGCTATGAACTCGAAGCCACCGACCCGGATGCCGAGGTTTACGACTAAACCAGCCAAATCAACAACTGTTGAATGGCGATTGGGTCGGGCATTGGGAGGGCCATCAGAGCAGTTCGTGGAAGTCACGGCTGGTTTCTGATGTATTCAACAATGCCTGAAGACCCGTAAAAACATGTGCCAACTATCCCGGTAAACGCTTATAGTGTTAGACACGTATAACGTGTTTAAGGAGAAAGGCTATGCACAAAAAAATGACGATTACCCTTGATGAGGCCGTTTACGAAGGGCTTTACCGCACGATTGGCAAACGAAAGATGAGCCAGTTCATCGAGGACTTGGTAAGGCCTCACGTCATGGATACCGCGCTTGACGATGGCTACCGCGCCATGGCTGCCGATAGCCAGCGCGAGGCCGAGGCGACGGAGTGGTGCAACGCCATTGCAGGAGATATGTCCAATGAAGCGCGGTGAAGTGTGGTGGGTTGAATTTGATCCCTCCGTGGGGAGCGAGATTCGCAAGACGCGCCCGGCGGTCATCGTGAGCAACGACGCCGCCAACAGAAATTTGGCCCGGGTGGTGGTGGTGCCGCTGACCAGCAGCACAGGTCGCCAATATCCAGGAGAGGCGCTGGTGACGCTGACCGGCAAGCCCAGTAAAGCGATGGCAGATCAGATCATGGCCGCAGACAAGGCCCGCCTTAAAAGCCAAGTCGGCACCTTGTCCAAGGCCGACATGCTGGCTTTGGAAGAGGCCATTTTGGTTCACTTGGGAATGCCCAAGTAAGCGGCCAATCAATTTAAACAACAACCAAAAATGGCGCCATAAGAGGCGTTGTTGAATAAATCAGAAACCAGCCGTGACTTCCGCGAACTGCTCTGATGGCCCGCCTGATTCCCGCTCCCAAAACATCCCGTTCCCTACAAACACAAGTGCAAGCCGTCGCCACACGCGCACCAAGCCCAACGACAAGGTGATCCACTGGCTTAGGGGAGTTGTTGCGCTGCAACAACCTGAAGCTTTAATCAAATTCAGGGTCAACCCGTCAGTTGCAAGTCCGGCTGGCGGGTGCAAAATGGCGAGCCTCAATCAAATGGAACCCTGCTTGTTTCAAGTCGGGGTGAACTTGTGTCTGCATCCTCCAAATCGTCTCTCTCGGCGCTCACGTTAGGCGCCATCGGTGTTGTTTATGGCGATATTGGGACCAGTGTCCTGTACGCGGTCAAAGAGGTGTTTGGCTCAGGCCATGTGCCCTTCACGCCGGATAACGTGTATGGCATTTTGTCCATCTTCTTTTGGACCCTGACGGTTATCGTCTCCCTCAAATATGTGATTTTGGTGCTGCGGGCCGACAACAACGGCGAGGGCGGTCTGGTCGCCATGCTGGCGCTGGCCTCCCAGTCGGTCAAAGACAAACCCCGCTTGCGACGCGCTTTGTTGATGATCGGTATTTTTGGTACCTGCTTGTTTTACGGTGACGGCGTCATTACCCCGGCAATTTCCGTGTTGTCAGCGGTTGAAGGGCTGGAGGTGATTTCGCCCGCGTTCAAGAAATACGTGATTCCCCTGACGCTGGTGATTTTGTTCGGGCTGTTTGCGCTGCAAAAGCACGGCACCAGCGGCATTGGCAAGTTTTTTGGCCCGATTACTGTGGTCTGGTTTGTTTGCATTGCGGTGCTGGGCGTCTCGCACATCATCACCAACCCGTCTATTTTGTGGGCCATCAGTCCGCATTACGCGCTGGGTTTTATGTGGCGCAATCCGGGCATTACTTTCATTATTCTGGGCGCGGTGGTGTTGTGCGTGACCGGCGGCGAGGCGCTCTATGCGGACATGGGGCATTTTGGTAAAAAGCCGATTCGTATGGCTTGGTTTGCCGTCGTGATGCCCGCGCTGACGCTCAATTATTTTGGGCAGGGCGCCATGTTGCTCAACAACCCGGAGGCGGTTAAAAACCCGTTCTTCATGATGGCCCCGGATTGGGCGCTGGTGCCGCTGGTCGGCTTGGCCACCATGGCGACGGTGATCGCTTCGCAGGCTCTGATTTCGGGCGCGTTTTCAGTCACTAAACAAGTCATTCAGCTAGGCTACCTGCCACGCTTGCAAATCATGCACACCAGCGTGAAAGACACCGGTCAGGTTTATTTGCCGTTTGTTAACTGGGGTTTGTTTGTGGCGATTGTGTTGGCGGTGGTGCTGTTCAAGTCGTCCAGCAATCTGGCTGGGGCTTATGGCATTGCAGTTTGCACCGATATGCTCATCACCACCATCCTCACCTTTTATGTGATTCGCTACAACTGGAAGTACCCGCTGGCCTTGTGCATTGCCGCCACGAGCTTCTTCTTTGTGGTGGACTTTGCGTTTTGGGCCTCCAACCTGCTCAAGCTGTTTGATGGCGGCTGGTTCCCGCTTTTGATTGGCGGCGCTATCTTTACCCTCATGATTACCTGGAAAGATGGCCGGCATCTGTTAAACGAAAAGCTGCGCGAAGACGCCATTGACCTGACCAGCTTTTTAACCGCCGTGTTTGTCAGCCCGCCGGTGCGGGTGGAGGGCACTGCCGTGTTCTTGACCGCCGAACCCGGCACCGTGCCGAACGCTTTGCTGCACAACCTTAAGCACAACAAGGTGCTGCACGCCAACAATTTGTTTGTCACCGTGCGCAACCATGAAGTGCCCTGGATCGGCATGGATAAGCGCCTGCAGATTGAATCTCTGGGTCATGATTGCTGGCAGGTGGTGATTCACTATGGCTTTAAAAATGACCCCGATATTCCCAAGGCGCTGCAATCCATCAAGGCACGGGGATGCGAGTTGGAGGCCATGAGCACCAGTTATTTTCTGTCGCGTGACACGATTGTTCCCACCATCGGCAGTGGTATGTCGCACTGGCGCGAAAAGCTTTTTGCGCAAATGCACCACAATGCCAGCGGCGCGGCAGCCTTTCTCAAACTACCCAATAATTCGGTCGTCGAACTAGGCTCGAAGATCGAGATCTAGGTCCGGCGGCCATAACCCGAGTTAACTCATGCACATTCTTTTTATTACCGATCCTCTGGCGTCATTCAAGATTTACAAAGACACCACTTTTGCCATGATGCGCGAGGCGCAAGCCCGGGGCCACACGGTTTCGGCCTGCGAACCCGCGCAAATGTCGTGGGGGTCGGGCGGGCAGGTTGAAGCCGATGTGCAGGCCATCACGCTCACCGGCGAACCCTTGACCTGGTACAAAGTTGACCACACGGCCCGCCAACCCCTGCACAGTTTCGACGCGATTGTGATGCGCAAAGACCCGCCCTTTGATGCCGAGTTTTTCTACGCCACGCACCTGCTGACGCAAGCCGCGCGCGAGGGCGCCAAAGTCTTTAACAAACCCGACGCCTTGCGCGAGCACCCAGAAAAGCTGGCTATTTTGGAGTTCCCTCAATTCATTGGCCCCACGCTGGTCACGCGCGATGCTGCCGAGATTCGGCGCTTTCATGCCACGCACCAGGACATCATCCTCAAGCCGCTGGATGGCATGGGCGGCATGGGCATTTTTCGGGTCAAGGCAGACGGGTTGAATCTGGGCAGCATCATTGAGACGCTTAACAAAGACGGCGCCGAGACCGTGATGGTGCAAAAGTTTTTGCCTGCCATCGCGCAAGGCGACAAACGGGTGCTGGTGATTGGTGGCAAACCCGTGCCCTACAGTCTGGCGCGTATTCCGCAGGGTGGCGAGGTGCGCGGCAATCTGGCCGCCGGTGGCAAAGGTGTGGCGCAACCCTTGACCGAGCGCGACCGTTTCATTGCCGAGTCGTTAGGCCCGATTTTGCACAGCCGAGGTTTGTTGTTGGTCGGGTTGGACGTGATTGGCGACAGCCTGACCGAGATCAACGTCACCAGCCCCACCTGCTTTCAGGAAATCTTTGATCAGACCGGTTTTGACGTGGCCGCCATGTTTGTGGACGCCCTCGAAGAAGCCCTTCAAGCCAGCCTCAAAGGTTGATTCGCTGTGCGGGGATGCGCGTTGAGTTGGCGCAGCCTGCGATGGCGCCATCCACAAACACCTGAAGCTCGCCGGGCGCCATCGCCACCCATTCTTCATTGGTGGTCAGCGGCTCGGTCACCACAATCGCCAATCGGTCTTGCGGACTGTTGAAGGCGGCCAGATCGACGCTGACATCGTCGTCCTTGAGATGCACGTAGGTAAAAGGATGCTGGCGCAACACGTAATAAAGCTGGGTGCTGGCGTGCGCCCACAGCGCCTGCCCGTTGCTCAACAGAAAATTGAAGGTGCCATGTTTGGCAATGTGCGGCACCAGCTCGGCCAGCGTGAGCGTCAGCTCTTCAACCGTGGGCACACCGGCATGGGACTTGGCCAGCTCTTGCAGCAACCAGCAAAACGCCAGTTCACTGTCCGTGGTGCCCACCGGCCTGAAGCTGCCGTGCAGCGCGGGGGCGTAGTTTTTAAGGTCACCATTGTGGGCAAACACCCAGTAACGCCCCCACAGTTCACGCACAAATGGATGACAGTTTTCAAGATTAACGGCGCCGACCGTGGCCTTGCGAACATGGGCCACCACGTTATGACTTTTGATTGGGTAGCTGCGTAACATTTTGGCGATGGGCGATGTCGCTGCGCCTTCTTTGTCAACGAAGTAGCGCACGCCTTTGCCCGGATTGCCGGGGTTGCCAGGCGAGGCATTTTCGCTCTCGAAAAAAGCAATGCCCCAACCATCGCTGTGGTGATCGGTGCAGCCACCCCGCTGCGAAAACCCGCTAAAACTCAGCGTCAAGCTGGCGGGGAGGTGGCTGTTCATTCCAAGTAATTGACACATGGGTCAAGTTTACTGCCGCAGGGGGCGACAACAGCGTCAAAAAGACCTTGTCGGCCTTGCCTTGGGTTTGCCTGCCATAGTTTCCAATAGATTGCTTTGCGGTTAGCCCATAATGGCCGCAAATAACCTCAGGGACGGAAAAATATGGCAACCCTTATTCCGGCAATTGGCACTTGTGTGTCACGCATGACGCCGGGCGAAAAGCGTTTAGCCGAACGACTGGCACAAAAGCTCGACGACGACTACCTCGCTTGGTACGACGTGCCGGTCGGTCCCAAACAATCGCATCCTGACTTCATCGTGCTGCACCCCCGGCGCGGCCTGCTGATTCTGGAGGTGAAGGACTGGCGACTCAGCACCCTTCACAGCGTTGACAAACAGACCTGGGAAATCATTCCCAACGGCAAACGCACCTCCGTGCCCAACCCTGCCGTGCAAGCCCGCCACTACGCGCATCAAGTGGTGGATGCCCTCAAGCGCGACCCGCAACTGATTCACGCCGAAGGTCGTTACCAAGGCCACTTGGCATTTCCGTGGAGCCACGGCGTTGTGTTGACAAACATCACGCGCCAACAATTCACCACTGCCGAACTGGGCCAGGCCATTGAGCCGAGCCGCGTGATCTGCGCCGATGAAATGACCGAAGCCGTGGACGCCGAAGATTTTCAAAGCCGCCTGTGGGGTATGTTTCCGTACATGATGGGCGGCGTGATGTCGCTGCCGCAACTTGACCGCGTGCGCTGGATTTTGTTCCCCGAAGTGCGCGTGCAAACGCAAGGCGCGCTGTTTGACGACAACGATCTGGACGCCGAGTTGCCCGACCTCATGCGCGTGATGGACTTGCAGCAAGAGCAACTGGCGCGCAGTTTGGGCGACGGCCACCGCGTGATTCACGGCGTGGCAGGCTCCGGCAAAACCATGATTTTGGGCTACCGCGCCGAGTATCTGGCCAAGGCGCACACGCAGGCCAGCAAACCGATTCTGATCCTTTGCTACAACGAGCCGCTGGCTGTGAAACTGGCCTCGGTGATGGACGCCAAAGGGCTGGCCAACCGCGTCCATGCGCGGCATTTTCACAAATGGTGCCGCGACCAGCTGGTCGCCTTTGGGCAAACCTTGCCTGCGCACAACATGCCCGTGGATGCCAAGATGATTGAGATGGTTCAGCGCGTTATTCAAGGCGTGGACCGCAAGCAAATCCCCAGTGGGCAATACCAGGCGGTGCTGATTGACGAAGGCCACGACTTTGCCCCCGAGTGGCTTCGATTGGTCACGCAAATGGTGGACCCGAGCACCAACAGTTTGCTGGTGCTGTATGACGATGCACAAAGCATTTATGAGCGCAGCCGCTCCAAACAATTCAGCTTTAAAAGCGTGGGCATTCAGGCGCAAGGCCGCACCACGATTCTGAAAATCAACTACAGAAATACAAAGCAGATTCTGCAAATTGCCAGCCTGATTGCCGCTGACCTGCTGACCGCCGACGACAAAGACGACGACGGCATTCCGCTGCTCAAACCCATTAGCTGCGGGCGCGACGGACAAGCGCCGCTGATCATCCGGCTGCCCAGCCTGCGCGCCGAAGCGTTTGCCATTGCCGACCACCTGAACAACGCGCACAAAGAAGGCTACGCCTGGAGCGACATGGCCGTGCTGTGCGCCGACTGGAAAACGCGCGACCTGTGCGCCCAAGTACTGAACCAGCGCCAAATGCCGCTGGAAATGCGCCGCAGCCCCGGCGACTTTGACCCGGTCAGCGACACCATCAAAGTGATGACCATGCATGTCAGTAAAGGTCTGGAGTTTTCCGTTGTGGCGCTGCCCGGCGTTGGGCACATGCCCGCTGCGGGGGAGGATGAAGCTGACGCAGCCCGGTTGTTTTATGTGGCGGCGACGAGGGCGACGCAGAGGTTGGTGATTGGGGTGGGTGGGGATGGGGGGTTTGGACGGAGGTTGTTGAGTTAAGTGAACAGAATGCAAGCAACTCCAATTGTTCCCGCACGCATATTGCTGGAACACTCAAGCACAACTCAGGGAAAAAATGACGACTCACCCGAAATTTGAAGATAGCAAGCTACAAGCTTTTGAACAGACTTACGACACGAAACATGAAGATACTGCGGCCCACGTACGCGGGGAATTTTTGCAAAACTTCCCGCTTAGCCATCTTCCGCACATCAATCGGGATGATTATGTGATTGGTCTGCAAAGTCCAACCTTTTGCGCCCATGTGGAGGCAAGAACACGGTCATGGGCCAATATTCAAGGTGCCACCTCAAACAAGTTCGGAATCTATTTTGGAAAGACCAAATCCGACCCGCGAAAGATCTACCGATTTACTCGTAAATTTGGCGAAACGGAGGATGACGCATTTAGTTCAGTCAAGGCCGCATTGTTGGCGTTGGTTCGTTTAGGCGAAGCGCCAATTTTAGATTTTGTGAAAATCGATGGCAACCCACTTTCTCAGATGTTCAAGGCGAAAATTCTGAGCCTATATTTTCCCGAAAAATTTCTGAATATCTGTAGTGCTGATCATTTGGAAATGCTTGGCTGTGAGCTTGGTTACCCCAATGGGAGGCCGATTAGCGAGTATCAGCATCTATTGCTAAAGGCCAAGCTTTCAAACGCCAGTACGCAGAAGTGGAGCAATCCAAAATTCATGGAATTCCTGTACGACGTTTACGTGCGCGCCGATATCACAGCGACAAACACTGTACAAAAACCTCGACAAAAGGCACATCAAAAAGTGAATTTTGAAGACATCCAAGGGCAGAGGGATGCAATCGGAAAAGCTGCAGAGGCGTTTGCACTCAAATGGGAAAGGCTACGGCTTGTGGGCGCCGAGCTTTCCCACCTGATTTCAAAGATTGAGGATCGGCGTGATCGACCTGGGTATGGGTATGACTTTCTTTCACATACATCGCCGACACAGCAGCGGTACATTGAAGTCAAATCAGTCGGCAAACTTCCCGGCGGACAAGGCCACCGTTTCTTTCTTTCCGACAACGAGCACACGATTTCAAAATCTTCCGATCATCGTGGCGCTTATTTCTTTTACTTGGTGTTCTTCAACGGCAACGGTCAGCCCATTGAATTGCAGCCAATTCGCGCAGACGTGCTTTATGAACTGGGCGAAATGACGCCTGCTTCATATGTAGTTCGTTTTGACTTCGGACGCGCAGGAAAGTAGCATTCGGGCGCTATCGCATCACCTATGCGCCCAACGCCGCATGGCAGGGTGAATTCAAATTGCTGGGCGAGGCGCGGGAAGGCATTGAACCGCTGGAGTTTTACCGCACGGGCAATCAGTGCTGGGGCATCGTATCGACCTGAACGGGCACCTCAACGGCAACCTCAAAACCCGCCGTGCCAGTTTTTTCTGAAACATAAACTTGACATGCACATCCGAACCTTCCGCAACGGCGACGAGCCTGCGCTTCGCGCCGTCTTCCACTCGTCGGTGCATGCCTTGGCCTACAAAGACTACACAGCCGAGCAGTTGGATGCCTGGGCGCCGCGCCAGTACGATGCGGCGCAATGGGGCGAGCGGGTTCGCGGCAACCAACCGTTTATCGCCGAGATCGAGGGTCACATCGCGGCTTATGCCGACCTTCAGGCGTCCGGCTATATCGACCATTTTTTTGTCGCGGGCGCGTATGCGGGTCGGGGTGTGGCAAAGGCGCTCATGATGCATATTCATCAGGCGGCCGCCAGCCGTGGCATCAGCCAACTGTTCGCCGATGTCAGTCTCACCGCCGAGCCATTTTTCACAAAGAGCGGCTTTGTGGTCGAGGCGCGTCAGCGGGTTGAGGTGCGCGGCGTCGTTCTGGCAAACGCGCGGATGTGCAAGGAACTATCGTTTCAAGTCGCCTAACCCGGCTACCTTTGACAACACCCTCGCTGGCTGAGCCACGCGCCGAATTGGCCGCTGGCCGAGCGTTGCAAGAGTCGCCTACCATGGGCTTGGTTCAATATCGCCCAATCAAGGGCTTCAACGGAGAAAGCTATGTTCAATCATGTGATGCTGGGTGTGAATGATCTTGAGGCCTCAAAGAAGTTTTACGACGCGCTTTTGGGAACGCTTGGCATCGGCCCGGGGGTTGCCAACAAGAACCGGTATTTCTACAGCAGCCCCACCGGCACCTTTGGCATCACAACGCCCATCAACGGCGAGCCCGCTACGCACGGCAATGGCAGCACCATCGGGTTTGCTATGCAGTCGCCCGAGCAAGCGAACGCTTTCCATGCGGCGGGCGTTGCCAACGGCGGCACCCCTTGTGAAGACCCGCCGGGGTTTCGTGAGGTCTCGACGGGTCAGGTTTACCTGGCGTATGTGCGTGACCCGGACGGCAACAAGATCTGCGCGGTACACCGGCCCGCCAATTAAGTCAGGCCGCGGCGCGCAGGCGGGTCACCTGCTCAAGCGCGGCATATGTCGTACCATCAATCGCACTATTAACCGCATTTAAGAGGCCGCCATGACGCACATCAGCGCCAACGATTTAAAGACTAAAGGTATTGCCGCCATCGAGTTCGCGCTCAGCACGGCGCCCGAAGCTATTGTTTCTGTGCGGGGCAAAGACCGGTTTGTGGTGATGGATATGGCGCATTACCACTATCTGCGCGAATGTGAGCTGGATGCCGCGCTGGCCGAAACCCGCGCCGACCTGGCCGCTGGCCGCGCAGTGCAAGAGTCGCCCGAGGCCCACCTGGCGCGGCTGGACGCGCTGTGAGCGCAGCGCCGATGCCGTTTGCCCTGCTGTTTACCGAGCAATACAACCGTCGGGCCGCCAGGTTTTTGAAGCAGCACCCGGAGTTGCGCAGCACTTATCTCAAGACGCTCCAGTTGCTGGAGGCGAACCCCGCGCACCCTTCTCTGCGTTTGCATGCCTTGCGTGGCAAGTTTGACGGCCTGCATTCGGTGTCGATCAGCTTGTCATACCGCATTACGTTGGAGCTGCTGATTCAAGACCAACAGATCATCCCGGTGAATGTGGGTGACCATGACGCGGTTTACTGATTAGTTGACGCGACTGGCCGTGAGTAGCTCTTTAATTGATAGCTTCTCACGAAGGTATTACGCTGGCCAGAGCCTGATTTGGCTTGAGTTTTCAGTTTTTCCCGTTTTCAGCGCCTTCTTGAATTTCTTCAAATCCGCAGCACTGAATCCGCAAGACAAGCATGGCTTGCTGAAGTCACCCACGTCTCGAAACACGGGTTCTGGCTGCTCCTGAATGAAGAGGAGCTATTGGTTCCCTTTGAGCATTTTCCGTGGTTCAAACACGCCAGCATCGAGCAGCTGACCGATGTTCTATGGCCTACGCCCGATTACCTCTATTGGCCTCAACTTGACGCGGATCTGTCAGTCGAGTCCATTCGCGATCCATCGGCGTTTCCGCTGGTGTCGCAGGCCGCGAATTAGGACTGTGTCCTTCTCTGTCCTCCAATGAGCATCGCTGGTTAAAGCGTACTCGTAGTCGAGGGTCACATCGCGGCTTATGCTCATCACGCGGCCGCCAGCCGTGGCATTGCCCAACTGTTCGCCGATGTCAGTCTCACCGCCGAGCCATTTTTCACAAAGAGCGGCTTTGTGGTCGCGGCGCGTCAGCGGGTTGAGGTACGCGGCGTCGTTCTGGCAAACGCGCGGATGTGCAAGGAACTGGCTGCTTGTTACTCTTGATTTAATTATTACGGCAGATTGCCGGATAATGACGTTTTGAAGGAGTTCGCCATGCCACCAGTAGCCACCGCACGACTTGAAGCGCGGATCAGCGTTGATCTGCACGCCACCCTCAAACGCGCCGCCGAGTTGCAGGGGCGAACGATGACGGATTTTGTGATTACTGCGGTGCAAGAGGCGGCGCAGAAAGCCATTGAACAGGCTGACATCATCCGCTTGTCATTGGCCGACCAAGCGTGTTTTGCGCAAGCGCTGCTGTCGCCACCTGAACCAACGCCCGCGTTGCAGCGCGCCTTTGCCCGTCGTCAAAAGCTCTTGCAGTCCCAATGAGCGCACCGTTTGCGCTGGCCCGATTACAGAGTTCACATGACCGCACGGTATTCAAAAGTGGCTCGGAGTCGCTGGACTACTATTTCAGGCAGCAGGTCACGCAAGACGTTCGTCGCCGCGTGACGGCCTGCTATGTGGCGCTCACGGCAGAGCCGCGCATTGCCGGGTTTTACACGCTGGCATCGGCGGGTTTGCTGCTTTCGGATTTGCCCGCGAGTGTGAGCAAAAAGCTTCCGCGCTATCCCAGCGTCCCGGCTGTGCGCATGGGGCGTCTGGCCGTTGATGTGGATTTCAAGGGTTTGGGCTTGGGCGGCGCCTTGCTGGCCGACGCGCTGGACCGGGCCATTCGCTCCGACATTGCCGCTTATGCCCTGGTAGTGGATGCCAAGGACGAGTCAGCGGCCGCTTTTTATCGGCACCATGGCTTGATTGCCTTGCCTGACCAACCCATGACCTTGTTTGTGCCGCTGGCAACTGCACGTCGCGCAGGCGCGGGTCTGGCAAGGTAGCCTTGAGGTGTTCAAAATGCTTGGCACCACGGCTTCGGCGCTGCTGATTCAGGCGCAGCAGATCATCCCGGTGAACGTGGGTGACCCTGACACGGTTTATTGATGTAGTCAACCGTTGCCCGACCGTGTGTGTTCCAGCTTTGCCGTTCAAGGCGGCGACAATCGTCCCTTCACGGATGACCGACCCCAAGGCCACCCCTTCTTAACCTAATGAGCAGCAACATGACCCAAGATTTGAATTCACAGAACGACGTTAAACAGCCTGAGCTTTGCGATTCGTGTGCGGGCATCCAGCGCAACTGGCGCGGTGCCCCCGGCCATCCCGAACTCATGCAAGGCACCAACCGCACAGAACCGCGTAACCACGGTCAGGCCGTCATTACCCAGTACCGCTGCGAACGTTGCGGCACCGTGTGGGCATACGAGAACAACAAGATTGATCTCCACGCCGGTTGGTCCGTGGTGGGGCAATCCGAATGACCGCTTTAAACGCCTTTGCGATCACCCACAAGTGGCCCGCCCTGCATCCTGAGCGACTGCAGCTTTACTCGCTGCCCACGCCGAATGGCGTCAAGGTGTCGATCATGCTGGAAGAAACCGGCCTGCCTTATGAGCTGCATACCGTCAGCTTTGAGGCCCGCGAGCAACTGTCGCCAGAGTTTCTCTCACTCAATCCCAACAACAAAATTCCGGCGATTCTCGACCCAAACGGGCCGGGTGGTGAACCACTGGCGCTTTTCGAGTCCGGTGCAATTTTGCTTTATCTGGCTGAAAAGACCGGCCAGTTTCTCCCGCAGGCAGGGGCGGCGCGGTACGAGACGATTCAGTGGCTGATGTTTCAAATGGGCGGCATTGGCCCGATGTTTGGTCAGGTGGGTTTTTTCTACAAATACGCAGGCAAAGACTTTGAGGACAAGCGCCCGCTTGCGCGTTACGTGGCCGAGTCCCAGCGTCTGCTTGGCGTGCTGGACCAGCGGCTTGCCAGTCGCGACTGGCTGATGGGTGACACCTACACCGTGGCTGATATCGCCATCTTCCCGTGGGTGCGCTGTCTGACCGAGTTTTACGAAGCGGGTGATTTGGTGGGTTTGCAGGATTTCCCGCATGTGACGCGGGCGCTGGCGGCGTTTGTGGCGCGGCCAGCGGTGGTGAGGGGGCTTGCCTGAAGCCCTCCTGACTGTTTTTAGGCAGCGACGCTGGCTTTGAGCAAGATGGCGTGAAGCTGGTCTTTTAATTGCAGCTTTTCTTTCTTGATAATTTCAATTTCTTCAGGCGTGCCCATTTCAATGCCTGCTTCCAGGTTTTTGACTTTTTGATCCAGCTCATTGTGTTTGTCAAACAAACGAATGAAATGGTTGTCAGTGGTCTTCAGTTGTGTGATGAGGTCGCGGTATTCAGGAAACATGGAAACTCCTTGTTGATGGGTTGAGATTTTTTGATTTCAGGGTTAGATCAGCCTTGGCCGATCACGCCTCACATGATACTAAAACCGGGTTCAACAGCAGCCCGTGGAATTCCCGATAGAACTGTTGGGCGAAAGGATTTCTTCTCCCCTTTCTCCTTTTCTTCTCCTTTTCGCGTCTAAGTGTTTCCCCTAGGTTTGTCATGTTTGAGTCAGCTTGGCTGGTTTTATAAGTTAACTGTAAGGCGCTGTTGCAATAGTTACCCCGCAATGCCGCAACACTGATTGCGAAATGTCACGTTGTAGCGATTTATTTCGCTGCTGTCTCATTCCTACATTCAAGGAGGTTTCATGAAGGAAGACTTAAGCAGTCAGGCCTACTGGAAAGCAACAATTCGCTTGCTGACCAAAATTCTCATTATCTGGTTCGTCATGTCATACGGGGCGGGCATTCTGTTCGCTCCCTTGCTCAACAACTTCTCACTGGGCGGTTATCCGTTAGGTTTTTGGTTTGCCCATCAGGGCTCTATGTACATCTTTGTAATACTGATTTTTTATTACGCCAAAAAGATGAATGATCTTGACCGTCGGTTCGACGTACATGAAGACTAAGGACTAAATCATGGATCTTCAAACCACTATCTACATCGGTGTCGGTCTGAGCTTTGCGCTCTACATCGCCATCGCTATCTGGGCGCGTGCCGGGTCAACCAGTGAGTTCTATGCCGCAGGCGGCAGCGTGCACCCGGTGGCCAACGGCATGGCCACGGCGGCTGACTGGATGTCGGCGGCCTCCTTCATTTCCATGGCGGGTTTAATCGCCAACATGGGGTATGGCGGCGGCTTGTTTTTGATGGGCTGGACCGGCGGCTACGTGCTGCTGGCCATGTTGCTGGCTCCCTACTTGCGCAAGTTCGGCAAGTTCACGGTGCCGCAATTCATTGGCGACCGCTTCTACTCCAAGAGTGCCAGCATGGTGGCGGTGTTCTGCTTGCTCACCGCTTCGCTGACCTACATCATTGGTCAGATGACGGGCGTGGGCGTGGCCTTCTCGCGTTTCTTGGGTGTCTCCAGCGAAACCGGTATTTATGTCGGCATGGGCATTGTGTTTTTGTACGCCGTGTTTGGTGGCATGAAAGGCATCACCTACACCCAGGTGGCGCAATACGTGGTGCTGATTCTGGCCTACACGGTGCCCGCTATCTTCATCTCGCTGCAACTCACGGGCAATGCAATTCCGCAACTGGGTCTTGGCTCCACCATGAGCGGCACTGACGTTTCGTTGCTGACCAAGCTTGACATGGTTGTCACGGATCTGGGCTTTGGCCAATACACCACCACCACGGCGGGCAGTACCTTGAACATGTTCATGTACACCTTGTCGCTGATGATTGGGACGGCTGGCTTGCCACACGTCATCATGCGATTCTTTACCGTGCCAACGGTCAAGGACGCCCGTTCTTCCGCTGGCTGGGCGCTGGTTTTCATTGCCATTCTCTACACCACGGCACCCGCTGTGGCCGCTATGGCGAAGATCAACCTGCACAGCACGGTTAACACCGCCGTGATGACAGGTGGCGACTTGTACGCCGCTGATGCCAGCATCAAGGCTGAAGATCGTCCTGCTTGGATGCTGCGTTGGGAAAAAACCGGTTTGCTCAAGTTTGAAGACAAAAACGGCGATGGTCGCATTCAGTACTACAACGATGCCACGACCAATGAAGTCGCCAAGGCCAAGGCCGAAGCGGCTGGCTGGCAAGGCAACGAGTTGAGCGTGAATCCCGACATCATCGTGCTGGCCAACCCTGAAATCGCGATGTTGCCCAACTGGGTGATTGCGCTGGTTGCAGCGGGCGGTATGGCGGCGGCGTTGTCCACAGCGGCGGGTTTGCTGATGGCTATTTCTTCAGCGGTTTCACACGATTTGATCAAGAAAATCTTCGTTCCTGAAATTAGCGAAACGAATGAGTTGCGCGCTGGCAAGATATCCATGGCGGTGGCGATTGTGGTGGCGGGCTGGCTGGGCTTGAATCCTCCGGGATTTGCCGCAGGCACGGTGTCGCTGGCCTTCGGGATTGCCGCGAGTTCGCTGTTCCCGGCGATCATGATGGGCATTTTCAGCAAAACGATGAACAAAGAGGGCGCGATTGCCGGCATGTTGGCAGGCCTGTTTATCACGCTCTTCTATGTGTTTGCACACAAGGGTCTGTTCTTTGTGGCGGGCACCAGCTTCTTGCCGCTGATCGGTGGCGCCAATAGCTTCTTTGGCATCACGCCAGAGGCCTTTGGTGCAGTGGGTGCCATGTTTAACTTCCTGGTGGCGTTTATCGTCTTCAAGATGACCAAGGCAGCCCCTGACTACATTCACGACATGGTGGAGGCGGTTCGCATTCCACGCGGTTCCAAATTGGTGGATGGATCGCATTAAGGGTGCTGTGCCCCTTTGACTAGACCGCCCGCCGCTTGACTGTGGCGGGCGTGACAATCAAAGCCCTGCCAGCTATGCTGACGGGGCTTTTTTACTGAAATAGGAGATTCGCATGGTATTTGATGTCAGTGTCGCTTTGACATGGATTCTGTTTTTAGCGTTATTTCCCATTGCCTTTTTCTGGCTGCGCCGGGCTTGGCGCATTGTGTCGCAACGCGATTTCTCTGAAGTCGGCCTCAAGCATGGCCGGCACCCGCCTCATCCGGAAAAGTTTGCCCCTTATGAGATGGCTATCAATTTGGTCGCTGGCGTGGTGGTGGTTTCAGTGATTGCAGCGGTGCTGCTGGGTGAGCTGGATTACAGCACCTGGAGCGCCATCGCAGGCAGCACGATCTGGTGCAAGTTCTTCGCCAGCTTTGCGCTGTCACGTCACGCCCATGCGGGTTTGGCCAAGTCGAAGGCCTAAGAGTTTTCATCGTGTTCAAAGGACTGGGGGCACAGCGTCGGGTGGCTTTGTTTGTGGGCGGCTGGTTGCTGTTTAACTTTCCGCTGCTGGGGCTGTGGGACCGCGAAACCACCTTGCTGGGCGTGCCGTTATTTCCGGCGGCCCTGTTCCTGCTTTGGGGTGGGTTGATTGCCGTCTTGGCCTGGCTGATGGAGCGCCCCGGTCAGCCGCTGCAGGACGACTAACCATGCTCTCGCCCGTGGTCGTCATCGGTGCCTCGTTTGCTTATCTGCTGCTGCTTTTTGCGGTGGCTTACTTTGGCGATTGGCGGGCCACACAGGGCCGCTCGGTCATTGCAAACCCCTGGACTTATGCGCTCTCGCTGGCGGTGTACTGCACTGCGTGGACATATTTTGGCAGCGTCGGGCGGGCCGCCTCGGGCGGTATTTGGTTCTTGCCCATTTATCTGGGGCCGACGCTGGCGATGGTGATGGGCTGGATGGTGCTACGCAAGATGATCCGCATTGCCAAGGCCTACCGCATCACCTCGATTGCCGACTTCATTGCCAGTCGCTACGGCAAAAGCCCATTGCTGGCCGGGCTGGTCACGTTGATTGCGGTGGTCGGCATCCTGCCTTATATTGCGCTGCAACTCAAGGCCGTGTCGGCGGGTTATGGCTTGCTCACGGCCCCCGGCGGCTTGTTGGCGCCGACCCCGCCGCTGCACTGGAGCCGTGACAGCACCTTTTATATGTCACTGGCGCTGGCCGGGTTTGCCATGGTGTTTGGCGCTCGCCATCTCGACACCACCGAGCGCCACGAAGGCATGGTGGCCGCGATTGCCTTCGAGTCGGTCGTCAAACTGGTCGCCTTTATGGCGGTGGGTTTGTTTGTGGTGTATGGCCTGTTTGACGGGCTGACCGACTTGTTTGCCCAAGCCCAGGCCGTGCCCGATATTGCCAGGCTGTTGCGTCTGGATCAGGGCGGTGGCTTTGCCTGGGCGCAGTGGTTTGCCATGATTTTGTTGTCGATGCTGTCGGTGATTTTTTTGCCACGCCAGTTTCAGGTGATGGTGGTTGAGAACGTGCATGAACGTCATTTGCGGCGCGCCGTTTGGGTCTTTCCGCTGTACCTGCTGCTGATCAATTTGTTTGTGTTGCCGATTGCTTTAGGCGGCTTGCTGTATTTTGGGACGGGCACGATGAATGCCGACAACTTTGTGCTGTCGCTGCCGCTGGCGGCAGACCAGCACGCGCTGGCCTTGTTTGCTTTTATTGGTGGCCTGTCGGCGGCCACCGGCATGGTGATTGTGGAGACCATTGCGGTGTCCACCATGGTCAGCAACGAACTGGTGATGCCGCTGTTGCTACGCACTCGCCACTTTCACCCCAACGCCGGGCGCGACTTCAGCGGCGTGCTGCTGGGAATTCGCCGGGCGACCATTCTGGGTGTGCTGGTGTTGGGTTACGTGTATTTTCATTTAGCGGGCGAAGCCTACGCGCTGGTCAGCATCGGGCTGATCAGTTTTGCGGCGGTGGCGCAATTTGCCCCGGCGGTGCTGGGCGGACTGTACTGGAAAGGCGGCACCCGGCGCGGCGCGCTGGCCGGTTTGCTGGCCGGTTTTCTGATGTGGATTTACACCTTGATGCTGCCCTCGATTGCCAAGTCGGGCTGGTTGGCCACCGATTTTTTAACACAAGGGCCGTGGGGTTTGACGCTGCTGCGCCCTGAACAGTTGCTGGGCTTGCAAGGGCTGGACGGGTTGACGCACTCTCTGTTCTGGAGTTTGCTGGTGAATGTGGTCGCCTATGTTGGCTTGTCACTCTGGCGCGCGCCCTCTGGACAAGAGGCCAGCCAGGCGCTGCTGTTTGTGGATGTATTTCAGCGCAAGACGGCCTCCAGTCCGGTGTTCTGGCGCGGTCAGGCCAAAGTGCCCGACCTGATGCGCTTGTGTGAGCGCTTTTTAGGCGCCGCCAAAGCACGCACCTTGTTTGAGACCTATGCCCGCCAACGCGGCTTGCGTCAGGTTGAGTCGATTCGGGCGGACGCGCATTTGGTGCAATTTGTTGAAACCCAGTTGGCCGGCGCCATGGGCAGCGCCTCGGCGCGGGTGCTGGTGGCCTCGGCGGTAGAGGAAGAAGCGCTGACGCCTGAAGATGTGCTGCGTATTCTGGACGAAGCCTCGCAGGTGCGCGCTCATTCCCGCGAGATCGAAGAAAAATCGCATTCGCTGGAGCGGGCCACAGCGGAGCTGCGCCAAGCCAACGAGCAACTCAAAAGCCTGGACCACCTCAAAGACGATTTCATGTCCTCCGTCACGCACGAACTGCGCACGCCGCTGACCTCCATCCGGGCACTGGCCGAGTTGATGCGGGACGAGGTGGCCATGCCTTTGCCACAGCGCCAGCAGTTTCTTGACATCATCGTCGCCGAAGCCGAGCGCCTGTCGCGGTTAGTCAATCAGGTGCTGGATTTGGCCAAGATTGAATCGGGTCACGCCGAGTGGCACACCACCGAGGTGGATTTGCCCGCGCTGGTGAAACAGGCCGTGACCACCACGGCGGAGATGTTCCGTGAGCGTCAAACCACGGTTGAGGTGTCGCTGCCCGCCCAGGCGCCACCGCTAATGGCCGATGCTGACCGTTTGATGCAAGTCATGCTGAATCTGCTCTCCAACGCGGCCAAGTTTGTGCCCGTGCCCGGTGGTCGGGTCGGTGTAAGTTTGACCTGTGACGATGCAGGGTTCACGGTGGCGGTGCAAGACAATGGCCCAGGTGTGACGCAGGCGCAACAAGGCTTGGTTTTTGACCGGTTTTGTCAGGGTGGGGATGCCGCCAACCGACCTCAGGGCACGGGGTTGGGACTGCCTATCAGTCGCCAGATAGTTGAGCATTTTGGAGGCCGCCTGTGGCTGGAATCACAACCGGGGCAAGGCGCCTGCTTTAAGTTTCAACTGCCGCGCGATGGCACGCCAGCCGCCCAGATCGTCCAACAAGACCTACAAAAAACAATTTAAAAAGGAGACACATCATGCGTCAAAAAATACTGGTAGCCGACGACGAACCCAATATCGTGATCTCGCTGGAATACCTGTTCAAGCGCGAAGGCTACACCGTCCTGTTAGCCCGCGACGGCCAGGAGGCGCTGGACATGATTGCCAGCGAAAAGCCCGATTTGGTGTTGCTGGACGTGATGATGCCTAAAAAAACAGGCTTTGAGGTCTGCCAGGCGGTACGGGCCAATGAGGTCTTGCAGGCGACAAAAATTCTCATGCTCACCGCCAAAGGGCGCGACACCGACATCAGCAAAGGGCTGGCGCTGGGCGCTGACGCCTACATGACCAAGCCGTTTTCAACCCGCGAGTTGGTGCAAAAAGTAGCCGCCATGTTGGCGGGCCAGCCATGAAAGTGGATCGCCGACTACTTCTGTCCATTGCGGGCGTGGGGCTGGGACTGGCCGCCTGGCTGGGCTTTACCGTCGCGATGGTTTGGTCCACGCTGGCGCTGGCTGAACGCGAGGCGGTGGGCGCCATACTCAACTCCCGGCTGGCGTTGCTGGGCTTGAGTTGGGCGCTGGCCCTGATGCTGGCGGCCTCGGTGTTGCGCGTGCTCTATTACCGCTATGCAGGCGCCCCGGCGCGCTTGCTGGAAGAAACCCGCGTCTTGCTGGCGGCCACGCAGCCGCAGCAATTGGTGCCGCGCGGCAGTGCTGAAATTCAGGCGCTCACGCAAGCGATTAACGACCTGGCAGCCCAGCGCGACCACCTGCGTCAAGACGTGAGCCAAAAAATCGCGCAAGCCAACCTGAGCGTGCAGCAAGAAAAAAACCGACTCGCCGCGCTGATGTCCGAACTCACCCAAAGCGTCGTGGTGTGCAATCTGGATGGCCGGATTTTGCTCTACAACAGCCGCGCCAAACTACAGTTTCGGGCTTTGTCCAATGCGCCCGCGTTGGCCGATGGTGCCGAGTTGATTGGCATTGGACGCTCGATTTATGCCGTGTTTGATCGTCAGTTGGTCGCGCACGCGCTGGAGACCATTCATCAGCGCATGGGGCGTGGCTTGGCTAGTCCGTCAGCGCAGTTTGTGACCACCACCCGCAGCGGTCAATTGCTGCGCGTGCAAATGGCTCCGGTGCGAACCGGCGAGGACGAGGTGCCTTTGTCGGCAGGCGTCAGTGGCGTCAGCGGCTTTGTGCTGATGCTCGACAACGTGACGCAGGCCTTTGAAGAGGAGAGTTTGCGTGACCAGTTGCTGCACGGCCTGACCGAACGCAGTCGCTCCTCGCTGGCCAATATGCAGGCCGCCGTGGACATGCTCGCCTATCCCGATCTGGACGCCGATATGCGCACCCGTTTTCTGACGGTGGTGCGTGAAGAGGTCAGCGCGATGAGCCTGCGAATCACCGATTTAGCGCAACGGGCCACGCTCGGTCTCAAGACCCGCTGGCCGCTGGAAGAAATGCTTGGCGCCGACTTTTTGTTGGCCGCGCAACAACGCATCAAAACCGAAAGCCAGCGGCCAGTCTCGCTCACCGACGTGGCGACTTCGGTCTGGTTGCGCGTGGACAGCTACAGCTTGATTCAGGTTTTGAGCTATCTGGCCTGTCGGCTGGTGGATGAGTTTGATGTCAGGTTTTTGCAATTGCGCCTGCAAGTGGTGGGCGAACGCGCCCAGCTGGATCTGATCTGGAGCGGCCACGTCATGAGCACCGAAACTGTGATGTCCTGGGAGATGGATGCCATGCGCTTTGGCGCTGAGAGTACACCGCTGACGGTGCGCGACGT
This sequence comes from uncultured beta proteobacterium, assembly GCA_903823025.1. Classification (GTDB taxonomy): domain Bacteria; phylum Pseudomonadota; class Gammaproteobacteria; order Burkholderiales; family Burkholderiaceae_C; genus Rhodoferax. The sequence goes on from CAIJRK010000023.1 coordinate 27,077, forward strand.
GGTGGCGCGTCATGGCGGCGAGATGTGGTTTGAGCGCGAGCGCACCCGCCACGAAGCCTTCTTTCGCTTTTTGCTGCCGCTGGCCGATGCGCAAGCGCAGTTGGCGGCGACCCAACTCATGCAAATTGACAGCCGTCCCGAGTACTACGACTTTGACTTGTTCAAAGTGACGGAGCAGGGCAGTGTGCTCGATGACCAGTTGCTCACTGCCTTGTCCTACACCGTGTTTGACACCGAAACCACGGGCCTGAATCCTTCGGACGGCGACGAGATTATTCAAATTGGTGCGGCGCGCATTGTGAATGGCAAGTTGCGTCGGCAAGAAAGTTTTGAACAACTGGTGGACCCGGAGCGGTTGATTCCGGCGGCCTCCATTCCGATTCACGGCATCACGCAAGAGATGGTTCAGGGCAAGCCGTGCATCGGTGAAGTGCTGCCGTCGTTTCACACGTTTGTGCAAGACACGGTGCTGGTGGCACACAACGCCGCCTTTGATATGAAGTTTTTGCAGCTCAAGGAGGCGCAAACCGGTCTGGTTTTTTACCAGCCGGTGCTTGACACCTTGTTGTTATCAGCAGTGGTGCATCCCAATCAAACCTCGCACCGGCTGGAAGCCATTGCCGAGCGGTTAAACATCACGGTGTTGGGGCGACACACCGCGTTAGGCGACGCTATCGTGACCGCCGAGGTGTGGCTGCGGCTGATTCCGCTGCTCAACGAGATGGGCATTCACACCCTGCGGCAAGCGCGGGAAGCGGCGCAAAAAACCTATTACGCCCGCATTAAATACTGAGGTGCCGCGAGCCAAAAGGCCGGTGTTAAAACCGGCCCGACTGGTAGCGTCCACCCAGCACGCCTTGCAGGGTTTGAACCACTGAGAAAGCATTTTTAAGGTGACTGCGTTCCAGATTGGAGAGTTCGTCGAGCGCCAGAAAGTTGTCAGGCGCCTGACCTTTGGCGGTTTGGCGCGCTTGGTGGGCAATGCGCAGTTTGCCTAAAAACTCCAGTGCATCGCGCAAGTCGCGCGCGCTTTGTGCGCTCACCTCGCCCTCATTGGCCACGCCTTCGAGCCGGTCATGCGTGTTGACCGCCGCCACGCCACCGGCCAGCGCATAAACCCGGGCCAAGTCAACGATAGGCACGATGCCAGTGTGCTTGAGATCAATGGTGCGGGGGTTTTCACCGCCGCGCGTAGGAGAAATGCTGCCAAACAGACCCAGTGGCGGGCGGTGTTTGAGCGCATTGTTGACCATGTGCGCCAGAAAAAGACTGTTGCCCTTAGTGCGCGAGAGCACCTCTTGACGCAGTGAGTCCAGCAGCGCGGTTTTGCCATAAATGGCGCGCTGGTCAAAGAACACGCAGGTCAGCATCAGCGCTGTCGGCTCGGGGACAGTCACCCACTTTAAAAAATACTGTGCCCATTGCTGGCGCGGCTGGCGCCAGGTGTCAGTCATGGCCATCATCTCGCCGGGACAGTGGATGTAGCCGCAATCGGCTAGCCCGTCGCAGACAAACTTTGAAAAAACGCGGAAGTAGTCGCCGTGCAAGACCGGGTCAAAGGTGTCATCGAGAATCAGGCAGTTGTCCTGGTCGGTTTTGGCGCTTTGTTCGCTGCGCGCCTGCGACCCGGCGGCCACCCAGACATAGTCAATCGGGGCCGGGCCAAACTTGAGTTCAGCGAGTTGGATGAGGCGCACGGTGATCGCATCGGTGATGGCGGTGACGATGTGCCCGGTGCTGTAGGCGCTGGTGTCAGCGGCGGCCAGATTTTGCTGCAACTGCGCGACTTTGGCGCTGATGCGGGCCAAGCCCTCAACCGTGGTTTGCTTGTAAATGTCGCCCACCAGATAAACGGCGGAGGTGCTGTGTTGCTCGGTCAGGTCGGTGGCGGTGATCATGCCCAGCAGGCGCTGGCCGTCCATCACCGGCACATGATGAATGTTGTGGCGCGCCATGAGCAGCAGGGCTTCAAAGGCGGGGCTGTTGGCGGCTACGGTCATGGGGTTCAGGGTGGCAATGTCGGCCACCGCGCGCGCACTGTCCAACCCTTGCGCCACCACCCGATTGCGCAAATCGCGGTCGGTGACCAGTCCGACCAGCCGGTCCTGCGCCACCAGCAACACCGAGGACACCCGCAAGTCACGCATCAATTCGGCGGCGGCGCGAATGGAGGTGGTGGGCGCCAGAGTAATCGGTTCGCGCCTGATCAGGGTGCGAATCGGCGTGCCCAGCAGATTGACGGCTGTCGTGTCGGAAAGTGGATTCAGAGTCATCGGAATTTCTCAGTAAGAATGGCCTAGTAACGACCAAATTTAAGAATCCGGGTGGCCAGCAGCGTCTCGGTCAAAAAGCATAGGAGAGCCAGTAAAAAGCTGCTAACGCCGGTCAGAAAAGAGATAGTAGCAATACGCGGCGTGGGCAGGACCGTGGTCTCACCCAAAAACAGCACCACGATGGTCGTCCCAATCAGCAAAGCGCACAAAGTGAGCAGCGCAATGCAGATGTTGACCAAGGCTGCGCGCTGTCTGAGCAGCTTTAACTCGGTGTAGGCCTGCGTCATTAAGTTGTCCGGCGTGGCCGCTTCAACCCGGCCTTCGAGCACGCGGGCGCGGTCGATGATGCGGGCCAGTCGCCCGGCCACCGTGCCAATCATCGCGGCCACCGCCGTCAGGAAGAAAACCGGGGCCACGGCGAGCTGAATGGCGTGGGTGACGGTCGCAAGATCAAGGGCAAAGAACATAAAACCGCCTGAAAGTTTTTAACCTGCTGATTGCAGCGCCAAGCCGGCGTGTTCGCGCAAGGGATGGAAGTGAATTTTAGGGAACCGTTCTTGCGCTAAACGGACATCGTATTGCGAGGTGGTCAGATACGCCAGCGTGTTGGCCGCGTCGCGTGCCATGCGCATCGGGTAGGCATCGCAAAAAGTTTTGAGTTCGGCGGGCGTGTCGGCGGTGATCCAGCGCGCGCCGGTGTATTGGCTGCCTTCGAGTCGAATGTCGGCGTCGTATTCACCTTTGAGGCGGTGTTGCACCACTTCAAACTGGAGTTGCCCAATCGCGCCCAGCAGCATGTTGCCGCCAATCTCGGGGCGGAACACCTGAATCGCGCCTTCTTCACCCAACTGCGCCAACCCTTGCTGGAGTTGCTTGGTGCGCAACGGGTTGCGCAGTACCACGGTCATGAACAGTTCAGGCGCAAAGAAGGGCAGGCCGGTGAACTGCAGAGCCACGCTGCCGTCGGTAATGGTGTCGCCCAACTGCACGCCGCCGTGGGTGGTAAAGCCCACAATGTCGCCCGCATAGGCTTCTTCCACCGCCTCGCGGCGCTGGCTCATGAAGGTGACCACGCTGGTCGGGCGCATCTCTTTGCTGGTGCGCATGACTTTGAGTTTCAGGCCCGGCGTGTATTTGCCGGAACAAATGCGCACAAAGGCAATGCGGTCGCGGTGGTTGGCATCCATATTGGCCTGCACTTTGAACACGACGCCCGAAAACGCCTGATCTTCGGGTCGCACTTCTTTGATCACCGGCTGCTTGTTGACGACCAGCGAACTGGTGCGCGGTTGCGGCGACGGGGCCAGATCGACCAGCGCGTCCAGCACTTCCATCACGCCAAAGTTGTTCACGCCGGAACCGAAGAAAACCGGGGTTTGTTTGCCGGCCAAAAAGGCTTCGCGGTCCCAAGTGGGCGAGGCACCTACGGCCAATTCCATGCTGTCCATGGCTGACTCGAACTCATAGCCAAAGCGCTGGGTTAGCGCCTCTTTATCGGACAAGGGGATGGCGTCAAAGTCTTGTGGCAAGCGGGCGCTGCCCGACTCGAAAACCGTCATGGACTGCGTGCGCAAATTCACGATGCCGCCAAATGTTTTGCCTTGACCAACGGGCCAAGTCATCGGCACGCAGGGCATTCCTAACTCGCGCTCAATCTCATCGAGAATGTCCAGCGGCTCGCGCACCTCGCGGTCCATCTTGTTGACAAAGGTGATGATCGGCGTGTTGCGCTGGCGGCACACTTCAATCAGGCGGCGCGTTTGCGCTTCAACCCCATTGGCCGCGTCAATCACCATCAGCGCTGAATCGACAGCGGTCAGCACGCGGTAGGTGTCTTCTGAGAAGTCTTTGTGGCCGGGCGTGTCCAGCAAGTTGATGACATGGTCGCGGTACAGCATTTGCATCACGCTGGACGCCACGGAAATACCCCGTTGTTTCTCGATTTCCATCCAGTCAGAGGTGGCGTGGCGGGTGGCTTTGCGCGCCTTGACGGAGCCTGCAATCTGGATCGCGCCCGAGAACAGCAAGAGCTTTTCGGTCAGCGTGGTTTTACCCGCGTCCGGGTGGGAGATGATGGCGAACGTGCGGCGACGGTGGGTTTCGGCTTGATAGGACATGAGTTTTAGCGTGAGGCGACCGGGTTGCGCGACTGTGAAAGGCTGGAAAAAGGTAGAATTATCGCCTTCCGAGGAGCGATGCAGTTCAGTCCAATTGAACGAGGCTCGGATCGCGTGAATTGGCATGGGCCACTCACCGCATCAACTGCGCTCACCCACGGCTCTGTGAGGTGAGGCTTTCTTAAAAGTTTCCCCTTTGCAAGCCGTGGTTTTTTCAAATTAACTTTTTGAGCGAGCTATGAGCACTGTATTAAAACCCATCAAAAAACAAGCCAAGACCAGCGTTAAAACCAACGTCAACGTTGAGGTTAAAACGCAAGATTACGTGATTGCCGACTTGGCCCTCGCCGCCTGGGGCCGCAAAGAGTTGAACATTGCCCAAACCGAAATGCCCGGTCTGATGGCGATTCGTGAAGAATTTGCCAAGGCGCAACCGCTCAAAGGCGCGCGCATCACCGGCTCGCTTCACATGACGATTCAAACCGGCGTGCTGGTCGAAACCTTGCAAGCCCTGGGCGCTGAAGTGCGTTGGGCGTCGTGCAACATTTTCTCGACCCAAGACCACGCCGCCGCTGCGCTGGTTGAAGCGGGCACGCCCGTGTTTGCCTACAAAGGCGAAAACCTGACCGACTACTGGGACTACACCCACCGCATTTTTGAGTTTGGCAAAAAGGGCACCAAAACCGAAGGCCCGAACATGATTCTGGACGACGGCGGCGATGCGACGTTGCTGATGCACTTGGGTGCCAAGGCTGAGAAAGACATCACCTTGCTGGCCAATCCCGGCAGCGAAGAAGAAGTTTGCCTGTTTGCCGCCATCAAGGCCAAGCTGCTGGTGGACGCCACTTGGTACAGCCGTCGCTTGAAAAACATCATCGGCGTGACCGAAGAAACCACCACCGGCGTGCTGCGTTTGAACGAAATGTCGGCCAAGGGTGAGCTGGCTTTTCGCGCCATCAACGTCAACGATTCCGTGACCAAAAGCAAGTTTGACAACCTGTACGGTTGCCGCGAATCCTTGGTGGACGCCATCAAGCGCGCCACCGATGTGATGATTGCTGGCAAGGTGGCTTGCGTGGCCGGTTATGGCGACGTTGGCAAGGGTTCCGCCCAAGCCTTGCGCGCCCTGTCCGCCCAAGTCTGGGTGACCGAGGTGGACCCGATCAATGCGCTGCAAGCCGCGATGGAAGGCTACAAAGTGGTCACCATGGAATATGCCGCTGACAAGTGCGATATTTTTGTCTCTGCTACGGGCAACAAAAACGTCATCACCTACAAGCACATGGCGGCCATGAAAGACCAGGCCATCGTTTGCAACATTGGTCACTTTGACAATGAAATCGATGTGGCGTCGCTGTCCAAATGCAAGTGGGAAGAGATCAAGCCGCAAGTGGACCACGTCATCTTTCCGGCCAAAGGCAAAACGCCTGCCAAGCGCATCATCTTGCTGGCCAAAGGCCGCTTGGTGAACCTGGGTTGCGGCACAGGCCACCCCAGCTTTGTGATGTCGTCAAGCTTTGCCAACCAGACGATTGCCCAGATCGAACTGTTCACCAAGCCTAAAGACTACAAGTCGGGCCAGGTTTATGTGTTGCCCAAGCATTTGGATGAAAAAGTGGCTCGTTTGCACCTGAGCAAAGTTGGCGCGATGTTGAGCGAACTCACCGACGAACAAGCCGCCTACATTGGCGTGAGCAAAAACGGCCCTTACAAAGCCGACAGCTACCGCTATTAAAAACCGCTCGCTACCTGCTACTCGGCATCCCGTGGCGCAAGTCCGGGATGCCGAACAAGAACAGCCACTAACCAACCTATGACCACGATTCAAAATGCGCGCTGACCAACTCCTAGTCCAACGAAACCTCGCCAGCACCCGCTCACAAGCCCAGCGGCTCATCGCCAACGGCGTGCAGTGGCTCAAAGGCGTGGAATGGAAAACTGTCACCAAAAACGGCGACGACATTCCGCTTGACGCCGACATCAAACTGCTTGACGACTCGGAGGCGCGCTACGTGTCGCGCGGCGGCCTGAAGCTGGAGGCGGCCTTGAAACAAGTCGGCTTGAATGTGACCGGTCTGGCGTGTCTGGACGTGGGCCAATCCACCGGCGGTTTTACCGATTGCTTGTTGCAACACGGCGCCGCCTCGGTGGTCGGCGTGGACGTGGGCAGCGCCCAGTTGCACCCCAAACTGCGCGCCGACCCGCGTGTGTTGTGCGTTGAAAAAGTTAACGCCCGCGCACTGGTCGCCGACGATTTAGTCGCCGCCTATGAACAAAGCATCGGCGAGGACGGCCAATTTAGCCGTGTTTCAATCCACGCCCCTTTCGGAGCGAATTTAGAAGAGGTTAACCCTCTCCCAAATGAATTTTATGCCCCTGAAGGGGGCGGTTTCAAACCGGATTTGGTTTTAGATGAAGATGACCAAGTCGTCGAGTCAGAATTCAAGCCTGAATTTGACTTGATCGTGGCCGACCTGTCCTTCATCTCGCAAACGCTGGTGTTGCCTGCCGTGGTGCCCTTGCTGAAAAGCGGCGGCACTTTGCTGACCCTGGTCAAGCCCCAGTTTGAGCTGCAGCCCGGCCAAGTGGGCAAGGGTGGCATTGTGAAAGACGCCAGCTTTTATCCGTTGATCGAGAAGCGTCTGCGCGAGGCCTGCGAAGCGCTCGGCCTCAACGTCACCGCATGGTTCAACTCGCCCATTGACGGCGGCGACGGCAACCGCGAATTCTTTATTTGCGCCCGCAAGCCATGACCGATATAACTGCTACCCCGCCGATGACGCCTACCGCCTCGCCCGCATCCTCGTGCCCTGTGAGCTTTGAGTTCTTTCCACCTAAAACGCCTGAAGGGGCTGAAAAGCTGCGGCTGGTGCGTCAGCAGTTGTATGGGTTGAAGCCCGAGTTTTGCTCCGTCACATTTGGCGCGGGCGGCTCGACGCAAGAGGGCACGTTCAACACCGTGCGCGATATTCTGGCCGAAGGCGTGAGCGCCGCTTCGCACTTCTCATGCATCGGCGCCACCCGTGACACGGTGCGGGCACAGTTGGCCACGCTTAAAGCCATGGGCGTGAAACGTTTGGTGGCCTTGCGTGGCGACTTGCCCAGCGGCTTTGGCGTAGGTGGTGAGTTTCAATACGCCAGCGATTTGGTGGCATTCATCCGCACGGAAACCGGCGATGACTTCTACATTGAAGTCGCGGCCTACCCCGAAATGCACCCCCAAGCCAAGTCGCCAGCGGCTGACCTGCAAGCCTTTGCCGCCAAAGTCAACGCCGGGGCCAACAGCGCGATTACCCAATATTTCTATAACGCTGATGCCTACTTCAGATTTGTAGAAGAGGCCAGCGCGCTAGGCCTGAACGTGCCGGTGGTGCCCGGCGTCATGCCGATAACCAGCTCGACCCAACTCATGCGCTTTAGCGATGCCAGCGGCGCCGAAATCCCGCGCTGGATTCGACTGCGCCTGCAAAGCTTTGGCGACGATGTGGCCTCCATCAAAGCCTTCGGTCTGGATGTGGTGACGAACCTGTGCGCGCAACTCAAAGCCGGTGGCGCGCCAAGCCTGCACTTCTACAGCATGAACCAGAGTGCCGCCACGCTGGAGATTTGTAGAAGGCTGGGCTGATTATTCAAGCGTCTGGCAAGGCGCTTAAACACTGTCGGATTTTTTGACAGTTTTTTCTCAAAAAAAAGAAGTTTTTAGAACTTCCTAATGATCTCGAATCAACGATTGGTTTACGAACTGCCTGGCATTACTCTGAAAACGAGAAGAAACTCAGTCTTGCCGTCAGTAGAAATAGCCGAAGGTCCGTTTCGGCTATTTCGGAACCAGAAAATCTTGGGTTGTTTTATTTTGCTTTGTACCGGCGTGTGAAGCCCATCCCAGCCAACGCAGCGCCTAGCAGAAGCATTGAGCCAGGTTCTGGTATTGTTGTTGTGCTCTTGGCGATGCCTTGGCCTTGAGAGGCCAGTGATGCACCGGCCACAAGAACGAAATCTGTCCCCAGCGTCATGGAATACTGGGCGCCATCGGGGAAAGTCAATAAACCATTATTGGTAAACGCGAACGAATCGAGGATGTTACCGGTTGCAATGCTATTGACGCTGTTGACCAGATTACCGGGTCGGTCGAGCGCATCTTCAGCCCCTTGGTTATTTTCAGGATCGTTGTAGAAAGTCATCAGTGAGCTTGAACCAGTTGTTGAGCTTCCGACGCCACCCACTGTTCCCCATGTGCCACTTCCTGTTGTCGTCCACGAAGTAGAAGGACCGACATAGTTAACGTCGCCAAATGCCGTGTGAATCGTAACGAAACCTGCAACCGGGGCAACCACATTTGTCAAAGCACCATAGGTCGCAATCAACGAGCCACCAAGTAACGTATTCACGCCCCCAGGACCCGGAGAAATGGTAGAAGTTGTACCCAGGTTGGTGATGATCAAGCCGGGGAGTGGATTAATCAGCGTCAAGGGATTCAGAGCGATGGTTCCTGTGAGGATGTTCGTGTCGCACGCAGCGCCGTCCTGGCAGGCGCCTGCGAAACTGTTGGTGCCGTCTGTTCCCGAGTACGCCATCCACAGGTTGGCTTGGGCGCTGGTCGCCGCCCCGAATGCCAACACGGAAGCAGTTAGCGCTGACACGAGAATTTTTCGCTTGATACTGTCTTTTTTCATAGTAGTTCTCCTACGTAAAACTGAGTTTAAGAAAATGACGTCACCGAGTTAATGGCGGGTTTCTGTTTGCCAAAATTGGATTGTCCATTCAGTTTTAGCAAAAAGTGTGCCTTAAAAAAAACCATATTAATATCAATGAGTTAGCTTAACTTAAGAGATTTCAGAATATTTTTATGTAATAAATTTCGACACAATAAGCAAGAATCTTATTGCTTGCAATAGAGGTTACAGTGAATTAGGTCTGTAGCAATAGCGAATAAAAATGCAGAATTTTTATTCATTTTTTCTATAGCTACGTGGCTGCATCTTGATGCGCGATTGCTATATATAAACAGGCGAGACTTGATACGAAAGTCATTCGCTACAGTGACCTCTCGACCGGCCTTCGTTCCCAGCCTCGCAGGCTGAGCGGGACAACATTTCAAGCACCCCTGTCAAGTCGGATTTCGTGAGAAATTTATTTCTGACTAAAGTCACTGTTGTTGATAACTCTCCTGATTGATTGAGCATTGGCCTCCTAAGATCATCCCGAATTAACGGGCTTAAACGGCGATCTATGAAAATATTGGTAACGGGTGCGGCGGGTTTTATTGGTATGACGACCGCCTTACGTCTCCTCGCGCGGGGCGACGAGGTGGTCGGGCTGGACAACCTCAATGACTACTATGAGGTAACGTTAAAAACCAATCGACTCCAGCAACTCGCCTCTCATAAAAGTTTTCGCTTTATCAAAGCCGATGTCGCTGATAAAGTCGGCATGGCGCAGTTGTTTGCCACCGAGAAGTTTGAGCGCGTCATTCACCTCGCCGCACAAGCCGGGGTGCGCTACTCCTTGCAAAATCCGCACGCCTACATTGAGAGCAATATCGTCGGTTTCACGAATATTCTGGAAGGCTGCCGTCACCAGGCCGTGCAGCATTTGGTTTACGCCTCCAGCTCCAGCGTTTATGGCGGTAACACCCAAATGCCGTTTTCAGAACACGACAGCGTCGATCACCCGATAAGCCTGTATGCGGCGACTAAAAAAGCGAACGAGTTAATGGCGCATACCTACAGCCATCTCTATGGTTTGCCGACGACGGGTTTGCGTTTTTTCACTGTGTATGGCCCGTGGGGGCGCCCCGACATGGCCTTGTTCTTGTTCACCCAGGCTATTTTGGCGGGGCGACCGATTGACGTTTTTAACCACGGCCAGATGCAGCGTGACTTCACGTTTATCGACGATATTGTGGAAGGGTTGGTGCGTGTGTTGGACCGAACAGCTAGCGCCAATCCGCACTATGATGCCGCGCTGGCTGACCCGGCCACCAGCCAGGCGCCTTACCGGATTTTCAACATTGGCAACAATAATCCGGTCGCTTTGCTCGACTTTATTCGCTGCCTCGAAGATGCCTTGGGCAAACCGGCTATCAAGCGCCTGCTGCCTCTACAGCAGGGCGATGTGCCGGCCACCTATGCCAATACCGATGCCTTGAGAGACTGGGTTGGTTTTGTACCGACCACCCGCATCGAGTCAGGTATTGCTCGCTTTGTGGCGTGGTACCGAGACTACTACCGGACGTGAATCCGGCGCTTCACGGTAGGCGTAGGCGAGGTTTTTCATGCGCGTCTGATCGGGCTGTTGTAGCCAGGCCAGCAAGTCAGGGTCGCGCACGCCGAGTTGACTCTCCAACGTTTGTAGGTGCGCCAGATAAGGAGCCACCGGGCCGTAGTAGTCCGTTTGTGGGCCAATAGCGTTGAAGCCAAAGTGCAAGCGTTGCAGCGAACGTGCCAATGCCCGCTCCATGGCGGCATACCAATAACCAATGCCGTGGGTACGGCTGTAGGCATACATTTGGCGGTACAAACCGAGCATGACTTGCAAGGCCTCATGACGGCGCTCACCTGCAACCGGGTTGCCGCGCAAGCGCCGATAGTCATGACGCACCATCAGTCGGCTGATCTCGCCTGCTCTGCCGGGCAGGGGCAGGGTCGCCTTGTCTGTGGATGTGTGGCAGTGGTCTTGAAACGGAAACCGCTGTTTTGTATCCGGGCGAATCAGTCGCACATAACCGACCAATTCATTTTTTTCGTCATAGGCATAGAAGTGTGCCGCTGTGGCGTCATAGGCATCGCTTTCCAGTCCATCGGGATAGTCGTCAGGGGACAAAAATTGGCACTCCAGACAATAAACCTGGTAGCGCAAGGCCTGCGCACGCCTTAACTCCTGATTCGGAAAACAGGGGGGCAGTGGCTTGATCAGACAAGCGCCAGCGCTGAACAGGCGTGTGTTGTGGTGCGGGTTTTGGGTGTTAGGCATGACAGAATCGCGCGCGGCTCAAGCGCTCAATTAATGCGACTGAGAAATAAAAAACCGGGTGCCTGCAAAGTACCCGGTTTTTAAAACGACTGAGAAAAGATTTTCCTGGTTACACCTGACGACGGCGCGTGACGGCACCAACCCCTAACAAGCCAAGCGCCAACAAGGCCAGTGAGCCGGGTTCAGGAATAACATTGCCGGTAATGTCGCCAGTTGAAATAAGCGACCAGCCCATAGCCGTTGTCGCTGCATTAGGGCGGAAGGTATAGGAGGCCAGCAGGTCGTGTATTTCACCGTTAAGACCAATTTCACCATCCGTGTCGAACTGTGTTTGCCACAGGCCACCGGTGATATCAAGATAGCCACCGCTGCCACCGACAATCGAGTTGCTGTTGTAGGTGGTTATGAAAGTAGTCGTGCTGTCACCAAACACAATGCCAGGCGCAAACACGCCGGAAAGTACCAGGGTGCCCCCACTGATGCCGGGGTACAAGGCGTTATTAAGATCTTTGGTGCCTGCTGAGAACAGCGGACCTAAGGCCGGGTTGTAGTTGGCGTTGTTCAGGAAAAGATCAAAGGTTCCGTTCTGCGCCAGGATAGAGGTCAAAGGATTGCTGCCCACGATAGCCACATCCACTTTGTAATCCCGCAAGTTACCGAAGATGCCCGTCAGATAGCCATCGACACCGCGCGTGAACCAATCCGAGCCATCGGAGATTCGGCTAATGGATGAGACCGAGAAAATACCCATCGTGTCAGCGGATGTATTGGCAGAGCCAACGCTGCCTGTCGCGGGGGTGGCCGCCGTATCACAGGTGGCGATAGTCGTGCATTTGTTGCCCGCAGTTGAGCCGTAGCTGGTGGTTGCCGAGTCATAGTTGTCGATGGTTAACTTGAAGTCGCCTGATGCCAGGGTTAACGCATGGGCAGACCCGGCGGTACCCAGTGTGAAGAGAGTGGCAGCCATCACGGCGCCAAGTTTTGACTTAATCATAAAAATCCCTTTTGAAATGAGTGAGTACGTTTGTGTGACTCCTAATGCATGATTTATGCCTCAAGATAATTTATTTTTAAGTCCTTGATTTGTATTGTGTTAATTTTAAAAACACTTTTAAAGGCATCAGGCCTGTCAAGAGAATCGACACCTAATCAGGTTTTACAGCGAGGTAAGAAAACTTTCTTTCATGATCGAGTAGCGGCCGATAAGGAAACTCGAAGGCGTCTAAAAGTTCAAGTTCTAGTGGATTCAATTGATAGTGCGCAATGAGTTGTTGCAGTTGATCATGTAGCGCATCATTTTCTAGCGTTACCGACCTCTGTTTTTGAAGCGTGAGTTGCGCGACACCTTGCGCGTTTTTGGCAAGACGAAAAGCGCCTGTCAGTTGATCTGCAATGTGGGGGTGGGTGTAGAGCAGTGTCTTGATGGCTTCCACGCTAGGCAGGTCGGTGGGGTGGTCATGAAGGCGTCCTTTGAGAGCGACTACCGGCAACCAGGGTGGGCTGATGCCCGCCCGTTGAGCCGCTTCAAGCGTCTCTTGTCGGGTCAGTTGTTTGCCCAGATCACCCGTGCTGTAGCGGGGCAGTGAAATGAGAGCCTGTGGGTCGTTCATCGTGAAACAAAGCTCGCCAAAACCCTCCGAGTCTGGCGCCAAAATCTCCAGGTAGCAGCGCATGGGGTTGTAGCAAAACAGCGCTGGGGTCGTTGCCGGGTTGGGCATGGCGCGCTGCATTTGCAGAGTCTCACGAGTTTCAAACAACAAGTTAAGCCCCAGCTCTCCGACGCCATAAGAACTGCCAATGAAGCGGGTTGAGTCCGACGTTAAGTCGATACCCATGCGAGTCGCCAAGTAGTCGCGCTGGGCTGGCACCAGCATTTCTTCGCCCATGATGACGCTGGTGTTGAGCGCCTGCCAATCCACGCCAGTGGCGCGGGCTTCGTCCAGCAGGCGCCGGATAAATAAGGGGTCGGTGCACAGCAGGGTTTGCTTGAAAGACGGCCCAACATCACGAAGAATAGCGCACGCCATGTCCTCGCGCACGCTTACATTAGCCACCGTTACCGCCCGTGACCGAAAGGCCACGCCCATAGGCAAACAGTTGACTAGCAGGGTGGAGAATTGATCAACATTGAAGGCTTCTTGCAAGCCCAGGTCAATGTCAAACCATGAGGTTTCAAGCTGCGCCCGGGATGTGAGTTTGAAGCCAAAGCTGCGTCCACTGCGCCCGGAACTGGTTAATACATCCGCTATTTTTTCAGGCGATGAGGCTCGGGCCAGTTGTGCCAGGGTGAAGCGTTCAAAAGTATTTTTTTTGGTAAGAACAGGCAAACTGGTCAGCTTGGTTTTCATATTCAAACTGAAGATGTCAATCTTATTTTCTTGTAGCAGGGTGCAGTAGGCAGCGCTGTTGCTGGCCGCTTGAAGCGCTGTGCGTAGAGCGCGGTGTTGTGCGTGTTCAAGCAAGTCTGCCACGCTCATACGTTTGGTGTAGCGAAGCAAGAGTTTTCGCATAAGCCGCAAGGCGGGAGCGGGTAGGAGCGAGAGTAGCGCCATCTCACACTACCGTAAATCAGTTTTTCTGAAGAAGCGGGGGATGTAGTTTTTAACCATCGCCATGAGGAGAACAGGCAGCGCAATGGGTTCATCATTAAACCAGGCTGCTAAAAAAGGGTTGTCGTGATGCAGGCGCTGGTTAGCCTCGGACAGGCTCACGATAAAGGGTGTGACTGGCCCGTAGTAATCCGTTTCAGGGCCTATGGGTATAAAGAAGAAGCCCATTTTTTCAAGCGAACGGGCCAATGTTTTTTCCATGGCGGCATACCAATATTGAATGCCTTGCTGACGGCTGTAGCGGTACATTTCGCGGTAAAGACCGAGCTGCAGCAGCGGACTGTGGCCCTCTCGGTGATGGCGTGCGCTATGCGGTTGAATCACCGGGTGAGCGTCCGGGTCAAGAAAAACCGGGTCAACGCCCTCCTTGGAGTCGCCATAACGCCGACGATAGGTTTTTTTAACCACCAGTCGGGACACTTCGCCAGCTTGCGCACGCGGGGGCATCAGGTTGTGCTTAAACACAGAACAATGCTGTTCAAACGGATAGACCTGATCGCGTTCAGGCTGCACCAGTCGGACAGATCCGACGAGTTTGTCATCCAAAGAAAAAGCTGAAAAATGGGTAGAACAGGCATCGTATTCATCCGTCTCCAGCCCATTTTTAAAGGCGTCGGGGGCCAGGTAATGAAACTCAAGACAATAAATTTCATACCGGAGTTTGAATATCTCGCTGAGTTGCGCTGACACCTTGGGCTGCTTTAATTCATGACTGAATTTAAAGTAAGGTGTCAGCACATCCTGGTGACTAAAAAGCTGCTTCAATAACATGGCGACTCCCTGGTGACATCAAACCTTCAACACTCGCTTCACATAAATCCAGTACCCGTTCAAAACCGGCGGCATTGCCGTAATAGGGGTCGGGTATCTCTGTCGCGTCAAGTCCCTGGGCAAACGAGATCAGCAGTTTTAGCTTGGGCCAGTGCACCGGAGGCGCGCGTTGTTTTAACGCGAGCAGGTTGCTATTGTCCATTGCCAAAATGAGATCGTAGTGTTCAAAATCATCCAGCCTGACTTGACGGGAGCGCTGATTTCCTACGAAATAGCCTCGACGGTTCAGGCTAAGAACAGCCCGGCTATCGAGTGATTCACCGGCATGGCTGACATGGGTTCCAGCTGAATCAAAGATTAGTTGACCTGATAGTTGTGCCTCTATTGCTGCGCGTTGCGCCACAATTTTCGCCATCGGAGAGCGACAGATATTGCCCATACAAACCATTAGCAGCTTAGTCATAGCGCCAGATTCTAGTGCTTTTCAGCACTTAAACAAGGTGCTTGTTTTCTTGAGAAATATCAATTTATTTAGGGCCATTCAAGGCAGACTCCGCTACGTGATTTGTACTAAGCCGGACTCAATCAATAAATTAAATTTGCTCAGGGAATTTGTTTTGAAAAACTACTTTGTCATCGTTAAGCGTGCGTTTCTCTGGCTTGCGTCAGGGTTGCTCCTAAGTCTGACATCAGCTTGTTCTGGTTTGACTTCATCCTATCCACCCGCACCTGTAACCGCCGCTACAACGGACTATAACTACATAGTCGGTGCGGGCGACTCTCTCAATATTATTGTTTGGCGCAACCCTGAACTGTCGTTGTCGGTGCCCGTGCGTCCTGACGGCAAGGTTTCCACGCCACTGGTTGATGAGTTGGTAGCTCAAGGAAAAACTTCAACCGAGATTGCCCGTGATGTCGAAAAAGCACTCAGTAAGTTAGTGCGAGACCCGGTCGTCACTATTATTGTGACCGGATTCATTGGCCCCTATAGCGAACAAATTCGGGTCGTAGGAGAAGCGGCTAAACCGCAGTCCTTGCCCTATAAACAGAATATGACCGTGCTTGATGTGATGATTGCTGTCGGGGGGTTAACCGACTTTGCCGATGGCAATAACGCCTCCATTACCCGCGCCTCCGAAGGTGACAAGCGTTACTCGGTGCGGCTTAAAGACTTGGTCAAGCGCGGCGATATTTCGGCCAATGTTGAGATGAAGCCGGGCGACATTCTCATTATTCCCCAGGGCTGGTTTTAAAACTGGTCCCCTCTGTGGTTGCTGTGCCCCTGGTCAAGGGCGTGTGGCAGCGTTCGCACTCTTACCGTAAAGAACCCTTCTGATGGATGAGCTGATTAGTCAATTCGCCACGATTGCCAAAGGCATGTGGAAACACCGCTGGCTGGGCCTTCTAGTCGCCTGGATCGGCACGGGTATCGGGTCTGTAGCGGTGCTGTCTGTGCCCGATAAATACGAGGCCACAGCCCGGATTTTTGTCGATACCCAGTCTATTTTGAAGCCGCTAATGTCGGGGCTGGCGGTGCAGCCTAATGTCGATCAGCAAGTGATGATGTTGAGTCGAACGCTCATTAGTCGCCCCAACATTGAAAAGCTGATTCGCATGGCTGATCTTGATTTACAAAATCAGTCAAAAACAGAACAAGAGGCCTTGATTGACCGCTTAATGAAAACACTGGAGATTAAAAACGAGGGGCGCGATAACCTGTATGTGTTGTCCTACCGGGCAGCCAGCCCCGAAAAAGCTAAAAAAGTAGTGCAGTCGCTGGTTTCAATTTTTATTGAATCCAGTCTGGGTGATAACCGCAAGGACTCCAACACGGCCAGAAAGTTTATTGATGACCAGATCAAGTCCTATGTTGTCAAGCTGGAAGAAGCCGAGACACGGTTAAAAGATTTCAAGGTTAGAAGTATTGAACTTCAAACCGGAGATGGCAAAGATATGGTGGATCAGCTGGGCGGCGTGAGTAATCAACTGCGGCAAGCCAGGCTGGAATTGCGCGAGGCAGAAAATGCACGCGATGCAGCCCGGCAGCAGCTGGAAATTGAAAAAAATCAAAATCTGGATATTTCCTCACGGAGTCTGATGCAAGAGTCGGCGACCTCCATCGCGACTCCTGAAATTGACAGCCGGATTGAATTCCAGCGACGCAACCTGGATGCCTTGTTGCAACGCTTTACCGAGGCGCATCCTGATGTATCGGGCGCCCGGCGTCTGATTCAGGAGCTGGAGGTTCTCAAGCGAAAAGAGGTTGACATTCTTCGCCAAAATGCGATGGCTAACCCGGCCTCTACCTCCAGCAATAGTCTGGTTTATCAGGAGTTGAACCGTTTGCTGGCGGGTTCAGAGGTGCAAGTGGCTTCGCTACAGGCGCGCGTGAGTGAGTATGAATTGCGGTTTCAAAAAGCGCGTGAGTTGATGAAAACGTCACCGCAAGTTGAAGCTGAGTTTGCCCAGTTGAACCGTGACTACGACAACAACAAGAAAAACTACAACGACTTGGTGAGTCGGCGCGAGTCCGCCGCGATGTCGGGCGAGCTGGATAGTGCGGCGGGTATGGCGGACTTTCGTTTGATTGATCCGCCCCGTGCCTCCTCCAAACCGGTGGCGCCAAATCGTCTTTTGCTCATGCCGTTGGCTTTGTTTTTAGCCTTGGGTGCCGGGCTGGCTGTGGCTTTTATGGCAAGTCAATTACGGGCTGTTTTTTATGATGCCCGTTCCTTGAAAAATGCCGTAGATCTGCCTTTGCTGGGGGTTGTGACATTTGTCATGGGTGCCGGAGCCGTCCGCAAAGAAAGGTCGAACCTCACCCGTTTTCTGGTCGCTTTTGGCGGGTTGATTGGCATCTTTATAGCCGGGATGATTGTCTTATCTTTAATGTCGGGTTGGGCGGGATAAATCAATGAAAAATAGTTTGATTGAGCAGGCGGCACAACGCCTGGAACAGCTGCGTCAGGCCGGTGCCGAGATGGCGACTGCCGCCCCCGCTGATGCTGGCGTTCAAAGGGCCAGCCAGCCTGTAGAACAGGTCACACCAGCGCCTGAAGCTGAACTGACAACGCCGCTGCTATCGCGCCGTGTCGAGATTGATCTTGAGGCGATAGCGCTGGCCGGCATTGTCAGTCCTAATGCGCCACGGTCCCAGATTGCCGATCAGTTTCGGGTCATCAAGCGCCCCCTCATCAGCAACGCGATGGGCAAGGGGCCGACCCCGATTGAGAACGGCAACTTGATTATGGTAACCAGTGCCCTGCCCGGCGAGGGCAAGAGCTTTACTGCGATTAATCTGGCCATGAGTATGGCTACCGAACTGGACTACACCGTGATGCTGGTGGATGCCGATGTGGCGCGTCCTTCCGTGATGTCGATGTTGGGACTGGTATCCGGGCCGGGCCTGCTTGATTTGGTGTTTGACGAATCCAAGGATTTGTCGGACATGCTGTTGAAAACCAATATTGAAAAACTCACACTCCTACCCAGTGGCACGCCTCATGCCAAAGCGACTGAATTACTCGCCAGTGATTCGATGATTCGCTTGCTCAAAGATATGGCGAATCGTTATGCCGACCGCATCATTATTTTTGATTCACCGCCTTTGCTTCTCACGACCGAGGCCCGCGTGTTGGCCTCCCACATGGGGCAGATTGTGATGGTGGTGCAAGCTGAAAAAACATTGCAGTCTGAGGTAAGACAGGCGCTCGCGACGATTGAATCTTGCCCGGTTAAATTGATGTTGCTGAATCAGGCTAAAACCTTCTCGCATGGCAAGTATGGTTACGGGTATGGTTACGGGTATGGCTACGGCTATGGGGGCGGCTATGGGGGCGGCTATGGGTCTGTGCAGCCGGCACTTTAGTCGGGTCGGCGGCTTGCTGATCCTGGGGTCGGCGGCGGTCTCGGCGCAGGTCATGACCGTGGTGCCACGGGTCTCGGTGAGCGAGATTTTCACGGACAACGTGCGGCTGACATCCACCGGAAAACAAGCCGAACAAGTGACTGAAATCAGTCCCGGTGTGACGATGAGCAGTAGCGCCGGGCGGCTCCAGGGCTACTTTGATTATTCGCTGATCGAATCGGGTTACGCGCAAAACTCGTCACCCCGGCGCACCCAACATGCGCTCACCACTTTCGGCACCCTGGAGGCGGTCGATAACTGGGCTTATCTTGATTTTGGTGGCTCTATTTCGCAGCAGGCGACCTCTGCTTTTGGCACACAGTCCATCGGCAATACGGCTTTGAATGCCAACAAATCCGAGGTCTCCAGCTACCGGTTGTCGCCTTATCTGCGTGGCCCGCTGGGCAACTTGGCCAACTACGAAGCGCGTTACAGCCAGACGCTCACACAAAGTGCTTCTATTGCGGATTCTCGCGTGACAGCGGCTGAAGCCTTGTTGCGCGTGAGCGCCAGCACGGCCTTTCGTCAACTGGGCTGGTCGGCCAGTGTCAACCAAAGCCGCGTGGACTACAGTGCGGGTCGCACCACGGATTCAGACCGGTTGAATCTGGGTCTGTCCTACTTGCTGACACCTCAACTCAGTGTGTCGGTCAATGGCGGGCGAGAAGCGACCAACTACACCGGTTTCGACACACAAAGTGCGACCACGCATGGCGTTGGCATGAACTGGTCACCCTCGGATACGACCCGAATTTCAGCCTCAAAAGATAGCCGTCCATTTGGCGATACCCATAGCGTGCGCCTGGAACACCGCACCGCGCGCACCGCCTGGACTTTTACCGATACCCGGGATGTCTCGTCCACACCCAGCCAGTCCGGCTTGACCAGCATCGGCCCGATCTACGATATTTTGTACAGCCAGTTTGCCACGGTCGTCCCTGACCCGCTGGCCCGGGCGCAACTGGTGAATGCCTACATGCAAGCCAATGGCATTCGTCCTGATCAGGTCGTTCTCAGTAGTTTCTTAACATCAGCCATGGCTGTTCAACGTCGGCAAGATTTGGTGTTTGCCGTCTTGGGCGTGCGCGACACGATCACTTTTATTGCCACCCGTACTGACAGTCACCGGCTTGATACGCTGTCCATCGCGCAGGATGATTTGACGTCCTCGTCGAGCGTTCGTCAACGCGGGTTCACGGCCAGTTATTCGCATCGGCTGACACCGGATTATTCATTGGGAATTTTTGCCTCCCAGCAAAACACATCGGATGGCACGGGCTTGCAAGACAGCAAGTTGCGCTCTGTGAACGTCAATTTGAGTGGTCGGGTGGGCCAAAAATCCAGTGTCGCGCTGGGGCTTCGGCACACACGCTTTAGCAGCCCTCTGACCCCCTATGACGAGACGGCTGTCACCTTTAATCTAAACACGCAGTTTTGACCTATGTACGAAACGTTTTACGGTTTAACCAGCAAACCCTTTCAACTCAACCCGGACCCCGGTTTCTACTTTAGTAGCAAACCGCACCGGCGCGCCAAAGCCTACCTGGACTACGGCGTCCAACGTAACGAAGGTTTTATTGTGATCACCGGGGAGGTGGGCGCGGGCAAGACCACGATTGTGCGTGGCTTGCTCGCTAACCTGAATCCGGATCAAGTCGTAAGCGCTCATTTGGTGACCACGCAACTCGATGCCGAGGACACCTTGCGCATGGTCGGTGCCGCTTTTGGGGTGCGGGTTAAAGACCTCTCAAAAGCCGATGTCTTGATGGCGTTAGAGGCTTTTTTGGTCGAGCAGATATTGCTGGGAAAACGCTGTTTGTTGGTGGTCGATGAGGCCCAAAATTTAACCCCGCGTGCGGTAGAAGAACTGCGCATGTTGTCTAACTTTCAGCACGGACAACAAGCGCTGTTACAGACTTTTTTAGTGGGTCAGCCCGAGTTCAGGACGATTCTGCAAAGCCCCACGATGCAGCAACTCAAGCAACGTGTGACCGCCAGTTGCCATATTGGACCGCTCGACTTGAACGAGACGCAGGGCTACATCCTGCATCGCCTGAAATGTGTCGGTGCTACGCCGGAGCGGCCCAGTTTTGATGGCCCCGCGTTTGAGGCAATTTTCAAAGCCTCGGGCGGTATTCCGCGCCGCATTAACTTTCTTTGTGACCGTTTGTTATTGCTGGGATTTTTGAACGATAAACAGGCTTTTGGCCTTGAGGCGGTCAACGAAATTATCAGCGAGATGCGGGACGAAGTTGCCGCACCGCTGACTGGCGCCCCCACGCAACCTTTGCAAGCGGTTGATCTTGACAAGTTGCAAATCACGCCCGGTTTGGCCGCCGTGATGGTCAGTCAGATTGACACGCTGGGCGTTGAGCAGTACGACGCCCGTTTGCGGCGCATGGAGGGCAGCGTTCTGCGTCTGGAGCGCATCAATCTGGAGGTGCTGGTGATGCTGCAAAAACTTGTCTCAGTCGTTCAAAAAACCAGTCAGGAGCAACCGTTATGAGCCTCTTAAATCCCGTCATTTGCGTCGTCGGCGCCCGTCCTAATTTCATGAAGATGGCGCCTATTCTGCGGGCCATGGCCGCCCATGTGCCGCCCTTGCCGGTGCTCTTGGTACACACCGGTCAGCACTATGACAAAGACATGAGCGCGCGTTTGTTTGATGACCTGAAGCTGCCCGCGCCCGACTTTAATCTTGACGTTGGTTCAGGCACTCATGCGGTTCAAACTGCTGATGTGATGCGCCGTTTTGAGCCGGTAGTCGATGCCCATTCACCGGCTTGTATCGCGGTTGTAGGCGACGTTAATTCAACCCTGGCTTGCGCCTTGGTCGCTGTTAAAAAAGGGATTCCGGTGGTGCATATCGAGGCGGGTTTGCGCAGCCACGACCGCACCATGCCGGAGGAGATCAACCGCATTCTGACCGACCAAATATCAGATCGGCTCTACACCACCGAGCGCAGTGCGCAAGACAATTTGCTGCTTGAAGGTGTGCCGGCGAGCCATATCAGTTTTGTGGGTAATGTCATGATTGACTCGGTCTTTTTTGGCCGAACCAGTGCCCGGCGCGCGCAGACCACGCTGCAAGCTTATCAAGCCGACACGCGGGTTTTGAATGCCTCTGCCGGTTACGGCGTGGTGACCCTGCACCGCCCCGCCAATGTTGACGATCCCGATGTGTTGCGCGCTTTGCTGGGCGTGTTGCGCGATGTCGCCGCGCGCTTGCCGTTGGTGTTTGCCTTGCATCCGCGCACCCGCCACAACATCGACCGTTTTGGTTTGATGGGGTTGGTGGAGCCAGCGCGCATGGTGTTGTTACCGCCCCAAGGCTACCTCGATATGCTGGGTTTGATGGCCGGAGCCACCGTGGTGTTGACCGACTCCGGCGGCTTGCAGGAAGAAACCACGGCGCTAGGCGTGCCCTGCCTGACGCTACGCGAGAACACCGAGCGCCCGATCACGGTCGAGCAAGGCACCAACCTCTTGGTCGGGCGTGACCGCGTCGCGATTCTGAGCGCGGTGCAAGATATTTTGGCCGGACGCGGCAAGCGCGGGCGCGTGCCTGAACTGTGGGACGGCCATGCGGGCGAGCGCATTGCCGCTGATTTGTACGCCTGGCTCAAGCAGCGTCAAACCAGCACGGACAAGGCCACGACCTTGTTGGCGGCGTAAGGCACGCGCGGCATGGCTGATTTCCCTGTGACCAATGCGCTGACGATTGATGTCGAGGACTACTTTCAGGTCTCTGCTTTTGCGCCTCATATTGCCCGTGACGAATGGGGCACTCGTGAATGTCGGGTGGAGCGCAACGTGGAGGCCATTCTTGAAATGCTGGCGGCGAGCGACACCAAGGCGACTTTTTTTACGCTGGGCTGGATCGCCGAACGTTATCCGCAGTTGGTGTGCGCCATCGTCAATCAGGGGCATGAGCTGGCCAGCCACGGCTATGCGCATGAGCGCGTCAGTGATCAGACAGCCGCTATTTTTCTAGCTGACATTCAGCGTGCCAAAAGTGTTCTCGAAGACCTGTCCGGTTGTGAGGTGAAGGGCTATCGGGCGCCTAGTTTTTCAATCGGCAGCGGCAATCTTTGGGCCTTTGATTGTCTGGCCCAAGCCGGTTACCGCTACAGCTCCAGCGTCTATCCGATTCGCCATGACCACTACGGAATGCCAAACTCGCCCCGCTTTGCCTATGAAGTTCGCCCCGGTTTGCTGGAGATTCCGATCACCACCTTGCGGGTGTTTAACCGCAACCTGCCCTCCAGCGGCGGCGGCTACTTTCGGTTGTTGCCCTATGCGGTGTCGCGTTGGATGTTAGGCCGGGTTAATCGACAGGACGGCGAGGCGGGGGTGTTCTATTTCCACCCGTGGGAGATTGATACGGAGCAGCCGCGCGTGCCGGGCATCAGCCTCAAAACGCAGTTTCGGCATTACGTCAACCTTGACCGCATGGTCCCGCGTTTGAATCAACTCCTTGATGATTTCAAGTGGGGCCGGGTCGATCATGTTTTTTTAGCCAAACTGGCGCCCCTTGCGGTGGCCGCTTAGGACTTCCATGCTGACCGTTAAACGCTTGTCGAGTCAAGATGCAGCCCTAGCGGCGCGCTGGGATGCGTTTGTCATGGCGTGTCCCGAGGCTACATTTTTTCATCGGGCGGGCTGGCAAAAAATTATGCGCGAGGTGTTTCGCCATGACACCTACTTTTTGTATGTCGAGCAAGACGGCGATTGGCAGGGTGTGCTGCCGCTGGGTCATGTCAAGAGCTGGCTGTTTGGCAATGCGTTGGTGGGCCTGCCGTTTGCGGTCTATGGCGGCGTGGCGGCCCTTAATCCACAGGCTGCCGAAGCACTGGAACACGAGGCGCAACAAATTGCCCGCCAGTTAGGCGTGGCACATCTTGAAACCCGCAATGTGCGCGCGCGTCATGCCGACTGGCCAACGCAAGACTTGTATGTCACCTTTCGCAAAGCTATTCAGCCCGAGGAAGCAGCCAATTTACAGGCTATTCCGCGCAAGCAACGCGCCATGGTGCGCAAAGGTATCAAGCAAGGTCTGGTGAGCGCGTTGGATGGCGGGGTTGAACGCTTTTTTGCGCTCTATGCCGACAACGTCCATCGCCACGGCACACCCGCTATGCCCAAGCGCTACTTCAGCGCCCTGCGTGCTGAGTTTGGCGCGGACTGCGAGGTGTTGACCGTCTCCAGCGCCGAGGGGCGACCCTTGAGCAGCGTGCTGAGTTTCTACTTTCGTGATGAGGTGTTGCCCTACTACGCGGGCGACGATGAAGCCGCGCGTGACCTCGCCGCCAACGATTTCAAATACTGGGAGCTGATGCGCCTGGCCTGCCAGCGCGGCCTGAAGGTGTTCGACTATGGCCGAAGCAAACAAGGCACAGGCTCCTATGCATTCAAAAAAAACTGGGGTTTTGAGCCTGAAACGCTGCACTACGAGTACTGCCTCTACAAGCGTGATGGCATTCCGCAAAACAACCCCTCCAACGCCAAATACAAATTACTGATAGAGACCTGGCGCCGCTTGCCATTAGGTCTGGCGAATTGGTTAGGTCCTTTTGTCGTTCGCAACCTGGGGTGAAAACACCGATGAGTAACCTGCTTTTTCTGGTTCACCGCCTGCCTTTTCCGCCGAACAAGGGCGACAAGGTGCGCTCCTATCATTTGCTCAAACACTTGACTGCCCGGCATCGCGTTTTTCTGGGCACCTTTGTCGATGATCCGCAGGATGAGGCCTATGTGCAGGACGTGCGTGATATGTGCCCTGATTTGCATGTAGTGCGGCTACACCCCCGCCTTGCCAAATTGCGCAGTCTCACGGGCTTGTTCACGCAACAGGCCTTGAGTCTGCGTTACTACCAGAATGCCGATATGCAACGCTGGGTAACCCAAATGCTGGCCGAAAATACGATAGATGCCATCGTCATTTTTTCATCCGTCATGGCGCAGTATGTCGAACCCTTGCCGGGTCAATCAAGTTCAAATCAGCCGCCTTTGCTGGTTGATTTTGTTGATGTCGATTCCGTCAAGTGGCTGCAATATGCCCACACGCACCGCTGGCCGTTGTCGTGGCTGTACCGGCGCGAAGGTGAACGGCTCAAAGCGTTTGAGCGTCATGTCGCCGCCCGTGCGACAAAGTCATTTTTTGTGACAGAAAACGAGGCAGCGCTATTTCAGGAGTTGGCGCCTGAATCAGCCCAAACGGTCGAGGCCATGAGCAATGGTGTTGATACCGATTACTTTGCGCCCGACCCGGCCAGGGTCTCGCCCTTTGCGGCGATTGCGCAAGCGGGCGGGCAGGCGCCGCTGGTATTTACCGGGGCGATGGACTACTGGCCCAACATGGATGCCGTCACCTGGTTTGTACGAGATATTTTTCCGCGTCTGCTGAAAAGTCGGCCACAACTTTGTTTCTATATTGTGGGTCGAAATCCGCCGCCCTCGATCTTGGCGTTGGCCTCGGCATCGGTGGTCGTCACTGGCACGGTCGTGGATGTGCGGCCTTATTTGCAATATGCGTCGGTTGTGGTTGCGCCGTTGCGCGTCGCCCGTGGTCTGCAAAACAAGATTCTTGAAGCGATGGCGATGGCGCGTCCGGTGGTGGCCTCGCAGTCTTGCGCCTATTCTATTAATGCCGGGCGCAGTGAACTCGTCAGCGCCTCCGGGGTGACCGGTTTTGTCCGCGAGATCGAAGCCTTGCTGAACGTACCAGCGCGTGCCGCCGCCGTTGGACAAGCGGCTCGACAACGGGTGCTTGAACGCTACAGCTGGACCGCGCATTTGGGCCGCATTGACCGCTATCTGGTGGCCCCCTCTACCGAACAGGAGCACGGATGAAAACGTTACCAAACCCCTGGCGCCAAGCGCTGCCCGCCTTGGTTTTGTTGTGGTTGTGGACGCTTGTTTTGTACCGCGACACCAGCCTTGGCATGGTGCAAATTTGGGCGCGTTCCGACACTTTTACCCACGGATTTTTGGTGCTGCCGATTGTGCTCTGGCTGGTCTGGCGGGCGCGTCAGACGCTGGCGCTGCAAACCCCCTATTCGAGCGTTAGCCCTCTGGTGTTGGTGGCTGGAGTGGCCGCGCTTTGGCTGCTGGCGGACTGGGTTTCGGTGAACGCCGTGACACAAATCGCGGTGGTTGCCCTGCTTGTTTTGACCGTGCCCACCGTGTTGGGCTGGGCGGTGGCCCGCGTGATTATTTTTCCACTTTTCTTTTTATTTTTTGCCGTGCCTATGGGTGAATTTCTACTGCCTCAGTTCATGGCGTGGACGGCTGATTTCACGATCATGGCCTTGCGTTTGAGTGGCATTCCTGTTTATCGAGAGGGGCTTCAATTTGTGATTCCTTCTGGCAACTGGTCGGTGGTTGAAGCGTGTAGTGGCATCCGCTACCTGATTGCTTCCTTGACAGTCGGTACTTTGTTTGCCTACCTGAACTTTCAGTCCCGTACTCGCCGCGCGTTGTTCGTCTTGGCTTCGGTGCTGGTGCCGATTGCGGCTAACTGGGTTCGCGCTTATCTCATCGTTATGCTGGGGCATCTCTCGGGTAACAAACTGGCCGCCGGGGTGGACCACCTGATTTACGGCTGGCTCTTTTTTGGCCTGGTGATGTTGCTGATGTTTTATTTGGGCGCGCGTTGGGCGGAGCCTGCGCCAGTCACCACAACAACGCCGAACGTCGATGCCTCCGTGCCACGGTCTGCCCTGACGGCGACCCGGCTTTGGACTCTGACGGCGAGTTGTGCCGTGTTGGTCGCCGTGCCGCAAGTGGTTCAGTGGCAGTTTTCGCAACAAACAACCGGTCTGGCCTTGCATTTGGTTGCCCCTCCAGTCTTGACCGCTGACTGGCTCAGTACACCGCCCGGTGACTTTAATTTCAAACCTTCTTTTCAACACCCTGCCGCTGAAATAAACCAGCACTACACCCGTCAAGGCGCCCCGGTCGGGCTGTATGTGGGGTACTACACGCATCAAAACTACCAAAGCAAGTTGGTGAGTTCTTCCAACGTGCTGGTCGGTAGTCATGACGATCTGTGGGCGCAACTGAACCGTAGCAGCCGCCCGCTGACTTTGGCGGCGCAGTCGCTGGCGGTACAGCGCGCCGAACTGCGTGGCGGTGCATCGCACGGCTCAACGACGGCACCGCGCCTGTTGGTGTGGCAACTTTATTGGATTAACGGTACGTTGACCAGCAACGACTATCTTGCCAAAGTTTATGGCGCGTTTGACCGCTTGCTGGGGCGGGGCGATGACGCTGCCGTCATCGTGATCTACACGCCTCAAGCCTTGACGGGTGAGGTGGCCTCGGATGCACTCTTGGCATCCTTCTTGTCCACCAATTACGCCGCCATCCACAAGCTCTTGCTGACGACCCGGCAAGGCCGGTCATAGAACAAGTCATAGATCAGGTCATTCAGTTTAAAAATACTCGGGAGGTTTTGTCATGTGTGTTGTTGCTGTAATTGGGTTGGGTTATGTGGGGCTGCCGCTGGTGGTGGAATTTGGCAAGCATTTCAGGACAATTGGCTTTGATATTTCAGAGCACAAAGTGGCCTCTTGCCTGCGGGGTGTCGATCCCTCCAGAGAGTTGTCTGATGCTGAGATGCAGGCCTCGCCACAAGCGTTCTATACGGCTGACCCGGCATTGTTGGCTGAGGCCGATATCGTTGTCATTGCTGTGCCGACGCCGGTCGATAACGCGCATATTCCTGACTTCAGACCCTTGATTGGCGCCAGTGCCAGCGTGGCCCGGCACATGAAGAAAGGCGTCATCGTGGTTTATGAATCGACGGTTTATCCCGGCGCGACCGAGGAGGTGTGTATTCCGGTGCTGGCGCGCGAGTCGGGCTTCACCTGGAAGAAAGACTTCTTTGTGGGCTACTCACCCGAGCGCATCAATCCCGGTGACAAAGAACATACGCTGACCAAGATTTTAAAAATTGTGTCGGGCGACACATCGCAGACGCTGGACCAGGTCGCCCAGCTCTACGAAACTATTATTTCGCCAGGCGTGCACCGCGCCTCCAGCATCAAGGCCGCCGAGGCCGCCAAGGTGATCGAGAACACGCAGCGTGATTTGAATATCTCGTTGATGAACGAGCTGGCCATCATCTTTGACAAGCTCGGCATCGACACCACGGAGGTGCTGCAGGCCGCTGGCACCAAGTGGAATTTTCTTAACTTTAAACCGGGGCTGGTCGGCGGCCATTGCATCGGTGTGGATCCCTACTACCTCACGCACAAAGCCGAGATGCTGGGCTACAACCCACAAGTTATTCTGGCCGGGCGGCGCATCAACGACGGCATGGGCAAGTTCATTGCCGAGCAGACCATCAAGCACATGATTGCAGCAGGTAGTTACATCAAAGGCGCCCGCGTAAATGTGCTGGGCCTGACCTTCAAGGAGGACTGCGGCGACCTGCGTAACTCTAAGGTAATCGACATCATTCATGAACTCAAGTCCTATGGGGTAGAGGTGTTTGTGACCGACCCCCGCGCCGAGTCTGACGAGGCCATGCGCGAGTATGGCGTGCCGCTGTTGTCGTGGGAGGCATTGCCTCGGGCCGATGCGATTGTGGCGGCCGTGGCACACAAGGAGTTTGCCGGTTTAACGGTCGAAGACTTCAGTAAAAAGATGGTCAAAGGCGGCGCCTTCATTGATGTGAAAGCTGCTTTTGACCGCACCGCTATCGAGGCGGCAGGTTACAAACTCTGGCGTCTGTGAGGTCCACTATGCAAGTCGATGAACGCCCCCTGGTGCTGCATGTGATGTACCGCTTTGACGTCGGCGGGTTGGAGAACGGGGTGGTCAATCTGATCAACCACATGCCTGCCCACGCCTACCGCCATGCGGTGCTGGCCTTGACTGAAATCACTGATTTCAAACAGCGCATTGAACGCGACGATGTCGATTTTTTTGCGCTCAATAAACCGCCTGGCCAAGGCGTTTGGCAGTTCGCCAAACTCTTCAAATTGTTTCGCCAACTGCGTCCAGCGATTGTTCATAGCCGCAACCTCGCCAGTCTTGAAGTGCAGGCACCCGCGTGGGCGGCGGGCGTGCCGGTGCGTATTCATGGCGAGCATGGCCGTGATCTTGATGATGTCGCGGGCCATAACGTCACCTACCAGCGTGTGCGTCGTTTCTACAAACCTTTTGTGCATCACTACATGGCCTTGTCGCGTGATTTGTCTTCCTATCTGGTGGACAAAATACAAGTGCCTGAATCGGCCATCACCCAGTCCTACAACGGGGTCGATACTGAAAAATTTAAACCCGCGCCTCGCGGCCCGCAGCGCATGGCCGGTTGCCCGTTTGACCCAGCGCAGCATTGGTTGGTAGGCACGGTAGGACGAATGCAGGCGATCAAAGATCAAGTCATGCTCGCTCATGCTTTCGTGCAGGCACTGACCTTAATGCCCGCTTTGCGAGCGCGTCTGCGGCTGGTCATGGTCGGCGACGGGCCGTTGCGTGCTCAAGTGCAAGCGGTGCTGGGCGCCGCCGGGATGGAGCGTCTGGCCTGGCTGCCGGGCGAGCGCGGGGATGTGGCTGACATTTTTCGGGGCTTGCACACGTTTGCCCTGCCCTCCTTGTCCGAAGGTATTTCCAACGTCATTCTGGAGGCGATGGCGAGCGGTTTGCCAGTGATCGCCACCGCCGTGGGGGGCAATGCGGACTTGGTGCTGCCGGGACAAACCGGTTATCTGGTGCCCGCCGCCGACCCGCTGGCGATGGCGCATCAGTTGCTCGCGCTGGCGAGTCATCCCGAGCGCGCGCGCCGCATGGGCTGGGCCGGGCGTCAGCGGGTGCAGTCCACGTTCAGTCTGCAGGCCATGGTGAGCACTTATCAGGCGGTCTATGACCAGCAGTTGCAGGCACATCTAGCCTTGCCAGCTTTGCAAAAACCGGCTTGAAATCATGTGCGGTATCACTGGTATTTTTGACACCCAAGGCACCCGCGAGATCAGCCGTGCCGTGTTGCAGCGCATGAACGATTCGCAGTGGCACCGAGGCCCGGACGAGGGGCGTTTGCATCTGGCGCCGGGGCTGGGTTTGGGCCATCGGCGCCTGGCCGTTATCGACATTGCCACCGGCCAGCAACCGTTGTTTAACGAGGACGGCTCGGTGGTGGTGGTCTTTAATGGCGAGATTTATAACTACCCACAATTGATGACCGAGTTGAAGGGCTTGGGCCATGTCTTTCAGACGCAAAGTGACACCGAGGTCATTGTTCACGCTTGGGAGGCTTGGGGCGTGGACTGCGTCAAACGCTTTCGCGGCATGTTTGCCTTTGCGCTGTGGGACAACCGCCAGCAAACCTTTTTCATGGCGCGTGACCGGCTGGGCGTCAAGCCGCTCTACTACGCGCTGCTTGACGATGGCTACTTGCTATTCGGCTCTGAACTCAAGGCCTTGCTGGCCCACGGCGGCCTGCGTCGCGAGATAGATCCGCAGGCCGTCGAGACCTATTTTTCATTAGGCTATGTGGCCGAACCACGTACTATATTCAAGGCCGCCAGCAAGCTCGAACCGGCGCACACCTTGACGATTTGTCGGGGTCAGCCGATGGCGCAGCCGCAGGCTTATTGGGCGGTTCACTTCAGCCTGGATAACCCGATAGCACAGGCCGACGCGCAAGTCGAATTGCTGCAGCGTTTAAAAGAATCGGTGCGTTTACGCATGGTGGCTGAAGTGCCGCTGGGTGCTTTTCTCTCCGGCGGGGTCGATAGCAGCGCGGTCGTGGCCGTGATGGCGGGCTTGTCGCCCGCGCCAGTCAACACCTGCTCGATTGGGTTTGATGACCCGGCTTTTAACGAGTCGGCGTTTGCGCAGCAGGTGGCTGACCGCTACCACACGCGGCACCATCTGGAGGTCGTCAAGCGTGAGGACTTTGACCTGATCGACACCTTGGCACGCCTGTATGACGAGCCGTTTGCCGACAGCTCGGCGCTGCCGACCTACCGGGTTTGTCAGTTAGCCCGTCAGCATGTGACGGTGGCTTTGTCGGGCGATGGCGCGGATGAGATTTTTGGTGGTTATCGCCGTTATCGCACGCACTTGAAAGAAGAGCGCTGGCGCGCCACACTGCCGCAAACCGTGCGGGGTCCGGTGTTTGGCACCTTGGGCAAACTCTACCCGAAAGCCGATTGGGCACCGCGCGTGTTGCGTGCCAAAACGACGTTTGAGGGGCTGGCCCGGACATCGGTTGAGTCCTACTTTCATACCGTCTCTATTTTTCGAGGCCCGATGCGCGACGCCTTGTTCAGCTCCCGTTTTAAGACCGATCTGGCGGGTTACAACGCGCAAGAAGTTTTCAATCGCCATGCCGCCCAGGCCAACACCACTGACCCGCTGGCTCTGATTCAGTACCTCGATTTAAAAACTTATTTGGTGGGGGATATCAACACCAAGGTGGATCGGGCCAGCATGGCGCATTCGCTCGAAGTGCGCGAGCCATTGATGGACCATGAACTCGTCGAGTGGCTGGCTACGTTGCCGTCGAGCCTCAAGATTCATGGCCATGAGGGCAAGTCTTTGTTGAAGAAAACCATGCAGCCCTACTTGCCCCAAGACATCTTGTACCGACCCAAGATGGGGTTTGCTGTTCCGTTGGCGCGCTGGTTTCGGGGACCCTTGCGTCAGCGTGTGCAAGACGCGGTGTTGGGCGAGCGCTTGCAGGCGACGGGTTGGTTTAACCCGGACTATTTGCAGCATTTGGTGGGCGCCCATCAGTCCGGGCGGTGCGATTACAGCGCGCCGTTGTGGGCACTGTTGATGTTTGAGTCGTTTTTGCGCCAGACCGACTTGTCACTTGAATTAAAGACAGAAGGAGCGCCAGATGGCCGACACTGAAGAGCAGTTCCAGCAACACATCCATGTGTTTCGGGGCATCGCCATTATCTTGATTGCCTGTGCGCACACCGTGCCTTCGCTTGACTGGTCAAACCACTGGGTGCTAGGCAAAGTCATTGACACGCTGGCGAATGAAAGTTCTATCTTTTTTTTCTTCATCGCGGGTTACTGGCTCATTCTTCCGTTGCTGCTGGTGTCGACTTATTTGGGACGTGACAAACCGTTAGGACTGCTGGATAAGGCTTTGTATTTATTGCCGGTTTATCTGTTGGGGTGGTCGCATCCTCCTTATTGGAAAATGCCTTTGAAGGTGTCGTTGGTGATGCTGCTGACCTGGCTTCTCTGGCGTTATCACGGGGTGTTTGGCAACAAACTTAACTACATTGCAGAAGTCAGTTTTGGCATCTTCTTTATTCATGCCTATTTTATTTCAGCCATCAAGGTTCTGGTTGTTTATGCCACCTCGGGTCGGTTCTACAACGGCGAAGGATCAGAGGACATTGTGGGTAATGCCCTTACTTTTTCTTTGTATGTGGCGATGGTTTTGACGGCCTCAGTCGCCTTGATTTGGCTCACCAGAAAGCTGCTTGGCAAATACAGCCGAATGGTCATAGGGGCCTAAGATGAAACTGCTGCATATTCTTGACCATGCCCTTCCTCTGCACAGTGGCTACACCTTTCGCACCCTGTCTATTTTGCGTGAGCAGCGCAAGCGGGGCTGGCAAACTTTTCACCTGACCGGCCCCAAGCAAGGTGGCGCCCCAGCGCTTGAAGAGGCGGTGGACGGTTGGCATTTCTACCGCACGCCAGCGACCCCTTCATCAAGCCGGGCGTCAGGCTGGCGTAGTCAGGTGGCCATGATGCGTCAGCTTGAGCGGCGTTTGCTGCAAGTCGTGCAACAGGTCAAGCCCGATATCTTGCATGTGCACTCGCCTGTTCTTAATGCGTGGCCCGCGCTGCGGGTAGGTAAAAAACTGGGCATTCCGGTGGTGTATGAAGTGCGTGCTTTTTGGGAAGATGCGGCGGTCGATCACGGCACCACCACCGAGGGTAGTTTGCGTTATGACCTGACGCGCTGGTTTGAGACATGGGCGCTTCAACGAGCCGACCATGTATTCACGATTTGCGAGGGTTTGCGCCGCGACATGGTGGCGCGTGGCTTGGCACAGGCTCGCATCACCGTCATTCCTAATGCGGTTGATGTGGCATCGTTCGAGCCGGGTGGTATGCCGGATGCCGCGCTTAAAAACCGGTTGGGTCTGCAAGGTGCGCGCATTATCGGATTCATTGGTTCTTTTTATGCCTATGAAGGGCTGGACTTGTTGTTACAAGCGCTCCCTGCTATTTTGAAAACACAGCCGCAAGTGCGGGTTTTGCTGGTCGGGGGCGGCGTGCAAGAGGCCGCGCTCAAGGCCCAGGCCTTGCGGTTGGGTCTGGCCGATCAGGTTGTTTTTGCCGGTCGTGTGCCACACGACCAAGTGCCGCATTACTACGACTTGATGGACGTCTTGGTTTATCCGCGCCACGCCATGCGACTAACCGAACTAGTCACGCCATTGAAGCCGCTGGAGGCTATGGCGCAGGGGCGGTTGCTGGTGGCCTCGGACGTGGGCGGTCATCAGGAATTGATTCGCCACGGTGAGACCGGTTGGCTGTTCAAAGCGGGTAGCGCCGACGCTTTGGCGCAGGCCGTGACCCATTTGTTGAGTCACCCTGATAGCTGGCCCGCTCTGCGTCAGGCGGGGCGGCGGTTTGTCGAGTCTGAGCGCAACTGGTCGGCCAGCGTGGCGCGTTATGCCCCGATTTATAGCCGCCTTTGTCCTCAAGAAAGGGGCGTGTCATGACGCCTTCCAGTGGCGTCGGTTCATGCGTGTTGACTGGCTTGCGCATTGGTCTGGTCGGCCCGTTGCCACCCCCTTCGGGCGGCATGGCGAACCTGACCCGCCAATTAGCCGAGTTGTTGGCAGCAGAAGATGCCGTCGTGACTTGGGTACCCGTGAACGCCCCCTATCGGCCACGCTGGGTCGCTCGCGTGCCCGTGTTGCGGGCTGTCTTTCGACTGCTACCTTATTGGGTGGCTTTATGGCGCGTGGCCGGGCAGTGCGATATTTTTCATGTGATGGCCAACTCCGGCTGGTCGTGGCATTTGTGGGCGGCCCCGGCCATTTGGGTGGCGCATTGGCGGGGCGTGGCGGTGGTGGTGAACTACCACGGCGGCGAGGCTGCGCAATTCCTGCAACACGCGCACCGGGTGGTACGTTTGACCTTGCGCCAAAGGAGTGTTCTCGTCGTACCTTCGGAGTTTCTAGCAGACGTTTTTAATCGTTTCGACCTGGCCTCAGACATTGTTCCTAATGTGATTGATCTCGGTCGATTCCCGCCCCGGCACCCGGTGCGCGCCGGGGCGCCACATTTGCTGGTGGCGCGTAATCTGGAGCCTATTTATGACATCGACACAGCGCTTCGGGCGTTCCAGCTTGTCAGAGAAGACTTTGCGGACGCCCGACTCACTGTCGCTGGCAGCGGCCCCGAGGCGCAGCGTCTGCACCAGTGGGTTGACGCGCAAGGTTTGAGCGGCGTGGTGCATCTGACCGGTCGTCTGGAGCGCGAAGCCATGGCCGCGCTGTACCGCAGCGCCGACCTGGTGCTCAACCCGAGTCGGGTGGACAACATGCCGTTGTCTATTCTGGAGGCTTGGTCGAGTGGCGTGCCAGTGGTCAGCACCGATGTCGGGGGGATCGCTTATCTGGCGCAAGACGGGGTCAACGCGTCGCTGGTCGCACCCGCTGACCCGTCCGCCATGGCGCGTGCCTGCGTGGCCTTGTTGTCCGATGAGGCGCTTTGGCAACAGCGCGCCCAAGCGGGTTTGCAAGCGGTTCAGCGCTACACCTGGGCGCGCGTGCAGCCGGTTTTGAAAAGCGCTTATCAACGCGCACTCAAGCAGGCGCTGCATTGAATTTATGAATTCGCTAATCAGTTCAGTTCAGTTAAGTTAGGAGAGGTGCAATGACGCTCTATTCATCCATGGTTTCTTCGCTGATCTTTCCGCTGCATGAGCGCCTCAAGCGCCACGATTCAGTCGCTTTGCTGCATGAGATGGAAGCGGTTCAATGGTGGGCGCCCGCGCGTTTGGCGGCGCTGCAGTTGCAACGCTTGCGTCATCTTTTGCAAGAGGTGGGTGTGAACGTGCCGTACTACAAGAACCTGTTTGAGAAAACCGGGTTTGACCCTCAAAGCGTGCAAAGCCTGGCGGATCTGCAACGGATCCCGCTGCTTACCAAACCGCTGATTCGCACCCATACCGAGGCGCTTAAAAACGAGCAGGCGCGAGGGCTTAAGCGCTTGACAACGGGCGGCTCATCCGGCGAGCCTTTAAGTTTTTGGCTAGGCAAGCAACGCATCAGTCATGATGTCGCGGCCAAATGGCGTGCGACCCGCTGGTGGGGCGTCGATATTGGCGACCCCGAGATTGTGGTGTGGGGTTCTCCTATCGAGCTGGGCCAACAAGACCGCCTCAAGCATTGGCGCGACAAGTTGTTGCGCACTCAGCTGCTGCCTGCGTTCGAGATGTCCGAGTCCAAACTGGATCAATTCATTGCCACCATTCTCACGGTCAAACCCCGCATGTTGTTTGGCTACCCTTCGGCGCTCACGCACATTGCCAGCCATGCGCAAAAACGCAAGGTGTGCTTGAGCGACTTGGGGATTCAGGTGGTTTTTGTCACCTCCGAGCGTCTTTACGAGGAGCAACGTCGCACGTTAAGTCAGGTGTTCGGGTGTGGCGTTGCCAACGGCTATGGCGGGCGTGATGCCGGGTTTATTGCGCACGAATGTCCAGCGGGCGGGATGCACTTGACGGCAGATGACCTTGTGGTGGAAATCATCAACGAGGCCGGTCAGGTGCAAGCGCCGGGTGTGGCGGGTGAGATTGTCGTGACCCATCTTTCGACCCCGGAGTTTCCCTTCATTCGCTACCGCACGGGCGATATCGGCGCGCTGGGTTCTACCCCTTGTTCTTGCGGGCGCGGTCTGCCCTTGTTGCAATCTATTCAGGGGCGCAGCACCGACTTTGTTATCGCCGCTGACGGCACGGTGATGCACGGTCTGTCGCTGATTTATATCTTGCGTGATTTACCGGGAATCCAAGCCTTCAAAGTGATACAAGAAAGCCGCGCGCTGACCCAGGTTCTACTGGTCACTGAGGCGGGTTTTTTGCCCGATTCAGTCGCCCGGATTGTGCGTGGTTTCAAGCAGCGGCTAGGGGCTGATGTGTCGGTCGTCGTGAACTTGGTGGCGCACATTCCTGCTGAAAAATCCGGCAAATTCAGGTACATCATCAGCCATGCGTGACCTCCTCATTATTAGCCTCACCCTGGTCGGTTCGTTGATGGCGTTACGCCGTCCCTGGATTGGCATCATGCTGTGGACTTGGCTCAGCATCATGAATCCGCACCGCTACGCTTATGGCATGGCCGTTCATGCGCCGCTGGCGGCGATGGCCGCTATTAGTGTGCTGCTGGGTCTTCTAATGACGCAAGAACGTGCGTCCCCTTTTAAGGCCAGTCCGGTCGCCTGGCTGGCGCTATTTATGGTCTGGATCAGCCTGTCGTGGCTGGCCGGTCTGGACCCGGCGGGCGACTACGCACAGTGGAAAAAAGTCATGAAGATTGATGGCATGATTTTGGTGGCGCTCATGCTGTTGCACAGCAAAAAACATATCTTTGCGCTGATGTGGGTGTGCGCCGGGTCTCTCGCCTTGCTCGGCATCAAGGGCGGTATTTTTACCTTTGCCTCGGGAGGGAGTTACCACGTCTGGGGGCCACCCGGCTCTTTTATTGAGGATAACAATGAGTTTGCGCTGGCCTTGGTGATGACGATTCCGCTGCTGCGGTTTTTGCAACTTCAGCTCCATCGCCAAGGCGCGCGCATGGCCCTGACAGTGGCCATGCTGTTGTGCGCTGCTGCTGCCCTGGGTTCTCAATCGCGAGGCGCCTTGCTGGCTATTTCAGCCATGCTGCTCTACCTGTGGTGGTACGGAAAAAACAAATTCAGCATTGGTTTTTTGATCCTCGTCGCCGCCGTCGTACTCCTCGCTTTTATGCCTGATACGTGGATGAATCGCATGTCCAGCATTGGCGCCTATGAAGAAGATAGATCCGCGCTGGGGCGTTTTAGCGCTTGGTGGACGGCTTGGAATCTGGCTTGGCACTACCCTTTTGGCGTCGGCTTTAATCCGGTTCGCCCTGAGTTGTTTGCCCTCTATTCGCCTTATCCCAGCTTTATTCACGCGGCCCATAGTATTTATTTTCAGGTGCTGGGTAATCATGGCTTTGTCGGACTCGCGTTATTTTTAGGTCTTTTTGTCACGACCTGGCGCTCGGCTAGCTGGCTTCGACGTCAAAAGTTTAGCGAGCCAGAGACGCAGTGGTGCAGTGAGTTAGGCAATCTATGCCAGGTCGCGCTGGTCGGCTATGGCGTCGGCGGTGCCTTTTTAAGCCTCTCCTATTTTGACTTGCCCTACATCATCATGGTGATGGTGGTGCTGACGCGCGTGTGGGTGCAACAGCAGGGCTGGAAAACCGAGCCTGTCTATGCGCCGGGCTGGCGCACCCTGCCGGGTCTGGCGCGGCAGACGCCAGCGACTTAAGCCATGTTGAAACCTTTTTTTAAACGCTTGTCGCCTGCTGGCGCGCAGGCGCGCTTGTCGGTGTTGATCTTTCACCGTGTTCTGGCCGCGCCGGATACGTTGTTTCCGGACGAGATGGATGCCCGGCGTTTTGATGAACTTTGCGGCTGGCTCAAGCGCTGGCTCAATGTGTTGCCGCTGGACGAGGCGGTGCAACGGTTGCAGGCGGGCACCTTACCCGCGCGCGCCGCCTGTCTTACTTTTGACGATGGCTATGCCGATAACCATGATGTAGCGCTGCCCATTTTGCAGCGCCACGGCCTACCCGC
Organism: uncultured beta proteobacterium; assembly: GCA_903823025.1. Lineage (GTDB taxonomy): Bacteria > Pseudomonadota > Gammaproteobacteria > Burkholderiales > Burkholderiaceae_C > Rhodoferax. The sequence goes on from CAIJRK010000023.1 coordinate 64,548, forward strand.
GACCTTCTTTATTGCCACCGGTTTTCTCGATGGCGGGCGCATGTGGAACGACACGGTGATTGAGTCGGTGCGCCGGACACGTTTGCCGATGTTGTCGCTAGAAGTCTTGTTAGGGGCGGAGTTTTCGCGCGTGCCAGTCAGGAGTCTTGAGGAAAAGCGGGCGGCTATCGAGTCGCTCATTAGTCAGCTCAAATATCAACCGGTGAGTCTGCGCCTGGGACTGGCAGAGCAGCTTGCCATGCAGGCCGAGGTGCAACTGCCCACCGACCTGATGATGACCTCCGACCAGGTGCGCGCCCTGCGCCGGGCGGGGATGCAGATTGGCGCACACACCGTGTCGCACCCGATTCTCGCCACGCTGAATCAGGCGAATGCCTATGCTGAAATAACCATGAGCAAACAGGTGCTTGAAACCCTGTTGGGGGAACGCGTGAGCTTGTTTGCCTACCCTAATGGCAAACCCGGTGTGGACTACAACGCCGAGACCGTCGCGCTGGCGCGGGCGCTGGGTTTTGATGCGGCGGTCAGCACGCAGTGGGGCGTGTCAAAGGCAGACTCCGATGTGTTTCAACTGCCCCGGTTCACGCCTTGGGATCGAACGCCGCTGCGATTTGCAATGCGCTTGGCGAACAACTTGTGGCGGGCTTGAGGGTTGCGACGCATCAACATAGCCCTGATCCACACGGGAAACTTAGGTTGTGCTGCCAAAGACGTTGCCCAGTTGGCGGGCGTCGATGGCTTTGTCAAACCACGTTTCAATTTGTTCACGCGATGCCGAGGCTATTTGCGCCGTCATTTCTGGCGACAGCGCGCCAAAACGTCTGCTCAGTAATTTCTGCAAAGCCAAGGCTTCGCCCTGTTGTACGCCTTGCTGCAGACCTTGTTGCACGCCCTGTTGTATTCCTTGCTGCACGCCCTGTTGTATTCCTTGCTGCATCCCCTGCTGCAGACCTTGCGCCACACCCTCCGCCACGCCTTCCTGCATCCCTTTTGCCTTGTAAGCGGCAGCCCATTCGACCAGTCGTTCTGCCAGTGCCATATTCAACTCCTTGAGGTTTTGTACATCGGGTAAAACAACAGTGTACTCACTGCGTCGCATCAGCGTGGCCCTGATCCACACGGCAAACATGCGTTTAAGTTCGGGCCTGTCAATGAGCCAAATCTCCAGCAATCCGATCAATTCGCGGATGCTCTCTGGCGTGCTGGGGTGTTCAATCCGAAACACCGCCGCCACCAGATTTTGCAGGCTCGCCAGGTGCCCTTCGCTGTAGGCGCCTTCGTCAATCAGCAGGTATTGCATCTGTGGCCGAAATTGAGCTACCAGCCCCGGCACAGCAGGAATGAGGTCGGCTATTTCAGTGGCCGCATTCCAACGCGGCGCGCCGTTGTAAAGCACGATGGGCAACACCGGCGGCAAGCGGCCATCTTTGAGAATTTCACCGCGTTTGATCAAGTCCTGGTACAAAAGTCCGGTGTAAACCATCATGCGCACGGCCATGAATTTGTCCACCTTGCTTTGGAACTCAAGCAGCAAATACAGGTAAACCCAGTCGCCGCCGACCTTGACACGCCAGACCACGTCATCCGAGCGATGGCGCAGGTCATCGGTGACGTAAGAGCCGGGGACTTTCTCCAAGGTGGCGTAGTCCAGGCTTTGCAGCCAGGGGTCGGGAATAAACCCATTGATCAGGTCGCGCACCATCTCGGGGGCGGAGAACAGATATTTGTAGCTGGCATCGTGGTTGAGTGACATGGCGGCATCGTACCCGGGCTGGCATAAATTCACTTATTGCGATTTATTTTGAGCGCCACTGGTGAAACGACACCACCTGTCAGCGACGCCAGTTAATCTTGCGTGGTTCTCTTCAAACGCCAGCCACCATGCCCCATCTGACCGCCGCTCACCATGACACCCTCGTTTACCGACTCGCCCTTATTTTGGGCAAACTCAACCAAGGCGAAAAGCTTGACCCGCAGACGCTCGCTGATGAATTCAACGTCAACCTGCGCACCATCCAGCGCGACCTCAACCAACGTTTTGCCTACTTGCCGTTGGAAAAAACCGATGGCCTGTATCACCTGCATCCCACGGTTTTAGGCAAACTCAGCACGCTTGACGTGGAGCGCTTTGCCAGTCTGGCGGGCGTGCGCGGCTTGTTCCCCTCGCTCTCGGACGACTTCTTGCGCGATATTTTTGATGCCGGCATTCAGACCGCGCTGCTCGTCAAAGGTCACCACTACGAAAATCTGGGCGGCAAAGAAGCCAGTTTTCGGCAACTGGAACAGGCCATCGTGACCCGACGCCACATTGCTTTTGAGTACCTCAAAAACGAAGGTAGCAAAACCTACGCGCAGATCGAACCCTACAAGCTGATGAACCACAAAGGCATTTGGTATCTGGCGGCCAAGGACGGCGGCCAACTCAAGACCTTCTCGTTTGCCAAGATTGACCGACTGGCCCTCTCGGACACCACCTTTGCGCCAGACCTGAGCGTGGAAAAAACGCTGATTGAAGAAGACGGCATTTGGCTGGGCGGCGACAAGAAAGAAATCGTGCTCAAGATTGCCAGCGAAGTGGCCAGTTATTTCAAACGCCGCAAGCTCATTGCCAATCAGGTGATCGAGAAAGAGCTGGAAGACGGCGGGCTGATTGTGTCCGCCAAGGTCGGGCACCCGAACCAGGTCTTGCCAATTGTTCGCTACTGGATTCCGCATATTCGCATCATCAGCCCGGAGGGGTTGCAGGCGGAGATGGAGCGGGGGATGCAAGGATATTTTTGTCAGCCTCCTCGTATTTAATGGTCATTTACCGGAAATAACTATCCATGAGTCAAAAACAAAAAGACATTCAGTCTGAAATCGTCGATTTTGAAGTCATCACGCAGGAGGAATATCAGAACCAGCAGGCCGACCGCGTTGCCAAAGTTGTTTTTGACGGCGAGGAAAACGCCGAAAAAACGGGCAATCTGATCACGCAATTTGTGGCGTCTTATGAGCAGCACAAACATGAAATGCCACTTAACGAATGGTTGACTGCAGAATTCCGCAAACACCCAACAATCTGGCAAGACGAGGCGGAAATCGAATCCACCTCCCGCGAAGTTATTGCCAGCGTTCAAGACGCCAACACGGCCAAGGAGTCGCTTTATGCCCACCTTGACAAAGGCAAAAGCCGCGAAAGCTGGATCGCCAAGAAGATTGAAGACGGTGCCGCTGTCGCTGGTGTTACGCAAGTTGGGTTTTACGCAAAAAACCTTGACCAAGCGTTAAGCGACGCCAACCTTAACGCGTTCAACGCGATTTTCAACAAGAAAGAAGATGTGTTCGGGGACTGGGAAGCCAGCGCGAACCCCCACATGCACGGCTTCATTGCCGAGGTGGATGTTGCCAACCAGTTCAACCTGAACGCCACCGCCAGCCAATCCGGCGTGAGTGCTGAAGTGCTGGGTGTCACCAGCCTGAACTCTGCCGATCTTGTGATTCACGACGCCGCCGGGCAAGTGCTGCAACACGTCCAAGTTAAGTCGTATGCCGACGTTAATCAAGCGGTTAACAACATTCGGTCGCACGGTTATCAGTCAGGAACGACGCTGTTGGTTCATGAAAACCAAGTGGAGCGGCTGCAGCGTGAATTCCCGAATCTGAACGTCACCAGCAAACTGGAGGCAGGCGGCGTCAGCAGCGACATGCCGAGCTATGAAAAGCTCAAGGAACTCCAGCGCGACGCTCAGACCCGTGAAGAGTCTCGTCAATATAAGTGGAATGACGTCAACCGGATCAACATTGCCAAAGGCATTGGCAAGCAAGCCTTATTGGGTGCGGGTATTGCCGCCGGGATGCAGGGCACCCGGATTCTCAGTCGGCGTATCTGGAACAAGATGACGGGCAAAAAGAATCCGCCCGTCAGTGAAGACCTCAAAGAGTTTTTTGAAAGCTCCGTCAAAAGTGCCAAGCATGTGGGCGTGCAGGTCGCCGTTTCTGGTGCCGTCGTTGTTGCCGTTAAAAGCGGCTGGGTGGGCAAATTGTTGAAAGGCACACCTGCCGGAAAAATAGCTGAAGCGGTTTACGTTGGCATGGAAAACGCCAGGATTCTCTACAAATTCGCCAAGGGTGAAGTTAGCGGCGCAGAAGCAGTGGATGCCATGGGCAATGTGACTTGCAGCGCAGTTGGCGGCCTAATGGGTGCCAGTGCCGGGATGACGGAAGGCGCGGCACTGGGTTTGACCTTTGGGCCGGTCGGTGCGGTTATTGGCGGATTTGTCGGTGGCATTGTTGGCGGCATGGCGGGCAGCAAGATTGGAGACGCGGTCTATGCGGGCGGTAAGGCGCTTGTTAAAACGGCAGTCAGCGTTGTCAAAACTCTGTTCACTGGGGTAAAAGAAGCAGCGAAGGCTGTGGCTCGAATACTGAATCCGTTTAAATGGTTTGCATAAATTAAAAGGAAAAAATGATGAGTGATAAATACTTTATAAGAGGCACGATTACGGTTCGCGTTGATGGATCTAAATCGTATATTCGCATTACCCCTTGTGTCGGCTTTTTGACACCAGATAAATCGGCTAAGGCAATTGCATTTCCGTTATCGCCAACGGAAAAAAACATAGCCAGGCTCATTAAATTATTGGATGAAAAGTTTTTTGTGTGCAAGTGTGAGTGCGAGTGCTGTGTCCGAAAAAACCATCTCCCCGCTCTGCTTGATATTGCGGGTCAACAAAAACCCGTTGAACTCCATCTAATCAAAGGAGAAGAAATAAAATCTACAGAACCTACAAAAGCAAAAGAGTTCAACTGGAAAATCGTTGGTTTCGTTTTTCCTGTTCTATAGCCATGAGAACTGGTTCTGAAACGCTCATTTTCTGGGGGGCTGGCGCAACGGCAAACATAGGGTTACGCACATCGCCATTTCAGGCGAAAGCCATCAAATACTTGGTGGAAGAAAAACCAATGCTGACAGATCGTGTCAACAAGGTACCGAAATTTCCAAGCGTTTGGGCTTCCCCGTTTATCGACTTGCTGCACATATTGGGCGACGATAACGACGATATTTATCGCATTACAAACACTGCACGGGAGGCTATGAGCCGTCATTGGCATGACTCATCGCCACAAGCGTTAGAAGCGAGAATTCATGAACTCCGGGCCTTGTTTGACTGGCCCGCACTGAAGGCCGTGGTGCGAGCCTGTCCGGGATTCAATCAAGAAGATCACCTCCAGCTTCAAGATGTCTTTAACTTGATTGACCTCCATGCGCACAGCTTTCACGGGTTTCCCGGACTAGAAAAATTCTTGCCGCCAAGCCGTCTGATTGCAGCCCGACGAGCTTTGCAACTGGTACTCAACACGTTGTTTTATGTGGATTGGCAAACCGCACTCATCGAAAAAAAGAAAGATTTAGACAAGCATTTAGGTTTTTCGCGGTTGTTGACTGAACATCACCAGCAAGAAGGGTTGGCGCTGGCGACTACGCGACAGCATTTCGACTCTCGCAATTTCTATTTGGGCAGTGTTGCTTTTGCCAGCCTCAACTACGACCCGGTGGCGCTGTGGGCGCAGTTCATTGCAAATCGGGACGCCAACTTTCATCCGCCCTACATCGGGATGCCACGCGTACCACTCAAGATATTCCATGATTTTGGGATTTTCATGGCGGTCAGCACGATTGACCCCAAGAAGTCGGATGAGGACGAAAAAGAACGCGTTTGGTATCCGCTTAACGAGGCTTCAGCCCAACGACTGAATGACCGCGACTATGCCAGTCGGCGGGTGCGAATCAACAAGTTTTTATTCCCCCATGGTTGCTTATGCTGGCGCGAGTGCCCCAGTTGCGGCAAGCTCTCGGCCTACATGGGCAAAGAGTGGAATTTCTTCTCTCCAGCACTCATTCCCCCGCCCCCTTTGCGTGGCTTCGCGGACTTTGCCGCGATGCAGTTTCTGCACGAAACCGAAAAAGAAAGCGAAGCTTGGGCGCGGGGAGAAGTCGATGCCCGTGCCTGCGTTCACTGTGAAGAATTGACTTTTTCTCAGCACACGCAAGCTGTGATGCAAAGCAACTTCAAAGCGCCGCCTCCGTCATTTATTGATGAAGTGCAACGCGATTTGCGCGTTATCACTCAAGCGGCAAACCACATTATTTTGATGGGCTACTCGCTGCCACCCGACGACGTGACCTATCGCGCCTTCTTTGCCGCCCGCCAGCAGCGCCATAAAAAAGGCGACGGCCTGTCAGTCCGCTGTTCTGTAGTCGTTGGGCAAAACTGGGGTGACATGTGGCACGGCCCGGATGAAACCGACCGATTACTACCGGATATGGAGAAAGATGCTGCACCCCACACCACCTTGGTGGCGGCCCGAGATTTGTTTGGACGTGACAACGTTCGCTTTTTTGGTGGTGGTATTCCGCAGGTATTTTGCGATGGCGATACAGCCTCTCCACAACGCTTTCAACAACTTATTAACTGGACCTCAACAAGATGAAAATGATCAAGTTCGACTTGCCGATGAACGGAAAAAAAATTGTTACTCTAGAAGAGCTAAGAGATAACGCCAGCATTGAACTGCTTGCCCATTTTAAAAGCGGTTTATTAATAAAATGGCTTTAATCAAGAGGACTTCTTGATATTGTTGAAAAAATCAAGGCACTAAAAATAGTTGAAGACAAAACAATGTTATGTAATATTTGTTTTATTTTTGACATCGGATGTGATTCTGATATTGCAGCAGCTCTATTAGAACAATCACAAGAAGGCATGTCAGAGCGAGTGTTAGACGATATTGTTGAAACTGTTTTTAAGATAACAATAAAAACACTTTTAACTAAAATTTATTATTCTATAAATGGTGGTTCTTATGTTTTCACAGAAATAGTTAAAAACTATAAAAAAGATACATTTAATTACGATGAAATTTTTGAATCGGGAGAGAATATTGCCAATGATTCAAACGGAAATGTAGTAGAAACCAACAATAGGCAAAGAATTATTGCCACTAATAAAAATTTGGCTGCTGTTATGCCAAAAGAGGTTGTTTTCATTCTTGAAGAGGTTGATGGAATATCATCCAAATCATCGGCGTCTGCTGCAATGTTACTGCGATGTCTTTATAGAGTTTTCTACCTTGAAATGAATTTATGCCATACCGAAACGGGTAAAGCAGTCATGAAAAAATGTCAATTTCACGTTGTATCAGCAATCAATATCTTGGAAGAACTACAGTCTAAAGAAGATGGGATTCAAGTAAACTTCACAAACCCGAAGTTTGGCTCTGAAAAAACTCCGCCTTGGCAGGATATTAATAGTCAGAATTCGGCATATTTACCTATTAAATCGACAGTTGGAGAATTGCTTAGATTCGTTGCCTGGCCAATAGGTGGCATTCTTGGTGGCCTCATCGGCACGATGAAAAATCGCAATTGATATAAAAAAATGAAATTAATAAAATTTGATCTGCCTATTGATGGCATCAAAGCCAAAAATATAGAAGAACTTCGAGATCATTTCACCATTGAAATCTTGGATCACTATCGCAGTGGTTTGTTAGCTAAATGGCTTCGCAGTCGAAATATGAATGAGAAATTGGTGGAAATTTCATCTCTTGAGAGTATGGATGAACACGCATTGCTCAAGCGTTTGTGTGAAATTTTCTATATTGAAGCTGACGATATAGTTATTTCAGCCATGCTTGATAATAATCCTGAAAAAATAACTAAAAATATAAGTGTTTTTTCTGCAAAATATGATGAGATTGTCAATGAGATTGTCAATGAGATTGATGCTGCTATTTATCATGTTTTGAGAAATACGTGTATAGCTGCACCGGGAAGTGGATATCTTAAATGGAATGAGAAATCAATAAATAAAAGAGGTGATATTTTATTAAATTCTGACTCCGTAAGTGTTTGCTCTTCAGGTCGTGGAGATATTAATAAATTATTTTATGAGAATAGTATTCATCCTAAAGGTAAAATTGTAGGTTGGTTTCTTTTATCTCCGCATATCGAGGATTATGTAGAAAATATAGATGATTTTTTTATATCATAACAATGCGATTTAATGAATTAAATTATATTTTTAATAATATTGATATACCACTATTTAAGGCGGCCTTGATATGTCGAATATCAACGTTAGAAGAAATAATAAAAATACTTTTAGATGTGATCGGTGAAACTGCTACAGTTGTATTGAATTCACTTTGTTCTCTTTCTCCAGAGCAGCAGAAACTTATATTTTTAGACGATTACGTCCCATCTAAAAAAGATGCCTTGAATAGTAGTTCAAAAATTGTCAAGGATTCTTTTCTTGAAAAGAAAAACTGGGCATTAAAATAAAAAATGAAACTCATAAAATTTGATCTACCTATTGACGGAATTAAAGCCAAAAATATAGAAGAACTTCGGGATCATTTGACAATTGAAATCTTGAATCACTATCGCAATGGTTTGTTGGCTAAATGGTTGCGCAGTCGAAATATGAATGAGGAATTGGCGGCGCTTGCTTCTCTTGATGGTTTGGATGAGCACGTATTACTCAAGCGGTTATGCGAAATTTTAGGAGTCGAGGCTGATGATTTTGTTATTTCTGCTCTAATTGACAAACCACCCGAGAAGGCAAATGACAGCATAGCGGGCCTTGTTCGTCGGTATGACAAACTGACCAATACGCTTGATTTTGTTATTTACGATGCCTTGCGAACTAATTCATTAACAGCTACAGGAAACGGAAAACTTTCTTGGGAGCCGGGCAAGATTTTTGGTAAAGGTGACGAGCTCCTGACAACCAATAATTGGCTGACTATTTCTCCTGGTGTGGGTCAAGTTATTGGAAAAACTTCAAAAAGTCCTAATACTAACTTCACGATGGGTAGCATTGCTGGCTGGTTTTTTCTTTCCAAACATGTAGAGGATTACAAGGAAGACTGGCCGGGATTCAGATCAATGCTGAAAGAGCGAGTTAAATTGCTTGGATCCATGGTGGATCATGTTGATAACTCACTTCTTAATCAATCTATTGAGCGCCGTTTGGTGCTTTTGAATAATCTGGTCGATAGTATTTCTCAAGCCATACACACATCGACTCTACTCGAATCCCTTCGAGATTTACCGTTAGAGCAGCAGTGTTTGATATTTTTTGATGATTATTCAATAAAGAGAAATAAAAATTATGTCATTCATTCTGCAATTGACTCGTTAGCTTCTAACTAAAAATCGTAATTGAGATTAAATTTATGACCCAACACCTGATAGAAAACGTCCGCGCTCACGTCGAATCTCATTACCCGGTGCTTTATCTCGTGACCCACGAAGAGACTGAGGCGGATGCCCTGATTGTTGAACTGGCCGATGGCCGCAAGATCATGGAATGGAATATGGGGCGCGGCATGGTGCATTTCGATACCAAGCAGCCGTTGGCAGCTTGGTGCGATCTGGCTGCGGCGCTGGACAACTTTCTTGATCAGGAACTTGACAACCATTTCATCGTCATCCGCGACGCGCACCTTGGGTTACGCGAACAGCCGTTGGCCATTGCCCGCTTGAAATCGCTGATCCATAAAATCCTCGCGGATAAAGAAGGCGTTGCGACGATTTTTCTGGTTTCCGCCCAGTCTTTTGTACCGCCTGAACTTGAAAAATTCATCACCTTGTTCGATTTGCCGTTACCTGATGAAGCGATGATTCAGTCGGTTATCAAGGAATATGCGGAAGGTTACGAACAGGTCATGGACGATGAAACGCGCTCCAAACTGGCGCTGGCCTTTCAGGGGTTGACGCGCTATGAAATCGGACAGTTGATCAATCGCGGCTTCCAGCGCGACGGCAATATCGGGCTGGAAGACCTCGATCTGGTGTTGACTGAAAAGGCGCAGATCATCAAAAAAAGCGGCATTCTTGAAATGCTCACAGTCAACGAGAAGCTTGAAGACATTGGCGGTCTCGAAAAGCTAAAACCCTGGTTGCGCCAAAAGGCCAAGATCATGAGCGACTGGCCTGCCGCACGCGCTTTCGGCGTTGAGCCACCCAAGGGCGTGATGATTGTCGGGATGCCCGGCTGCGGTAAATCCCTGACCGCCAAGGCGACTGCCGCCTTGTTCAATTTGCCGCTGCTCAAACTCGACATGGGCTCACTCATGGGCAAGTACGTGGGCGAAAGCGAAGGCAATATGCGCCGCGCACTCAAACTGGCCGAGGCGGTCAGTCCGTGCGTGTTGTGGGTGGACGAGTTGGAAAAAGCCTTTGTCGGCATCGGTAGCGGCGGGGCAGGCTCGGAAGTGGCGACTCGGTTATTTGGCTATTTCCTGACCTGGATGCAGGAAAAAACAAAACAGGTTTTTGTCATTGCAACCGCCAACGACATTTCGGCATTGCCGCCAGAACTGTTGCGCAAAGGGCGCTTTGATGAGATTTTTTATGTCGATTTCCCGACTGAATCCGAGCGTGCCGATATTTTCAAGGTGCATCTTGAAAGACGCAAACAATTGTCGGCCCGGACGCAGCTTGACCGTTTGGCCAAGGCCACCGTGGGCTACTCGGGCGCAGACATTGAGTCGATAGTCAAAGAAGCGATTGAGCAAGCGTTTGTGGATGGCGGTCTTGCGCTGGATAACGAGCGCTTATTGAAAGTCGTCGCCGCTACGCATCCTTTGCGTGAGGTTATGAAAAAGAAGGTGAAGGAATACGAAGATCGTTTTGCTGAAATGAAAATCAAGCCTGCGTCGTAACAAGCGTCTGATTTTTTAGCATCATCTTCACGACGGTTTTAGGTTGTGCCACCAAAGACGTCGCCCAGTTGGCGAGCGTCGATGGCCTTGTCAAACCACGCATCAGCGTGGCCCTGATCCACACGGCAAACATGCGTTTAAGTTCGGGCCTGTCAATGAGCCAAATCTCCAGCAATCCGATCAATTCGCGGATGCTCTCTGGCGTGCTGGGGTGTTCAATGCGAAACACCGCCGCCACCAGATTTTGCAGACGCGCCAGACCACGTCATCCGAGCGGTGGCGCAAATCATCGGTGACGTAAGAGCCGGGGACTTTCTCCAAGGTGGCGTAGTCCAGGCTTTGCAGCCAGGGGTCGGGAATGAACCCGTTGATCAGGTCGCGCACCATCTCGGGGGCGGAGAACAGGTATTTGTAGCTGGCGTCGTGGTTGAGTGATATGGCGGCATCGTAACCGGGCTGGTATCAAACTCACTGGCCTTAGGTCAGTCGATAAACGGGGGCGTGGTGTTGCAACCACTGCTCCAGCATCATGAGTAGCCAGATCATCTCGCCGTAGTAGCCGGGGTGTTCTTGTAGATGCCGGGTGAGCAACGTGTCAACAAAATCAGCCCGGATGATGTGGCGCGCCACCAAACTATTGAGGGACGCGGTCGCCAGCGACTTGAGGGCTGGATGGCTTTTTGCCCACACGCCAAACGGCAGACCAAACCCCTGCTTCTTTTTGCGGATGATCTCGTCCGGCAAGAAGCTGCGCAGCGCCTCCTTGAAAAACCAGCGAAGTTGCAAACCCTTGAGTTTGTAGGAGGTGGGTAGTTTGAGCGAGAACGCCAGCAAGTCGTCGTCGAGCAGCGGAAACCCGACGTCGATACCGGCCAGACCGGTCGCCCCTCTGACCTTGGGCAGGTCACTCTCGGCCAGGGTGAAGCGCCAGTCAAAAGCCAGCTCCCGGTTCAGTGAACTGCCGTCTTGCGCACGGTGCCAAACAGCGCGCTGCAACTGCAAAGGGCTGGCCGTGTCGATGTAGGCCAGCAAGGCAGGCGTCAAGACTTCGCTCGGGCCGAGCCGCATGATCAGGTTATACATTTGCAGCCGGTCGGGCATGGGTACGCGGGCCTGTTCGACGTAACTGGCTGCTTTGCGGGTTAGCGCCCATGCAGAGGCGGCCCGACTGCCTAGCAGCGGCTCCAGCAGGTTTTTTTGTAGCACCTTGGGTAGGGTGTCGTAGAGACCAAAAACTTTGGTCTTGGCATAACGGGTGTTGCCGCCAAAAAGTTCATCGCCCCCATCACCGGCTAGTAGTTTGTTCACGCCCGCCTCATGCGCCATTTTTGCGCAGTAGTAGGCGGGTAGGGCAGAGGAGTTGCCAAAAGGCTGGTCAAAGTAGGCGGCTACTTTTGGGATGCTTTGCACCAAATCGTCAGGCGTGACGTAGTACGCATGATGCTCGGTTTTGAAGTGTTGGGCGGCTAGCTGGGCAAAGTCCATCTCGTCATAGCCCGGCACATCAAAACCAATCGAGTAGGAGGCAACGGGTTGTCCGCTGGCCAGGGCGGCCATGCCGACGACCGTTGAGCTGTCGGTGCCGCCGCTTAAGAAGCAGGCGGGTTTGTTGCCATCGAGTTGCCTGGCAACCGCATTTCGCAGCAGGTGTTTGAACTCGTCTTGTAGAGCGGGAAAGTCAGGATTTGGGGTTTCAGCAAAGGCGGGCGTCCAGTAAGGCGCGACGGTAAGTTGGCCGTTCTCGAACAGGGCGTAGTGTCCTGGCGGCAAGCGGTAAATGTCTTTGTAAATGGTGCGCGGCGAAGGGATGACGTGAAAGTACAGGTAGTCAAAAATAGCCTGCGGATCAATCGCTGCAGGCGTGTCTGCCAAGGCATCGGCGCGGGCGGCAAAGCGCAGTTGACCCTCTACTACCCGATAACACAAGGTTTGAATGGCAAAGCGGTCAACGGCTAGAAAAGTGCGGCCATCCGGTAGATACAAGCCAACTGCAAAGTCACCCTTAACACGGCTGGCCGCGCCTACAGCATCGTGCATGACGGCTTCTATCCAAGCGGCAAGGTTTCCTTTTTGTATTGCAGTGTTAGCCAGATGAGCCTCAATAAATTGAGGCTTACCAAGCACCCACGAGAGGCTGGTCGTAGCCTCGTGGGTCAGAATTTTTGAGTGAGGGGAAAGCCATGCCATTCTTTGAATTCTCTTTAAAATGGTGCATCCAACTATTGCGAAAAATCATAGGTCAAAACTATAGTTGATCAATTGGGGAAAGACGCAGGAATGCGTGATGCAGGGCTTGGCAAGGTCAAGGCCACCAGCAAGAGTAGATAGAAAATCCAGCCTAGCCGGGGCACATCGAGCAAGCTGTCGAATAAACCGACGACGGTAAACCCCAGTAAACCAGCGGCCAGGGCGGGGGCTAGCGGATGACTGCGAGCCGCGCCCAAACTGGTGCGCCACACAGCGCCCACCAGTAGCAGGCTGAAAATTGAGATGCCTATCAAGCCTTGGTCAAACAAGATATTCATCAACAGGTTCTTGATATGCCAAGGCAGGTGGTAGCGGTCACTTGAAAAAAACCAGTGCGCCATGTTGTCAGAAAAATTTCCATTCGTCAGCAGCTGACGTCCATCTGCACGGGTCAAGGCGACGTGTGTTATGTCAACCAGACCGCCGCGTGAGGCCACGGCCATTGAGAAGGCTAGCAAGCGCGGTGCATACCAAGCACCGCGTGTAACGTCATCGCCTTGTAGTTCTACACGCAAGTCCTGCCATACGTTAGGAATGCCCTTGAGGTTTGCTTGCCTGATGACGCAAGCTTGGTTGTAGAGCAGGTGTTTTTCACACACTTCAAAGTGCAAACTCACGGCTTGATCAGTGCGCACGCGGGCGGTGACGATAGCGGCGCGGCCCGGTTCTACTGTGCGTTGTGTGACGCGCAGCATTTCGCCCCAGCCATTAGCCAGCGAGCCGCCTGTGAGGGTGAGGTAGTGGTTGGCTCCATCGTGTTTGAGTCGGTAGTCGCCCGGATGTTCTTCGGGTTTGCCGGTGAGAAAGTAGTGGGCTGCAAAGCGTCCCAGCCCTTTGCCCAGCCACTCATCCGCCTGGCTATGCAGCATGTCGCGCCCCAGTTGCCAATGGGCGAGTCGGCTACCGTAGTCGTGTGCGCCGGTGGCAAACCGTTCCGTCATGTAGCTGCCGCCGCCAAAGACACCAACCAGCGCCGCCACCAGACCCATGACGCCTGCCGTGCTGGCTTGCCAGCGCACAGCTTCGGGCCAGAGTGGTTGACGCGACACGACCGCTGCCGCGCCGATTCCTAAAACGACTAACAACACGGGGGCGGCGTGTTGCCATCCGGGCGCATCGCCCCAATGCTTCGCCACCAGCGCCGTACTCACGACGGTGGCTAAAAAGCTGGCAAAGGCGAGCGGGCCTGCCAGTAAAAAACGGACAGTTTTGGCGCGTTCCAAGCCCAGAAAAACGGCACACAGAAAGGCGGCTAATCCCCAAGCCAGGTAGGCACCTTTGGCAATAAACGCGTCTAGCGCCACCGCCCATAAAACCAGCATCACGCCTAACCCCAGGCCCAGCAACCATTGGCGCAACCGCCAGTCGCGCAGCACGCGTACCAACGCCAGCATGAGCGCTACCGTGCCCAATAAGGCGGCCATGCCCCGGTAGCCACTGGTCTTAAACACCCAAATGGCACCGACGGCAAATCCTGCCGTTAGCCACCCAGCGGCGAATAAATGAAAGCGGGTGGCTGGCCTCTGTTGTTTTTGCTGGCGCGCGTGCAAGCCCAGAAACACGGCAGTACCGACTGGAATAGCCAGATAAACACCGCGTGAAAAAGTGGTTAAACAGGCGTAAGCCGCCAGCGCCAGCACGGCACTTGCCATGAGCCAGCGTCCTGGTTTTTTGGCAAGCAAAAATTCACGCAGCGCAAAAGGAACGGTCAAGGCCAGAAAACCATCCAGCGCTGCACCGCCGACATGCATTTCCCAAAACAGGGCGGTGGTGCGGTAGTCGGAAGAAAAATTCAAAAAATCCGTGAAGGCTATGCGCTCCCAGAGGGTCGCCAGTGAGGTCGCTGCCAAGCCCAGCATCAACCCTTGTGTCAGTAAGTTTTGAGTCTGCAGGGGCTGTGCCTGATGCGCTATCCGCCAAAGCGGTAGCAACAAACAAGCGCCCACCCAACTTTTGGCAATACGCAGGCTATTCATGGGTTCGTGATAGCCCTGAAACCAGCCAAAGACAAAGCCACCTGCATCCAAGAAACCACGCAACAGGGCGACGAGTATCGACACCCCAAACAAAGCGACCAGCAGCCAGGTGAGCGCGTGCGTAGCGTCGGGCTTACCGCACTGATCAGGTGGTGCGATCAGTGCCCATCGGGTGTAGCCCGCTGTCGCCACGGCGAGGATGAGCAAGTCGAGTTCTTCAAACGTCAACCAGCCGCTCCAGGGCGCAAATCCAATCAGCGGCAATAGCGCGGGTAGCAGCATCAACCAGCAGTTAGGGAGATGGTAAAAAAATAGAATAAGAACAACAAAAAATCCAGCCATCAAAGGCTGGCCAAGCGGGTAATTGAAACCAAGCAAGAGACCGGCTGCCGCACAAACTAACGAAAAAAAACCGGCCAGCCAATGAAAACGTGTGCATTGCTTAAGAGGCTGTGGAATTGAAAAAATGGCTGGCATAGTCAAGAGATTCTCTGTCCTCATCAAAATTTTTATCTTTTACATTTTGACTTGAGCCGCAGGGTTCTTGCAATGGAACGAAGTCCTATCTTTAGCGCTGCTTGATATCAATCAACTAACAAAAAATATTTCTGTACAAAATCAAAGCGTACGTGATGAAAAATTAGGAATAGCTGGCTATGGATAACCATGACACTCATCGTGTTTCTCTCGTGATTCCCGTTTATCGGGGCGAGCACACGCTGCGCACTTTGCTTGAAGAAATAGAGCCGCTGACTCATCTGCAGAAAACGGCAGAAGGTCATCTTTTCATCATCTGTGAAGTCCTGTTGGTGCATGATTGTGGGCCAGACCGATCCGACCAAATCCTGGAAGCGTTGGGTGATCAATATCCGTTTGTGCAATTAGTGTGGCTATCGCGTAATTTTGGACAACATGCCGCCACCTTGGCTGGTATGGCCAGTGCGATGGGCGATTGGGTCGTGACCCTTGACGAAGATGGGCAGCAAGACCCGACGGATACAGGCAGCCTGCTGGACTGGGCATTGGCCTCATCGTTGCAACTGGTGTACGCGCAGCCGGTGAATCCACCACCGCACGGCTGGATGCGAAATTTTTTAAGCCGGATCGCCAAGATGATTAGCACGCGCTTGTTGGGAAATAGCGCAATTGGGTGCTTCAATAGTTTCCGACTGGTCGATGGTGAAATCGCAAGAACACTGGCGGCTTTTTGTGGCAATGGGGTTTATCTTGACGTTGGTTTGTTTTGGGTCAGCGGGCGCATTGGGCACTGTCCGGTTCGGCTGAGAAATGAGATGGGACGCCCTTCGGGTTATTCCTACTTCAAACTGTTCGGACATTTCTGGAATCTGATTCTGACAACCGGCACGCGCCCGTTGCGATTGATCACCATCGTCGGATTTTTTTCGATGATTCTGGCTGTCACCATTGCGGCTTATGCCCTCTATGGCAAGCTTTACGGCCAAGTGCCGGTTCAAGGCTGGGCCTCTATATTGATTGTGGTGGCCTTCTTCTCGGGCAGCATTCTGACTGCGCTCGGAGTCATCGCGGAGTACCTCGCTGTCACTATGGGAATTGTCATGGGAAAGCCTTTGTATGTTGTTAGTAGCAAACCAACGCGTCCGGTGATTCGCTCATGAAGATAGCCTGGGTTTTGGGAAGTGGGGGGCTGCTGGGTTCCGCCTTGTGTCGTGTGCTACGGCATCAAGAAACGATCTTGTTTTCGCCAAAAACACGATTTTTATGGCTTGGTGGCCCGGTGCTTTTTGGGCAGATGCGCGACGCTGTACAGGCCTTCTCGGCGCAAGTCAATGAGGCGGATGAATGGGAAATTTATTGGGCTGCAGGGATTGGCACCATGAGCAGTTCGCAAGATAGTCTTGCCCCGGAAACGCAGGCATTGGCAGAGATGCTGGGGCTTCTCGCCTCAGATCCACGTCTGATGAAAGCGTATGGGTCGTTCGCATTCGCCAGCTCGGCGGGGGCTATTTATGCCGGCTCATCGGATGACATCATGACTGAGAAAACGTCGCCATTGCCGACAACTTTCTATGCCCATGAAAAACTGAAACAAGAAGAATTGATAAGCACATTTTCCGCTGCACATGACCGAACAAGCACACGCATTGCAAGGCTGTCCACGATTTACGGCCCGGGCCAAGCCGCCGGAAAACCACAAGGCCTTCTAACCCACATGGCCCGTCGTATTTTGATAAATCAACCCATTCAAATTTACGTCCCCTACGACACGATTCGAGATTACATCGCCGTAGATGATGCCGCCTCAGAAATTATTAGAACGGTGCGAATCAATGATAAAACTCTCCGAGTTCTCACCAAAATAGTAGCCTCGGAACATCCCACCACCATCGCTGAAATTATCTCTGTATTTAAAAGAATTACGCGGCGCGCACCTCGGGTTGTCACGAGTGCCAGCCGCTTGTCGAAACTCTACGCACGACGTGTTCAATTTCGGTCTATCGTCTTGCCAGAATTTGGAAAACTACCTCAAAAGAGTCTTGCCGTCGGTATTGCGCAGTTGATGACGGCAGAGCGGGCGGCCTTTGTGTTGCGTAAATAAAATGGGCGCGCCGCTTGTTTCTGTGTGTATCCCCACCTATCGGGGTTCCGCATTTTTATCCGCTTCAATTGAATCGGTATTGCATCAAAGCTATTCAAATTTAGAGATATGGATACTGGATGACAATTCACCCGACGACACCCAGAATTTGGTCGCACGTTATCGTGATTCTCGTATTCATTACCGACGTCATTCCCACAATCTTGGGCCTGAAGGAAATTGGAATCAATGCCTTGAACTAGCGCAAGGAAAGTATTTCAAACTACTGCCACACGATGATTTACTGGCCCCGGATTGCCTTACAAAACAGGTTGCCGTACTGGAAGAAGATCGGGCGGGTGAAATTTCTTTAGTGTTTGGATGGAGAGAAATTATTAATCCTACCGGTCAGGTGTTAATGACACGGGGGCTGCCCCAATCCGTCGCAGGCCGAATGGATGGGCGGGAATTGATCAAGCGCTGCATCCGTGCTGGCACCAATTTGATTGGTGAACCGGGAAACGCATTGTTTCGGCGTGATCTGATCAAGCGCGTCGGTCCCTATGACGCAAGCCATCCCTATCTTGTGGATCTTGATTATTGGTTCAGAATTTTGCTTCATGGTGATGCCCATTACCTCTCAACACAAACGTCCTCATTTCGGATTAGCCCCGGTTCCTGGAGCGTTGCCATAGGCGTAAAACAGTACCAGGACTTCAAGGGTTTTACCGATAAATTTCATACCGATACAAGATTCAAAATTTCACGAACCGACCGTTTGATCGGCCTTGCCAGGGCGCGGTTGAACACGGTTGCGCGGGTCTTTGTTTATCGCTATCTTTTTTCTGGAAAATAACAATGACTATCCATATAAAGTATGAAACCCTGGCGAAGCTGCCAGTCGGTCACCCTGTTGATCGGTTGTCTTATATTGCCGATCTGTGCCGAGATAAAACCGTACTGGATGTGGGTTGCTACGATGAAACTGCACTTGCTAAACGCGACACTAAATACTGGCTACATGGACGAATTCGCGCTCAGGCACTTCGGGTTGTCGGTGTCGATAGTTCGAGTCAAATTCCAGAAAATGGAATCCGAACAGGGGGTAATTCGATTATTCACCAAGGCGACGGCGTTGATATAGCGCAAGAAATTTTACAAGGAGAAAATTTTGAGATTATTGTGGCAGGCGAATTCATTGAGCATATCGAAAACCCTTTGCTTTTTTTTAGGAATATGAAACACACCTTTCCGGGGCGTGAACTGGTTATTTCTACACCCAATGGTGTCTGCTTTGCCAATACGCTACTTGGAAGTATCGGGCGTGAGGTTCAGCACCCGGATCACTTGCACAACTTTACTTTCAAAATTCTCAATACGATGTGTCTGCGTGCAGGCTTTCGAGATTGGGAGATTATTCCCTATCGGTTTTATGCCACTGAGATGATTTTGCAATCCCGAGGAGTGCGCCGTGGCTTTGTCGTATTCGTCGAACGATGTATCCGGGTTGTTGAGCGATTCCTTCCGCTATTGAGCTTCGGCTATATTGTGCGCGCAAAGCTTTAAGCGTTGTTCTGGAAATAACCCTTGATTCACATGATTTTCTTTCACGCTCTTTCATTCAGCTCAAAAACAAATCATGTCATTCGCTTTGTCTTGGTCGGTGTGCTCAATACTACTTTCAGTTACCTGATTTATGCAGCGTTGTTATTTTTTGGACTCGGTTATCAGCTAGCTAATTTATTCACTTTAGTGGTGGGTATTTTATTTAGCTTCAAGACCCAAGGCCATCTCGTATTCAATAATTCGGATAACCGTCTGTTGGGTCGTTTTATAGTGAGCTGGGTATTGATCTATTGTTGTGTCATTATTTTTATAGGTCGCATCATAGGTTTAGGTTTTGATGCCTATGCAGCAGGCGCGCTGGCTTTGCCTTTTAGTATGACACTGTCGTATCTGGCACAGAAATATTTTGTATTTAGACAAATAAACCGAAATAAATCTGAGGCAGATCATGTCTAATTTTACCGATCTAAGCCGGGATATCCGACATCAACGCAGTCTCCAATGGCTTGCCATCGCCATGATGGTGGCATTCTTGTCGCTTTGGCTTATTCGGGTAACCGGTCATTTGTCATGGATCGCTTGGGTTTCATTTGTTTTGTTTGTCTCTGTCTGTTTGACCTATGGTCATGCTTTTCTCGTTGTGACGCAGGACGTGATTAACAATAAGGCGGGCGTGTCTTTTCAGTTCCTATGCGGATTTTTTATATTCAATACGTTGCTCTTCATCTTGTCCCTGGTTTCGCCGTTTGGCATGTTTCTCAATCTTTTTATATTGTTGCTGGGGGCCGTGACTTGGGTCATCGGCGGTCGCAAGCGTCTGTCACACGTCGATGATTCTTATGCTGAATTACCAAGCCTGTTGTGTATTTTTGTGAGTGGAGTGGCGGCCACATTGTGGTGCTCAGACTCACAAGCGCCTCTTCTTATTCAGGGGAAAACTGCGATTTATCAAACCTGGCAAGACACATTTATTCATGTCCGGGAGATAAGCGCTTTTGCACAAGCACATGGCATTGGCACACTTTATGACATCAAACTGTCCGGGGTTCCTGCGCAGATTTATCACTTTGCAAGTTATCTCTCACCAGCGGCTTTGGCTGCATTGACCGGCACACCCGCGATAGATATTTATTCAAGTTTTCAATTGCCCTTTGGTATTTTTCTGACCGGGCTCGCGGCATTTTCTTTGATTGCCCCAATTTGGGGGGGCTGGCCTGCACTTGCTGCCACCGCTGCCGTCCTGCTGCTGCCTGACGCCTACCAGCAAGGTTTTGCCAATCGGTATCTCAGTTACAACTTTCTGGCGCAGGTCAATCTCGGGATGCTCTACGGGATAGCTTGCATCGCAATCGCCTGGATTTTTATTCTTGAAGGCAGTCGACGAGGAAAAGTAGTGGCGCTACTCATCGGCTATGTTTTTTTGGCAATCTGTCTTTTTTACAAAGCCCATATTTTCGTAGCAAATGCTTTTTTACTATTGATTTATCCCTGTCTATTTTTCCCCACCATAAAGCCAATTTGGCGTTTTTTAACAGGCCTCGGGTTCATCGGTATTTTTGTTTCAGTAGTAGATTTCTCACAAACGATGGCGCGTGTTCCCGTGATACGACTTGATGGGAGTGGCATCGGGTGGTATGTAGTTCAGTTATTAGGGGATTTTGACAACGGGGTATTAAAGAATTTTTTTACCCAGATATTCAAGCATGAACAACATTCAAAGCCGGTGGAAGGTTTGTATGTTGCGGCCATGCTTTTGCTCTCGACATTGGGCCTATGGCTCGTGGCAACTCCTGTGGTCATCGCCGCTGGACGGACTAAAACGACAGTCGAGATTCTTTTATTTCCACTTTTGATAATGCTCAATTACCTCGTTATGTCGATTGGTTTGGCACTGGATACACGCGGCGTAGGTACGCCCGACGAGTTGTTGAATCGCCCTTTGGTCTGGACTTATTTTGCCGTGGTTGCATGGGTTGCTGGCGGTCTTTATTTTTTTTTGATGGGAAATCGCTTGCCACAAAGTCCGATAGCGCGAACCAGCTTGCTCGTCTTGCTGTGTCTTGCGTTGACCGGGCCGTGGATATTTTCTAAAAATCTCCAAACTTTTCCGGCCCGGCAAGGAAAGGAAAGCTATGAAGCGTTTAATTCTGTTCCGCTTTGCCTCGTGCGGGCCGCCCAATACATAAGAGACAACAGCCGCGCCGACGCCATCATGCAGGATTCGGAGAATGACGCCCGGTTTATCGTCACGGCACTGTCGCAACGGCAGCTCTTTGCTGGACAGAGTTCTTTTGGCGGCTATTCAAAAGAGCACCAGAAACGTCTTGACGATTTGCTTGCTTTTAAAGGTCTTCGCCAGGCTGAAGACCTGCAGTCTTTTGCTGCATTTCACACTATTTCGTGGTACTTGCTTCACCCGGACACGGCGGTTTCCTGGCCGACGCCTATTCTGTCTAAACCGATGTTTGATTGTGATGGTTTTCGTGTTTACCATTTTGAAAAATAAGAAAATTTTGCTGCCTTTATGTCTATCCGAAAAGCTCTTGTTTTTTCATTTATAGATCGTTATGCCAGTCTGGTTCTCGCCGTCGTCTCCTCCATGATTTTGGCGCGACTTCTGACGCCTGCCGATATTGGTATTTTTTCTGTGACCATGGTGATGCTGTCGTTCATTGCGACTTTTCGGGATTTTGGGGCGGGATCCTACTTGGTGCAGGAAAAAGAACTGACCGCTGACCGCATTCGCGCAACATTCTCAGTGCAACTGGGCTTGGGACTTCTTCTGGCGCTTGGCGTATCGTTGGCCAGCGGCCCCGTAGCAGTTTTTTACAGAGAGCCGCGTATGCGTGACATCATGTTGGTGGTGGCCTTGAACTATGCGGTCAATCCCTTTGGCTCGCTGACCCAGGCGTGGCTGGCTCGTGAAATGCGTTTTGATTTACTCGCAGTCATCCGCTTCCTGTCGTCGGCGACGGGTGCCATTCTTTCGGTCATCCTGGCTTGGAAAAACTATGGCCCCATGAGTCTCGCATTAGGAAGCCTGGCCAGTACCGTAGTCGCGGTGGGGGTCTCGGCGTTTTACCGGCCACGTTCTTTTCCGTGGCTACCGGGTTGGCGTGAGGTTCGGCGTGTTGTCTCGTTTGGGACTCAAACGACGTCGGTCGCCATGGTCAATACGATGACCAGCGGCGCGCCTGAGTTGCTCTTGGGAAAACTACAAACGCTGACGGCGGTCGGGCTTTATTCCCGTGCTAACGGATTGGTTGCCATGTTCAGCCGCATGGTGACCGATGCCGTTTTCTCGGTGTCGCTCTCTTTGTTTGCGAAGGAGTTTCGAGAGCAGGGGAATATTGAGAATTCTTTTTTGAAGGCCACCGCGTACATCACAGCAATTGGCTGGACTTTTTGTTTGGGGCTTATTTTTTTGGCACAACCCGTGATCCGAATTCTCTACGGCGCTCAGTGGGATGATGCCGTCGACCTCACTCGTTTAATTGCGGGTGGCATGGCCTTTTCCATTCCAGCCAGTCTGGGTTCGACCGCGTTGATGGCTTCGGGGGCCATGTCGATGGTGGTTCGTGCAACGGCCATGAGTGCCGTACCCAATTTGGCACTGATGGCGTTAGGTGCCGTGTTGGGTCTGGTGCCGTTAGGGTGGGCTGTGGTGGTGGGGGGCGTAATTCACGCTTGTATCTATATCTCTATTGTTAGAAAAAAAGTACGTTTTATGTGGTTAGCCTTGGGTGGCGTACTGCTAAAAAGTGCGCTTGTTGCTTTGTTATCGGCTTTTGCCCCCGCCCTTGTTTTCATCCTGTTTGGGGCCTATCCAAAAGATAGTTTTCTACCCCTCATCATCGGAGTTCCCGGCAGCGCGATTGGATTCTTGGTCGGCGTGATCCTGTTTCGTCATCCCTTGCTTGAAGAGATGGAGCGGGTTGGCACGAAGCTGGTTGGTTGGGTGCGCAGGAGATAATGTTTGACTTCTCGTGTCATCAGTCTTTTTTAAGTCGCCAGCTCATATTTTTTTGCCAAATTTTTTCTAATGGCTTCACGAGTTGGTAGTAGTCGGGATGAAAGCGCGCAATATAAGAAAAGTGCTTGTCGATATTAATTGAAAAGAGGGTGCCCAGTACCTGTCGATCAAGCGGTATTTTGGCTTCCATGAATAACCATCGGGTCATCTGACAGAGGGGAAATAGCCGTTGCAAGGTATTGTGTGCGTCAGTTCGTGCCATTTCGGTGTATTTCTCGGTCGGCGTCTTGTCGCGGTACATGAGAATTTCCGGGATTTCTGCATGTTGACCAAATCGAAGCGTTGCCGCCGAAAAAGCCCAGTCATACGCGTGAAATGAGTGGGTGGGGAACGAGTTCTGGCCGGGTTGAGTGCGAAACACCCCATACATTCGACTGTTGTCGTCCGGCTGTGAAAAATAGCGATGCAGATTTTGAGGCGGGGTGCCCAAGAGCGGATAAGTTCCTGATGAAAGACCGATGGCTTTTCCGTTTTCTTCAAACTGAACTTTTGACACTGCCAGCACCAATGAGGTATGTGCATCCAGTTCACGCAGGCAGGCCTCCAAATACTCGGGTTGCCACCGATCATCACCTGCGCCCCACATAAAAAATTCGGTGCGTGCTTGCCGTAGCAAGTAGCCAAAATTCTGGTATCTCAAATTTTGAGGTTGTCGAATGTAGTCAATACGTTCATCGGATTTGACTAACGCCCGACATATTTCCTGCGTTTCATCTTTTGAGTTGTCATCTGAAATGAGAAGTCTAAAATCACCGAAACTCTGCGCCAGAAGCGACTCGATAGTCGTGCGCAATGTGCTGGCATTGTTGTAGGCGGGGACGCCAATCGTCAGGCGTGGCATGTTAGTCCGCTTTAGTTATCGGTATTTTTAAATTAATTCCTAGTGAAGAAATAACCGCTTCAGATATATCTTGCCAGCGCCAATTTTCTGAAACTTGCTTGTTGGTTTTAGCGCTCGCATCGAGATCAATCAAGGCGACTGCATTCATGGCCTCGGTCAGGGCTACCGCGTTACCCGCCTCATACACCAGGTTTTCTCCAGCTTTTAAAACCCAGTCAATGCAGCCAATTTTCGGCCCTACCACGACTTTTCCAAAGGTCATGCCTAGCACTGCAACACCTGAATTAAGGCCTCGACTATGGCTCAACACCAGACAATCAGCGGCATTGAAATAAAGCTGAATAGATTCCGAAGAAATTTGTTTAAGCTTTAAAAGCAGGTTCCGCGAGGTATGCTTTTTCCAGGCCATGAGAATGCGGTCGTAAAGCTGGCCGCGTCCCGTCAGCGCATCGTATTGCCCGGCGACAACCAGTATTTTTTGAGGCACTGCAACCTTTTTGAAGGCGGTGAAAAGCGTATCAAGCCCCTTGTAGCCGCGCACGGCACCAAAATGCAGATACACAAAGGCATTCGGTGCGAGGCCCAATTTTTGGCGCGCCTCGTCTCTTGTCACTTGGTTGGGATAAGCCAGGTAGTGGCCGTGCGGCACGATGATGGTTCGCTTTCCTGGTGCCACGCGATACCGCTCCTGCAGAAGTTTGGGTGAGGCGGGGCAGTGATGAACAATCACATCTGCTTGATCAATCACTGTTTGATAGACCGCCTCATCTTGCACACTATCTCTATGATCGTGTGGATTGATGTTGTGTACCGTCCAGGCAATTTGGGTGCCGCGCCGTTTTAGTTCAGTCATAGCAGCGATAAATTGTTGGATGCGCGTTTCTATTTTTCCTTCGCCGCGCCACCGGTACAGTTCTTCGGGCCATTGAAGATGAAGGAGGTCAGGCGTGACATTAGCTTCAAGCAAGTTCTCTGATCCATAAATTACATGACATCCGATGGCCTGATAACCGCGCCCGAGTTCACGCACGTAGATGTTGGCATTGGTTTGGTGTGGAATCAGTACGGTAGTCACTTTAATCCTTGGGGTGTGATGGCCTGTTTTTCAGCCGTATCCAGTACGGCTGCCAATTGCTGCGTGAGGCTGCTACGCGTGTAGCGGGACACTGCTTGCGGGATACGAGGCGAGAAAATAGTCGCACTTTTTCCTGCGCATAAAAGCGCCAGTAAATGGGCTAGTGCGTGTGTGTCGCCGGGTACTACACACCGCGCACCGCCGACACTTTCCAGTGTGAGTGCCACTTCACTATCGGGCAGGGCAGATGCCAAAATAGAGCAACCACTGCCTAGATATTCAAACAGTTTTCCCGGCAAACTGGTTTTTTCATAGAGACCTTTTGACACTGGTAAATACAGCACGCTGGCTTGTGCCATGAGGCTGATGGCCTGCGCATGGGGCACAGTTCCCAGTTCTTTAACCAAGGTCTCGATGCCGTAATTTTTAGCCCGACCTGGTGGAAATCCGGCAACGATAATTCTGAGGCGTTCAAGCCCTGGGGACGCTTTGTCTTGCAAGTGTTTGGCGGCAACGTACAAATCTTCAGGGCCGTAGCCGGGACGCCAGACGCCGGTGTAAACCACTTGCACCAAGTCTTGTTGGCTGCTTTCCCGGTCGCCAGCTTGCACAAAATCATCTGGATCAAATCCGTTAGTAATGCACACCCAATGAGAAGTATGGCCTGTGCTGCTCGATAACTCCCGCACAAAAGAGGGCGTGACACTGATCACTGCCGCTGCCTGACTGATCGCTTTTTTTTCCAGCCAGGGATTGAGCCAGCGTTGTAGCCAAGTGGGTTTGTCCCATTGCGCTCCGGCGGGCTTCCAGAAGTCACGGTAGTCAAGCACATAGGGCCGACCGGTTCTGCGGCTGACTTCAGCGGCAATCAAAAATGAAGTCCACGGCCAGCCCGTGGCGTAGATCACGTCAAATCCTTCTTGACGGTAGATTTCTTCAGCCCGGCGCACGGCTAGGGGCCACCAGAGTGCGCATTCATCCGGCACTTGCCAAAGCCGTTTTAAGCGCCACCCCAAGCGTTCAGTTAAACGTTTTCGATCAAAGAAAAATGAGAAGGCTCCGGCTAATTTATCAGCGGCCCAGTCACTTCCAAGTGGCACGCGCTCAATCCGTGTGCCCGGCCTGATTTCATCCAGCAGTGTGGCGTCGCAATGCTTGGGCTCCGGGTTCTCGACAGTCAATACGATAGGCGACCAACCCCTGTCGGGTAAGTGGTTGGCAAACTCCAGGCTACGGCGCGTACCGGAATTAAAGATAGGCGGGTACAGGTACGCGATAAACAATACTTTTTTCATGCGAGTGCAACTTATGAAGTCAAGGCCGATTTTCGGTACACCGCGAGGTGCTTTTCAAAACTCTCGCGCCAGGAGAATTGTTGCGCCCATAAAGAAGCGGCGTTGATCTGATCTTCATGATCCTCCCTGTGTTCGCCAAAGTTCACCGCTTGGGTTATCGCTGCCAGCCAGGCCGCCATGTCATCCGGCGGGACGACCAGAGCGAGCGGGCCAATCAACTCTTTCAAGCTCCCGAGTGCGCTGAAGATGACGGGCACACCAGCGGCTTGCGCCTCAACAGCGGGAAATCCAAAGCCCTCGTACAAAGTCGGATAAAGAACCGCTTGCGCTCCTCGGTATAGGGATCGCAACGCTGCATCGGATAAGAAATTTGCAAAATACACGCGCCCTTGCAAGGCGTCTGGCAGTTCGCTGGCGGCCACCCGTCTGGCCTCTGATCCGAAACCGCAGGCCACCAGTTTTAGGGATTGATGCTCGGTTCTGGCCAGTACTTCCAACGCCCAGCCGAATCGTTTTCGCTCCATCGGGCCACCGAGATAAACAAGGTAGGCGGCGTCGTCAATCTCTCTTTGTAAATCAGATGGTATTTTGATGGGTTCCGGGCTGAAGTAGGCGCTGTCGATGCCGTGTGTAATCACGCTCAGTTTGTTTTCCAGCCACGGCCAGCGTGCCAAAATATCGGTTTTAGACGATTCGCTAATCGTGATGATGGCCGCGCATTGCTTCATGGCGGCAGGTAATAGCTGCTCGTAGTAGGCCGTTGTCACAGGTGTGTCGTCGTGCTCTTGCCACGATAACGTGTCGTGAATCGTGACCACTGTCGGCTTTGGTTGCCATAGCGGCAAACTGCCCTCGGTGCAGTGCAGCACGTCAACAGATCGCTTGATAGCGCGCAACGGTAGGCCCAGTTGTTCCCACAAATAGAAGCGATCCCCTTTAAAAGAAAAGCTATCTTTGACAAGCTGTTTTCCTGCGGGTGCCACGATGCCATAACGTGGGTCATCGCCAAATAAAGTCCATTCAATCCAATGCTCGGGCTTGGACTGCTGGATCAGTTCAAAAACATATTTCCCCATGCCCCGGATGTGCTCTGTATTCAGGCAGCGTGCCACCAAACCTATTTTTAAAGTCATGGCTATTCCTTTTGGTTTTGGCTGCGCTTGGGTCGTTTGTTCACGAGAAATTGCCACAGTGTTCTGATCAACACCTTCCATCCGGTGCGTTGTCGCCAATAGGTTTTGATCGACATGGTGGCCCCTTGCCACGCCTGCACTGTTTGACCGGCTGCCAAACTTGCGCCGGAAAAATCTGACCAGGTTCGTGCAAGTGCACGATAGACTTGGGCTTTGTTGGCGCTGCTGCCATCGGGCGATGCCAGTGCCCAGCGATCAAGCGCGCGTTTAATCACCAGTCCTTCATGGTTTTTGGTCGGTGTTGATTTTGTGATACTGGCTGAATGACTGCGGTACAAGGCGAGCGGCTGTGGCACACGGTGTATGGGGGTGACTCTTGATATGCGCAACCAGAGTTCGTAGTCTTCCCCGATACGCAAGTTGGTATCAAAGTTTCCCACCTCCTCAAACACGGAGTGATGTGCCAACACGGTGGACGTCCACACGACGCAGTCGAGCAACAGTGCCGGGTAAATCCAGCCACTGGCACCATCCCAGTTTTGTTTGTTGCGTGCCTTTTTTCGCAAATCATTCAGGTAAGTCTCGGACGGCAAGGGATCCTCGCTTGGCCAGACTTGCCAGGCCGTGTAATTCATGCGTACACCCGGGTTGGCTTGTAGTTGTTGCCATTGGTGATCCAGTTTTCCGTCCAGCCAAAGATCATCCGCATCCAAAAAAGCGATCCATTCACCTTGCGCCTGCGCTATGCCCGTGTTGCGCGCCGCAGCAACGCCCTGGTTGGGTTGGCGCACAAGATGCACTTGGGGAAAAGTGTCTTGCACCAACGCCGCCGAGTGGTCTGTCGAGCCATCATCGACCACGATGATTTCAATGCCAGGCCAGTGCTGTGCCAACACCGAGCCAATGGCGGTCAGCACATACCGTTCCGCATCGAAGCAGGGGATGACGACCGAGAGCGTCGGATAGACGGGAAAATATGGCATGACTACAGGATCGGCAGTACCGCTGCTACTGGAATCGTCTGTTTGGCTTTGCGGCGACGCCACGCGGCCAACTTTTTTAGGAACGGCCAGCGATACAGTGTCAAGTGATAGAGTGTTCGCTTTTTTGTCGTCCATTTTGTATGCCATTCCATCAGGCGACCGAAGTATTCCAGACGTTTGATGCGACCTTCTCGATAAATTTCTTGCAATTCGTTTTCGCGTAAAAGAAAGGCTGGTGAGTAGGACTTAATAGATTCGTCATAGGTAGTTTTCAGAACAATCAAAGTGCCGTGACGAACCAGACAAAGGTTCATCGCCACCACGCGATCGTCAAAAAAATACTGGTAAATGAGCGCTTCACCACGAAGACTAGCGTTCTCTAGCAGTTCACGGTAGTAGTGGCCTTGAGCGTTATCGGGATGAATAGCGGTTCCTTTTTGTGCTTTCCAGCCGGTGCTTTCGATTAGTCCGTAACGTGCGACGGCAGGCGCCATGTCAGCGAATTCTTGCAATACCTGCATGGTTAACTTGATGCCTTCTGTCTGCAACTTGGCACGCTGTTTTTGCATGTTTTGACGAAGATTTTTACCGCGTATTTTCCAGTAGGCATCAAAGCTGCCTTCAATATTAATCCAGCCGGTTTCTATGTAGTCATCGTTTTGGTTATCAGCAGTATCGGTACTTCTCGGGGCGATGTGCGGGTCAATTTGGGTAATGGAGAGGACGAGACAGAACCCCAATGGGCCGCGAAGCAGGCTGTGCACTATATTTGGTAAGTGCAAATCAGCCCTGGCAACCCAGGCACCGAGCGGCAGTTGGGCTGGCTGAAAAGTTTGCCATCGAAACAGACCCTGCGGTAACAGAAGAAACATCGCCACTACAGTTGAATTCTGGGTAGCTATGAGCAATCTTTCATGCCCACGACCCAGTATTTTCAATGTACAAATGAGTGCATCACTCGTTAGAAAGGGGAGTCCACCATGGTCTTCGTTTAACCGATCCCAGTCCCGTACCAGTTGTTCATTTTTTTGTAATGACAAAGCGGGCAGGTTCTTCCAGTGGAAATGAGTGTTAGACATAGGTAGTTTTTTCAAGGTTTTTTTCAGGGTGTCGTCAAGGGTGGTAATAAGTTCAGGAGGGCATGGGTGATGCGTTGAATATCGGTTTGACTGAGGTCTTGGTGGCAAAGCAACTGGAGGACATGTTGACTCCAAAGCGGGCCAACATCGCCGTCTAACTGCGGTGTTCCAGGCCAAATTTTGTCCCACCGAAAGACGGGGATTTTTAGGGCTCTCAGGGCGTGGTAAATACGCTCGGCATCATCGACCCATAGAGGGAAAACATAGGGGGCCAAGTGTGAGATAGGGATATCGGCTAGGGGAAATAATGGTTTTGCCCCCGGGCTATTTTCAAAGTACAGGGCATAGAGTAAAAAATTTTTCTGGCGTTGGCGGATGATCCGATTACGTGGCAAGATGGTTTTCAGGAGCAGTGCGGCCCGCAGGGGCGCTTGTGCGATGCGGCCCATATTGCTGGAGTGCATCATGCTGGGGGCGACGGATTCCGGTAAATTTTCTACGGGTGCAGGTGAACGTAGAAACGAATTCTTGAGTTTGAAGAGAAGGCTCAGTGCGCGGTTGAGTCCGGTCAGGCGTTGGTAGTAGGTAGCCATTTCAACCACATCTATCCAGGCTTTGAATTGAGCTTTGAGGCTCGGGGTACAGAGTTCAAGGGGTCGGATCGGACGATGCGCCGAGGCCAGAATCCCACCCTCCGGGACAGGAAAAAATTTTGAAATACTGGCGGTAGAAAAATCGCCCCATGCGCCAATTGGTCGCTCCCCGGCAGTTCCAAAATAGCAGTGGGCACAGTCTTCTATCAGGGCAATGGCGTGGTCGTCACACCACTTTCTGACTTCTGCCAAAGATTTTGGCAAACCGAAATAATGGGCAACCAGCATCGCTTTGCATCGGTTGGCCGTGGCCGCATCAATGGTGTCGAGGTTGGGCAGTCCGTCAGGGCGTAGTCCGAAATAGGCTACGCTCAGATGGGCTAGCAGCACTGGTGCTACCATGGTCGGGCAATGGTAGCTTGGCACTAGTACGCTACTTCCTGGCGGCAGTTGAAGTTGTAACAAGGCTTGATAGATGGCCGCACGCCCACTGGTAGTGAAGGCGATATACGGCAGATTTTCAATACTGGGGAGAGGCTGCGCCGTCACCATTTTAAAACTTGACCAGCCCAAAATCGGGCCGCAAGGTAGCGGTAAACTTGCTGAGGCCTGAGTATCAAAAGTTGAAGTTGACATGGACTCGTCCTGCTCATTCATTGTTCACTGGGACGATGGATAATTTTTTTGTCTTGGGTTCCCGCCATTTGCCCACACGAATTAATTGATCGCGTAAATCTCCGTGCGTCCATCCGAGTGCCAGGGCTTTGTGAGCATTGAGAAGCGCCTTGTCATAATTTTTAAAATCAAAGTAATGCAGGCCGACGTTGTAGTAGGTTAGCCCGTTGTCTTTGGCATAAGACGTTGCTAGTTCCAACTGGGTGTTGGCATCCGGGATTCGGCCAATTTTGTAGAGATAGTTGGCGTAAATCATGCGCACTACGGTGTCGTCAGGGCGGAATACAGTAGCTCTTTTGAACCAGCATTCAACCGTATATTTTGAGCCGTTAGGCTGCGAAGTTTTCTCTTTTTCACCGAGCCGCATCATGGCGATGAGCGCGCGATGGTTGTTCGGAA
Source organism: uncultured beta proteobacterium (assembly GCA_903823025.1). Taxonomy (GTDB): domain Bacteria; phylum Pseudomonadota; class Gammaproteobacteria; order Burkholderiales; family Burkholderiaceae_C; genus Rhodoferax. The sequence goes on from CAIJRK010000023.1 coordinate 95,713, forward strand.
TCGCTCTGAGTGTGTAATCAATGTCACCACCTGGTCGCAAAGTGGTGGAGCCACGGATCAAGGCCTCAACGATTGGGGTGAAATGTGCATCCACCACGAGCGCCAGATTCTTCGGATTGGTGCGGTAGTCAATCGGGCCATAGTGGTTCTCCAAAGAACCACAATCCGAGCTTACATTTTGTGAGAAAGCACTCGCGCTACACAGTGCAATCAGCAAGCCTGCGAGGCTTGGTAAAAAACTGGTACTTTTTATTAAATTTAATGCGCCAGGATATCTCATGGGGTCACCTCATCAAGCCAGTCCAAGGTTAGTTTCACCACCAGTTTGTTGGAAGCCTCGCTTGAAAATGTGTGATTAGCTCCGGGCAATTCGTGGCGAACCAGACGGTGATGCGTTAATGCGTTTTTCCAGACGGGGTTTTTAGCCACAAATTCCAGGAACTCTTTGGCGGTGTAGTCATGCTCGCTTAGCAGCAACAAAATACGACCGCTAAAAGCGTTCCAAGCCGCCGCCATCCGTTGCTGAAAGGGTTGTTGCGATGCAGCGGGTCTTGTGAGCGATGATTGAACGATACCGGTGGTAGCCACATGAATATTGCGCACCAGTTCCGAGGCCGCTTTGAGTGCTACACCGCCGTGTAGCAGCTTGTTCCAAAAATCTTTTTGCATCAACCGTTGTCGGTAGTAGTGCTTGACATGAGTGCGCGCAAGACTACTCTCGGATCGTACCCATGGATTGAGCAGACATAACCCACTCACTTTAGTATCTCGTGACTCAAAGTAATAAAGAAGGGCGGCAGAGGCTCCATCGCACAGACCCCACAAAACAACATTTGTTACAGTAGGTTCTAATTTTTTTAAGTTCTCAATAGCTGCTGAAATGTCAGCGTTGACCGACTCAAAATCTCGTGGAATACCTTCGCTGTCACCCATGCCCCGATGGTCAAAGCGCAGCACGGCGTAGCCCGCCGCAGCCAGTGCACGGGACAACAAAACAAACTGCCGGTGGCTGCCCGCCCGGTACTGAGGCCCGCCTACGATCAGGACAATACCGATGTCTGCCGGATTTTCGGGGCGGGTCAGGATACCCAGAAGTGTGTCACCAACACATGAAAAAACAAGAACTTCTTCGGTGTACTTCATATAGACATAGCCGCTATGACTTCCGTTGTTGCTTTGATCAGATCAGGAATTTCTTCGATGTCATGGCTTTGCCAAAACGCGGGACCATGGACGAGTTGACCCTGTGTATCAAAACCTGCGGCTTGCCATTGGGCGATGGATTGAAGGGCGCCAGGACTCAAACTGGTCTCGGCGCGGGCGCTGATCTCGAACCACACGACGCAGCCTGATGCGCCGGATGGTTGGGGCGGTGTCAGCGTTGCCAGTTCCAGTCCTTGCGCGAGTCCGCCAGACAGGTTGTAACCTGCTATCTCAACAGACTGGCCCTGTGCCAGCTGTTGTCGCATGGCCTGCATAACGCCCTTGCCCTGACCATCGAGCAGGTCGCCTGCGAGTTTGAGACGCAAGAACTGCTGGAGTAGGAGCTTGCCGGAGCTGGCGGGTTGCCAAAAGATAAGGTGACAGTTGTCATTGAGTTGTCGTGTCGCTTCTACTGCTAATAAGCAACCGCCGCGCAAACCCCATAACCATAAAGGTGCCAGGCTTTTTTTTCGTAGCCAATGGTGGGCTTGCACGACATCATCAATCCAGTGCTGCCAAGTGGCATCACCGAAGTCGCCGGCACTGTCACCACACCCGAGCAAGTCGATTTGCAAGACAGAAAATCCCGCCTCAGCGAGTGCGCGGGCCTGTAGGGAAACCATGCGACGAGTTTTGTTCATCTCATCGGCTAACGGGTGAATGTAGAGAACCAAACCGCGAACAACAGTCTGCTGTGATGGATAAAAAATATACAAACGCTGACTTTTTTCAGCCGTTCCTGACTGAATAAAAAAAGCTTCAAACTGCATAACTCTTACTTTTCAAGCCGCTAGTTTGCCACTGACAAAATCAGACAGCGTACCGACTGTAGAAAAAGTAGCGCCATCAATTTCATCATCGTCAACGACCAGACCGAATTGATCTTCCAGCGTTGTGAGGAGCGAGACGACAGCCATCGAGTCCAGTTCAGGTAACGCACCCAAGAGAGGTGTGTCGCGTGTAAAACCTTGCGTGCGTCCGTTCAGGCTTAGACATTCATCAAGCACATCAATAATCGTTTGTGTGATATTCAATTTGTTTTTCCTGTTAGGCGAATTGCCTTGCTGGAATTATTTTAGAGTCCAAGTGTTGGTAAGCGCTGAGTGTAGGACGACCTTCATTTGCGGTTTCGCAAGTGTCACTGTTTTAATTAAATAGCTATGACTGAATCAATACTCTTGCCAGAACTCATCACCCTGACGGCCTTGAAAACGCCGCAAGCTATTGCCTTAACAACGCCGACAATGAAGCTCAATTACACAGACCTGAGTTGTCTTGTACGTCAGTTCGCTTCGGGCTTGCGCCACTTGGGTTTGGCGCGCAGTGAACGGGTCGCTATTTATCTTGAGAAGCGGGTTGAAACGGTGGTGGCCAGTTTTGGCACCCCTGCAGCAGGTGGCGTTTTTGTGCCTGTCAATCCCTTGCTGAAGCCAGCGCAGGTGGCTTTTATTTTGCAGGACTGTCAGGTTCGCGTGTTGCTCACTTCGCCTGAACGGCTGGCCTTGTTAAAAGATGTTTTAGGCGCTTGCCACGACTTGCGTCATGTAGTGCTGACCGATGACTTTTCGACGACGGTGGCTCCCGATGTGCCTACACCGCAGGCGTTTGGCATGACACTTTGGCGTGACTTTTTGGAAAGTCCTACAAAAATTGGACACCGCGTGATCGACACCGACATGGCCGCCATTCTCTACACCTCGGGCAGTACAGGTAAGCCTAAAGGCGTGGTGTTGTCGCACCGGAATATGGTGGCGGGCGCTAAAAGCGTGGCCTCCTACCTCGAAAATGAGGCGCAAGATACGTTACTCGCCGCTTTGCCGTTGTCGTTTGATGCGGGCTTCAGCCAGCTCACTACCGCCTTTCATACCGGGGCGCGTGTCGTGCTGTTGAACTACCTGATGCCGCGTGATGTGCTTAACGCCATGGCACGAGAAAAAGTAACTGGCCTGACGGCAGTACCGCCTTTGTATATTCAATTAGCTGCGCTTGACTGGCCTCCTGCCATTCAAGAGAACTTGCGCTACTTTGCCAACACCGGAGGGCGTTTGCCGCGTGAAACGCTAACCGTTTTGCGCCAGCGCGTACCGCAAGCCAAGCCTTTTTTGATGTACGGTCTAACGGAAGCTTTTAGATCGACTTATCTACCACCCGAGGAGGTTGACAGGCGGCCTGACTCGATTGGCAAAGCGATTCCTAATGCTGAAATTCTGGTTTTGCGCGACGATGGTTCCAGTTGCAGTCCGGAAGAGCCAGGCGAGTTGGTGCACCGGGGCGCGCTGGTGGGCATGGGCTATTGGAATGATGCGGCCAAGACGGCAGAGCGCTACAAAGTATTGGCTGGCGATGCGCCGGGTCGGCAACCCGGTTTGCCCTTGCCGGAGTACGCCGTCTTCTCGGGTGACACGGTGCGCCAGGATGCTGACGGATTTTTTTATTTCATAGGACGACGCGATGAAATGATGAAGACCTCCGGCTACCGGGTTAGTCCAACCGAAGTAGAAGAGATTTTGTATGCCACGCAATTAGTTGGCGAGTGCGTGGCTTTTGGTGTGGCGCATCCAACCCTGGGCCATGCGATTCATGTGATGGCGACCCCGGTGGCCGCAGGTTCGCCGCTTGACCTGACGACCCTGTTGTCTGCGTGCCGATTACGGATGCCCGCCTACATGGTGCCCGCCGGCATTGAAGCCGTAGCGGCGCCCCTGCCGCGTAACCCCAACGGCAAGATTGACCGTCAAAAGCTGGCCTCGGACTGGGTGACTCGCCATGCTGCTTGAACCGATGCCCTGGACTGCGCCCACGCCTACACCGCAATCTTGCCTTGACACGATCCTTGAACGCCGCTTGTCCGTCCATACCCCAATGCCTCAGTTTGCCGTGTGCGATGACGAATTAGTCATTGGCGGCGAACGCTTGTCTCGACTGGCTGCACGCGTTGGACAGACCCCTTTTTATGCCTATGACCGCACCCTGTTGCGGATGCGGGTGGCCGCCCTGCGTGGCGTGTTGCCAGCGGGCATCAAACTGCACTACGCCATGAAAGCCAACCCAATGCCCGCCTTGGTCGGGTTGATGGCCGGGCTGGTGGATGGCATCGATGTGGCCTCTGCCGGTGAGTTAAAAGTTGCACTCGATGCCGACGCGCATCCGCAAGAAATCAGTTTCGCCGGTCCCGGCAAGCGCGATGTCGAGTTACGCCAGGCGGTTGCAGCAGGCGTGTTGATCAACATCGAGTCGTTCCGTGAGGTGGTGGCACTAGAGGCGATCTCTCGCGAACTGGATCTGACAGCGCGTGTTGCGGTGCGTGTCAACCCGGACTTTGAACTTAAAGGTGCGGGCATGAAAATGGGCGGTGGTCCTAAGCAATTTGGCGTGGATGTCGAGCAAATGCCCGAGTTGCTAACTCAAATTGGCCGTGCCGGTCTGGCTTTTGAAGGTTTTCATTTATTTGCTGGTTCGCAAAATTTACGGGTTGATGCGATTTGTGAGGCACAACAAAAATCGTATGAACTGGCCTTGCGACTGGCTCCGCTTGCCCCGGCTCCCGTGCAGTTTTTAAACTTGGGCGGTGGCTTTGGTATTCCTTACTTTGCGGGTGAGTCGCGACTTGATCTCTCGCCGATTGGCGAGAACCTGGCACAACTGGCACAGCGCGCAGAAACCGAGCTGCCAGACGCTGTCTTTGTGATTGAACTGGGCCGCTATCTGGTGGGTGAGGCTGGGGTTTATGTGGCGCGCGTGGTGGATAGAAAAATATCTCGCGGACAGGTTTATCTGGTCGTTGATGGCGGGCTGCATCACCACTTGTCGGCCTCGGGTAACTTTGGTCAGGTGCTGCGAAAGAACTATCCGGTGGCGATTGGCAACAAGATGAACGCCCTGGAAACCGAGACGGTTTCGGTTGTCGGGCCTTTGTGTACGCCGCTTGATTTGCTGGCTGACCGCATGGTCCTACCCATAGCAAAGATAGGAGATTTTGTTGTTATTTTTCAATCCGGGGCTTATGGAGCAAGCGCCAGTCCACAAGGATTTTTGGGGCATCCTGCGTGCCTGGAAGTGCTGGTGTAGAAGTTATATGTTGGCAAGCTGTGTCGTCGCTATACCGAACGTCAGTTCTTGAGGTTAAACGATCAGGTCGTCGTCCATCAATTTCTTGAGAAAAATCAAGGGTGTAAATACGATGAAGTTCAGACTCAAGGTTAACAAGAAAATGAGGGAGCCTCATCGTGATAAAGATATTTAATCATTACTTTCACAAGCGCACACTTCTCAAAATATTTTTTGATATTGGGTTAATTTTTTTGACAGTAGTCGTGTCGGTTGTTCTTCAGGTGCCAGACCCGGCATCCGTGTCTTCAGCGGTTTTAGCTTCATCGCTGACCTTGGCGATAGGGGTCTTGATCATCAATACGAGTCTTGGCTTTTATCAGCGGGTTCATAGCCGGACTTTGAATCAGACACGCGTGCGTGCGGTCTTGTCGCTAGGTCTTTCTTTGTCATTAGCGTATGGAATTTTCAGAGGCTTGTCGCTGAAGCTTGAAGATCAGTCAGCTTTTGTGTTCTCACTGGTGCTGGCCGTTATTTTGATGGTATTCCATCGAATTTACGTCACCCACACGACGCCCAAGTCACTGTTGCGTCAGCGTGTGCTGGTCTATGGCTCAGGCGAACGCGCCCGACTGGTGGGTAAAACGTTAAAGAAGTCAGATCCTAATATTGATTTAGTCGGTTACTATGCCAGTCCTAATGAAGCTTCTACAGGCTTGTCCACTTGGGATTTTTTATCCTCAAAGCGCACACTGGCCGACATCGTCATGCAAGAGGATGTTGATGAAATCGTAGTGGCTTTGTCGGAGCGACGCGGCGGCAGTATGCCTTTGCGGGAGTTACTCGATTGCAAACTACATGGCATTCGAGTCGTCGATATTGCGACACATTTTGAAAAAACATTAGGCCAAATCAGTCGCGAGTCGGTGTCGGCGGGATGGCTTATTTTTGGTGACGGCTTTGAACAAGGATGGTTGCGCACTGTGGTCAAGCGTCTGTTTGATATGGTGTTTGCCTGCGTGCTGATTTTTTTATCCTTGCCCGTGATGCTTTTGACGGCGCTATGTATTCGGCTTGAAAGTGCCGGTCCTGTTTTTTATCGGCAGGAGCGGGTCGGCTTGAATGGGCGACTGTTCAATGTCGTGAAGTTTCGCAGTATGCGTGTGGATGCTGAAAAAGATGGGCAACCCCAATGGGCGAAGGCTGTTGACGACCGGGTCACGCGCGTCGGTCAGCTAATCAGAAAGCTGCGCATTGATGAATTGCCCCAACTCTTTTGTGTGTTGGGGGGCGCGATGAGTTTGGTCGGGCCACGTCCGGAGCGCCCCTATTTTGTCGATAAGTTGACGCAAGAACTGGCTTTTTATGCCGTACGTCAAAGTGTCAAGCCCGGCTTGACCGGCTGGGCACAAGTGCGCTATCACTATGGTGCATCGGTGGAAGATGCGGCAGAAAAACTGCAATACGATCTCTACTACGTTAAAAATCACACTTTGTTTCTTGATTTATTAGTGTTGTTTGAAACCGTGGGCGTGGTCGTGATGGGCAAAGGCGCATATTAAGTGAGTGTCGATTTGATGGCCTGGAGTTATGGCTTGGTGGGCTTGTCCTACTCGGCTTTTTCTCTGCACGTATTACCGCTTGGTTTTTCACGGTCAGCCCGCGAGTTATCTAAAGTAGCTATTTTTCTGGCCGTCACTTTAAGCGCTTTATGGGGCTGGTTTGGCTTGGTCTTTCGCTTGACAGGACAACCCTCATTCTATTTAGTCAGCACGCTGTTTGATGTGTTGCGTTATGGTAGCTGGTCTGCTTTTTTGTTGATCTTGCTGCGTTCAAACCGGATGACGACGGCTTCGGCGGGACTCCCCTGGATGGGGGCTATGGTTGGCGTCGTGATGGCGTTAGGACTGCTGGGCCTGACCTTGGGCGCCTTGCGAATAGGTAACTTGGGCGACCCGGCGCGCTGGCTGCTATTGAGTTCGATGGTGGCCCCGGTCGTCGCGATGGTTTTGCTGGAGCAGGTTTTCAGAAATGTGGCGGAAGATGCGCGGTGGTCAATCAAGCCTTTATGCCTGGGTTTGGCAGGTAGCTTCTTGTTTGATTTGTACCTGTTCTCAGAAGCGGTGCTGTTTAATCGTCTGGATGGTGATGCCTTGAGCATTCGCGGGGCAGTTCACACGCTGGTGGTTCCGCTATTGCTACTCTCGATGACCCGACGGCGTGACTGGGCGGCACAAATTCACTTTTCACCCAAGGCCGCTTTTCAAACAGCGACTTTGTTGATTGCCGGTCTCTACCTGATTTTTATTGCCAGTGTGGGCTATTACGTGCGCTACTTTGGCAGCGAGTGGGGGCGTGCTTTGCAGCTGGGCCTGGTTTTTATTGCCTTGATTTTTTTGGTTGTTTTAGGATTTTCCGGATCGGTTCGTGCCCGATTGCGGGTTTTTTTAGGCAAGCACTTCTTTCGTTACCGCTTTGATTACCGCGAAGAGTGGTTAAAGTTTACGCATACTTTGTCAGCCAAAAATTCGCCTCAAGAGATGGGGCCGCAAGTGATTCGTGCCTTGGCCGATATGCTGGAAAGTCCTGCCGGTGGGCTTTGGATGAAAGCCAAAGACGAGGCCGTCTTTAGTCAAACGGCACGCTGGAATCAGCCTCAAACGCTGGCCAAGGAAGCGGCCAACTCACCCTTGTGCGAGTTTATGAGAAGCCGGGGCTGGGTGATTAATCTGGAAGAATATCGCGCCTACCCTGGACGCTATGGCGCGCTCAAATTACCGCTTTGGCTGCAAACGCTAGCGCAAGCCTGGTTGGTCGTGCCGCTGATGGTTGGCCAGGATTTGATTGGTTTTTGTGTCCTAGCAAGTGCCCGAACGCGCATGGATGTGAACTGGGAGGTCAACGATCTGGTCAAAACAGCGGGCCAGCAAGCCGCTAGTTTTCTAGCCCAGATGCAGGCCACGGAAGCCTTGCTTGAAGTGCGCAAGTTTGATGCCTTCAACCGCATGTCCGCTTTCGTCGTACACGATTTAAAAAACATCGTGACGCAACTCTCACTCATGATGAAAAATGCCAAGCGTCTGAGTCACAACCCGGAATTTCAACAAGATATGTTGCTGACGGTTGAAAATTCTTTGGACAGAATGCGCCAGCTCATGCTGCAGTTGCGCGAGGGCGCGGCCCCGCCGGGTGGTGCTTTTGGAGTGAATTTAGGCCATATCGTGCAGCGCCTTGAAGCGGTCGCAACCGGGCGTGGCCGAACGCTGGAAGTGCAGTTAGGTGAGCCACTGCTGGCTCGCGGACACGAGGAGCGGTTGGAGCGAATCATTGGCCATGTGGTTCAAAACGCTTTTGATGCCACTGACCTGGACGGTCGGGTGTGGCTCAACCTGGCGCGCACGCAGGGTCAGGCGCAAGTGCTGGTGGGCGACACGGGGCAGGGTATGTCACCCGACTTTATTCGCGACCGTTTGTTCAAACCTTTCCAGACGACCAAAGCCGCTGGCATGGGCATTGGCGCTTACGAAAGCTTTCAGTATGTGCAAGAGCTGGGCGGCCACATTGAGGTGGAGAGTCAACCCGGACACGGCACCACCGTCAAGATGTTGTTGCCCTTATTTGAAACCCAGAAGGCCTCGGACCTTCACACCATGGAGGCCTCATGAGCCTTGAAAAACCACGTTTGTTATTGATTGTTGAGGATGACCTTGCCCTGCAAAAACAGATTAAATGGTCGCTTGACCGATTTGAATCAGTCACCGCGCATGATCGGGAAAGCGCTTTGTTGCAGTGGCGAAAAAGCGTGCCTGCCGTGGTCACGATGGACTTGGGACTGCCCCCCGATGCCGACTCGGTGTCCGAGGGTTTTCGGTTACTGGCGCAGTTGCTGGCGCTGGATCCCTACATCAAGGTCATTGTCCTGACCGGGCAAAACGACCAAGCCAATGCCTTGCGGGCCGTCGCCATGGGTGCGTATGATTTTTTTGCAAAACCGTTTGAACCTGAGTTGCTGAATCTGACGGTAGAACGCGCCTTCAGGTTGTTTGAGCTGCAAGCTGAAAACAGGCGCTTGCAGTCACTGGATCAACCCGATGTGCTCTCGGCTTTGATGACACGCGACCCCGAGATGATGCGTATTTGCCGCACGATTGAAAAAGTCGCTAGTAGCCAAGCCACCATCATGCTGTTGGGCGAAAGTGGCACGGGCAAAGAAGTGCTGGCTCGCGGGCTGCATCAAGCCTCCGCCCGACGTGGCGAGAAGTTTGTCGCGATTAACTGTGCGGCTATTCCTGAAAATCTACTGGAGAGTGAGTTATTCGGCTATGAAAAAGGCGCCTTCACCGGCGCTGCAAAAATGACGCTGGGCAAGATAGAAACCGCGAACGGCGGCACCTTGATGCTGGACGAAATTGGCGACTTACCATTTCAGTTACAAGCCAAATTACTGCGCTTCTTGCAAGAAAGAAAAATTGAACGGGTCGGTGGTCGTCAGGAAATCGCTGTCGATGTGCGCATTGTGTGCGCCACCCACCAAGACTTGAATAGTCTCAGTAAAGCTGGTCGGTTCAGAGAGGATTTGTACTATCGGCTGGCTGAAATTGTGATTAATATTCCGCCCCTGCGTGCACGCGTAGGAGATGCAGCGCTACTGGCTCACGCGTTTGTACGACGCTTCTCTCAGGAGCAAAAACGAACAACTTTGAGTCTCAATGAGGAGGCCATCCGGTCGATTGAAAACCATTCATGGCCCGGCAATATTCGTGAACTTGAGAACTGCATCCGGCGGGCCAGCATCATGACCGATGGTCCACAAATCACCAGTGAAGATCTGGGCTTTAAAACGCCGATAAGCGATGAGATAGATCAGTCGCTGGATTTGCGCCTGATTCGTGATGCCGCTGAAAAGCGGGCTGTTATTGCAGCGTTGGGGCGTGTCAACGGCAACATGGTCAAGACGGCTGACTTGTTGGGGGTGAGTCGCCCGACGCTGTACGACTTGATGCATCGGCTAGGTTTGAAGTAGGTTTTTTAACTTCTAATTTTTAATTTTTATTTCAAGAGACTTTTATGAAAATCCAAAAAAAAACCGCACATGTGATGATGTCCGCTTTGCTGATGTCACTGCTTTTAGTCGCCTGCACAGATCAGCCGGATGCACAGAGTTTGCTCAAATCGGCTAAAGACTATTTGGCTAAAAACGACAGCAAGGCGGCGGTGATTCAGATAAAAAATGCTTTGCAAAGCAACCCGGATTTGCCCGAAGCGCGCTACTTGCTAGGCACAGCACTGTTACAAAATGGCGACCCGGCAGGCGCTGAAACCGAATTGCGCAAAGCCCTTGACCTGAAGTATGAACAAGACAGCGTGGTGCCCCAATTGGCGAAAGCTTTGCTGGCGCAAGGACAAGCTAAAAAACTGACCGATGAACTGGCCTCGATTGAGTTAAGCCAGGGCGGTGCCAAGGCCAGTTTGCAGATGGCCCTGACCTCGGCCTACGCCATGCAGGGAAAAACCGATCTTTCGCAATCGGCCTTGAATGCTGCACTTCTGGCGCAACCCGGTTTGGCCGAGGCTTTGTTGGTGCAGGCCCGACAAAAAGCGACACAGCGTGACTTTGAGGGCGCCTTGGTGCTGACCGATGAGGTACTCGCCAAAGCGCCCACCTACCCTGACGCCTGGAAGCTCAAAGGCGATCTTTTCCTCTATGCCAAAAATCAACCGACCGAGGCTTTGGCGGCCTACCGACAAGCGGTTAACTTGCAGGCTGACTTCTTGCCGGCTCATGCCGCTATCCTGACGATTCTGATGCAGCAAGGGCAATTGGCCGAGGCCGATCAGCAGCTGCTTCAGATCAACAAATTTGCTGCCAATCATCCGCAAACCAAATTTTTAGCCGCTCAGTTGGCATTTCAAAAGAAAGATTTCAAGCGCGCGCATGAGTTGAGTCAGCAAGTGCTGGCCGCTACGCCCAATAGCCTGATGGGCTTGCAGTTGGCCGGTGTTGTGGCCTTGCAACTCAACGATTTGTCCCAGGCACAAGAGCATTTGGGTCGGGCCGTGCAGGCCGCCCCGCAGTTGCGTTTGGCGCGTCGTGCGCTGGTGCTGGCCTACCTGCGTTCGGGTCAAACCGCCAAGGCGCTGGAGACTTTGCAGCCGGGTCTGAATCAGGAAAACGTCGATCCTGAATTGCTCTCGATTGCGGGTGAGGTTTACTTGCAAACAGGCGATCTCAAACAGGCGCAAACCTACCTGAGCCAGGCGGCCCAACTCGTCCCCAAGGATGCCAAAAAACAAACGGCCCTGGCGTTGACGCATTTCATGAGTGGTGCGACAGACACCGCCTTTGAAGAGCTGCACACTATTGCCAGCTCGGATACCGGCACGACGGCTGATCTGGCCCTGATTAGCACCTATTTGAAGCGGGCATCTTTTGACCAAGCCCTGAAAGCGATTGACGCGCTGGAAAAAAAGCAGCCTGACAAACCTTTGGCGGCTCAATTGCGCGGTAGAACCCTGATCTTTAAAAACGATTTGGCTGGCGCGCGCAAGAGCTTTGAAAAAGCCTTGGCTCTTGATAGCGACTACTTTTCTGCAACGGCTAGTTTGGCGGGTTTGGACCTGCTGGAGAAGAAGCCGCTGGATGCCAAAAAACGTTTGGAAGCGGTCTTGGTCAAAAATCCTAACCACAGTCAAGCGCTGCTGGCTTTGGCTGAATATGCCGCCCAATCGGGTGAACCCAAGGAGGAGGTCGCCCGCTTGATCGGTCGGGCGGTGGCGGCGAATCCAACCAACGCCCGGCTGCATTTGTTATTGATTGACTTCTACTTGCGCCAGCAAGAGGTTAAGGCCGCTTTTTCAGCGGCTCAAAATGCGGTGTCGGTTTTGCCCGATAGTCCTGAGTTGCTGGATGCGCTCGGTCGCACGCAACAGGCGTCAGGCGATGCCAATCAGGCGATTGCCAGCTTTCATAAACTCGCTGCCATGCAGCCCCGCTCGGCGCTGCCCCAGATGCGCCTGGCACAGGTTTATTTGAATGACAAGAACAAAGAGGCGGGCGTTGCCAGCCTTCGCAAAGGGCTTGAACTGCAACCTGATTTACTGGAGGCACAGCGGGCCTTGATCGTGATAGACCTGGCGGACAAGCGGGTTAGCCCGGCGCTGGCGATGGCGCGCACCGTGCAAAAACAGCGTCCTGGCGAGTCGGTGGGTTATGCGCTGGAAGGTGATATTGAGGCTTCGCAAAAAAACTGGACGGGTGCTGCTGGCGCTTACCGCAGTGGCTTAAAGTTGCAGCCTGCGTCTGAGTTGGCCATGAAGTTACATTCAGTTTTAGGCGTTTCAGGTCAAACCGCCGAGGCTGAAAAATGGGCAGCCAACTGGCAAAAAGATCATCCTCAGGATGCCTCATTTTTGTTTTATCTGGGTGACTTGGCGCTCACCCGCAAGGACTATCAAGCCGCTGAAAAATGCTATGCCGCCGTCGTCAAACTGCAGGTTAATAACGCACTGGCTTATAACAATTTGGCTTGGGTGAGTGCCAGGTTAAACAAGCCGGACGCCCGCCTCTATGCTGAAAAAGCTATCGCATTGGTGCCTGATCAACCGGCTTTCATGGACACGCTTGCCATGCTGCTCTCCGAGCAAGGCGATTACGCCAAAGCGATTGCGCTTCAAAACAAGGCGCTCACGCTGCAGCCTGCCAATAATTTATTCAAACTCAATCGGGCCAAAATTTATATCAAGGGCAATCAAAAAGAGTTGGCTCTCAAAGAATTAGAGGGTTTGCGTCAGCTGGGTGACAAGTTCTCAGGGCAGGCCGAGGTAGCGGTTTTACTGAAAAATTTATAGAAGCTGGATGTCTGACTAGTGATAGATTTCTTGATATTTGTCACCTTCATGAATGTCGGGGTCTCCTTAAAATTCAAACGAGGGTGGTGTTTGCAGTAATGGGGGAAATTTATATGTGGACTGAAAATCGTGAGTTGGCAGCAACGAAAGAATTGAATGAGGGGGCGGCGCTTTCTGCGTTAGCTATAGCACGCAGACGCGCGGTTCTCAAGGGGATCGGCAAAGGTTCTGCCGTTATGGTGGCGGCAGTTCCTATTCATACGCTCGCGGCTAATACGATTTTGGGGGGTGGCAAACTGGCGACTGTGTCGGGGTCTCAGTCGGTTATATCGTCTCAACAGACCGGCCCGCAGACGATCAGTTCAGGCTATGCGCCCAGTTACTATGAAACTGTTGCCAACTGGCCCAACTACACCGTGAGTAGTAGCACTAAAAAGTCTGAAGATTCTGCAACTGCTAATAGTGCTGTGAACGGTATTGCCGTTAATCCGGATGAAAAGTTTAAAGACATTTTTGGGCACGGTTCGAGAACCAAGCTGTTGGATATTCTCAAAAATTCGCCAGCCTCTGATGAGGCGGCTTGGGTCACGGCGCTGCTCAATGCAATCAAAAATCCGGCGGGCTTCAACTACCCTTATTCAGCCCCGCAGGTGCTGGCGTTCTACAACGACACCAACCCTCTGAAAGTGGCGCAAGCGCTGGCCTTCTTCAAGGGCTATATGCAAACTGTCGTGCACTAGGCGTGGGACTGCCATTGATAGAGGTGTCTGCACCTGCGTATCGGCTCAATCCTCGGGTGCAGTTGCATTGGCGCCAGTTTGGCAATGACTGGATTTTGTTTGAAGCCTTGTCGGGTCAGACGCATCAAATGAGCCGTGTCACAGCGGCGGTACTGATGTGTTATGAGACCGGCCATGCGTTGACCGAGAACGACTTGCAAGTGATGTTGCGGCTTGATTTTGAAATCGTCATGACCGCCTCTCAGACGGCCTTGCCTGGGGCAATAACCGATCAATTGCAGCTGCTGGGTTTGCTTATTCCTACGCGGGTGTTGACCTCCTATGCAGCTGTCTGACTTGACGCCGTCGGCGTTGGCCCGGCGTTTGTGTGGTGCGGGTCTGGCCTTGCATACCGGGCCGTTTGTATTTCGTATCTTTTCGCCGGTGCCCGCCGTGGCAGCGGGGCTGGGCCTGCTTTATGGGGCGCATGTGCTGGCCGACGAGGCCGCTTTTATCGACTTTGAGCTGTGCATTGACTGGGCGCCCGGTCTGCGCCGCTGGGTCAGGCCGCAGGTGCGTTTTGTGTTTGATGGCGAGTCGCCGTTTGAGCCGTTGCCTGCCGACCACGCTTACCCGCTGCTGGAGTGGGCGATGAACTGGTGCATTTCGTCGCACGCGCACCAAGGCTTGTTGCTCCATGCGGCCGCCGTTGAGCGACGCGGCTGGGCGCTGATTTTGCCTGCGCCGCCGGGTTCGGGCAAAAGCACCTTGTGCGCCGGGTTGATTAGCCGGGACTGGCGTTTGTTGTCCGACGAGGTGGCGATGATCTCGCTGGCAGATGGTCAAGTCACGGCACTGGCCCGACCCGTCAGTCTTAAAAATGAGTCGATTGAGGTGATGCGCCGCTTTGCCCCGCAGGCGGTGTTTAACCGGGTGGCGCATGGCACGGTCAAGGGCAGCGTCACCCATATGCAGGCACCGCTGGCGCATGTGCGCCGCGTGCAAGAACGGGTGTTGCCGCGTTGGGTGGTGTTTCCACGCTACGTGGCCGGGGCGGCGCCCACGCTGCAAGCCCGGCCCAAGGCTGACAGTTTGCTGGCACTCGGGCACAACGCTTTTAACGCCATGGTGCTGGGTCAGGCCGGCTTTGAGGCGCTGGGTGATTTGGTGTCAACGTGCGACTGTTACGACTTTCACTACAGCGTGCTTGAGGAGGCGGTCACTGCATTTGAAGCGCTGTCCACGCAGGCCGGTTCTTATGCCTGATATGGCGTTGGCGCCCGCGTTCAAGGGTGACTTGTTAACGCCGTTGTGGCGGCAGCCGCAGCATTTGCCGGTGATGTCGCCTGCGCATTGGACTTTCTTGCTGGGCCAGGCGCGAAAGACCCGCTTGATCTCGCGTCTGGCCCAGCATTGCCTTGACTTACAGGCGGTCGAGGCCGTGCCCGAAGGCGCTTGGCGTCAACTCAGCGGCGCGCTGCGCTGGGTTGCGCGCCAACACCAAGAGGTGCAGTGGGAGGTCGATTGTCTGGCCCGCGCTTTGCAAGAGGTGACGGGGCCGATTGTGTTGCTCAAAGGGGCCGCTTACGTCATGGCGGGCCTGCCCGCCGGACGTGCTCGCCTGTTCTCCGACATCGACATCTTGGTGCCACGCGAGAACCTGGCCGCTGCCGAGGGGGCTTTGTTTGCCGTCGGCTGGATCAGCGAAGAGCGCAACGCCTACAACGACCGTTATTACCGGCAGTGGATGCATGAAATTCCACCGATGAAGCATGTGCAGCGCCAAACCGTCATTGATCTGCACCACACCCTCACGCCGCCGACCTCACGCTTCAAAGTTGAGGGCGCCCGCTTGTTTGATGACCTCGTGGCGGTGGATGCCGCGCGTCAACTGTATGTGTTGGCACCACCCGACATGGTGCTGCACAGCGCCGTGCATTTGTTTCAGGAAGGCGAATTCAGCCACGGCTTGCGCGACCTGTTGGACTTGCAGGATTTGCTGACACATTTTTCACAACAAACCGATTTTTGGCCCCGTTTGCTAGACCGTGCTCAGGCGCTGGGACTGCAAGTTCCGTTGTTTCATGCGCTGTTTCACCTGCAACGTTTGTTCGGGTTTATGCCGCCTGCGCAATGGCTGGCGCGTGTGGCACAACTCAGACCGCCCGCGCTTGCCCGTTGGGCGATGGCCCGACTGCTCACGCTGGCGCTACGCCCCGATCACCCCAGTTGCAACACCCGCTGGACGGGTCTCGCGCGCTGGCTGCTTTACGTTCGTGCGCACGCCTTGCGAATGCCGCTTTATCGGGTTGTGCCGCACTTGTTGCGCAAGGCTTGGATACGCAGCTGGCCTCAAAAAGAGTGATCTGGCTTAACTTTTTGAAAGTTTAAACATGAAAATCAGTCTTGTTTTTTTGATGGCGGTCAGCCTCTTTTACGTCGGCCCGTTGCACGCTGACCTGCCTGACGCCATTGCCAAAGTCAAACCCGCCGTGGTGATTGTGGGCACTTTTAAAAGCACCAGCAGCCCCCGCTTTGCCTTGCGCGGCACCGGCTTTGTGGTGAGCCATGCGGCGGCTGAAAGCGCCCCTTCAGGCATGAGCAATCTGGTCGTGACCAACGCCCATGTATTGCCATCAGCCGCTGAAGCCGACTTGGATGCCAACCTGGTCATTCAGCTCAGGGTCGCCCCTAATGAATGGCAGATGCGAGCAGCCACCGTGCTTGAGGTGGACAAAATTCACGACTTGGCATTGTTACGTTTTGACGGGCCTGCCATGGCCGCGCTGCATGTGCGTGACTCAAACGCCGTGCAAGAAGGGCAAGCGGTGGCCTTCATGGGCTTCCCGATTGGCGGCGCCCTGGGCTTCTCGCCGGTGACACATCGAGGCATGATTTCGTCAATCACCGCCGCCGCGTTGCCCACACCTTCAGCGCAACAGCTCAATGAAAAAACCATCCGCAGTTTGCGCGGGGGCAACAGCTTCAACATCTTTCAGCTAGACGGCACGGCTTACCCCGGCAACAGCGGCGGCCCCTTGTTTGACCCCGACACCGCTGACGTGCTGGGTGTGGTCAACATGGTGTTTATTAAAGGCACCAAAGAATCGGCGTTGAGTAGCCCCTCCGGCATCAGCTATGCCATTCCTTCGGGGTTTATTCTGCAATTGCTACAGCGCAGTCTGGTTCACTAAACCTGAATTCAGCGCCTTGCGTGTTTAGCGCCCGTACACATCTTCAAAGCGGACGATGTCGTCTTCACCCAGATAAGAGCCGGACTGCACCTCGATCATCTCCAGCGCTACGCGGCCCGGGTTTTCCAGGCGGTGCGTGGTGCCCAAGGGGATGAAGGTGGATTGATTTTCTGAGAGCAAAAACGACTTTTCGCCGCTGGTGACTTTGGCGGTGCCACTCACCACAATCCAGTGTTCGGCGCGGTGGTGGTGCATTTGCAAAGACAGCGTGCCCCCCGGTTTAACCACAATGCGCTTGACCTGAAAGCGCTCGCCCGCATCGACACTGTCATACCAGCCCCAGGGGCGAAACACTTTGCGGTGCGCCGAGCCTTCAGCCCGGCCTTGCTTTTTAAGGATGTCCACAATTTTTTTGACATCTTGCGTCTTGTCTTTGTGAGCAACCAAAATGGCATCCGCCGTTTCAACGACCACCAAATCAGTCACACCAACGCAGGCCACCAAGCGACCACCCGATAGAGCCAGTGTGTTTTGACAATCTTGCAACAACACGTCGCCCAGGGCGACATTGCCCGCACCGTCTTTGGGCAACACTTGCCACAGCGCATCCCAGGCGCCCACATCTGACCAGCCCGCTGACAGGGGAATTACCACGCCGGGCGGCAGCGCGCTGGCGTTTGCCGGGTCGGCGGCGCCATCTGCCGCGTGGGTGGCGTGTGCGGCGATGCGCTCCATCACAGCGTAATCAATCGAGTCGGGCGGACATTGCGCGAAGGCTTCTTTGTTCATGCGAATAAACTCGCCGTCGGTCGAACCCTGGTCCCAGGCCGCTTGGCAGGCGGCCAGAATATCAGGTCGGCAAACCGCCATGGCGGCCAGCCAAACCGAGGCACGCATCATGAACAAGCCGCTGTTCCACAGGTAGGTGCCCGCTTCCAAGTAGGTTTGCGCCGTAGCTTGGTCGGGCTTTTCGACAAACCGGGCAATCAGCCGGGCGTTTGTCTCTTGCACACCGTCTTGCGCTACAAAAATGGCGCCAGACTGGATGTAGCCATAACCTGTTTCAGGCGTCTCAGGCGTGATCCCAAAAGTGACCAGCGCGCCCTCGGCGGCCAGCACCGCGCCTTGGCTCACCACCTGTTGAAACGCCACCAAATTGGTGATGACGTGGTCTGCGGGCATCACCAGCAACACCGGGTCGGCCCCCTTTTTAAGCGCGGTCAAGGCCGCCAGCGTCAAGGCGGGTGCCGTGTTGCGGCCCACCGGCTCCAGCACGATGACGCCAGGCTTGCCCAGCAGACGCAATTGCTCGGCGATGACGAAGCGGTATTCCTCGTTACAGACCACCATCGGGGGGGCCAGCTCGGCCCCTGCAATGCCTTCCACCCGGCGAACGGTGGCTTGCAGCAGCGAATCTTCGCCAATTAGAGGCAGCAATTGCTTGGGGTATTTTTCGCGGGAAAGCGGCCACAGGCGCGTGCCGGAGCCGCCCGACAAAACAACGGGTTGGATCAACATGGTGAGAAAGATTTAAAAGAAAAAGTGGATGAATTGAGCGGCGGGCGATTCTCAGGCCCGGGCGTCGCCCCAGCGCAATTGGGCGGTGTCGTCGCCCCGGTACAAAGTCTCGCCGTGGCGGTCCACGCAGTAATCGGGCGAGACAATCATCTCGATGAAGCGCATATCGGCGGCGATGCGGGTGTACTCAAACAAAATGCTACGCACCAGCTTGGCACCCGTGCGGATGTGGCTACCGTGCCCAATCCAGGCCGGTCCCGTGATGGTGGCACCGGGTTCGATGCGCACGCTGGAACCGATGTAAACCGGGCCTTCAATCGTGACCTGATCCCACGGAATCGACGTGTTCAGCCCAACCCAGATGCCGGGTTTGATTTCGCGTCCGGGCATTTTCATCTCAGCTACTTCACCGCGCAGCACACGCTGCAACACCGACCAGTAGTCGCTCACACGGCCAATATCAATCCATTTGAAAGGCAGGTTTTGGGCGTAAAAAGGCAGGTTTTGGGCGACCAATTGCGGAAACAATTCCGACCCAATGTCGTACACCTTGCCGGGCGGGATCAAGTCCAGCACGGCGGGCTCAAAAATATAAATGCCGGTACTGGCTAAGGTGGATTTAGCCTCGGCGGGCGTGGGTTTTTCCTGAAAAGATTGAATGCGGCCATCCGGTTCGGCCACGACGATGCCGTAGTTTTGCACCTCGGAACGGGGCACATCCAGCACCAGCAAACTGGCGATGGCGCCTTTGGCTTTGTGCTCTGCCAGCGCCGCTGTGATGTCCAGATCAATCAGGGCGTCGCCGCATAGCACCAGCGTGGTGTCATCAAAAAAACCACCAAAGTCCTGAATGCGCCGCATCCCCCCGGCAGACCCCATCGGGCGCGGCAAGATGTCGCCATGCTCGCGAACGCCTTCGTAGGCGTAACCAATTTGCACACCCCAACGGCTGCCATCACCAAAGTATTCTTCGATTTTGTGATGGTGGTAGGCCACGTTAATCATGATCTCGGTGATGCCGTGACGCGCCAGATGTTCAATCAGATATTCCATCACCGGCTTGCCCAAAATAGGCACCATCGGCTTGGGTAAATCTTTGGTCAAAGGGCGCACGCGGGTGCCTTGTCCAGCCGCCAAAATCATACCTTTAGCCATGGATGAGCCGATCTTTCTTGTGCATTGTTTCTTTTCCTTTGAAAGGGTTTTGTAAAAATTCAGGCGGTTGTGTAGCCGTTAGGGTTGCCGCTTTGCCAGCGCCAGGCATCTAGGCACATGGTTGCCAGCCCGCGTTCAGCCCGCCAGCCCAGCAACGCCAAGGCCTGAGCCGGGTCAGCGTAGCACGCGGCAATATCACCGGCGCGGCGCGGGGCCACCTGGAAGGGAACGGGCTGGCCGCTGGCGCTCTCGAAGGCGCGCACCATATCGAGCACGCTGTAACCCACGCCCGTGCCCAGATTAATAGCCAGACATTCGACTTGTTTTTGCAGTCGCTCCAGTGCTTTGAGATGCCCCAGTGCCAAGTCCACCACATGAATGTAGTCGCGCACGCCGGTGCCGTCGGGCGTGTCGTAATCGTCGCCCCACACGTTCAAAAATGCGCGTCGCCCGACTGCGACTTGCGCCACAAACGGCAGCAGGTTGTTGGGCGTGCCCTGCGGGTCTTCACCGATCAGGCCGCTGTTATGCGCGCCCACCGGGTTGAAGTAACGCAGGATGTTGATGCGCCAAGTGGGGTCGCTGCGGTAGAGGTCGCGCAGCATCTCTTCAATCACCAGCTTGGTCTGGCCATAGGGGTTGGTGGTTGACAGCGGATGGTCTTCGGTCAAGGGCAAGCGTTGCGGGTCGCCATAGACCGTGGCGGATGAGCTGAACACCAGCGTTTTAACGTCGCATTCCGTCATGGCTTCAAGCAAGCGCACGGTGCCCACCACGTTGTTGTCGTAATAGGCCAGCGGGTTTTGCACCGATTCACCCACCGCCTTGAGGCCCGCGAAATGGATAACGGCGTGGGCGTTGCTTTGTTGTAAAGCGGCCACCAACGCGGCGCGGTCGCGAATGTCGCCTTGAATTAGCGTGGGCTTTTTGCCAGTGATGCGCTGCACCCGCGCCAAGGCTTCGGGCTGGCTGTTACAAAAGTTGTCAAACACGGTGACGTCAAACCCCGCGTTCAGCAATTCAACGCAGGTGTGCGAGCCGATATACCCGGCACCGCCGGTCACAAAAATCATCGTCATGATGTGATTAGATTGGGCAAGCGTCCAGGAACGAGGCGCCTGCTACGTCTTTGGCTGAGAGTTGAAAGGGCTGGTTCAGCACCGGCCATTGAATTGCCAATGTCGGGTCGTTCCAGGCGATGCAGCGCTCGTGTTCCGGCGCGTAGTAGTCGGTGGTTTTGTATAAAAACTCGGCGCTGTCCGACAACACGACAAAGCCATGCGCCAAGCCCGGCGGCACCCACAGCTGGCGCTTGTTGTCACCCGACAAAATCTCGCCCACCCATTGACCAAACGTGGGCGAATCGCGGCGAATATCGACTGCCACGTCAAACACCTCGCCCGCCACGACGCGCACCAATTTTCCTTGCGGTTGGTTTAGCTGATAGTGCAGGCCACGCAGCACGCCTTGGGATGATTTGGAGTGGTTGTCTTGCACAAACTGCAAGTCCAGGCCGGTCGCCTTTTGAAAAGCACGTTGGTTAAAGCTCTCGTAGAAAAAGCCGCGCGCGTCGCCAAACACGCGAGGCTCAATTAGCAGTACATCGGCAATGGTGCAGGGGGTGACTTGCATCAATAAACCTTTTCTTTGAGCAAGCCCAACAGGTATTGGCCGTAGCCGGACTTGGCCAGCGGTGCGGCCAGCTTGAGCAGTTGCGCATCGTCAATCCAGCCGTGACGCCACACAATTTCTTCAGGCGCGGCGACTTTGAGACCCTGGCGTTTTTCAATCGTGTAAATAAACTGACTGGCCTCCAACATGGACTCATGCGTGCCCGTGTCCAGCCACGCGTAGCCCCGGCCCATGGTTTGCACGTCCAACGAATCCTGCGCCAGATACAAGCGATTCAGGTCGGTGATTTCCAACTCGCCACGGGCTGAAGGCTTGACTTGTTTAGCCAACTCCACCACTTGCGTGTCGTAGAAATACAGGCCGGTGACGGCGTAACGTGACTTGGGGTTTTGCGGCTTTTCTTCCAGGCTGACGGCGTGGCCCTTGTCGTCAAACTCCACCACACCGTAGCGTTCAGGGTCTTGTACGGCATAGGCAAACACGGTGGCACCGTGCGTTTGCCGATTCGCGCTGTCGAGTAGGCCGGCAAGATCGTTACCGTAAAAAATGTTGTCGCCCAGCACCAGCGCGCTGGGGGCACCGTTCAAAAACTTCTCGCCAATCAAAAAAGCCTGCGCCAGTCCGTCAGGCGACGCTTGCACGGCGTAAGTGATTTGAATCCCCCACTGGCTGCCATTGCCCAGCAGTTGTTCAAAACGCGGCGTGTCTTGCGGTGTCGAAATCACCAGCACCTCGCGAATGCCCGCCAGCAGCAGCACGCTGAGCGGGTAATAAATCATTGGCTTGTCGTAAATCGGGAGCAGTTGTTTGCTCACCACTTGCGTGGCCGGGTACAGGCGCGTGCCCGAGCCGCCCGCCAAAATGATGCCTTTGCGCGCCATCGGGTTGCCGGTGGCTATCGTTGTTGGTGATGGGGTGGTCATGATTTAGGGTTTGGCTGTTATTTCGGTCAACATACGTGTGACGCCTTGTTGCCACGGTGGCAGTGTCAAGCCAAAGGCGGCTTGCAAACGGGTGGTGTCCAAGCGCGAATTGAGGGGGCGCGGTGCGGGTGTCGGATAACTGGCGGTGGGCGTGGGCATGACTTGTTCTGGCCCGGCTTTGAGCGTCCAACCTAACGCTTGCGCCTGTTCTATGACATAGCGGGCGTAACCGTGCCAACTGGTTTCGCCGCCCGCGACGCAGTGGTACAACCCGGCTAATTCGGGCTGGCTCATCGCGGCGCGAAGGGCGTGGGCCGTCACATCGGCCAAGAGTTCAGCCGATGTCGGCGCACCGATTTGGTCGTTAATCACGGTCAGCGTCTCGCGTTCACCGGCGAGGCGCAGCATGGTTTTAGCAAAGTTGCCGCCTCGCGCGGCGTAAACCCAGCTGGTTCTGAAAATCAAATGTTTGTCGCAAGTGGCAACCGCTTGCTCGCCCTCTAATTTGGTCTGGCCATACACGCTTAACGGGCCTGTCACATCCGTTTCGCGCCAAGGCTGGGTGCCGCTGCCGTCAAATACGTAGTCGGTGGAGTAATGCACCAGCCAGGCCCCGAGTTTTTCCGCTTCAGTGGCCAGCACGCCGGGGGCCAACGCATTGAGGGTGCGGGCTAACTCAGGTTCGCTTTCGGCTTTGTCCACGGCGGTGTGTGCAGCGGCATTGACGATGACGTCAGGCTTGACGCGGCGCACGGTGTCCACCAGACCGGCGAGATGAGAGAGATCGCCGCACAGTTGGCCGGGGTTGGCCGTGGTGTGACGGCCCAGCGCCACGACTTCACCCAAGACGCTTAAAGCGCGTTGCAACTCCCAGCCGACCTGGCCGTCACAGCCCAATAACAAGAGCTTCATGCGACTTCTTCAGTGCCGTATTGTTGCGTGACCCAATCGCGGTAGCCGCCGTTTTGCACGTTGGCGACCCACGCGGGATTATCCAAATACCATTGCACGGTTTTGCGGATGCCGGTCTCGAACGTTTCGGCGGGCTTCCAGCCGAGTTCTTGTTCAATTTTTCGGGCATCAATGGCGTAGCGGCGGTCATGGCCGAGGCGGTCGGTTACGTAGGTAATTTGATCTTGGTAGGGCTTGCCATCGGCGCGAGGCTTGAGTTCATCGAGCAAGGCGCAGACGGTATGCACGATGTCAAGGTTGGGCTTTTCGTTCCAGCCGCCGACGTTGTAGGTTTCACCCAAACGGCCCGCTTCCAGCACGCGGCGTATGGCGCTGCAATGGTCGGTGACATAGAGCCAATCCCGAATTTGCTGGCCGTCACCATAAACCGGCAGCGGTTTGCCTGCCTGGGCGTTCACGATCATCAGCGGGATCAGCTTTTCAGGAAAGTGAAACGGCCCATAGTTATTGGAGCAGTTGGTGGTGAGCACCGGCAGGCCGTAGGTGTGGTGATAAGCCCGCACCAAATGGTCGCTGGCCGCTTTGGAGGCCGAGTACGGACTGTTGGGTTCGTAGCGATTCGTTTCCGTAAAAGCCGGGTCTGTTTTGGACAGAGAGCCATAGACTTCGTCGGTGGAAACGTGCAACAACCGGAAAGCAGCTTGGGCTGTCGCATCCAGACTGCTCCAATAAGTGCGCACCGATTCAAGCAGATTAAAGGTGCCCACAATGTTGGTCTGAATAAATTC
This sequence comes from uncultured beta proteobacterium, assembly GCA_903823025.1. GTDB lineage: Bacteria > Pseudomonadota > Gammaproteobacteria > Burkholderiales > Burkholderiaceae_C > Rhodoferax. The sequence goes on from CAIJRK010000023.1 coordinate 119,652, forward strand.
ACCCGGCCCGCTGATGGAACGATCCACATGCGACTCAGCGGCAAAGTTGATGACGGCCCTTGGTCGGTAGCGTGTTAATAAACCTGTGACCAGCGTCGAGTTGCCAAAGTCGCCATGCACAAACATATGGCGCTCATCACCATCTAGCGTGGCCAGATTTTGCAGGTTGCCGGCATAGGTGAGTTTGTCGAGATTGATGACTGGCTCATCACAAGTGTTGAGCCAATCGAGTACGAAGTTACTGCCAATAAAGCCGGCGCCGCCGGTGACGAGAATGGTCATGTGGTTTGCATCCCTGAATACGTAAAACTGGCTTTGATTATCGCCACTGTATTTCAGTCAAACCCATCAGCGGCGCCGTCTTTTTACATCAGTTGTAATTTTTTGGCCGCTTCTGTCAATTCGGCGCGAAAGTTAGGGTGGGCAATCGAAATCATTTCCTGGGCGCGCTGTTTGGCCGATTTACCGCGCAACTGTGCCACGCCAAATTCGCTCACCACGTAATTGATATCGTTCTTGCTGGTGCTGACGTGGGTGCCAGGTGTCAGCGTCGGCACGATGCGTGTGATGCTGTCATCTTTGGCGGTTGAAGGCAGCACAATAAAAGACTTGCCCCCGCGTGAACGATTCGCCGCCCGCACAAAATCAGCCTGACCACCCGTGCCGGAATAAGGCAAGTGGCCCAGACTCTCGGACCCGCACTGACCCAGCAAGTCAATTTGCAGGGTGGCGTTGATGGTCATCAGGTTGTCATTTTTGGACGCGAGATAGGGGTCGTTGGTGAAGTCAACCGGGTGTATTTCAAGCGCAGGGTTGCGGTTCATGAACTGATACAGCTTTTTTGAACCGAGTGCAAACGTGGCGACCATTTTGCCGGGCAGGTAGGTCTTTTTACGATTGGTGATGGCGCCGCTTTCAAGCAGTGTCAAAATGCCGTCGCCAATCATTTCGGTATGAATACCCAAGTCGTGCTTGTGGGTCAACTGCATCACCACGGCATCCGGAATGCCGCCATAGCCGATTTGCAGCGTCGAGCCGTCGTCAATCATGTCCGCCACATATTTGCCAATGGCTTCTTGCACGGGGCCAATTTTTGGCAGGCCGACTTCCGTCACAGGCTCGTCGCTCTCGATCAGCGTGGTTACTTGTGAAATGTGGATGTGGCAATTGCCGTTGGCAAATGGCACGTTCGGGTTCACCTCAAGCACCACAGCGCGTGCTTTGGCAATGGCTGCCATTGTGTAATCAGCGCCCAGACTGAGCGAAAAATAACCATGCTGATCCATCGGGGACGCCATCGAGAACACGACATCCGCTGGAATTTGACCGCGTTCGATCAGGCTAGGCATTTCTGAAAAGTAGCTGGGAATGAAATCAATCCAGCCTTGTTGCCCGCCAGCGCGCGTGGCAGCGCCGAAGAAAAAAGCAACGTGGCGCACATGGTCAACCGTTTCCGGGTCAATGTAGCCATATTTGCGCACAGCCAAGATTTGCGCCACTTTGACGCCCTGAAAGCGACGCCGCTGTTCTGAAAGCGCCGTCAGCAAAGTAGGGGGTTCGCCAACGCCGGTCGGAACAATGATGAAGTCACCGTTTTTGATTTGATCAATTGCATCTTCAACGGTGCCGTGTTTTTTTTGGTACAGATCCTGGACTGACATGGTGCGCTACGTTCTCAGTTGTTATATAAATTTAAAAGCAATAAATGGTACTCGAACCATGATGATGGTTTTGGCTTCATATCATGAAATTAAAAATGTAAGCACCACGTCATTATTTAAGAGAATTTATTTTTGTGTTTCAAATTCCCGGAACTTTAAAAAATCATCGCCCCATGCGTTGACGTCATATTCCTTGACGCGTTGTGCCAAAGCCAGCATCCTGAATTCACTTTCTTGTTCATCCAGTGTCAAGGCGGTCACCAAGCCTTGAATCAAGCTGGTTTCATCGTAGGGATTGGTGAGTACCGCGCCTTTAAGCTCAACCGCAGCCCCTGCAAATTCGGAGAGAACCAGAACACCTGAAGTTTTAGAGGCTGATTTGGCAGAAACATATTCTTTGCAAACCAGATTCAGTCCATCACGGAGTGGCGTAATCCAGGCAATATCGGAGGCTACATAAAAAGCAATTAATTCTTCAAAAGGTAAAGCACGATAAAAATATCGAACCGGAGTCCAGTCCACATGAGAAAATCGCCCATTAATACGACCAACGACCTGATCCAGTTTTTCACGGGTCGCCTTGTATATTTCCATACCGGGTGTGGCGGGTGTCACGATATTAAGCATGATTACTTTTTCATGCCATTCAGGATGCTGTGCCAGAAATTCTTCATAAGCCAGCATTTTTTCAATTGGCCCTTTGACATAATCCAATCGCTCGACCGATAAAATAACTTTACGACCTTTGGCTTCACGTAAAAGTGTATCAATTAATGTTCTGGTTTCTGGTGCGCGGCTTATATTTTCAATGCGGGTGTTGTCAATACCAACGGGGTGGGCACCCACGCCCATAATGCCGTAAGGCGTTTGAATCTTTCGGGTCATCTCCTCAACGCCCAAGGCACAGCCATAGGTGAGATAAGTTGGTGCACAAAATTCTTTTTCCAGAATTTGTGTCGGTACATTTGAGCGAACGACATCAATGAAGTTCTCAACATAACGCGGAATATGAAACCCCACATAATCGCACTTCAACAAACTGGCAACAATTTGCCCTTTCCACGGGAGAATATTAAAAATATCAGCGCAAGGAAATGCCGTATGGTGAAAAAATGAAATTTTGAGATCGGGGCGCAAATCGCGCAGATAAGCAGGCGTCATCCACAAGTTGTAATCATGAATCCAGATCGTGGCGCCATGCGCGGCTACAGCCGCTGTTCTTTCTGCAAAAAGCTGGTTGATTTCACAAAAGTGAAGCCAATGTTCCTCTTTGAACGACGCACGCTCAGGAAAAGAAAAAATGATCGGCCAGAACGATTCTTTCGAGAATTGCTTGTAAAAAAGGTTGACGTCATGCGCGGTTAAAGCGACACGCGAGGTGATCAGGTTAGGGTATTTCTTTTGATCAACAGCGACATTGACTTCAAAATTAGCTGGGTTTCGGCTGTCTTGTTGTGACCAGGCCACCCAAGCCCCTTTTTTTCCTTCTGCAAAAAACCCGAGTAATGTTGGCAAAATTCCATTGGGACTTTTCGGTTGCTGACGCGCATAAGTTTTGCCCTGTTTAACTTCATCAAAAGGCTGGCGATGGTAAACAATGACAAGATCAGCGGTGCCATAAGCGGCTTCATTCGTTTCTTCAAGCTCCCCCAAATTCTTATTAAATTTGTAGTGATTAATCGCTTCCAAAATACCGGATGGGCCTGTTTCCTGGGCCATATAAATTTTAAGCGCTTTGCGTTTTGAATTTTGTAAGTTAATCGCTTCTTTAAGCGCTAATTCACCGTTATTAACCACCACACCACGATAACCGGCCTGCATCAACGAGAGATCATTAAGCGTGTCGCCTGCGACCAAAACCTTATTTTCAGGCAATCCCTCCAGCTTGAGAAGCTGCATCAGACTGTTACCTTTTGAAACGCCCATAGGCAGAAAATCAAGGTATTTATCAGCCGAGGTCAAAATTGTTAACCCTAAGGCATTTCCGATATTTTTGACTTCAGATAGAACCGTTTCATTTTCATAAAAGAACGAACAACGGCGTTCTTGAGGAACTTCCTGAATTTGCAAGCCAGTAATATCGGTAATGCTATTGAGAATAACTTCGCGCCCCGGCCACTTGGCTGCTATTTCGTTCTGAAGCGGCATGACAGGAATGAAAACCTCACCTTGTCTTTTCAAAACGGTTGAACCGACGTCAGCAATAATATAATCAGGAACAGGTAATGACGGATCATCCAGCAATGAAATAATACTTTCATAACCGCGACCCGTAACAAAAATAAGAATAATATTATTTCTATTATCCTTAATTGTTTTATATAAATCAGAGGTTATTGTATTTAAGTCGGGAGATAAAAACGTACCATCCAAATCGGTTGCCAAAATAAGTTCAATTTTTGAATTCATGAATTACCCTTTTCTATTTTTGTTGATCAATAAGCCCAAACTGAAGCCAGTGTATGCTTTGCACGAGAACACGTACCAATTTAAGGAAATAGATTTAAAAATTAATGGAATATTCATTTCCAAATAAATTTAAATGGGGTGCAAAAAGATGGCGATGGGTGTTGATAACGACTGCCTTAACGCCTTGAAGGGGCATGGCAATGTTTGACACCGAAACCCTGTTCACCGGGCATTTGAGATGCCAAGTTCTGTCAGAACAGGGGGCCGCTAGCGCAATGCGGCGCTTGATTTGGCTGGATCAGCCGCCGGATTCGACGCTGAAAGATGCGTTTTGATCTTGACCGAGAACTTCCGCTAGTTGCGGCAGGGCGAGCTGCAGTGAGGCCTTAAGCGTGTGGGGTGGATTGATGATGAACATACCGCTGGCAGGCAGGCCGGGGCGAACGACTTCGCCAGCATCGTCCGATGTCAATTTGCTTGACTTCACGGTGAGCGTGGCATTCAGCCATTTTTTGCCTGATTTGGTGGCCAGAGTCTTGAGTTTGCGCGGCACGTCATGCGCTTCAGGACGGGGGATGATCGGATACCAAACGGCGTAAGTGCCCGTGGCGAAACGGGTGAGCGAATCAGCAACCATGGCGACCACGCGGGCGTAGTCGTTTTTGATTTCATAGCTGGGGTCACTCAGCACCAAGGCCCGGCGAGCAGGGGGTGGCAAGAATTTTTTGATACCCTCAAAGCCATCTTCACGCAGAACGGCAACCTGGCGCCCTGCCTCCAATTGCGCGATATTGGCCGACAGCGTTTTAGCGTCTGTGGGATGAATTTCAAAAACTTTGAGCTTGTCACGCTCTCCCAACAAGCGCTGGATGAGAAAGGGCGAGCCGGGATACACCTTGTGGCTGCCTTTGCTGTTGAAGCTCGCTACCAAGTCCAGGTAGTCCTGAATGACGGGTGCCAAGCCGCTTTCTGCCATTGATTTGGCGACAGCGGATGATTTTTTCCCGAGCGCAGGGGGGGCACTTAAATGCGCGAGTAACTTTAAAAAACCATGGCCGGCTTCGCCACTGGTTTCGGCATATTCACCGTCGAGCCGATACAAACCGGCGCCTGCGTGGGTGTCAAAAACGGTCAAAGCCGTGTCTTTTTGCAGTAAATGCCGCAGGATGGCAATTAATACAGTGTGTTTGAGAACGTCGGCATGGTTGCCGGCATGGAAGGCGTGGCGATAACTAAACATGCACAAATTTTAACCGGCTTGCGACTAATTTCGTATAATCTTGGGCTTCGCAGCGCTTTTGTGGCTCCGCGGCGAAGCTAGCCCCCACCTAAGAGATTCCCATCAGAGGAACGCCGACCGTGGAAAAGAGCCGCAAGGAAGCTAACCCCTTAGGTTAGGCAAACCCTCTTTTAACGAGAAATCTCATGACTAAAACTTTCAGCGCTAAAGCCGCTGACGTGGTGCACGAGTGGTTTGTGGTTGACGCGACCGATAAGGTCCTCGGACGAGTAGCCAGCGAAGTTGCTCTCCGTTTGCGCGGCAAACACAAGGCCATTTACACGCCTCACGTCGATACCGGTGACTTCATCGTCATCATTAACGCCTCTCACCTGCGTGTCACTGGCGCTAAGTCAACTGACAAGGTGTATTACAGCCACTCCGGCTATCCAGGTGGTATTTCTTCCATCAACTTCCGTGACATGCAGTCCCGATTCCCTGGTCGCGCTTTGGAAAAAGCCGTCAAGGGTATGCTGCCCAAGGGTCCTTTGGGCTATGCCATGATCAAGAAGCTCAAGGTGTATGGCGGTGCTGAGCATCCCCATACCGCCCAGCAGCCTAAAGTGTTGGATATTGCAGGAGTCGCCAAATGATCGGTGAATGGAACAATGGTACCGGCCGTCGCAAATCCAGCGTCGCCCGTGTTTTCCTGAAAAAAGGCTCTGGCCAAATCATCGTGAACGGCAAAGATATTGAAAAATTCTTTGGTCGTGGCACGTCCATCATGATTTGCAAGCAACCCCTGTTTTTGACCAACCACGTTGAAACGTTTGACATCATGGTCAACGTCGCTGGCGGTGGTGAGTCAGGTCAGGCTGGCGCTGTGCGCCACGGTATCACCCGTGCTCTGATTGACTACGATGCAACGCTCAAGTCTGAGTTGAGCAAAGCTGGTTTCGTCACGCGTGATGCGCGTGAAGTTGAGCGTAAGAAGGTCGGCTTCCACGGTGCCCGTCGCCGTAAGCAGTTCAGCAAGCGCTAAACCGCCAAGTTACTTCGTTCGCGAAGTACTTCACAACAGCTGCCAGAATGCAAATTTTGGTGGCTGTTGGCATTTTGGGGTCACCCAAAAAAAGCCATGTTGCTATCAACGTCAAATAAGGCTCAAGCTGATTCTTGAGAAAATTGCTGTAGTATTCTAGGAATCACAACATTTAACGGAGTAAGCCATGAGCGCCGTCGCAGAACATAGCCAGACAGAAATGCCAAGTCCGATTCTTTTCACGGACAGTGCCGCCGCCAAGGTCGCTGATTTAATTGCTGAAGAAGGCAATCCCGACCTGAAATTGCGCGTATTCGTGCAAGGCGGAGGTTGTTCGGGTTTTCAGTATGGTTTCACTTTTGATGAAATCACCAACGAAGACGACACCACGATGACCAAAAATGGCGTCTCTTTGCTGATTGACGCCATGAGCTATCAGTATTTGGTGGGAGCTGAAATTGATTACAAAGAAGACCTGCAAGGGGCACAATTTGTGATTAAAAATCCTAATGCGCAGTCCACTTGCGGCTGCGGTTCGAGTTTTTCGACCTGATGCGTCTTGACCCGGTTCAGGCCGGGTAAATTGCACCGAGCACACGGGCGCCCAAGGCGCCCGTGACTGTTTGTAAGCTTGCCGGTTGCCGCAAAGTTGTTTTTTTTGCCAACCAGGCAAAGGCTGCGGCCTCTACCTGCAAGGGGTGCAGACCGTGCAATTCTGACGAGATAATGCGCATCCCTGGCAAAAGTACTTGAAGCCGGTGCATCAAGTGCGCATTAAAGGCGCCACCTCCGCACACAATCAGGTCTTGGCTTTCAAGGCCGTAGCGACGCACGCATGTGGCACAGGCACTCGCTGTTAATTCGGTCAGTGTGGCTTGCACATCCACCGGGGCAATGGCGGTAAATTTCTCAAGCTTCCAGGCCAGCCAGGTCGCGTTAAAGAGATCACGCCCCGTGCTTTTCGGGGCAGATTGTGCAAAGTAAGGCTCGTCCAGCAAAGCGGTGAGCAGTTCACCATGAACGCGCCCTGCCGCCGCCCAAGTGCCCTCAGCGTCAAAGGCTTGGCCGGTGTGCTGCAAGCACCAGCCATCCATGAGGGCATTGCCAGGGCCGCAATCAAAGCCCAACACGTCATCGGACAATTGCGGGCCTAGCACGGTGAGGTTTGAAATGCCACCAATATTGAGCGCCGCCACCGTTTTGCCCGCACGGCCAAAAAAAGATTGGTGAAAGGCCGGCACCAAGGGCGCGCCCTGTCCACCTGCGGCGACATCACGGCTGCGAAAGTCTGCGATGACGTCAATGCCTGTTAATTCAGCCAGCAGGGCTGGATTGTTGAGTTGCAAGGTGTAGCCTGTCCCGTCAAAGGCTTGGGGCTGGTGTCGCACGGTTTGACCATGCGCCCCAATGGCGGTCACGTCAGTATTTTTGAGGCCCGATTTTTCAAGCAGGTTAGCGACAACATGGGCGTAAACGCGAACCAGCGCATTGGCCGCTAAAGCCGCCCGGTGCAGCTCGTTGGTGCCAGGGCTGTTGAGGTCCAGCAGTTCTTGCGTCAAGGTTTGGGATAAAGGCGCATTGAAGTGCGCCAAGACCCGCAGTTGCGAGCCTGATAAATCAACCAAAACGCCATCAACCCCATCCAGGGAAGTGCCCGACATCAGGCCTATAAAGAGTTTAGACATGTCGTGCACAGGCTCATCAGTGGATGTTAAGGGTGTTAATTGCCTGGCAGCATGGAGGCTGCAGCCAAGAGTTCCAGTCGGGTTGCCGAGGCACGCAGGGCAAAAGCGGGCTTGGCCGCCGCTGAAATAGGCACGGTCTCGCCGTCATTGGCGATGGCAAGCGGATCTTGAGGAACGCCGTTGACGCGGAACTCAAAATGCAAATGCGGGCCGGTTGCCCATCCTGTCGAGCCGACCAGGCCAATATTTTGGCCCTGCTCTACTTTTTGACCTTGACGCACATTGATACGGCTCAGGTGGGCGTAAACCGTTGTTTTATTGTTGCGGTGCTTAAGGAAAACAACATTGCCGAAACCGGTTTGAACGCCTGCAAAGCTGACCGTGGCATCACTGACGCTACGCACAGCAGTGCCGGTTGGGGCTGCAAAATCCACGCCCAAATGCGCTTTTCTATTTTTTTGAATGGGATGAAAACGCATCCCAAAACCGCTGCTCACTCTGGAAAACTCCAAAGGAGAAGCCAGGTAGGTGCGGCGCAAGCTTTGGCCGTCCAATGTGTAATAGCCGCCCTGGCTGCGTGAGTCTGTAGCACGGGAGGCTTTGGCGGTTCGTGTGCCTGCCACCGGTTCTTGAAACCACATGGCTTGGAAAGTTTTGCCGTTATTGATAAATTCCGTGCTCAAGACGCGCCCGCTGCGCAGGGGTTCACCGTCGCCTTCGAGTGTTTCGTAAACAACCGAGAAGCTGTCGCCTTTGCGCAGTGATCGGCGGAAATCAATGTCACCCGAAAAAATTTCAGCCACCTGAATCGCAATGGCATCAGGAATATTGGCGTCGTCAGTTGAGGCAAACAGAGAGGTGTGGATTGTGCCGCTGACCAGTCGGGTGGAGGCAGTTAGCGCCGCCGTTTCGATTTTGGATTGAAAGCCTTGAGCAGTTTTTTCAATCACCAAGCGCTTGAACGTGCCATTGTCCTCCGTGCTCCAGCGCGCAGTGAGCTTGCGCAGTGTGTGGTCATCATTGGTTTCAGCCGTCACGTTGCGGCCATTACCACCCGGAATGAGCTGACGGGCCATCTCGTCAGTGCGCAAAAAATTAGCGGCGGCGGCGTCGTCAACGCCCATGCGCTTGAGCAGCGTGTCGGCGGTGTCGCTATAGCGCGTGACATCTGATCTGAAAAGGTTGTATTGCTCGATGTTGAGATCGTTGTAGGCAACATGCAAAGATTGGGCCTGAACAGTTTCAGAGACTTCCCGCACGGGCAAGTCTGAAGCATCCGGTCCGAAAGAGACGACAGCAAATGCACCGCCGCCTCCGCCCAGCATCAAAGCAGCAAGGGCTGCGGTGATTCGTTTGGGATGTTGCTGAAGCATCCGGCTAGAAAAAGTCAAAAAAGAGTTTTTAGCGTCAATAAGAAGGGTTTTCAAAAGATGATTTCCAAATCAAAGTTGGTGCGCGCGCAACGGACCAGGTGCAGGGGTCGTAAAGACTTGGCCACTTAAAACCGAGTGTGTGGACAGTCGATAATTATATCTTTGCACTCTCCTATCTCTCTAAACAAAACCCTTATGAATCAAGTTACCTTACCCCCGTTTTCTGTAACAGATCGTGTCCAAGAGGCGCTGGCCGTGTCCTTACGGGGGTGTGATGAATTGATCCCGCAAGATGAATGGGTTAAAAAACTGACGCGCTCGCAGATCACGGGCACGCCGCTGCGCATCAAGTTGGGCCTTGACCCGACGGCGCCTGATATTCATATTGGTCACACGGTGGTGCTCAATAAAATGCGCCAATTGCAGGATTTGGGCCACACGGTCATCTTTCTGATTGGCGATTTCACGACGCTGATTGGCGACCCATCAGGCCGCAATTCAACCCGTCCGCCATTGACCCGTGAGCAGATTGAAGCCAATGCTCAAACCTACTACCGGCAAGCGTCGATGGTGCTGGACCCGTCCAAAACCGAGATTCGTTACAACAGCGAATGGTGCGATGCCTTAGGCTCGCGCGGCATGATTGAGTTGGCGGCCAAGTACACGGTCGCGCGCATGATGGAGCGCAATGATTTTCATGACCGTTTCAAGTCTGGCACGTCGATTAGCGTGCATGAGTTTTTGTACCCGCTGATGCAGGGTTACGACTCGGTAGCGCTTAAAAGTGACATGGAATTGGGCGGTACCGACCAGAAATTCAATTTGCTGGTGGGACGTCATTTGCAGGCGGAATACGGACAAGAACCGCAGTGCGTTTTGACCATGCCGCTGCTTGAAGGGCTGGATGGCATCGAGAAAATGTCCAAGAGCAAAAACAATTACATCGGTATTTCTGAAGAAGCCAACACCATGTTTGCCAAAGTGTTGAGCATCTCTGACGTGCTGATGTGGCGCTGGTACACCTTGTTGAGCTTCAAGAGCGAGGCCGATATTGCCGCTTTGAAAGCCGAGGTCGAAGCCGGTCGCAACCCCAAAGATGCCAAAGTGGCGCTGGCCAAAGAGATCACGGCCCGCTTTCACTCGGTAGCGGCCGCAGACGCCGCCGAGCAGGATTTCATCAACCGCAGCAAAGGCGGCGTGCCTGATGAAATTAATGAAGTTTCGCTGCCTCTGGGCGAAGGTGGCGCGCCGCTGGGCATCGGTGCTTTGCTCAAAATGGCCGGGCTGGCCGCCTCCAGTGGCGAAGGCAATCGCTTGATTGACGGCGGCGGCGTGCGCCTTGATTCGGGCGTGGTGAGTGACAAAGGGCTGAAGCTGGGCGCGGGCACGTATGTGGTGCAAGTCGGTAAGCGCAAGTTTGCCAAGGTCACCCTCGGTTAACACCATGACGCTGCTGCCTGCCCGATTTTTAACGCCTCAACGCCTGTTGTGGGCCTCCATTTGCGTGGCGATGGTCACCATCACGCTCAAAACGCTGGCTTGGTACATCACCGATTCGGTGGGGCTGTTGTCAGACGCGATGGAGTCGCTGGTCAATCTGGCCAGCGCCATTTTTGCGCTGGCGATGGTGACGATTGCACTGCGTCCTGCGGACGAAGATCACCCTTACGGACACCACAAGGCGGAGTATTTCTCCTCCGGCTTTGAGGGAATTTTGATCATTGCCGCAGCCATCGGCATCATGTGGGCGGCCATTCTTCGGCTGTTGGAGCCGCAACCGATTCAGGCCGTGGGCTGGGGGTTGGCTTTGTCGGTGGTGAGTTCGGCCCTCAATGGTTTGCTGGCCTGGGTGATGTTCCGTGCCGCCAAAGTTCACCGCTCAGTGGCGCTGGACGCCGATGCCCGCCACTTAATGACGGATGTATGGACTTCGGCGGGTGTGGTGGTGGGCATCACGGCAGTAGCCATGACGGGTTGGTTGTGGCTTGACCCGGTGGTCGCCATTGGCGTGGCGTTGAACATTCTGCGCGAGGGTTTTCACCTGATATGGCGTGCCTCGCAAGGCTTGATGGATGAGGCGGTAGAGCCGGAAGTGTTGCACGAGATTGAGAAAACACTGGCCGAGTTTGAGCACCACACCATCCGTTTTGACCACGTCACCACGCGCCGGTCAGGTCAGCGCCGCTTTGTGGATCTGCATATGCACATGCCCGCAAGTTGGTCGCTGGGGCGGGCTGCTGCCGTGCGCACTAGCGTGGAACAGGCGTTGATGAGCGCGGTTCCCGGCCTGCGTGCCACGCTCCAGTTGTTGCCCAGCGACGTTGAAGCGCATTTCGATGATCCGCACGATTTGATTTGATTGACCCAGTGCCCTGCAAAGTTGCAGCGGCGCTCAGTAGGGACTGTCAAAGCCCAGTCGAGCCAGGATTTCCACTTCTCTGAGTTCCATAACTTGGGCGTCCTCCTCGCTGGTTTCATGGTCCCAGCCTTGGGCGTGCAGCGCGCCATGCACCAGCAAATGGGCGTAGTGGGCTTCGAGCGTTTTGCCTTGTTCCTTGGCTTCCTGAGCCACGACTGGTGCGCACAACACCAGGTCGGCGGTGACCACGGGTTCCTGCGTGTAGTCAAAAGTCAGCACATTGGTGGCGTAGTCTTTTTTGCGGTAATCGCGGTTCAGCACCAGACCTTCTTCGGCGTCCACAATGCGCACCGTGATTTCGGCGTCACTTTGCAACGCATGACGAATCCAGCGCGTCACCTTGTGGCGGGGCAGCGCGGCGCGATGCAGCGCGGCATCGTCAATCTTGCCGAATTGCAGGGATAAAGAGAGTTGATTGAGCAGCAGCATGGTTAAAAAGGCTTCAAGCCTTGAGTGGTTGTCGGTGAAGAGTTAGTTTGCTTTTTACGGGCGCGTGGACGCGCTGCCGCCTGCAGTTCTGCATCGTCGCGGCGCTCCAGATGGATACGCCCCGGCGCGTCGTAAGCGTCCACAATGCGCGCCACCAGCGGATGCCGCACGACATCCAGACTGGTAAAGCGGCAAATCGAAATGCCATCCACGCGCTTGAGCACGCGCTCGGCGTCAATCAGGCCGCTGAGTTGGGTTTTAGGCAGGTCGATCTGGCTCACGTCACCGGTGATGACCGCTTTGGAGCCGAAGCCGATGCGGGTCAAAAACATTTTCATTTGCTCGGGCGTGGTGTTTTGCGCCTCGTCCAGAATCACAAACGCGTTGTTCAGCGTGCGCCCGCGCATGAAGGCCAGCGGGGCGATTTCGATGGTTTGGCGTTCCAGCGCTTTTTGCACTTGCTCGAAACCCATCAGTTCATACAACGCGTCGTACAGCGGGCGCAAATAGGGGTCAATTTTGTGGGCCAGATCGCCGGGCAAATACCCGAGTCGCTCACCCGCTTCGACCGCCGGGCGCGTCAGCATGATGCGTTGCACGGCGCTGCGCTGCAAGGCGTCCACTGCCATCGCCACGGCCAGATAAGTTTTGCCGGTGCCCGCCGGACCAATGCCAAAAGTGATGTCGTGGCTGGTGATGCTGTCCAGATACGTGGCCTGATTGAGCGTGCGCGCCTTCAGGTCGCTGCGCCTGGTTTTGAGCGCCGGGCTGTCGGCGTCGTTCAGGTCGGGGTCGCCCGCCAGCATCAATTGCACGGTCGCGGGTTCAATCGGACGCCCCGCCATTTCATACAAGGCTTGCAGCATTTCCATGCCGCGCTTGGCGTTGGCTTTGGTGCCGTCCACCTTGAACTGCTCGTGGCGGTGCGCAATTTTGACTTGCAAAGCCACTTCGATGGCGCGCAAATGTTCATCCACAGGCCCGCACAGATGAGACAGGCGGGTGTTGTTGGGCGGGGAGAAAATGTGTCGGAGAATCAAGTTGATAATTCCTGAAAAAATGGTTCCCATGATAGGCAAAAAATGATCAGCAAACTAACCGGTACGTTAGACCACAAAAATCCACCGCAAGTGCTGGTGGATTGCAACGGTGTGGGCTATGAGGTGCATGTGCCCATGAGCACGTTTTACAACCTGCCCGAGTTGGGCTGCAAAGTGAGTTTGTTGACGCACTTTATCGTCCGCGAAGACGCACAAATACTGTATGGCTTTGCCACGCCCATCGAGCGTGACGCTTTTCGTCAGCTCATCAAGATTACAGGCGTGGGGCCGCGCATGGCCTTGGCGGTGTTGTCCGGCATGAGTGTGGGTGAATTGGCGCAGGCCGTGACGCTGCAAGAAGGCGGGCGTTTGACCAAGGTGCCCGGCATCGGCAAGAAAACAGCGGAGCGTTTGCTGCTGGAACTCAAAGGCAAGTTGGGGCCGGATATAGGCCTGTCTGCCCATGGGATCAACGACGCGCAAGGCGACATTTTGCAGGCGTTGCTGGCGCTGGGTTACAGCGACAAAGAAGCCGCCTTGTCGCTCAAAGCCTTGCCCGTTGATGTGGGGGTGAGCGACGGGATCAAGTTGGCGCTGCGGGCGCTGGGGAAGTAGTATGAATAAAAATATTATTTAATGCAGGGGCGTTTTTAGTGTCAAGGGTTTTTTACTACGCTGCTGACCCCAAAGATACAACGTCTAACTTCGTGTTTCAAAAACATCCAAGGCTTCATTGATTGGGATTGGGATTGGGATTGGGGGTCAGTATTGCAGCGGTTGCTGACTGTCATGAACGACAGATTAATGGAAGTCGAATTCAGCGACTTTCTTCACGCTACCTACCCAGACGTTTGCATCACATTGATTTGTGGATCAGTTAGTTGATACGAAATTTTAAAAAGTAGGTGGCACGATTGCCTCGATTTTGGGTGTCAACAATACAACCGTTTGACGGACACTATTTTCAGAATGGTGATTTGACCTAGTTCGGTCAGCAAAAGACCCAACGCTGACATTCGGTCAGATCAATAGCGGCAATTAACGTGGAAGTGAGGGGCGCGCCGTTTAGCTCCCTATTAGGCCAAATGCAGGCGAACTTGCATAAATTACCGATAGCGCTGTGAGTATGGAAAATACTGCGGTGTAAATCGTATCGTTCTTGCTTTTGATAATTTGTCCATCCTGCCTGTAGCCGAGACTAGGATACCAACTTAACCAGCCCTCTCCAGTAGCCCATTTGTCTGAGTAATACTTCAAGTCGCCCGCTATCCAACCAATAAAAAGACCATACAAGATCATCCAAAGGTTCATCCGAACCCCAATAAAGAAAACCATCACCAATGCGACAATTGTCAACGCGGCTGCGGGGTAATACATAAAATGAAGATGGAAATCACGATTGCGATACAGGGAAAATGCCGTTTTTGGGATACCAATAGTCAGCAATAGCAACCTATAAAATGCTCCTATTGTCAGCGCGATAATCAAGCCAAATAAGAAACCCGCTGTGGCATCGTTACCACGTGAATTACTCATATGAATCCTTTCGATATTAAATATTTTGTTGTTGATTAGACATGATAACAAACGGCAGTAAGAATTACGCCGATTTGGGCTTAGAAACTATTCTTCAGTCAATTTTTAAAGATTTGCCGCACCCAGGATATTGTCTTAGTTGATCATTAATTTTCATGAAATCGTCACTTGGGGCCATGAGCGACAATTTGGTTTCAAAACTGACTGAAAATGCCCAAGATGGCAAAGCCCCAGCACTGTATGCAAGCATTCGACTTGAAACTTTCTTTATCCCTGTATAGCGTTCGGCAAGCTGCTTTGATAACTCATTGAGCTGGTCGCGCGTGTATTCTCGTGGGAAGGTACGCTCGATTAAAGTGACACGAATATATTGATTCGATGGGTCTGTTCCGGGAACCACGTTTGCCGTCACGAATGTCTTATGCCCACTCTCAGAAATGAAAGTACCGACCACTCCTAAGCCTCGGCGGCAGAAACCTGTCACTTTTGCGAGCTTTACTATCCCCTGACTATCGAATGCATTCCATTTTAAATATGGTGCTGCTGCGGTTACTGCTGTAGCTGCAGTTGATGAAAAATTCTGGAGGACGTCTTTTAAATCAGCATAATTTATTTTAAGAGGTATAGTTTTTCCGCCTACACCCATTTGCTGCGGGGGTTGCCATTTAATTCCGGATTCTGCCAATGTTGAAATTTCATCTCCAATACAGATACCACTTAGGCAAGGGTTTCCATTGCGAATGCTATCTTCAGCATTCGCAGAGAACGAAAGTACGGCTGCATAGATGCATGCAAAAATATATTTAAATTTAGTCATTTTATTTTTTTCAGCAGAACTGACTCAAATAGTTTAATGCGTTATCTATTTTCGTATTAGTGTAATTAGATCCTCTTTCGCTACTTCAAACATTAATAAACAGCACAGCCACAAAATTCCATAAAGGAAAGTTTGAATCCAGCCAAATCCAATTAATAAAATTGATCCACTACTAACTGACGTTAGTGAGTTAACTATATCAACAAACCTCGGAAACAAAAAAGCACCACCTATGAATAATGCAGCACCAAACACAATTAAAGATGAAAAAGAAAAAATAAAACTTCTTTTTCTAGGCGCTCCTCTTGTTCTGGATTGACTATTAAGTACCGCACTTTTAATATTAACCATGTTTCACCTCAATTTTAATTAAATATGACATTATTTTTTTAGCATTTAGAACGCACTGACTATAGTAGAAGAAAAATATTTATTTGCAGAAATATTTTATTTGGGCGAATAACATGGAGATCATATTAATTTATATTAAATGATTACTAGCATCATTAAATGGTAAAAATTTGTTTGTTTTTTCATGAGAATGTGCGCAAAGCTTCGGTTGAAGCCGATGATGAGAGCGCAGAATGTTTTGCATTACTTTGCTTTGGTGGCGACCTTATCGCGTCTATTTTTTCTATCTGTTAACTAAGTGCGGCTTTTTGCATGCTAGACCGTGAGGCGCTGCTCGCACTAGGTTGATTGATCAAGAAATGACTAAGGTCATGAAAAGAACAAAAAGATATGGAGCAAGGCAAACTCAACCACGCCATGGCGTGGTTGTCGGCGCTTCATTGACATAACGCCCTATCGTGACAGAAGCCGTGGCCCCAATGTCGGTAATCTGGATGGTAAATCAGTAAATCCAATGACAACAGTGGGTCTAAAACAGTCACAAAATAATGATCCGATGCCACGCCAACATTGATTTCAAGGGTTCCTTAGACCAACAGCGTAGTAAAACCCTGCTGAGGCGGTCGTGACGCATACCAAATGCGCCTCCTTTTCCTTCTCGTTCTCTCGGTTCTATGCTTGCCGCCTACGCTGCCAGAGTGACTCATCCAGCTGGCCTCATTCTTGAGGCCGCAGCGCCATCACTATCGTCTGCCGTCATGGTTCATCTGCGATCACGCTGGTATTTGTCCCCAGTTGCACGACTATTCTCTTGTAATGGAGTCCTATGTTCAATCCGCGCTTCGTATGCTTCGGCACGAGTGGAGCGAACCGCCTTATTCTGTCGAGGAATAGGTGTTCGATGAAGACTCTTTGGACGCTTGTAAGTTCTTGTCTTATTACTGCGCGTCCCGCACCGCACGCCCATTTATCGGTTGCACCGGACGGGCGTTGTTGGGGAAAATCTGGGAGAACAGTCGAATTTGCGCCGGACTCACGGAGGTGGGCTGTTTGAACACCAGCCACAACACGTCTTCCGTACAAGGCGGCGTCGTGAGCGACCCCATAAATTGATAATAAAGCGGGTCTTTGGGCAGCAGCGCAGTCATATCGATCAGGCCCAAAGGCACGGGCACACGGTCGCCAATATCGAGCGGCATGTAAGTCCAGATAGTGTGAATGAGCGTGTTGGCAATGCCGGGTTCCAGTAGCACGGCGACCACCGCCAGTTGTCCCTCAGCATTTTTGTGAACCAGATGCGCCACCATGGCAAAGCCTTGCTGGTTCACCCGTTCTTCAGCCGGATGATGAAAATGGAATTGCACCAGTTTGTAGTCATCGCCACGCACCGTCAGCGTGTTGTCGCCGACCAAGTCAACCTGAATCGTGTGGCCGTTGTTCACCACCGTGCCGCTGCTGGGTTGGTAATTGAATTGCAGCGGTTCTGCCGGGCCTTGCAGCGTGCTTGTTTCGTCAATGTGAATGGGGGACTGGCGCTGACCTGTGCCACATAGTTTGAAATCGGGGTTGAGCGTGCCCCAAGCCTGTGGCCCGTTGTCGCCAGCGTAGTGCCAGTGGGTGTCATTCTCCGCGTGAACCGTTGCTTTGACCTGCGTTGCTTCAAGCTTGGTCAGCACAGCGGCTTGGGCGCGAAGGTAACGACGACTGTCAAGCGGGTTGACAACGTTGGTGACCCGGCTGGGCGTCATGACGTGGGCGGGCGCGGCTATAACTTTCTTATCTTTATTTTTGTCTTTGTCGTTGACGATCAACGTGATTCGCTTGTTGCCCAGGACGCCGCTTTCAATCGCTTCACGCACCTGATCCCCCATTTCTTTGGCGGTGAAGGGCGGCGGTGTTGTTGTTTGGATGGGTGTCGTCCGTGCTTCGGCAGCGAGGCCACCAGCGGCCAGACTGGGATTGGAGAGCAGGGCGATCACGTTGATGGCTAGAAATGACAGGGCGCCCCAAGTACGGCAGGAACGCACCTGGTTTGGCGATTCAGGGCGGTTTGGAACGGGTTTGGGTTGATGGTGGGTCATGTCGGGCGGCGCTTGGTAAGTGGCGGCAAAGGTCAGGCCTGGCTTCATAAAAGACAGGTTTGTGTTTCATTATCGGACGATACGATAGGGCACTTGAGTGGGTCAAGCCAGCGCACGCTATAGTCAAGCTCCCCATTCAGTACCCAATCCCCGTGAGCATTCAGACCGACGATTTCGCCCCCCCGCCGCCCAAACGCATGGTGTCCGCCGTTGCCGCTTCGCCCAACGAAGAGGCGATTGAGCGCGCGCTGCGCCCCAAATTGCTTGACGAGTACGTGGGCCAAGCCAAAGTGCGCGAGCAGTTGGAGATTTTCATCAGCGCCGCCAAAATGCGCGACGAGGCGCTGGATCATGTTTTGTTATTTGGCCCGCCCGGCTTGGGCAAAACCACGCTGAGTCACATCATCGCGCATGAGTTGGGCGTTAATTTGCGCCAAACCAGCGGCCCAGTGCTTGAAAAGCCCAAAGACTTGGCCGCGTTGTTGACCAATCTGGAGAAGAACGACGTTCTCTTTATCGACGAAATTCACCGACTGAGTCCGGTGGTGGAAGAAATCCTCTACCCGGCGCTAGAAGATTACAAGATCGACATCATGATTGGCGAAGGGCCAGCGGCGCGCTCCATCAAGCTTGATCTACAACCCTTTACTTTGATCGGTGCCACCACGCGCGCCGGGATGTTGACCAATCCGTTGCGTGACCGCTTTGGCATCGTGGCGCGGCTGGAGTTTTATACGCCCGAAGAGTTGGCACTGATCGTCAAGCGAAGCGCCGGTCTGCTCAAGGTGCCAACGGATGAAGTGGGTGGTTTCGAGATTGCCCGACGCGCTCGTGGCACGCCCCGCATTGCCAATCGGCTGCTGCGCCGGGTGCGTGATTATGCGGATGTGAAAGGCATTGGCGAGATCACAAAAGACATAGCCAACCGTGCGTTGGCCATGCTCGATGTGGATTCGCAAGGGTTCGATTTGATGGATCGCAAGGTGCTGGAGGCCGTGATTCACCGGTTTGACGGCGGCCCGGTCGGGCTGGATAACATCGCCGCCAGCATTGGCGAAGAACGCGAAACGATTGAAGATGTGATTGAGCCTTATCTGATTCAACAAGGCTATTTGCAACGCACGCCGCGCGGGCGCATCGCTACGCTGGCCGCTTATCGGCATTTGGGTGTGACGCCGCCTAACCGAGAGGCAGCGACTTTTTAAGCTAGGCCGTCGTTTCGTCGAGCGCCTCATCATCCTCAAGGTGGCGCGTGTCAGCCCAACCGACCAGCGTCAGCCCTTCGGGTGTCCACAGCAGGCGGTTGATGGTGGCGTTGCCCAGGTTCCAGGTGCGTGGCGTTTGCACATCTTGCCCGGTGGCGGCGCGGTACAACGCATCCATCACGCCGCCGTGGGCCACCAGCACAATTTGTTCTCCGATGTGCCGGGCGGCCACCTCAAAAGTGGTTTGGGTAATGCGGTCGCGCACGGCGGTGAGCGACTCGCCGCCTTCGGGTGCCCACAGCGGATCGCGTGTGCGCCAGCGCCGGGCTTGCTCGGGCAACGCGGCTTCAACCTCGGCAAAGGTCTTACCCTGAAACTCTCCAAACCCGCGTTCACGCAAACCCGTGTGCGCTTGCAAAGCGCCGCCAGTGGCTTGCGCAATGGCGCTGGCCGTGTCCCAAGCCCGCATCAAATCGCTGGAATAAATGGTGGTGATCGGCTCACCGCCCAAGGCTTGTGCAACGCGACTGGCCTGCCAGCGGCCTTTCTCGTTGAGTCCAATGTCAACGCGGCCCTGAATACGGGCGTTGACGTTCCAGGCGGTTTCGCCGTGGCGAATAGCAATGATGCGGGTAACTTGCATAGATAGGTGCGCTGGTTTTCAGCGAGGAATTTCAAGGTTGATACGGCGCTCGCCGGGCGGCGGATTGGGGAAGTTTTTCAAGGCGGCTTCAAATAGGGCTGGCAGAATTTTCGTGCTGTCAGACCACGGTCCATCATTGGCGGCGTGGGTCTCATAGACCACTTGCTGCGTGTTCAGGTTACGAATAATCAGGCTGACTTGGCGCCAATAATAGGGGCGTTCAGCCATCCCAAAAAGACCTTGGCCCATCATCAGGTTGCCGCTGTGCAGCCCAAACCCAAAGTTCCAACTCATGCCGCCTTGTGCCGGATGATCCCAAGGCGAATAAGGATCGACTTTGGTGCTGACCGACGCTTGTACGCTGTACAGGGCGGCGGCTTCGTCGTAGCGAAGGCCAACTTGCGCCAAGGCGGGTTTTACCAGTGCCTCCAGTTGGTTTTGCTGCACGGCATCAATTTGTTGCGAGGGCAAACGCTCAAACCGATAGAGCGCGCCTGCCGCAATCAAAGGCGGTGTGGCGTAACTGCGCACATTCGTGTCCACCAACCGCATCCCGGTGCAGCCGCTCAGGCCCAGCAGAACAAAAACCAGCGTTAACCCCAACTTGAACATACGATCCTCCTGTTGACGCAATGTCAGTCCTTTAAGAGGGAAAGCTGATGACTTGCAGGCCGGGCAAAGTCGCCACCGGAAATTCTTCTTCATCAAATCCCTTGTCGCCATCGGCGTCGGGCAGACCCGTGGTTTTGATGTCCTTGAAGTTGTGGCGCGTGGTGTCCATCAAGTGCGAGGGCACCACGTTTTGCAAGGCGGTGAACATCGTTTCTGTGCGCCCCGGATATTGCTTTTCCCAGTCGCGCAGCATATGGCCAATCTGTTTGCGTTGCAAATTTTCCTGGCTGCCGCACAAGGAGCAAGGAATGATCGGAAATTGGCGGTGTTCGGCCCAACGAATCAGATCTTTCTCGGCTACGTTAGCCAACGGGCGAATCACGATATGGCCGCCGTTGTCGCTCACCAGTTTGGGTGGCATGCCTTTGAGTTTGCCGCCAAAAAACATATTGAGGAAAAACGTTTGCAGCATGTCATCGCGGTGATGGCCAAGCGCAATTTTGGTGATCTTGAGTTCATCCGCGACCCGATACAAAATGCCCCGGCGCAGGCGGCTGCACAGGCTGCACATGGTTTTGCCTTCAGAAATCACCTTTTTGACGATGCTGTAGGTGTCTTGTGTTTCGATGTGAAACGGCACGCCCAGATTTTTCAGGTAGGCGGGCAGGATGTGGTCAGGAAAGCCGGGCTGCTTTTGATCCAGATTGACGGCGATCAACTCAAATTTGATGGGCGCACGGGACTGTAGTTTGAGCAAGATGTCGAGCATGGCAAAGCTGTCTTTGCCGCCAGAGACGCAGACCATCACGCGGTCGCCTTCTTCAATCATGTTGAATTCCATGATCGCTTTGCCGACCTGGTGGCACAGGCGCTTTTCAAGCTTTTGGGCTTCACGCTCGATTTTGGGTTCTTTCAAAACGGGGGCGTCGCCCGGCAGCGCTTCGGGGCTTATGG
The DNA here is from genome assembly GCA_903823025.1 of uncultured beta proteobacterium. GTDB lineage: Bacteria > Pseudomonadota > Gammaproteobacteria > Burkholderiales > Burkholderiaceae_C > Rhodoferax. The sequence goes on from CAIJRK010000023.1 coordinate 141,128, forward strand.
CGTTGTCAATCCAGACGGCATTCATATTTTTTCTCCTGTTGCAACGCTTGACCACTGGCCGGTTTCAATGCGAAGGGCGACTTCGCAGTCGTCAAAAATTTCAAGCTTGGCAATTTTGACCCGCACGCCCAACACGCCGGGCAGTTGCATCAAGCGGTTGGCGAGTTTGCCGATCAGGGTTTCCAGCAAATTGACGTGTTCGGCGGTGCATTCGTTGATGATGATCTGGCGCACTTTGCGGTAGTCCAGCACGCGGTTGATGTCGTCATCGGGCGGCAGTAGAGGCTGCGTGCCCAAGCTGAGTTCAGCATCCACCTGAATCGGTTGTGGCGCGGTTTTTTCAAACTCAAGAATCCCCAAGTTGGCGTTAAAGCGCAAACCGGTGAGCGTGAGGGTCTGGTGACCTTGGGTGTGGGGCATGGTGGAGAGAGGCTCGATCAATAAAGGAGGGGGCTGCAAGGCATCACAGCAGAGAAAAATCACGTTCAAACTTCATCAGATGTTGGCCGCCATCGACGAGCAGTGTGGTGCCGGTGATGGACTGGTTGTCGATGGCGAACTTGACCGTGGTCGCCACATCGGCGGCGGTGGAGGAGCGACCCAGGGGCGAGAGCTGGTGCAGCGCTTCAAACTTTTCCTGGGACAGCATATGGCTGGTGAGCGTCAGGCCGGGGGCCACGCCAACGACTCGAATTTGCGGGCTTAACGCCATGGCCAGCATGGTGTTAGCCGCTTCCAAAGCTGCTTTGGAGAGCGTGTAGCTGAAAAAATCCGGGTTCTGATTCCACAGCTTTTGATCCAGCAAGTTGACCACGACGCCCCGGGCGCTTGCGTTGTCGGGCCTGCTTTGGAGGTGGTCGTGCAGCGCCTGCGCCAACAAAATGGCCGCGCCGGTGTTGCTGCGAAAGTGCTTGTCCATAGCCGCAAAGCTGAAGCTGGCTGCTGTATCGTGCTCAAAAGTAGAGGCGCTGTTGACCACCGCATCGACCCGGCCAAAGTGCGCCACGACTTGCGGCAGCAAACTTTTAACCGCCGCCTCGTCCGCCAAATCGGCCTTGAAGGCGGCACTGGCGCTGGCGTGGGCCTGGCAGTCTGCGACTGTTTTGATGGCGTCTTCGTGGGAGTCCCGGTAATGCACCGCGACTTGCCAGCCATCCCGGGCCAGCGCGAGCGCAATTTCACGGCCTAATCTTTTGGCGGCGCCTGTGACTAGAACCGTGCGGGCAGAAGGGGAGGAGGACATTCGGAGACAATTCAGAGGTGATGAAAATACCCTACAGTTTAACGAACCCCCTCTCCGCCCACATTGCGCAGGCTATTGCCGCGCAAGGAGGCTGGGTCGGTTTTGATACCTTCATGGCGCAAGCCTTGTACACGCCAGGTTTGGGCTATTACGCCCACGACAGCACCAAGTTTGGCGCCATGCCCGGCGCGGGCAGCGACTTTGTGACAGCCCCCGAGATGACGCCTTTGTTTGCGCAAACGCTGGCCTTTCAGGTCGCGCAGGCTTTGCAGGTGACGCAGACCTCGGAGGTCTGGGAGTTTGGCGCCGGTTCTGGCGCGCTGGCGCTGCAACTGCTGGACACGCTCGCCGCCCGGGGCCAAGCCGTGACGCGCTACACCATCGTGGATGTGTCGGGCAGCTTGCGCGCCCGCCAACAACACCGGCTTGAAAAGTACGCCGACACCGTGCGCTGGGTGAGCGCGTTGCCTGACACGATGCAAGGCGTGGTCATCGGCAATGAAGTGCTGGACGCCATGCCGGTAAAACTGCTGGCACGAGTGAATGGTGTCTGGCTGGAGCGCGGCGTGGTGCTGGACACTTCACCGCAGGACGGGTGCCCCGTCTTTATCTGGCAAGACCGCGCCACCGCGTTGCGCCCGCCGGTCGAAGTGGAAGGCCCGCACGACTATCTGACTGAAATCCATCCGCAAGGGGAGTCTTTTGTGCGCACTTTGGCCGACAAGCTCACCGTGGGCGCGGCTTTTTTGGTGGATTACGGTTTTCCGGAGGCGGAGTATTACCACCCGCAGCGCTACATGGGCACAGTGATGTGTCACCAAAACCACCTGTCTGACCCGGACCCGTTGGCCGATGTGGGGCTGAAAGACATCACCGCCCACGTCAACTTCACGGGTATTGCGCTGGCGGCGCAAGAGGCAGATTTGGGCGTGTTGGGTTATTGCACGCAGGCCCGGTTTTTGATTAATTGTGGTTTAGGGCCGCTGCTAGACGGCGCGCCTTTGGCAGAACGGGTGTCGGCGCAGCGTTTAATCATGGAACATGAAATGGGTGAGTTGTTCAAAGTCATTGGTTTATACAAAGGCGCGCCGTGGGACGCCATCGGTTTTGCGCAAGGCGACCGGACACACACGCTTTAAACCCGCGCTGACGGACCCACATGTTGATCTGGTTTTTTCTGCTCTTCCTGATTTTGGTATTGCTCAATGCGGTGACGCCCTGGCTGCATAAACTAGGATTTGGCAAACTCCCTGGCGACTTTATTTTCAGAGGGTTGGGGCGCAACTGGTATCTGCCTTTGTCCAGCACGGTGGTGTTCAGTTTGATCGTCAGCGGTTTATCCAAGTTCTTTTGGCCGGATTAATTCAGCTCGCTTCATTGCCTTCCAATGGGTTGTTTAAAGGATTTTTATGACGGATTCTCTGCATATTGTTTGCCCTCATTGCCATACCACCAATCGGGTGCGTCGGGCCAGTTTGACGCAAGCACCCGATTGCGGCAGTTGTCACCAGGCGCTGTTTGTGGCGCATTCGCTGGCGCTGGATGAGGCTCACTTTGACCGCCACATCAGCCGCAATCAGGTGCCCGTGTTGGTCGATTTTTGGGCGCCGTGGTGTGGCCCGTGCCGTCAAATGGCCCCGGCTTTTGAGCAAGCTGCCGCCCAGCTGGAGCCGACGATGCGACTGGTCAAGGTCGATACGGAAGCTGCCAAAAACTTGGGGGCGCGCTTCAACATTCGCAGTATTCCAACCTTGGCCTTGTTCTCAAACGGGCGCGAAGTGGCGCGTCAGGCGGGTGCCATGGGGGCGGCCGACATCGTGCGATGGGCCTTGGCGCAAGGTCTGTAACTCCCCCGTAACCTGTTGGGTCGTGAGCGATTAGCATCAGAACTTTGCCGAAAAATTCAGGCCTGGTGCCCATCAATCTTATGAATCAAAACGTTTTATCAAATGGTTTTCGCTTGGCCGCAGGCGCCGCTCCGGTCGCTTGCGTGGACATTGGCGGCACTAAAGTGGCCGTGAGCGTCGCTGATGCGCAAGGTGTACGCGGTCGCGTCTCAGAGCCGACGGTTAAAGAAGGCGCGCCTGATGCGCTGGCCCGACAAATCATCCGGCTGGTGGGACAGAGTTGCCAGGCGGCAGGCATTGAGTCGGGCGACTTGTCGGCGGTGGGCGTGGCGTCTTGCGGGCCGTTTGTGTTGCGCGAGGGACTGGTGGAACTGGCGACGCCCAACATTTGCGGTGGCATGGCGGGCAAAGCGCGTGGCTTGCCTAACGACTGGAAAACTGCCGTGCTGGAAGCGCCGTTGCGGCAGGTTTTTGCAAGTGTTCGTGTGGCGAATGACGGCATTGCCGCACTGGAGGCCGAGCGACGCTGGGGCGCTTTGCAGATCAATGGGCAACCGCTATCGCACTGCGCTTACGTGACCTGGAGCACCGGCATTGGCGCGGGCGTGTGTGTGGACGGGCAGGTGTTGCGGGGCAAAAATGGCAATGCCGGTCATGCCGGTCATTTGTTTGTGAGCGACAACGACGACGCCCTGTGCGGTTGCGGCAACGTGGGCGATGTCGAAGGCTTGATCGCTGGCAACGCCATTCCGCGTCGTTTTGCGGCGTTGGGCTATACCGACTCCGCCACACTTTTTGCCGCCGCTTATGCGGGCGACGCCCAGGCGATGATGATCATTGACGACCTGTGCCGAGTCATGGGTCGGATGCTTTACAACCTGATTGCCACGCTGGACTTGCAGCGCATCAGCCTCGGCGGCAGTTTGTTTTGGCATCACCGTGCGCTGTTGTTGCCCAAGTTGCAAGCACAAGTCCACGGCAAATTGCCGTCCTTGACGGATGGCTGCGAACTCGTTCCCGCCGGACTGGGTGAGCGGGTGGGCGATTTTGGTGCGCTGGCGTTGGTGGTTTAGGGAAATCCCTGATAGCCCTCCGTCTAAAATTAATTAACAATTAATTAATTCTCGCGGCAAGGTGTCGGCGTGAATCAACCCTTGCTCCCGGGCCGCTTGGCGCGCCGGAGCTTAAACCTCAGGATACAAAATGTTGAAACTTTCAAAACTGACCACGGCAGTGGCCTTGGTGATGGCAGGTGCGGGCATGGGCGCGAGCGTCAGTGCGATTGCTGGCGAGGTCGAAGTCCTGCACTTCTGGACTTCCGGGGGCGAAGCCAAATCAGTGGCTGAACTTAAAAGAATCATGCAGGCCAAAGGCCATGTCTGGAAAGACTTTGCGGTCGCCGGTGGCGGCGGTGACAACGCTGCGACCGTCCTCAAGAGCCGCGTCGTGTCGGGCAACCCGCCTGCTGCGGCCCAAATCAAAGGCCCAGCCATTCAGGAATGGGCTTATGAAGGCGTGTTGGCCAATCTCGACAGTGTGGCCAAGGCTGAAAACTGGGATGCTTTGCTGCCCAAAGTTGTCGCCGATGTCATGAAATACAAAGGCACGTATGTCGCCGTGCCAGTCAACGTCCACCGTGTGAACTGGATGTGGGCCAACGCCGCTGTGCTGAAAAAAGCAGGCGTGACGGGGATGCCAAAAACTTGGGACGAATTTTTTGTCGCCGCAGACAAGGTCAAAAAAGCTGGCCTGATTGCGGTCGCTCACGGCGGTCAGAACTGGCAGGACTTCACCACCTTTGAGTCGGTGGTGTTGGGTGTAGGCGGCACCAAGTTTTATAACGATGCGCTGGTCAAGCTTGACCAGAAAGCGTTGAACAGCGACACCATGAAGAAGTCGCTGGAGACGTTGCGCAAAGTCAAGAGTTACACCGACGCCGCCTCGCCCGGGCGCGACTGGAACTTGGCCACCGCGATGGTGATGCAAGAAAAAGCCGCTTTTCAGTTCATGGGCGATTGGGCCAAGGGCGAGTTTTTAGCCGCAGGCAAAGTGCCGGGTAAAGACTTCTTGTGCGCTGCCGCCCCCGGCACCGCGAACGCCTTCACCTTCAACGTGGATTCATTTGCCATGTTCAAGCTCAAAAATACTGAAAACCAGAAGGCCCAGGGCGACTTGGCGGCCACCATTATGGGCACTGAGTTTCAGGAAGTGTTCAACCTGAACAAAGGCTCCATCCCGGTGCGCCTGAATATGAATATGGCCAAGTTTGACGATTGCGCCAAGTTGTCGGCCAAAGACTTCGTGGAAACCGCTAAAACGGGCGGTCTGGTGCCTTCTATTGCGCACAACATGGCAATTCGTTCCTCCACTGAAGGCGCCATTAAGGACGCGGTCAGCCAGTTCTGGAATGACGACAAAATCTCGATAGCGGATGGCGTGAAGAACATTGCCAAAGCCGCAACGACCAAGTAAACCGCTATGTCACGCGCGTTCGAGTCTGTCCTGCCCAAGCTGGTGATTGCCCCAGCTTTTGTGTTGGGCTTTGCCTTTATTTATGGCTTTATGGTGTGGAACGGCGTGCTGTCGGTCACCGGTTCGCGGATGCTGCCCAACTACGACGAGTTCGTCGGGTTGGCCCAGTATCAGCAGTTATTTGGCATGGACCGCTGGTGGGTGGCCATGACCAATCTGGGTATTTTCAGCGTGCTGTATGTCGGTCTGGCCATGTTGATTGGCATGACGCTGGCGATTTTTCTGGATCAAAAGGTGCGCTTTGAAGGTGCTTTGCGCACCATCTATCTGTACCCCATGGCCTTGTCGTTTATCGTCACCGGCACGGCCTGGAAGTGGATTTTGAATCCCAGTCTGGGGTTGGAAAAGCTCATGCACGACCTGGGTTGGGCCAGCTTCAAGTTTGACTGGCTGATTCAAAGTGACACGGCCATTTATTGCGTGGTGATTGCCGGTATCTGGCAGTCTGCCGGGTTTGCCATGGCCTTGTTTTTAGCCGGTTTGCGTGGCATTGATGACAGCATCATCAAAGCCGCCCAGATGGATGGCGCTTCATTGCCGCGCATTTATTGGCGCATCATCCTGCCGGTTTTGCGGCCTGTGGTGTTCTCGACCATTTTGGTGTTGTCGCATTTGTCGATTAAAAGCTTTGACCTGGTGATGGCTCTCACGGCGGGCGGTCCCGGTTACTCGACCGATGTGCCCGCCACCTTTATGTATGTCATGAGCTTTACCCGGGGTCAGATTGGTCTGGGTGCGGCGAGCGCGACCATTATGTTAGCCACCGTAGCGGCCATTGTGGTGCCGTATCTTTATAGCGAACTCCGAGCCAAGCCCCATGATCGCTAAATACTTCCCCCGTGTTTTTCTCTACGCTGTGTTGATCCTGTCGGCGCTGTTTTTTCTGGCGCCGCTGTATGTGATGCTGGCCACCTCGTTCAAGGATGCGGCGCAAATTCGCTCCGGCAATTTGTTGAGTTGGCCGACCTCGCTCAACTTTGAGTCTTGGCGTTTGGCGTGGTCATCGGCCTGCACCGGGGTGGACTGCCGGGGCTTGCAGCCTTACTTCTGGAACTCCGTCACGATGGCGGTGCCTGCGGTGCTGATTTCAACGGCGTGGGGCGCCATCAATGGTTATGTCCTGAGTTTGTGGAAATTCAGGGGCAGCGAGGTGCTGTTTGGCTTCTTGCTGTTTGGCGTGTTTATGCCGTTCCAGGTGGTGCTGTTGCCCATGAGTCAGGTGCTGGGTTATCTGGGTTTGTCCAGTTCGGTGGCCGGGCTGGTGCTGGTGCATTGCTTGGCGGGCATGGCAGGCACGACGCTGTTTTTTCGCAACTACTACACCGCCATTCCCAAAGAGTTGGTGAACGCTGCACGCATGGATGGCGCGGGTTTCTGGCGTATTTTTTGGCGCATTGTGCTGCCACTTTCCACACCGATTTTGATGGTGACGTTGATCTGGCAGTTCACCAACATCTGGAACGACTTCTTGTTTGGCGTGGCCTTCAGCGGCGCAGACAGCAAACCCATTACCGTCGGCCTGAACAACATGGCCAACACCTCCAGCAGCGTCAAGAGCTACAACGTGGACATGGCGGCCGCCGTGATTGCGGGCTTGCCCACTATGCTGGTGTACGTGTTGGCGGGTCAATATTTCGTTAAAGGACTCACGGCTGGCGCTGTGAAGGGATAAAGAACACTATGGCAGCTTCACTCCAAATCGCGGGCATCCGCAAAGTCTATGGCAAGGGCGACCGGGCCGTCGAAGTGCTTAAACGCATCGAGATTGATGTCGCACCCGGCGAGTTTCTGATTCTGGTCGGGCCGTCAGGTTGCGGCAAATCCACCCTGCTCAACATCATTGCAGGTCTGGAAGAACCCACCGAAGGCGAGTTGCGCATCGCGGGCAAAAACGTGGTGGGCGTGGCACCTGCCCAGCGCGACATTGCCATGGTCTTTCAGAGCTATGCGCTCTATCCGACCATGAGCGTGGCCGACAACATCGGCTTTGCGCTGGAGATGCGCAAGGTGCCCAAGCCCGTGCGTCAAAAGCGTATTCAGGAAGTGGCCGTGATGTTGCAGATCGAGCATTTGCTGGATCGCCGTCCGGCGCAACTCTCGGGCGGTCAACGCCAACGTGTCGCCATGGGCCGGGCGCTGGCGCGTGACCCCCAACTCTTTTTGTTTGACGAACCCTTGAGTAATCTGGACGCCAAACTGCGTGTGGAGATGCGCGCTGAAATCAAGCGTCTGCACCACGTCAGCGGCATTACCAGCGTGTATGTCACGCACGACCAGATTGAGGCCATGACGCTGGGCAGCCGCATTGCGGTCATGAAGGACGGCGTTTTGCAGCAAATCGGCACGCCGGACGCGATTTACCGGCGGCCCGCCAACATGTACGTGGCGGGCTTTATCGGCTCGCCCACGATGAACTTCATCACCGGAAAAATCCAGACCGCAGGCGATGACGGTAAGTTTGTTTTTGAAGGCGGCTCACTGGATTTGATTTGCCCCGCTGCGGCGCAAGCGACGCTGGGCCAGCGCCCCGAGCATATTCATTTGAGCGCCGATGCGCCGTGGCGTGGTGAAGTGGTTTTGGTGGAGCCGACCGGCGCGGACACCTACGTGGTGGTCAAAACCGACGTTGGCCCCATCACCGTTCGCGTCCCGCCCAGCACATTGATTCAAGTCGGTGAGCAAATCGGGCTGACCGTCAGCAGCAAGCACAACAACTGGTTTGATACCCAGACCGGTTTGCGCATGACCTGAAACAAATCCGCCTGACCGATTTAGCGGCGGGCTTTTGCCATAAACGCCTCGAAGTCCGACGCGGGCATGGGGCGGGCAAACCAATAACCTTGCGCGTAATCGCAACCGGCAGCGGCCAGCAAGTCGCGCTGTTGTTCGGTTTCAACCCCTTCAGCAATCACTTTGATGCCCAGCTCATGCGCCATCAGGATGATGGCTTTGCACAGGGCCAGATCGGTGCAGGCGGGCACCAGGTGGCGCACAAAAGACTGGTCAATCTTGAGGTAGTCAATGTCAAACTTTTGCAGGTAAGACAGGGACGAATAACCTGTGCCAAAGTCGTCCAGCGAGACCTGAATGCCGCCATCGCGCAGTGCCAGTAATTGCGTGTCCACATTGGCGCTGGTGTCCAGCAACAGCCCTTCGGTGATTTCCACCACAATGCTGTCGCCCGTCAAATCCATGGTTTCCAGCTGGGTGACCCACGGTTGGTAGGCGTTGCCCGTGTGGTGAAACTGTACAGGCGATTTGTTGACACTGATCTGAAACCGCGCATCAAGCGCCGCTCGCCACGTCTTCACCTGATGTGCAGCCTGGCGGAACACCCACTCACCAATATCAATGATGAGACCGCTGGTTTCGGCAATCGGGATAAATGCAGCAGGGCTAATCAGCCCCATGGTGGGGTGATGCCAGCGAATCAGCGCCTCCGCCTTATGCACGGCGCCCGTTGCCAACTCAACAATCGGCTGGTACACCAGTTTGAATTGATCGCCGGCCAAACCCGCCCGCAAGTCGTTAGCCAGACGCACCCGGGTTTGTGCCGCTTCTTGCAGGGCTGGCGTGAAAAAGCTGAAGCGGTTGCGCCCCGCGCCTTTGGCCACATAAAGCGCCTGATCCGCATTTTTGAATAAATCGTCAATTTCAGTGGCATCCAGCGGATACATCGTGATGCCAATGCTGGCTGACACAAAAACCTGCTCCGTGCCCAACTGAAAGACCGAGGTCATCGCTTGCAAAATGGCTTGCAAGGTGCGCTCCAGGCTGCAGGCGTCTGCGAGGTCGCTCAGGATGACTGTGAACTCGTCACCGCCCATGCGGGCCACGGTGTCGGAGGCCCGCAAACAGCCCTGAATGCGCTGTGCTGCCTCAATCAGCAGCAGGTCGCCGTTGTTGTGACCAATCGTGTCATTGACTTCCTTGAAGTGATCCAGGTCAATAAATAGCAAGGCCAGTTGCTGGCTGTCACGGTGGCTTTTCTTGATTTTTTGAGCCAGGCGGTCGCGCAGCATGTTGCGGTTGGGCAGACCCGTGAGCGCATCAAAATGGGCTTGCTGCCAGATCAGCGCTTCAGAGGCTTTGCGCTCCGTGATGTCGGTGTGGGTGCCGGTCATGCGCAGGGGCTGACCTTGTGCATCCCGGCTGATGACCATGCCGCGCGTTAACACCCATTTCCAGCTGCCGTCCTTGCAAAGGATCCGGTGCTCGTTGATGTAGGTGGGGGTGAGACCGTCAAAGTGGGCTTGGCGCGCCCGGTACATTTGCGCCCGGTCATCGGGGTGGGTGCGGGCGTCGAGCTTGTCGGTGCGATCAATCAGGTCTTCTTCACCAAAGCCGTACATTTGCTTCAGGCGCTTGGAGAAGAATTCTTCGCCTGTCGGAATGTGCGAGTCCCAGACGCCGTCTCCGGTGCTTTCTAGGGCTAGTTTCCAGCGTTCTTCGTTTTCCCGCAGGGCAACTTCGTTTTGTTTGCGCTCGGTAATGTCTTGCAGCACTGCCGTGCGTTTCACCGCGCGCCCGTCTTCCCATGTGGTCGTGCCCATGGAGTGAACCCAAATCGGGCGGCCCTTGGCGGTGATCATTTGCAGTTCCAGATCGTGTTTTCTGGATTGTTGGGCGACATCCGCATAAGACGCTTTGATGCGCGCTCTGGAGTCGGCTGTAAAAAACTGGTTGGCGCTGGCGGGTGTCGGCGTGTAGTCCCGGGGCGAGATTTCAAGCAGCCGGTAAATACCGCCGGTCCAGAATACTTTGTTGTGAACAATGTCGGCGTCCCAGCCGCCCACGCGGGCAATAGCCTGGGTGGCATCGAGTAGTTGGTTCAGCCGTTTTCGGGCAGCCTCGGCCAGCACATAGTCCGTGACATCGGTTAGGGTGCGCACCATGCCGCCGTCCAACAACAATTGTGTTTTAACTTCCAGCGTGCGCCCGGCCCGGGTCAGTCGCAAATAGTGCGCTGGCGCAATGCCTTGACCGCCTGCCAGCACGTAGTCCCGGGCATGGCGATCCACCAGATTGGCATCAGTGCCAAAGTCACCCCGACCGCGTTGATAAAGGTTGAGTTCTTGCAGCGTGGGATGGGCGGCCAAAAAACTTTCGGGCACGTCCAGCAGTTCGCAAATGCGGGCATTGAACAAGCTCACCCGTTTGTCTGCATCAAACATCAGAATGCCCTGGCTGATACTGGTCAGCGTGGTCTCCAGCAGCCGGGTTTTATCAGATAGTTGTTTGTTGAGCGCTCGCAACTGTGCCTCAGTGGGCTGGCGCGTGGCGAGATTTTCGGGGGGAAGGTGTTTGTTCACACGAATACAGAAAAATTTGACCAATAGAAAAAAGTTCAAACGAACACTTGGGAATTAGTATCCCATGGTTTTTGTTCGTCTCTGTCAGGCCAGGGTCAGCCTGATTTTCAGGCCTTGCGGCTGGACTACGTGCGCGCTGGCCCCGCCGCCATGGCGATGTGCAATTTCGTTGACGATAGCCAGTCCCAGGCCACAACCACCAGGCAAATCACTGGCTCGCCAAAAGCGCTCAAAAACATGCGTCAGGTCGGCCTCTGACAAGCCGGGGCCGTTGTCTTCGACATCAATTTCGGTTTGACCGCTGGCTTGTGTGACCCGCACGGTGACGACGCTGCCGTGGCCAGCGTAAAGCAAGGCGTTGTCGAGCAGGTTGCTTAAGGCTTCGTGCAGCAGCAGCTTTTCACCCGCCATCCAGAGGCTGTCTTCGCCCTCATAACCCAGATCAATGCCTGCCGCCAGCGCCCGGGGCGTCCACTCGCGGGCCACTTCGCGGGCCAGCGCAGCGACATCAAGCGATTGCAGCCGAACCTCGCCCTCTTTGCGTGCCAAAGACAGCAGTTGATGCACCAAATGGGCGCTGCGTTGGGCGCCAGCCAGCACTTTGGTCAGGCGTTCTCGCAGGGCTTGCGGGTCGGTCTCAGTCAGCGCCAGCTCGGTCTGGCTGATCAGGCCCGCCAGCGGGGTACGCAACTGGTGGGCGGCGTCATTGAGAAATCGCTTTTCCTGACCCAGACTGCGACGCACCGCTGACAGCAACTGGTTGACAGCCCCGGCCAGCGCGTGAACTTCTTGCGGTGCCTGCGTCATTTCAATAGGTGACAAAGCACTCAGACTGAGTTCGTGTCGGTTCCCCAATTGAGCTTGCAATCGCTTTAATGGGGTCAAGCCCCGTGACACGCCGCCATAGACCAAGACGCTTAAAAGTGTGCCAAGTAATAACAGCGGCCCCAGAATGTCGGCCACCAGTTCAGCGGCAATGCGTTGCTGCACCACCAAACTTTTGGCCACCTGAACCCGCAAAATCTGAGGTGCCGAGGGGACGCCGTAGTTCAGGTCAAGCAACACGACACGCATGGGTTTTCCGTTTAGCGTTTCGTTGTAGGACAGGGGCACATCGGTGACAGGTTGGGCGCTGGCAGGCGGGCCGGGCAAGGTGCCATTGCCCAACAAAAAGCTGCCAGGCGGCGATGACACCATGTAACTCACCCGATCCGTCGGGTCTTGTTCAAGGATGTCCCGGGCCGCTTTGGGAAAGTCGATCAGCAAGCCGGAACCTACCGGCTTGACCTGGCGGGCCAGCGAGCGCACCGACTGGGTTAGCGACTGGTCAACGCCTTTTTCGACATAGTTCAGCGCAATGCGGTAGGTCAGCACGCCGCCGACCAACCACAGCACCAGTTGCGGCAATAAGAGCCAGAGCAGCAGTTGCCGCTTGAGCGACAGGCCATGCATCGACGCCATGTTTGGCGGATTCACAGACGCGCGGAGGGCGGCGCGGATTCCAGCATGTAGCCCAGTCCGCGCACGTTGCGGATGTTCAGACCGGAATCGGCGAGCTTGCGACGCAGGCGATGGATGTAAACCTCCAGCGCATTGGAGCCTGCGGTTATGGCGTCGCTGGGTTCGGTTTGCCACACTTCCAGGACATCTTCGCGACTCACGACCTGATCCGCATTGGTCACCAGCAAGGACAGCAGCGCCCATTCGCGGTGGGTCAGTTCCAGCGGCTCTTCGCCCAACCAGGCCAGCGGCAAGGTGGCATCCAGACGCAGCCGCCGGGTGCTGTCAACAATCATTTCCAGCGAGCCGCCAAAGGCCGGCAGACGTGCACGGCGCAACATAGCGGCCAGGCGCGCCTGCAATTCAGCCATGTTGAAGGGTTTGGTGAGGTAGTCGTCGGCCCCGGCATTGAGACCTTGAACGCGGTCGTCCACGCCGTCGCGGGCGGTCAGAATAAGAACGGGCAGCGCGGGCAGGCGCAGGCGTAGCCAGCGTAGCACCTCCATACCGCTTATTTTGGGTAGGCCCAAATCCAGAATCACGCCGTCAAAACGGTGGGACTCCAACAAGGCCTGGGCCTGGGCGCCGTCAGTGGCCGGGGTGACGGTGTGACCGGCAAGCGTCAACTGGGCGACCAAGGCGTCGCGCAGTAATTCGTCGTCTTCAACAATCAATAAACTTGGCATCGTTTGAGCATACCAAGCAAACCGATGGTTTCAGTTGTTCTCAAGTAGCAGGCAGGCCTGTATTGCCTGAATGCGGGCTTGTTGAATCAGGTCACCAATCTGCTTGCCACTGGCGCCGGTGGCGATAGCGCGTTCAGCAATGAGCGGTGTTGCCACGCTTTGTGCAGCACCCAGCACCGCCAACAAGCGGGGGCGTTGTGGGTAGGGCACCTCATCAAGGCCGAGTCGGCCTCGGGCATCGCACTCGCAGGCCTGCAAAATCTGAATAAAGCGTTGGGGTTTGCGCAAGGCGTCGCAGCGCTCCAGCAAGCGTATCAACGCGGCGGCGTTGAAGTCGGTACTGCGGTGAATATTGCCGTGCTCGCGGGCCACCACATCGGCCAGTTCCCGGCAGTCGGTGGGCACACGCAGGCGCTCACAAATGCCTTTGAGCAGACGGGCGCCGCGTTCTTCGTGGCCGATGTGTCTGGGCAAAATGTGGGCGGGCGTGTTGCCTTTGCCCAGATCGTGAAACAGGCAGGCCAAGCGTACAGTCAGCGGTGCTTGCAAGCGGGCGCTCATGTTCAGCACCAGCAGCAGGTGAGCGCCGGTGTCGATTTCGGGGTGATAGTCGGCGCGCTGTGGCACCCCCCAGAGTTGGTTGACTTCAGGCAGCAGGCGAGCCAGCGCGCCGCAGTCACGCAGCACCTCAAACATGCGCGAGGGCGTGTTTTCCATGAGGCCTTTGGCGAGTTCTTGCCAGACACGTTCAGCCACCAAATGATCGGCTTCGCCCTGCGCGACCATCTCGCGCATGAGTTGCAAGGTTTGCGGCGCCACCGTGAAGTCGGCAAAGCGCGCGGCCAGTCGCGCCACACGCAGGATGCGCACCGGGTCTTCACGAAAGGCCAACGTCACATGCCGCAGCACTTTGGCGGCCATGTCTTGCTGACCGCCGAAGGGGTCAACCAAAGCACCACGGGTTTTCCAAAACCGGGGCGCTGGTGTTGTCGGGTGATCAAGCAGACCTTGCGCGCTGGCCGATTCGGCACGAACCGCGATTGAGTTAATGGTGAGGTCGCGTCGGGCCAGGTCTTCTTCCAAGGTGACATCGGGGGCGGCATGAACGGCAAAGCCGTGGTAGCCAGGGGCGGTTTTGCGCTCGGTGCGGGCCAGTGCGTATTCTTCCTTGGTTTTAGGGTGCAAAAACACCGGAAAGTCTTTGCCTACGGGGAGATAGCCTTGCGCAGTCAGCGCTTCAGGGGTGGCGCCCACCACGACCCAGTCACGGTCTTTGACCGGCAACCCCAGCAGCGCATCCCGCACCGCGCCGCCTACCAAATAAATTTCCATATCAGCGGTTCAGGCGGTAGGGTTCTTCAAAATCGAGGAAGTCTTTTTCTGCCAGCGCCTCATCAATCCACGTCTTGACGCTAGGCAAGGCGCAGAGGTGGTTTATGTAATCGGTGATGTCCGCCGGAACCGGCAGCGCGTAAGTTTTGAGCCGCATACACAGCGGGGCGAAATAGGCGTCGGCGATTGAGAATTTGCCAAACAATAGCGGCCCGCCGTGCTGGTGTAGCAACTCTTGCCACATAGCCACCAGACGCGCAACGTCTGCGCGCACCTCGGGTTTGTCACGCCAGATCAGGGCACCGATTTCTGGCAAGGACGCTTCAATGTTCATGGGGCAGTTGCCGCGCAAATGCGTAAAGCCGACGTGCATCTCGGCGCAGAGGCTGCGTGCCCGCGCCCGTGCTGCTTGCTCGATTGGCCAGAGCTGTTTATCCGGGAATTGTTCCGCCACATATTCGGCAATCGCCAGCGTGTCCCAAACGACCAAATCATCGCAAGCATCGTTGATCAGCACAGGCACTTTGCCGGTCGGCGTCAGGGTATTGATGGTGTTCTTGAAGGTAGAACCCGGTTCAAACGAATCAAAACGAATTTTGATTTCTTTAAAAGAAATGTTTGCCTGTTTGAGCAGTACCCACGGGCGCATGGACCAGGAAGAATAGTTTTTGTTGCCGATATAAAGCTTGAGCATGAGAACCTCCAAAACGCCATGCTAGCGTATGGCGGTCTGATCCTGCCGCTTTGTTCAAGGCAAGTCGTTGTTGACCACCAGTGCACCGGCCCCTAAAGGGCCGACCTGGCCCAAGCGACTTTTGAGTGACTGGGGCTGGCCGGAAATTAGCGCGGCGTAATTGGTGGTGTTCGAGAGTACTTTTTTCACGTAATCGCGCGTTTCTGTAAATGGCACGTTTTCAGCCCAAATGGCCGCTTCCATTGTTGGGTCGCCGGTTTGGCCGCGCCATCTTTTGGGACGGCTTGGCCCTGCGTTGTAGGCGGCGGCGGCCATCGGCATGGAACCGGCAAAGTCGTCCAACACCAGTTTGAGGTAGCCCGTGCCAATGGCGATGTTGGTGTCGCGGTCGTTAATTTGGTGCGGCTTGAAATCGGTCATGCCGATTTTTTGGGCCGTCCAGCGCGCCGTGGGCGGCATCACTTGCATCAAACCGGAGGCGCCGACGCCTGAGCGGGCATTCATGATGAAACGGCTTTCCTGGCGGATCAGCCCATAAACATAGGCCGGGTCGAGACCGATTTGTGTGGTGCGTTGCAGCACTGCATTTTTAAACGGCATCGGAAAGCGCTGCTCGAAGTCGATGACATCTTTTGTGCGTTCACTGGTGTTGATGCAGCGATCCCAAACTTCATATTGACAGGCCAGATCAGCAGCGGCGAGCAATTCACGGTCACCCATGCCGCCGCTTTGGTGCAAGCTGGTGATGTAGTTCCACTCACGCACGCCTTCGCTGCGCAAGCCTATTTGAATCGCGTACAAACCTCGGCTTAGACCAGCGTTCAGGCGCGCTCCTTCTTTTTCCTGGACTGTCAACGGGCTTGGGCGCGCCGGGGTGCTGATGCGCTGGCCCAGTTCTTCCATGGCTAATTGCTCGTAAAACCCGCGCACGCTGGCAATGCTTTTTAACAAACGGGTGGCTTCGGTGCGATTCGCCTCAGTGGGGGCGACTTGTATCAAGGCCCGGGCACGCCAGTACACCCAAGTGGCATCCTGGCGCGTCTCGGGACTCATCGCCTGCGTGGCTACCAACACATCTGACCAGTGGGCGTGACGTAGGGCGGCGCGTGCTTTCCATTCCAGGTGATCGTCGTCCAGATCGCCGTCTTTGGCTTTGGCAAAGTAGTCGCTGGCGTTGATCGAGCGGCGCTGCGCGGCATATTTGCCAATGACGCCCCAGGCCCAAGAGCGTTGTTCTGCTGTCAAGTGTGCGCGCCACTGGTTTTCCAGCGCCCGGGCTGCTTGGTCTTCGTCACTGGCGGCCAGACGGATCAAGGCCAAAACGACCCATTCCTGGGCGATGGCGCTGGAAGCGCTCGTGCGTTGTGATAGAAAACGATCCGGGTTGCGGCTAATCTCATCCAAGGCGGTTGCGGCCTCGTTTGAGATGATATTGGCTGCAGTTTTGGCGGCCTTGGCCCGGTTGGCTTCCATCGCCATGCGGGCTTTGCGCCAGATATCGGCATCGGTTAGTTTTTTGGCGTCATACAAACGCGCGGCGGCAAGCGTGCAGCCATCGTCCGAGTCGCGCTGTGCATACCACTGCTGCTTGACGTCGGCGGCTTGCGCGTTGCCCGTCAGGATAGGTTCTGTCGCGCGGGTGTAGCAGCGTACTTCGCGGTCGTCGTTCATGCGAAAAAGCGGAACGTGCGCGGCAAAGTTAAACCAGTCCCGGCGCTTGCCCAGTTGCAAAAGCCAGTCGTTGCGCAAACGATCTTCTTGGTAAGTTCCGGCGTAACGGGTCAAAAAGTCCTGAATTTCACTCGGGCTTGCGGTGTCAAGGCGCACGCGCAATTCCCAATAAGCGGCCCAAGGCTCCAGCATATTGCCGCGCACTTGCGGAAGCAAAGCCGTCAGGCGCTGGGCGTTGCCTTGCCGGTAGGCTTGGCTCATTTCCAGAATAATGTCATCCGTCTGGGGCGTCGGAGCTGTTTTGGGTTGGGCGTGTGCGACGCCAGTGGCGGACAAGGCCAAAGACCCGGCCAGCGCAAACGATGTCAAAATGGTAGATAACTGCATGTGGAGATTATGAATAACTCTGATGAAAAAAGGGGGCTTGAAAAGAAAGCCCTTCGTAAAATTCTTGTCGAACAACGCCTGAATCTCCCCGACCGTCAACAACGGGGCGACTTACTTCAACGCATCATGCGTATTTGGCTGGTGGGCCGACCGGACGCGGTGATTGGCGCTTATTGGCCGATCAAAGGCGAGTTCGACCCGCTGCCCGCTTTACATCGTTGGAAAGAAGACGGCGAACTGCTGGATCAACCCCAACCTCGCCGCATTGGACTGCCTGTGGTGGATAAAGTTCATAAAACCATGACTTTTCATGCGTGGTATCCGGGTTGCCCGATGGAAGAAGATGCGTTTGGTATCCCCAAGCCCAAAGACACCGAAGTTATTGTGCCCACGCTGCTGTTTGTGGCTTGCGTGGGTTATGCGCCCGGCGGCTATCGTCTGGGTTATGGCGGTGGTTTTTACGACCGGATGCTGTCTTCTTTGTCGCCGCGTCCTATCACCGTCGGCTTGGGTTATGCGCCCGGCTTTTTGCCGGACTTTGAGCCTGAATCACACGACTTGCCGATGGATGCAATTTTGAACGACAACGGCGTGGTCTGGCCGGTTTAAGACAGCCCCTTAGCCCTTTTGCGCCAGCAAGGTGCGCGCATCGCTGACTGAATTACCCTTAATTTGACGCCGCACCGCTTGCGTCGAGGTGCTGCAACCCGCCACGCAGACACTCAGAAGCCGCGTCAACAAACTCAAACAGCACGTCCGCTCCTAGAGAGCGGTTAAACCAATTTTTGGATGAATGGAGAGCGCCATGCGCAATGTTTTAGAAGCCGCGCAAGCGGTCAATGCGGCCACTGCGGCTAAACCTGTTGATGTGGTCATCATGGCAGCGGGCAAAGGCACGCGGATGAAAAGTAAATTACCCAAGGTGCTACACCTCTTGGCAGGTCGCGCCTTGCTGCAGCATGTGGTGGACACGGCGACGGCTTTGTCAGCCCGTCAGGTGGTCGTTATTACGGGCCACGGCGCGGATGAAGTTGAAGCCGCCATCGTCGCCCAGCCTGCGGATTCAGCCACCGGGTTTGATCTTGAATTTGTGCGTCAGGCACCGCAATTAGGCACGGGTCACGCTGTGCAACAGGCGGTGCCGCTGTTGCGCGATGACGGCATTGTGGTCGTGCTGTCAGGCGATGTGCCCTTGACGCAGGCGGCCACGCTGCAAGATTTAATCGCCGCCTGTGACGGTCAATATCTGGCGCTGCTGACGATTGATTTTGCCGATCCTAAAGGCTATGGCCGCATTGTTCGTGAAGGTGACGCCGTGCAAGCCATCGTGGAGCAAAAGGACGCCAACGAGGCGCAGCTGGCCATCACCGAAATCTACAGCGGCATCATGGCGCTGCCCGCCAAACATCTCAAAGCATGGCTGGCACGGCTGGATAACCAGAATGTCCAGAACGAGTTTTATCTGACCGAGATTGTGAAGTTTGCCGTGGCCGATGGCGTGCCCGTGGTCGCGCACAAAATCAAGGACGCCGTGCAGGTGGCGGGCGTCAACAGCCCGGTGCAACTCGCTGAACTGGAGCGTGCTTTTCAGATGCGCCTGGCGTTGCAATTGATGGAGCAGGGCGTTCGCCTGGCAGACCCTGCTCGGCTGGATGTGCGCGGTCAATTGCAGTGCGCGCCAGACGTGTCGATTGACGTGAACTGTGTCTTTGAAGGCCAGGTAAATTTAGGCGAAGGCGTGAAGATTGGCGCCAACTGCGTGATTGCCAACACCACGATTGCCGCTGGCGCGGTGATCTATGCGTTCACGCATATTGAAGGCGGCCAGCCGGGCACCAAAGACTTTATTGAAGTCGGTGCTGATGCGCGCGTTGGCCCATTTGCCCGTTTGCGACCCGGTGCTAAATTGGGGGCTGAAGTGCATATCGGCAACTTTGTCGAGGTCAAGAATTCGACGCTGGCCCAGGGTGCCAAGGCCAACCACCTCGCTTATCTGGGCGACGCCACGGTCGGTGAGCGTGTGAACTATGGCGCGGGCAGCATCACGGCCAATTACGACGGGGCTTTCAAACACCGCACGGTGATTGAGCCGGACGTGCATGTGGGCAGCAACTGCGTGCTGGTTGCGCCGATTACGCTGGGGGCGGGTGGCACGGTGGGCGGCGGCTCGACCGTGACTAAAGATACGCCAGCGGGCGCTTTGACGGTGGCCCGGGGCAAACAAGTCAGCATCGCCAACTGGAAGCGACCTGCCAAATGAACGCCCCACTGACCGAGGCATCGCCCCCTGCGTATGAGTCGGGCAGTGAGTCGCACTTGACAGCGCAACTCCGGCATGAGCGCGATCAAGCGCGCTCAGAGCTGGAAGATTTCACCTTTTCCGTGTCGCATGACCTGCGGGCCTCCTTGCGGCATGTGACGGCTTACGTGCAGATCATCAAGGAGGATTTGGGCCCTCAAACATCGGGCGCTGTCGCTTCACATTTGGATCGCGTGAGTCAGGCGGCCCGGCAAATGGGCTTGCAAATTGATGCGCTGACCGAGCTGTCGCGCCTGACCCGTCTGGATCTTGACTTAACCACGGTGGCCGTGGCGCCACTGGTGCAAGATGTTTGCATGGCGTTGGCCCCGACCTTGGGCGGGCGACGGGTTGAGTGGCAGGTGGCTGATGATTTTCCGGCACTGCGCTGTGATGCCACGCTGCTGCGACAAGTGCTGATGCATGTGCTGTCGAATGCCTTGAAATTTACAGCGCCCCGGGCTGTCGCCAGGATTGAAATCACATGGCAAGCCCATGACAACGGTCTGTGTGTTTTGACGGTGACGGACAACGGCGTTGGGTTTAATCCGGGTTATGCGTCCAAGTTGTTTCACGCTTTTCAGCGTCTGCACGGCAGTCGCGAATTTGAGGGCTTGGGCGTGGGCTTGGCGCTGACCCGAAAAATTGTGGAGCGCCACGGCGGCATGGTGTGGGCCATCGGTGCGCCGGATGCGGGCTGCAGCGTGAGTTTCACGCTGCCTTTGGCGCATCCGGCGTAATCCCCAAAGGCAAGGGCACGCGCGCCCCAAATTTGCTGCGCTTGATGCTGAAGAAGGTTTTGACATTGCGCACATTGGTGTTTACCGTAAACAGCCGCTGCACCAGCGCCAGATAGTCTGGCATGTGCGCGGTGTGCACCACCAGACAAAAGTCAGGGCCAGGCGAGACGCGATAACACTGCTGCACCGCCTCGTCTGCAATGACCTTTTTTTCAAACGCCTCCAAGGCGTCGCTGTCTTGACGATCCAGCGTAATTTCAACTATTGCGCACAACCCGTGCCCAAGGACAAGACTCAATTTATCAACACTGAGCAGCGCGATTTCCCGCTCGATCAGACCCGCGTCGCGTAGCCGTTTCACGCGGCGCAAGCAGGTCGGTGGCGAAATATGCACCAGCGCAGCCAAATCCTGATTATTGCGTGACGAGTCGTTTTGCAGATGCGCTAACAACTGCAAATCGGTAGCGTCGAGAGAATTTGGTTCCATACTTTTGTGAAATATGGAAGATTCTAATTATTTGGCGGCGGCTCTCCGACGTCGTTCGAGATACGCCTGCAACTCGCCCACCACACCTTTGCGGAAAGTCAGCACGCACATGACAAAAATCACACCAATAATCACGGTCACCCAAGAGCCGACTTTGTCCGCCAGCAAGTTTTGTAACCCAATCACAATGCCGGAACCCAGCACCGGGCCAAAGAAGGTGCCCACACCGCCGAGCAGCGTCATCAAAATAACTTCGCCTGACATGGACCAGTGCACATCAGACAGCGTGGCAAACCCCATCACCACGGTTTTGAGCGAACCGGCCAGCCCGGTCAGCGCCGCCGACAGCACAAAGGCCAGCAGCTTGTAGCGCTCCACCTGGTAGCCCAGCGAAATAGCGCGCGGCTCGTTCTCACGAATCATCTTGAGCACCTGACCGAAAGGCGAATGCACGATGCGTGAAATAAACAGAAAGACGGCGATAAAAACAGCCAGCACCACGTAATACAGCGTGGTGTCCGACTTGAGCGGCAGCAGGCCCAACAGCGCCCCGCGTGGCACGCCCTGCAGACCGTCTTCACCGCCGGTAAAAGGCACCTGCAAACACACAAAATAAATCATCTGGGCAATCGCCAGCGTGATCATGGCGAAATAAATGCCTTGCCGCCGAATCGCCACCATGCCCACCACCAGGCCGATCAGGCCGGAGGCCACCACACCGATCAGGATGCCCAACTCCGGGGTGAAATGTTGCATCTTGATGAAGTAGCCGGTCACGTAAGCGGCTGAACCGAAAAACGCGGCATGGCCAAACGAGAGCAGGCCGGTAAATCCCAGCAGCAGATTAAAGGCGCAGGCAAAGATGGCAAAGCACAGCAGCTTCATCAAAAACACCGGATACAGCCCTAGAAAAGGAGCCAGCAGTGCCAGGGCCAGCAGCACTGCATAGGTGACGCCAATAATTTTGTTGGTTTTGTTCATCATTTAGGCCTCCTTGCCAAACAGGCCCGCCGGGCGAATCATCAGCACAACGACCATGATGACAAACACCACAATGCTGGAGGCTTCCGGATAAAAAACGCGCGTCAGGCCTTCCACAATGCCCAAGCCCAAGCCCGTCAGAATCGACCCCATGATGGAACCCATGCCGCCAATGACCACCACCGCAAACACGACGATGATCAGGTTGGAACCCATCAGCGGATTGACCTGAATAATGGGTGCGGCCAGCACACCCGCCAATCCGGCCAACGCAGCGCCAGCGCCATAAGTCAACATCACCATCAAGGGCACGTTGATGCCAAAAGCCTGCACCAGCGGGGCGTTTTCAGTGCCAGCGCGCAAGTAGGCGCCCAGCCGTGTGCGTTCAATCAAGTACCAGGTGCCAAAGCACACCACCAGCGACACCAAAACGACCCAGGCACGGTAGTTGGGCAACACCATGAAGCCCAGATTGGTGGCGCCCGACAACAACTCAGGCACGTTATAAGTCTGGCCCGAGACGCCGTAGATTTCGCGAAAAATACCTTCGGTAATCAAAGCCAGACCAAAGGTTAGTAGCAAGCCATACAACGGGTCCAGCTTATAGAGATGTTTAAGAAAAAGCCGTTCCGTGAGCACGCCAAAAGCCCCCACCGCCAGCGGCGCCAGCAGCAGCGCAAACCAATAGTTGATGCCCAGTTTGTCGAGCATGATCCAGGCGGCAAACGCGCCCATCATGTAAAGCGCGCCGTGCGAAAAATTAACAATGCCCAGCAGGCCAAAGATGACCGCCAGCCCGAGACTTAGCAGGGCGTAAAACGTGCCATTGACCAGACCTAGCAGCAGCTGGCCCAGAAATGCTTGATGGGGAATACCGAAAATTTCCATGGAGGCCCGTCAGTTCATGCCTTGCAAAGCGAAAAAAACGGCCAACTGCACCCGCAGTCAGCCGCTCTGGAGAGTTAACTTATTTTTTAATTAGCGCGCACTTGGATTCAGCCAGCGTGGTGAAGGCTTGGTCGCCTGGCACCGTGGCGACTTTCTTGTAGTAGTCCCAAGGCGCAGTCGATTCCTTGACCGACTTAACTTCATACAAGTACATATCGTGAATCATGCGGCCATCCGCGCGAATTTGTCCCTTGTTGTAGAAGTCGTCGATCTTCATGCTTTTGAGGGTAGACATGACTTTATCGGCGTCTGTGGTGCCGGCTGTTTGTACGGCCTTCAGGTAATTCATGGCGGCGGAATAGTCGGCGGCGTGCAAGCTTGAAGGCATCCGCTTGTACTTGGCAAAGAAACGTTGGGCAAACTTGCGCGAGGCGTCGTCTTGATTCCAGTACCAGCTATCGGCCAATTGCAGACCGGCGGTGTTGGCCAGACCCAAGCTGTGAATTTCGTTGATGAACACCAGCAAACCCGCGATCTTCATGGTCTTGTTAACGCCAAATTCCCGTGCTGCTTTCATGGCGTTGGTGAAGTCACCCCCCGCATTGGCGAGGCCCAAAATTTGGGCTTTGGACGATTGGGCTTGCAACAGGAAAGACGAGAAGTCAGAGGCATTAAGCGGGTGGCGCACGGCATCGACCACCGTACCGCCATTGGCTTTGACCACGGTTGAAGCATCGGCTTCCAGCGAGTGACCAAAAGCGTAATCGGCGGTCAGGAAGAACCAGCTTTTATTGCCCGCTTTGACCAGCGCAGAACCGGCCACTTTGGCCAGCGCCACCGTGTCGTAGGCGTAGTGCACGGTGTAAGGCGAACACTCTTCGTTGGTCAGGCGTGCTGTGCCCGACCCAATGACCATGAAGGGGCGTTTCTTTTGCGCCGCCACTTTTGCCATCGCCAACGCGGTGCCTGAACTGGTGCCGCCCATCAACATCGTCAGACCGTCTTTGTCAATCCACTCTCGCGCCCGCGAGCTGGCAATATCAGCCTTGTTTTGGTGGTCAGCGGTGAGCACTTCAATCGGGCGGTTCAAGACCTTGCCACCAAAATCCTGCGCCGCCCATTTGACCATTTCACCCCCGGCGGGGCCGTCAATGTCGGCATACAGACTGGACATATCAGTGATGAACCCGATCTTGACCGGACCCGTGTCCTGGGCCGATGCGGCTGCGGCAAAACCAAGGGCCAATGCAGCGACGAGCGCGTTAAGTTTCATGATGTCTCCTTGAGCGTTAGTGATTGAAAGCGGGGAAGTAGAAAATAATTTTTAAGGCGGCTACTGGCTCAAACGCCCAGGTAGCTTTGCAACATGCCCATGTTCTCGGTTAACTCGTTTTGGGCAAACTGTTTCACGATGGTGCCGTGCTCCATGATGTAGAAACGGTCGGCCAGCGGCGCGGCAAATCGAAAGTTTTGCTCGACCAACAAAATGGTGTAGCCCTTGGCTTTGAGTGTGAGAATCATCTCGGCCAGCTTTTGCACAATCACGGGTGCCAGGCCTTCCGAGATTTCATCGAGCAGCAACAAACGTGCACCCGTGCGCAAAATGCGCGCGACCGCCAACATTTGTTGTTCGCCACCTGACAGGCGCGTGCCGGGGCTGTTGGCGCGCTCTTTCAGGTTGGGGAACATCTCGTAAATCTCTTCGACACTCATACCGCCCGGGGCAATAGTGGGCGGCAGCATCAGGTTTTCTTCTGCCGTCAGGCTGGAAAAAATACCCCGTTCTTCAGGGCAGTAACCGACACCTAGGCGAGCCACTTTGTGCGGCGCCAGGTTGATGGTTTCAACACTATTGATCTTGAGCGAGCCTTTGCGCGAACCCGTCAGGCCAACGATGGCGCGCATGGTCGTGGTGCGCCCGGCCCCGTTGCGCCCCAGCAGCGTGACCACTTCGCCCTCATTCACGGTCAGGTTCACGCCATGCAAGATGTGCGATTCGCCATACCAGGCGTGCAAGTCTTCGATGCGAAGTAATTCTTTTTTCATCAATGAGCGCCTTGCAATTCGGTGTTGGCCGTGCCCATGTAGGCCTCAATCACCAGCGGATTACTTGAAACCTCGGCATAAGGGCCATCCGCCAAAATAGCGCCGCGTTGCAGTACCGTGATGCGGTCCGCAATTGAGGAAACCACATTCATGTTGTGTTCCACCATCAGAATGGTGCGCCCGGCAGAGACTTTTTTAATCAACTGCGTGACCCGATCCACGTCTTCGTGGCCCATGCCTTGGGTGGGTTCGTCCAGCAGCATCAAATCAGGCTCCAGCGCCAATGTGGTGGCCAACTCCAGCGCGCGTTTGCGGCCATAAGGCAAGTTGACCGCCAATTCATTAGCGAAATCCTGCAAATCAACTTCGGCCAGCAACTCGCGGGCACGGCCATGCAGATGCATCAGCGTGCGTTCCGCTTTCCAGAAATGAAACGAGGTGCCCAGATTGCGTTGCAGTGCAGCGCGCACGTTCTCCAGTACGGTCATGTGTGCAAACACCGCCGAGATTTGAAAGGAGCGAACAATGCCGCGCCGCGCCGTTTGTGCGGGTTGCTCGGTCGTGATATCGATGCCGTTGAACGTGATGCTGCCCGAAGTCGGAATCAGGAATTTGGTGAGCAGGTTAAAGAAGGTGGTTTTGCCCGCACCGTTAGGGCCAATCAGGGCGTGGATGTGGCCGCGCTGAACCTTCAGGTTCACTTGCTTGACGGCCATGAATCCTTTGAATTCCTTGGTCAATCCGCGCGTCTCAAGAATGAATTCAGCTGACAAATTGCTCTCCGGCTGGCTGGTTTGAATCGACGAACCAACCAGCTCGTCAACATGAAACTGAATGCTACCGAGAAGCCCTTCATTGTGTTAGCGGGTTAGCACTTAGGTAGTTTTACCGGCGATTTAATGGATTTCAGCACCCTGAACGAGATGTTGTTAGAGATTTTTCTCATTGCTAATTGGGAAAAAATAAAGACTATTAATTTCAAAAAAATATTAATTTAGTAATTAAAAACCAATTCATAAAAATTATGAAATATAAATTCATTGAACAATAAATTTCAATTACCTATTTCTTTATCGGACTCCTATCATGGACGCACTAACTTTATTTGGAGCAGTCTATGTGTGGCATTGTCGGCGCGGTTTCTACCCGCAATATCGTTCCCATCCTGGTGCAGGGTCTGGCAAGACTGGAGTACCGCGGTTATGACTCATGCGGCGTCGCCGTCCACGCGCAAGGCTTGACGCGCGCCCGCAGCACCTCTCGCGTGGCGGAATTATCCGAGCAAGTCATGGATAGCCAACTCGAAGGCAGCACTGGCATTGCCCATACGCGCTGGGCCACGCACGGCGCGCCGGTGGTTCACAACGCGCATCCCCATTTCAGCCACGGCCCCGGTCTGGACGCGGCCAGCCGTCCGGGCCGCGTGGCGTTGGTTCACAACGGCATCATTGAAAACCACGACGAATTGCGGGCCATGTTGCAAGCCAAAGGCTATGTATTCCAAAGCCAGACTGACACCGAAGTCATCGCCCATTTGATTGACAACCTGTACGACGGGGACATTTTTGAAGCCGTCAAAGCGGCCTTGGGGCATTTGCAAGGGGCCTACGCGATTGCCGTTTTTTGCAAAGACGAGCCGCATCGTTTGATCGGTGCGCGCGCCGGTTCGCCGTTGATTTTGGGCGTTGGCAAAGAGGGACAAGAACATTTTCTGGCCAGCGATGCGATGGCGCTGGCGGGCGTCACGGACCAAATCGTGTACCTGGACGAAGGCGATGTGGTGGACATTCAACTCGGTAAATACTGGTTGGTGGACAAGAACTACAAGCCCGTGGCCCCCGCCCAGCGTCCGGTCAAAACTGTGGTGGCGCACAGCGGTGCCGCCGAGTTGGGGCCGTATCGCCACTACATGCAAAAAGAGATTTTTGAACAACCCCGCGCCATTGCCGACACGCTGGAAGGTGTGAGCGGCATCGTGCCCGAATTGTTTGACGGCAACGCCAGCGCAGCGCGTGTGTTCAAGGACATTGATTCGGTTTTGATCCTGGCTTGCGGCACTAGTTATTACAGCGGCTGCACCGCCAAATACTGGCTGGAAAGCATCGCCAAAATTCCGACTCAAGTTGAAGTAGCCAGCGAATACCGCTACCGGGATTCGGTGCCCAACCCGCGCACTTTGGTGGTCACGATCACGCAATCCGGTGAAACGGCAGACACCTTGGCGGCACTGCGACACGCCCAAAGCTTGGGTATGACGCACACCCTGACCATTTGCAACGTCGCCACCAGCGCCATGGTGCGTGAATGTGAACTGTCCTACATCACGCGCGCCGGCATTGAAATTGGCGTGGCCTCGACCAAAGCGTTCACCGCGCAATTGGCCGGTCTGTTCTTGCTGACGCTGGCTTTGGCCCAAGCCAAGGGAAATCTGAGTGACGAGGAAGAAGCACGTCACCTGAAAGCTATGCGCCATTTGCCAGCTGCTTTGCAAGCCGTGCTGGCGCTGGAACCACAGGTGATTGCCTGGTCTGAAGACTTCGCCAAAATGGAAAACGCGCTCTTTTTAGGACGCGGGCTGCATTACCCGATTGCGATGGAAGGCGCGCTCAAGCTGAAAGAAATCAGCTACATCCACGCCGAAGCCTATCCGGCGGGCGAACTCAAACACGGTCCGCTGGCGTTGGTCACCAGCGCCATGCCGGTCGTCACCGTAGCCCCTAACGACGCGCTGTTGGAAAAGCTCAAAAGCAATATGCACGAAGTGCGTGCCCGAGGCGGTGTGCTTTATGTGTTGGCCGATGCCGATACCAAGATCGAGTCGGGCGAAGGTTTGCACGTCATTCGTATGCCTGAGCACTACGGCGAACTCTCGCCTTTGCTGCACGTCGTGCCTTTGCAGTTGCTGGCTTATCACACCGCTTGCGCCAAAGGAACGGATGTTGATAAACCACGTAATTTGGCGAAAAGTGTGACGGTGGAGTAGGGGGCGAGTAACGCATGGTAGCGAGCGCCTCCCTGCGCATTGCCTGCGGATTTGAGCTGGTCACAAACCCGTCGGGGAGCGCCTGTGAGACTCAGAGCCAGATTCACGTCAATGCCCAGGCCAGCGCCACCTTCGTTGAGGGCTGCGTTTTGGAGGCTTGCGTGGCCTGGGATGAGAACTTTGTTTTATTCGCCACCGATGGCTTTGACTACGAAGACTTCCTCAATATCCACTTGCTTGATGCCCAGCTCAATATCCTGGACTCCGCCAGCATCGGTATGCCGTATGCCAGCGGCTCGTTGGGTCATCTCACGCTACAGGCACCCGATGCTCTGCATTTTTGCTTTCCATCGCAGGTCGCCTGGCGTCTTTCGCTGTTTCATTCGCCCCATTGGCGCGTCCCGTTGCTCAGCGAGCCTGCTGGCGTATGGCGACGTTTTAGCTTGAAGCGGCACTTCTCGCTCGAACGCCTGCCAGACGAATCCGTTTCTTAAGGCGACGGTATTTTTAAAAGCACCAAACCTCACAAATTGTCATGACGGAATCGGCTAAAAAGGTACGCGTTCACCCCACTACCCAACTGATTTCATAGTGTTGTCGGGATTTGTGCAAAAACAGGTCAGAATTGATAGCAATGCAAATTAATCTACGGCAAGCCAGCCCGAAACCCCAAACGCTTGAAGAAGCGCAAA
>CAIJRK010000024.1 GCA_903823025.1 uncultured beta proteobacterium
CCTGATGCGAAGACCTTCACATCGACCATCAAGGACTTTTTTCAGACCCGCTGGCGCAAACTTTCCAAATCACTCACTAACCGATTTCTAGATAACTTTCAGGTCATCAAAAAACCTGCATTTTGATTCGCGATTGCTATATAAGACCACACACGGTTTGGATTGGGTTGGTAAACCTTGCCTGTTTTTGGATCTGTGAGTTCATAAAACTGGTTAGGCCTTTCATCCGCCCCCATACCGACCGTTAAATCACCCGGCACCCAATCACCGCGCAGGTCGCCATCGGCATTAGAAAAACTCTTGTAATCTTTGGGAATACCTTTGGATAAAAACTCACCGCCGTGATAGGCAAGAACATATTCATGGTCGGTTGAGATGCGTCTTTCTGCCAAGGCAGAAGAGGAGCGTCGGCGCCAGACAAAGCTACCCAGATGATTGTCCTGTCCAAACACCTCATCGCACAACAGCCTCAACTGCGCCTGCTCGTTGTCGTCAATCGAGATAAAAATCACGCCATCCTCACGCAGCAAATCTTTGGCTAACAACAGGCGCGGGTACATGAACGACAACCACCCGCTATGCGTTTTAGCGCCATAGATATTTTTGATGTAGTCGATATTCTCTTTGTCATAGCCCAACTGTTGCAGCACCTCGTTTTGATTAACTGAAAAATCATCCCGGTAAATAAAAGCGTCGCTTTGGGTGTTGTAAGGCGGATCAATGTAGATCAGTTTGACCTTGCCAAAGTAGCTGTGGCGCAGCAGACGCAGCGCGTCCAGATTGTCGCCACGCAGGAGCAGATTGCCCGTGGTGTCCCAGTTTTTGCTCTCCAGCGGCAGCGGTTGCAGAATTTTTTGCACCGGCACAAAAGCGCTGTGATAGGCCTCGCGCTTGCCCGCCCAGCGCAACTCGTAGCCATCTTCTTCCACCTTGACGCCCGCCGGGTCAAGCGCGAGTTGTAACAGCGCGGCATTCACCACATAACGCCCCTGCGGGTTGACTTCCAGCGCCTGCGGAAAATGCTTTTGCAGCATCTCAAGGTGACGCAGATTGATAGTTGACTCAGACAGCACAGAATTTTCAAGGGATTTTTGGGTGGGTGTCATGGCGGCAAAGAGGTCTGAAAGCTTGAAGCTTTCGTTAAAAAGGAGAGGCGGGTCAAGCAGTTTAAGCCATGCTTACATGGCCGCGACAGGCAACATTATTAGGGCGTGTGTATAGTTCGGCCCATGATGTTTGAAGCCCGCCCCTTGCTCCCTTGCTTTCCAAATACCCCACGCAACGCTCACCTTCAACGACGAATCTCCGGGCTTGATGCGCCGTGTCAGCGTCCAGACCGCAGGGGTTTGGCGCGGCAAGCCTCATGATTCCGCTGATACGCAGTTGGACCTCCGTCCAGCGCACCTCCCAAGACAACACCCGCCTAGGCATCACACTGAGCTTTGTAGCAGGGGCCACCAACGCAGGTGGTTTTCTGGCGGTGGGCGAATACACCTCGCACATGACGGGCATCGTCTCTGCCATCGCGGACAACCTGGTGCTGGGCAATGTGGGCGTGGCCGTGGCCGGGCTGGCCTTGTTGGTCGCCTTCGTCAGCGGCGCCATGACAACGGCCTGGATGGTGAACTGGGGTTTGCGGCAAAACCTGCAAAGTGCCTACGGGCGGCCTTTGTTGCTGGAGTCGGTCTTGCTACTGGTGTTTGGCTTGTTTGGCACCGGTATTAACTTCTTTGCCGATCTTTTTGTGCCGCTCACCGTGCTGATTTTGTGCTTCATCATGGGGCTTCAAAATGCCGTGATTACCAAAATCTCCAATGCTGAAATACGAACTACCCACGTCACCGGGCTGGTCACCGACATGGGCATTGAGCTGGGCAAGCTGCTTTATATCAACCGCTTAAAGCATGACACGCTGGTGCTGGGCAATCGCAAAAAACTGCGACTTCAAGCCAAGCTGATTTCCAGCTTTTTTATCGGCGGACTGCTGGGCGCGATTGGCTTCAAAACAGTCGGCTACATCACCACCGTGCCCCTGTCCATCTTGCTGCTGCTGCTGGTTTGGCGCCCCGTGATCAACGACGCCAAAAACTGGATTGACTCGTATCACCGCAAAGAAGAAAGTAAAGAAATCTAACTCCGTTCAACTGATCCAACGTTGCAGCGGCGCACCGCCGCCAAAATGCCCCGCAAAATCTCAATCGGGGCGGGTGGACAACCCGGCACCCACACATCCACCGGCAGCACGTTGGACACCGGCCCGAGGCTGGCGTAACTCTCACCAAAAATACCGCCATCACAACCACAATCGCCCACCGCCACCACCAGCTTGGGCGCAGGAATGGCGTCATAAGTGCGCTGCAAAGCAGTTGCCATGTTGCGCGACACCGGTCCGGTCACCAGCAGCATATCGGCGTGACGCGGGCTGGCGACAAACTTGATGCCCAGCCCTTCGATGTTGTAGTAGGGATTACTCAAGGCGTTGATCTCCAACTCGCAGCCGTTGCAGGAGCCGGCGTCCACCAGGCGAATCGTCAAGGCTTGGCCCAATATCGCCAACACATCGGCATGAATGCGCCCGGCTTCGACCTGTAGCGCGTCACCCTGAACGGGCGCAGGCTCCGTGCGAATGCCGGTTTTAAGAACTTGTTTAACCACCTTCCAAATCATAAATCCTGCCCTGAATAACTGAGGTTGAACGACTTGTTGATGAGCGGAAAGTCCGCCACGATATTGCCCATCACGGCGTGCTCCAGCACCGGCCAGTTTTGCCAGGACGGGTCATGCAGGTGGCAGCGTTGAATGCGGTGCTGGTGAGCGCGTCCGGCCAGTTCAAGCGCCACAAACACCTCGCCGCGCCAGCCTTCTACCCAACCGGCGCCACGGCTAGGCTGATCGGGCAAAACAACGTCACGGCGAATGGGGCCAACCGGCATATCGGCCAGTATTTTTCGGATCAAGCGCAACGACTCAAACACCTCGTCAAAGCGGACGGCCACCCGGGCGGCCACATCGCCCTGGCGGTGTGTCGCCATCTTGACTTTCAAGACCGCATAAACCGAATCAGGGTGATCACAGCGCAAATCCATCGCTTGGGCGCTGGCCCGACCGGCCAGACCGGTCAGCCCCAATTGAGCGGCCAGCGCGGGCGTGACGCAGCCAGTGGTCATGAATCGGTCTTGTAAACCGGCATGGTCTCTATAGACGGTGTGCAGTGTTTTGACTTCACGCGCTATGGCGTCACATTGCTGATGCAGTCGCTCAATCAGCACGTCATCCACATCGCAGGCAACGCCGCCGGGACAGATGCCATCCATCATCAAGCGATGGCCCAAGGCGTCTTTGGACAAGCGCAGCCAGTCTTCACGCAGACGCGAGAACTGGGCCAATCCAAAACCAAAAGCGGCATCGTTGGCAATGCCGCCCAAGTCGCCCAAATGGTTGGCGATGCGTTCACGCTCCAGCATCAGCGCGCGCAACCACGCCGCCCGCGCCGGAATGTCGCACCCGGCGGCGGATTCAAGCGCCATGCAATAAGCCCAGGCATAAGCCACCGTGGCGTCGCCTGACACGCGCCCGGCCAAACGGCTGGCCGCCAGCGGGGGCAACTGCGTCATGCGCTGCTCAATGCCTTTGTGCGTGTAGCCCAGGCGCTGCTCCAGCCGCAGCACTTTTTCACCCACCACTGAAAACCGGAAATGCCCCGGTTCAATAATGCCCGCGTGCACCGGCCCCACCGCGATTTCATGCACGCCATCACCTTCAACGCGGACAAACGGGTAATCCAGCAGTTCGGCGGCTGGAAAGCTTGGCAAAGTCTGTGTGGTTTGATTTAACGGGAAATAGTCCACCGGCCAGGCGCCGTGGTTTAACCACGGGCGCTGGTCTTTTGCACCCTCGGCCCGGATGCCGGACAAGTCGGCACAGGCACGCTGCATTCT
Organism: uncultured beta proteobacterium; assembly: GCA_903823025.1. Taxonomy (GTDB): domain Bacteria; phylum Pseudomonadota; class Gammaproteobacteria; order Burkholderiales; family Burkholderiaceae_C; genus Rhodoferax. The sequence goes on from CAIJRK010000024.1 coordinate 3,939, forward strand.
CAGCGCCACTGGAAAAAAAGGCAGCAGATCGGGATAAGTCGGCGACTCGTCTGCCAGCGCAAGCTCTAGCCACGCCACACCGTCCCGCGTGACATAGGCCACATGCGCCACGGCACCCTCGGCGTTGGCACCGCCCCATAAAGCCAACAATCGGCCCCCCGATTCGTGCACCACCGAAGCGGCGGCCCGCCAGTCCACCGCCGTCACCGGGGCGTGCGAGATAGGCACCGGCGCGGTCAGTCGCTGCAAATCAATCGTTAATTCAGGCAAGTTCATCAAAAACTAACTCCGGTTTGAAACCTCCCCCTTCAGGGGGATAAAATTCATTTGGGAGAGGGGTAACCTCTTCCAAATTCGCTCCGAAGGGGGCGTGGATTGAAACATGCAGCTCAATTTCCCAACATTTTGGCCGCCTGAACGAACCAGTCATTCAGGTAGGGCGGAATATACAAACCCAGCATCAACGCCAAACCAAGGTGCACAAACACCGGCACCAACGCAGGCGGGTGATCAAGCGGCTTTAAGTCTGTCTCGCCAAACACCATCGGCAACACGCGAATCAACATGGCGGAAAAAGCCACACCGAGGGCGATAAACAAAAAGGGCGCCGCCCACGGCTGCGCACGCATGGCCGTGGTGAGAATCAGAAACTCACTGGCAAAAACGCCAAACGGGGGCATCCCCAAAATTGCCATCACGCCCATCATCAAGCCCCAGCCCACCATCGGATTGACCTTGATCAGACCGCGAATTTCGCTCATGACTTGCGTGCCAGCTTTTTGGGTAGCGTGCCCAACCGTGAAGAAGATGGCCGACTTGACCAGCGAGTGCACGGTCATGTGCAGCAAGCCCGCAAAGTTGGCCACCGGCCCGCCCATGCCAAAGGCAAAGGTGATCAGGCCCATGTGCTCGATGGACGAATACGAGAACATACGCTTCACGTCTTTTTGGCGCGCAATGAAGAACGTCGCCACCACCACCGACAGCAAACCAAACCCCATCATGAGTTGCCCGGCCAGCGGGCCTTGCAACGCGCCATCGGTGAGCACTTTGCAACGCAGCACCGCATACATGGCGACGTTGAGCAGCAGGCCCGAAAGCACGGCAGACACCGGCGTCGGGCCTTCTGCGTGCGCATCGGGCAACCAGCTGTGCAACGGCACCAGGCCGACTTTGGTGCCGTAGCCAATCAGCAAAAAGGCAAAGGCGAGCGTGACAATCGCCGGGTCCAACTGGCTTTTGACGGCCTCCAGATTGGTCCACAAAAGCGAAGCGCCCTCGGCGCCCAACACCTTGTCGCCCGCCATGTAAAGCAGCACCGTGCCAAACAGCGCCTGCGCAATGCCCACGCCACACAAAATGAAATATTTCCAGGCCGCCTCCAGACTGGCTGCCGTGCGGTACACGCTGACCAGCAGCACGGTGGTCAGCGTGGCCGCTTCCATCGCCACCCACAAAATACCCAAATTGTTGGTGGTCAACGCCAGCAGCATGGTGAAGATAAACAACTGGTACATGCCGTGGTAGAGGCGCATCCGGGGCGGCGTCATCTTGCCCTTGTCTTGCTCGACGCGCATGTAGGGGCGAGAAAAGATAGCCGTGGTCAAGCCGACAAAAGCGGTCAAGGTGACAAAAAATACATTCAGCGGATCAACAAAAAATTGGTCACGCCAGACCAGCGTCGGCCCGTCTGAAATGATTTGGGCCGCCAGCACGCAGGCCGCCAAAAAAGTAGCCAGGCTAAAGACGACATTGATATTGCGCGCCACATCCCGATGCCCAACCCCTGACAAAACCGCCCCACCTAGCAGCGGCACACCCAACACAAAAAATAACGCGTGCACAGTCAATCGTCCTTGAGTTTTTCGAGATTGTGAATATCCAGACTGTCGAACTGTTCACGAATCTGGAACATGAACACGCCCAAAATCAGCACGCCGACCAACACATCCAGCGCAATCCCGAACTCGACAATCATCGGCATGCCGTTGGTGACGGTGGTGGCGGCAAAAATCAGCCCGTTTTCTATCGCCAGAAAGCCGATGACCTGCGGCACGGCTTGCGAGCGCGTGATCATCATCAAAAAAGCGAGCAACACGCAAGCCAACGCAATGCCCAGCGCGCCCCCGGCCAGCGAATCCGACAAGCGCGAAATCGGCAACGCCAGACTGAAAGAAAAAATGACCAGTGCAATCCCCACCAGCATGGTCGCGGGCATGTTGATAAGCGTCTCTACATCGCCACGGGTATGAAGCTGGCGCACCACGCGGTGCAGACTCCAGGGAATAAAGAAGACTTTCAGCACCAGCGTCAAAGCGGCAGACACATACAGATGCGGCTGATCCGTGGCATAAGCCAGCAGCACCGAGACCACCACCAGCGCCACGCCCTGCATGGCAAACAAGTTGATCAGTGTGGCCACCCGGCGCTGCGAGATCATGGCAAACGAGAGCATCAAAATCAACGTCGCAAACAGGTTAATCAGTTGCGGCAAATGTTTGATCATGCAACCCCCAACAAAATATTGACCAGCAGGCCAATCACAGCCAGCAAGAAGGCGGTTGCAAGAAATTCGGGCACCCGAAAGAGTCGCATCTTGGCGCTGACGGTTTCAATGTAGGCCAGCAACATACCGCCCACCGCGAGCTTGAGCACCAGCACCGGCAAGGCCAGCAACAGCGCCACCGGCGCACCCGCCTCGGCAATACCCCAGGGGAAAAACAAGGCGATACCCATGCAGGAGTAGGCAAACAGTTTGAGGCTGGACGCCCATTCAATCAGCGCCAGATGGCGCCCCGAATACTCCAGAATCATGGCCTCATGAATCATGGTGAGTTCCAGATGGGTAGCCGGGTTGTCCACCGGCACGCGCGCGTTTTCAGCCAGCGACACCATGGTGAACGCCACCCCGGCGACCAACAAGCTGGGGTAAATCTCAAGCTCCCGGTGCGCCAGCGTTTCAACCATTGTGGTCAGCGAGGTCGAGCGCGAAATCATGGAGGCACAAAACAACACCATCAGCAAAGCCGGTTCCGCCAGAAAGCCGACCAGCATTTCACGGCGGGCGCCCAGCGAGCCAAAGGCGGTGCCAACATCCATCGCCGCCAACGAGATAAACACCCGCGCCAGCGCAAACAAACCGACTAACGCAATGGCATCAGCGGCCGGCGACAAAGGCAAGTCGGTGGACAAGGTCGGAATGATGGCGGTGGCCAGCAACATGCAGCCAAACACGATGTAGGGCGCCATGCGAAACAGGGTTGAAGCATGGTCCGCCAGCACCGACTCTTTGTTGAATAATTTGTGCAACATACGGTATGGCTGCAACAAACCGGGCGCCGTTTTATTTTGCAGACGGGCACGCCATTGATTGACCCAGCCCGACAGCAAAGGCGCCAGCAGCAGCGCCATCACAATGGCCATGAGTTGTGAAGCCAGACCTAGCAAGCTCATTGTTTTACTACCAAAAGTACGATGATCAGGGTCACAAAACTGTAGATCAAATAGACAGAAATGCGCCCTTGCTGCATCAGGCCGACGACCTTGGAGATGCGCTCAACAAGCGCGGCCAACGGCAGATAAAGCCAATGCCACAGCGGGTCTTCAACCGTTACACGGTAACGCGGCTTTTCATCAAAGGACGAGGGCAGTTCGCGTTTCATGCGGAACATAGGCTCAAAAATTTGCCGGATAGGTTGTCCAAAACCTTCTGCCGTGTCTTGCATCCGGGCAGTTTGAAACGGGTAACCGCAGTCCCAGGCCGGGGCGCGCCGGGTGCGTCCTTTGTAGAGCTTGTGCACCAGTAAAAATGCCACGGCAAAACAGGCCAGCACGCCAAGTAGAAAGATAGCGGGCGAATAACTGGCGCGCTCAATGCTGACCGGCACCAGCAGCCAACCATTGGCGGCCACCGTCTGCGCCAGCCCCGCCGACACCAGCAAATGTGTGACCGGGTCGAGCAAGGCAATCACCTGACTCGGAAAGAGGCCCAACACCACACAACCGGCCACCAGCCACAACATGCCCATGCGTTCCCACGGACCGGCATCGTGTGCTTGCGAGAGTTTTTCTTCACGCGGCTGCCCCAAAAAGACAACGCCAAAATACTTGACCATCGTGAAGCCAGATAGCGCCGCAATCAGAGCAATCAGGGCCGCGACAACCGGCACCAGCATATTCAAAAAAGAACTGGGCAGCCCGGTCGTGAACAGAAAACTTTGCAGCAGCAACCACTCCGCCACAAAGCCCCCGAATGGCGGCAATCCGGCACAGGCCAACACGCCAATCAGACTCGGCCAGGCGACCCAGGGCATGAAACGAATCAGGCCGCCCAACTTACCCAGACTGCGTTCGCCGGTGGCATGCATGACAGCGCCAGTGCTGCAAAACAGCAGGCTTTTAAAGAAGGCATGGCTGATGACGTGGTACAAAGCCGCCGTCAAGGCCAATGCAGCCAGCGTGGTCATGCCGTAGGCTGAAAACAGCAAAGACAGACCAAAGCCGACACACATCAAGCCGACGTTTTCAATCGAGGAATAGGCCAGCAGGCGCTTCATCTCAACCTGCACGGTCGAAAAGATCACGCCAAACAAGGCGGTTGCCAAACCCAGCGTCATCAACAGCACGCCCCACCACCAGAGGCGCGTTTGCAGCAGGTCAAAAGAGACCCGCAAAATGCCGTAAAGCGCCACCTTCAACATCACGCCGCTCATCAAGGCCGACATGGGAGACGGCGCTGCCGGGTGCGCCTCGGCCAGCCAGACATGGACAGGCAGAATGCCGGCCTTGGCGCCAAAACCGAACACGGCCAAAACAAACGCCACAGAGGCCCAAAACGGCGACAACTGTTGTAAACGCATCCCGGCAAAGGTGTAGTCGCCGCTGTTGGCTTGCAACACGCCAAAGCACAACAAAATGCCCAAAGACCCGATGTGCGCGACCAACATATACAAATAGCCCGCGTGGCGTATTTCAGGCATTTTGTGGTTAGCCATCACCAGAAAAAATGAGGCAAAAGCCATGGTTTCCCAAGCCACCATGAAGGCGTAAGCATCATTGGCTATCACCACCATCGCCATGCTGGCTAAAAAAACATGGTATTCAAAACAGATCAAACCGGGCGGCGTGCCCTCGCCTTGGCGAAAGTAACCGGCGGCAAATAACGACACACCTGCCGAGACGCCGCCAATGAGCAGCAAGAAAAAGCTGGAGAGACTGTCCAGTCGCAAATGAAACGGCAGTTGCGGCAGGCCAATCGGCAGCACCGCGACTTCCGGCGCACTGCCCAGCGCGCTCAAGGCCACCCCCATCAAGAGCAACGAGAACAGACCACTCACCGGAAACAGCACGGTGGCGACAAACCTGAATCGCTTGAGTGCAATGATCCCCATCACGCCCGTTAAAAGCCAGGCAAAGACGACGCATAAAACCCAGTCCAGATGCACCCAGGCGGCGGGATTGAGAAAATTATTCATGCGAAATTTCGTCAAAAAATATATTTTGATACATCTTGTTGATATTACTCCCCGCCAAAATTGGCGGGAGTGACGAACCCAGTCGCCCGTAAAATGCGCCAAAGAGGTTTTTTATGAATATTTTTTATCGCCCCAAGTACCAATCTGATGTCTCCCAATTCATCAGTCAACTCAAAGCCAAAGACCCGGCGCTGGACGCCAAGCAGCGCCAAGGCCGTGAACTACTGTGGGACGTTGACGTGGACCGCAGCGCCTGGCGCGATTACCGGGCCGCCGAGGTTGATCAAAAGCCTTACGTCTATCAGACCGACGCCAAATAACAGGTTTGCCAACGGCCCGCGTGTCAATCACCTCGCAGGCCGGTACTTTGATGCCTAGCAAAAATGTCTATCCCGGTTGACAGCGCCGCGCTGCACCCCACTCCCACTGCGTCATCATCGAACCCAGCGCCTGCGGCAGACCCCGTGGCGTTGGCGCGTTTGTATGGCGAACCCGTGTTTGCTTTGCCGCAAGATTTGTATATTCCGCCGGATGCGCTGGAAATATTTCTGGAAGCGTTTGAAGGCCCGCTCGACTTGCTGCTCTACCTGATACGCAAGCAAAACTTCAACATTCTTGACATTCCCATGGCGGCCATGACGCGTCAATATCTGGTCTATGTGGATGAAATTCGTGGCCGCAATCTGGAGCTAGCCGCCGAATACCTGCTGATGGCGGCGATGTTGATCGAAATCAAATCGCGCATGTTGCTGCCGCCCAAAAAAGTAGCCGAAGGCCAAGAAGTCGAAGACCCGCGAGCCGAGCTGGTGCGCCGTTTGCTGGAATACGAACGCATGAAGCTGGCCGGTGCCAAACTCAACGCCGTGCCCCAGCATGAGCGCGACTTTTTAAGTGCCCACGTCTTTATTGAACAGTCCCTGCAACAACGCTTGCCCGAGGTCAGCCCACACGATTTGCAGCAAGCGTTGCGTGACATTTTCAAGCGCGCCAAGCTGGTTCAAACGCACAAAATCACGCGTGAAGAACTGTCGGTGCGCGAATACATGAGCCTGCTACTCAGAAAACTCCAAGGCCGCCGCTTTGTCGAGTTTGAAGACTTGTTTGACGCCAGCCAAGGCACATCGGTACTCGTCGTGACCTTTATCGCGATGCTGGAACTGGCCAAAGAAACCCTGATCGAAATCACCCAGGCGGAAGTGTTTGCCCCGATTTATGTCCGCCTGGCCTACTCAACCGCTTTAATCAGCGAACCATGATTATTCCCTGTGAAACCTTCTTCTACTCTTCATTTTGACGTGCTGATTGTCGGCAGCGGTCTGGCCGGCCTGAACGCCGCTTTGTTGTTGGCCCCTACGCAGCGCGTGGCCATCATCACCAAACGTGCCCTGTTTGCGGGGTCAAGCGGCTGGGCGCAGGGCGGCATTGCGGCGGTCTGGCGCAAGGACGACAGCTTTGAGGCCCATGTGGACGACACCCTCGTCGCAGGCGCCGGTTTATGCGATTTGGCCGCGACCCGCCTGGTGGTCGAACAAGCCCCGCAAGCGGTGGCCTGGTTGCAAAAAATGGGTGTGCCTTTTTCTGAAGAAGACGGCCAGTTGCACCTGACCCGCGAAGGTGGCCACAGTGCGCGGCGCATTGTGCATGTGACCGATGCCACGGGAGCCGCCGTGCAAGGCACCCTGATTGAGCGTGTGCGCGAAACGCCGAACATCACCATTTTTGAAAACCACACGCTGGTGGACTTGATCACCGACGCCAAGCTGGGACACCCTGAAAAGCGTTGCCTGGGCCTGTACGCGCTGGATGAAACCACCGACGAAGTGCTGACCTTTCAGGCACCGCACACGATTTTGGCCACTGGTGGCGCGGGCAAGGTCTATCTCTACACCACCAACCCCGACACCGCCACCGGCGACGGCATTGCGGCCGCCTGGCGCGCCGGGTGCCGGGTGCAAAACATGGAATTCATCCAGTTTCACCCCACTTGCCTGTACCACCCGCACGCCAAATCGTTCCTGATCAGCGAAGCGGTGCGCGGCGAAGGTGGGCGTTTGCTGTTGCCCGACGGCACACGGTTTATGCCGCAGCATGACGCGCGCGCTGAACTGGCACCGCGTGACGTGGTCGCCCGCGCCATCGACTTCGAGATGAAAAAAGGCGGGTTGGATTGCGTCTATCTGGACATCTCGCACCAGCCTTTGAGCTTTTTGCAAGAGCACTTCCCCAACATCTACGCCCGCTGTCTGGAACTGGGCATCGACATCGCCAAGCAACCGATTCCCGTTGTGCCCGCCGCGCATTACACCTGCGGCGGCGTGTTGACCGACTTGGTCGGGCACACCGATGTGACGGGCTTATATGCCATTGGCGAAACCGCCTGCACCGGCTTACACGGCGCCAACCGGCTGGCCAGCAATTCATTGGTGGAATGTATGGTGTTTGCCCAAACCACGGCGCAGGCGATTACCCAAGCCCCGATAACCCCGGCCCCGGTGCTGCCGGATTGGGACGACAGCCAAGTCACCGACGCCGACGAAACCGTGGTGATTTCGCATAACTGGGACGAGTTGCGCCGCTTCATGTGGGACTACGTGGGCATTGTGCGCACCAACAAACGGCTGGAGCGCGCCGCTCACCGCATCGCGCTGTTGCAGGATGAAATCCAGGAGTTCTATGCCAACTTTCATGTCACGCGCGACTTACTGGAATTGCGCAATCTGGTGCAGGTGGCCGACCTGATTGTGAAAAGCGCACAGGCCCGCCACGAGAGTCGTGGCCTGCATTTCAGCCGTGACTACCCGGAACTTTTGCCGCAAGCCGTCAGCACGGTGTTGACGCCATGACCTACAGCGTCAAAGAAATTTTTTACACCTTGCAAGGCGAAGGCGCGCAGGCGGGCATGCCCGCTGTGTTTTGCCGCTTGGCCGGTTGCAACCTCTGGACGGGCCGCGAGAGTGACCGAGCCAGCGCCATCTGCCGCTTTTGCGACACCGACTTTGTCGGCACCGACGGCACGCTGGGCGGCAAATACGCGCAGGCCCACGAACTGGCCGACCAAATTGAGTCGCTCTGGCCCGCTGACGACCGGGCGCACCGATTGGTCGTTCTCACCGGCGGCGAACCTTTGTTGCAAGTGGACCCCGCCCTGATCGACGCCTTGCACGCACGCGGCTTTCGCATTGCTGTGGAAACCAATGGCACGCTGGCTGCACCGACCGGCATCGACTGGCTCTGCGTCAGCCCCAAAGCGGATGCGCCTTGGGTGCAACAACAAGGACAAGAACTCAAACTGGTCTGGCCCCAGCCCGGCCTGGACTTGCAGGCGATAGCGGCCACCGGCCAGTTCAGCCACCATTTTCTGCAACCGATGGATGGCCCTGACCAAGCCGCCAACATGACCCTTTGCATCGCCGCCTGCCTGCAACACCCGGCTTGGCGACTGAGCCTGCAAACCCACAAAATCAGCGGCATCCGCTAACTTCAAAGCCTGCAAATGGACACCTTCGTATTTACCGTCAGTCAACGCTTTTTCTTCGACGCCGCGCACACCCTGAATCGGGCAATTGCCGCCGAGGCCGAAGCCAGCCGTCGCATTCATGGCCACACCTACCACGCCGAAGTCTGGCTGACTGGCCCGCTCGACCCCGCCACCGGCATGGTGATTGACCTCGGCCTGTTGCGCCAACACCTAGCCAACGTGCGCGAGCAACTCGACCACCGAATGCTTGACGACATTGCCGGTCTGGGCGCGCCCACGCTGGAAAACCTGTGCGTTTTTATCACTCAGGCCATGCCCGATCTGCGCCCGCAAATAGCCCGCGTGCGCGTTTGGCGCGAAGCCTTGGGCGACTCCTGCACTCTGGAACTGCGCCCCTGAACTTGACCCGCTCTGCGGTCTTTCTTATCACTTTTGATTCCGAAGAAAACTATGTTTCGCACCCTGCTTAAATCCAAAATCCACCGCGTCGCCGTGACCCATTGCGAGCTGCACTACGAAGGCTCCTGCGCCATCGACGAAAACTTGCTGGAAGCCGCCAACATCGCTGAGAACGAGCAAATCCACATCTGGAACATCAACAACGGTGAACGCTTCGTCACCTACGCCATCAAGGGCGAACGCGGCTCTGGCATGATCTCGGTGAACGGTTCAGCCGCCCGGCGCGCCTCGGTAGGCGACCTGATTATCATTGCCGCTTTTGCCCAGGTGGACGACAAGGAAGTGGCCGAACATCAGCCGCAACTGGTGTTTGTCGATGACAAGAACCAGCAAGCCGCCCTGCGCCACGCGGTGCCAACCCAACACCCGTAAGCGTTCCATCTGACGAGCCACTACAGCACCGGTCAACTAGACTCACCGCATTCATTGACTCCTATAAGGAACCCACCATGACAACGCCTACCTCTACACCGACCGCCGTCACTCCTTACGGCACGCTCCCCGCCAACGCCACGCCCGCTGCGCGAAAACCCATCAGCCTGCCGCGCCTGCAAGAGATGCACGCACGCGGTGAGAAGATCAGTATGCTCACCGCCTACGACGCCACCTTTGCCGCCGTCGCCGACGCGGCAGGGGTGGAGTGCATTCTGGTCGGTGACTCGCTAGGCATGGTCTGCCAAGGCTTGAGCAGCACGGTCAGCGTCACGCTGGAGACCATGCGCTACCACGTTGAAAGCGTGGCGCGTGGCCTGCGCCGCGCCCAAGCCACGGCTTGGCTGATTGGTGATTTGCCGTTTGGTGCCTACCATGAATCGAGGGAACAAGCCCTGCGTAGCGCCGCCGTTTTGATGCAAGCCGGTGCCCACATGGTCAAGTTGGAGGGCGGTGGCTGGACGGCGGACACGGTGCAGTTTCTCGTCGAACGCGGCATCCCGGTGTGCGCCCATTTGGGGCTGACGCCGCAAACCGTTTACGCGTTGGGCGGCTACCGGGTGCAAGGAAGATCCTCCGAATCTGCAGCCCTCCTGAAACGCCACGCCCATGGCTTGCAAGACGCGGGCGCTGCGCTGTTGGTGCTTGAAATGGTGCCCGCCGCCTTGGCCGCTGAACTCACCCTGGAACTGTTGCACTGCCCGACTATCGGTATTGGCGCGGGCAGCGGCACCGCCGGTCAAGTGCTGGTGTTGCACGACATGCTGGGTGTGAACCTGGGCAAGATGCCCAAGTTTGTTCGCAACTTCATGACCGGCGCGCCGGGGATTCGCGAGGCCATGCACGCCTACGTCACCGCCGTGAAAGACGGCTCGTTTCCCGACAACGCCCAACACGCCTGGTAACTTCTATTCAATGGAGGACAGCGCTGCAGCACTGTCCTTTAAATTTATTATGAAAATTGTTCACACCATTCCCGAGTTACGCGAGTATTTAAGCGCCTTCAAACAACCCGCTTTTGTGCCGACTATGGGCAATTTGCATGAGGGTCATTTGGCCTTGATCAGACAAGCCAAACCGCTAGGCGATGTCACGGTAGCGAGCATCTTTGTCAACCGTTTACAGTTCTTGCCACACGAGGACTTTGATACCTATCCGCGCACTCGGGCGTTAGATTGCGAGAAGTTGGAAGGGGTAGGTTGTGATGTCGTTTTTGCCCCTAGTGAGCAAGAACTCTACCCCGAGCCGCAAGCCTTTAAAGTGCAGCCGCCCGCTGAATTAGCTGATATTTTGGAAGGCTACTTTCGGCCCGGATTTTTTTCTGGTGTCTGCACGGTGGTGTTGAAACTACTGTCTATCGTGCAGCCGCGTGTCGTTGTATTAGGCAAGAAAGACTACCAGCAACAGATGGTTGTGCGGCGCATGGTTCAGCAATTTTCACTGCCGATTGAAATAGTAGGAGGAGAAACGACACGCGCGGCCACCGGCCTGGCACTGTCATCACGCAACGGCTATCTGAGCGAGAGTGAACGTGCTGAAGCCGTGCAATTGTCATTAACGCTCAAGACCATGGCGACGGCTTTAAAGTCCGGTAACACCGACATCGCTGCCCTGCAAGCACAAGCCATGCAGACCTTGACAGCACGCGGCTGGCAGCCTGATTACTTGGTGGTGCGCCGGCGTAGCGATCTGCAAACTCCTGCAGCGGAAGACGTTTTGACTGATGCGGCGAGTAATGCGCTGGTGGTGTTGGGCGCGGCCAAGATTGGCAACACGCGGTTGATTGATAACCTGGAAGTTTGAGCGGATTCATTGCCACTTGAATCCAAAATTTCAAGTGCATTGATACGAGATAGCAGTAATAGCAGCGTCACAAATCCGCCACAAAATGTATTTCAATCTGTATGACTGCTTTCAACGTGTCCCTTCTCATTGTCCAACGCTGCCAGAAATACCTCCAAAAGCTGATTGGGAAAAGCTTTAAACGCCCGTTGACGGGTGTTGTTTCGTTGTCTCTGATCTTGCTGGCGGGCACTTGGATCATCACGGGGCAGAGTCTCAAAGCAGAACAAGATATGGTCAACCGTAATTCGCGCCTACATCAGGAAAGTCTGGCCATCATTATTTCCGAAAACTTTAGCCAAGTGCTCGACCACGGAAGGCTGCTGGCGCTGGCCTCCGCCGAATGGTTTGAAGGCAACCGCAAGGAGGCGGCCACCACTCAGTTAGTCACTATGCTTTCGGCAGATCGGGCCTTCTTGCGCATTGCCCTCTATGACGGGGCGCAGCGACGGGTTTACGCCTCTTCTCCATTGCCCGACAGCGACGCGCTCACTGAAGCCATTCGGGCCACCCTGAAAGACGCCCAAGGTGACAAGACGCCTAATCTTCGAGTTGCCCCGCTGTTTACTGCCGTAGAGAAGGTGTGGCAAATTCCTCTCCTATACCCGGTTGTCGGCAGTGACGGGGAAACCCGAGGTCTATTCCTGGTGGTTCTTGACTTGGGTTACCTCCTGGGCTTGTATCGGGATATCGACATCGGACGCTCGGGTGTCATACAGATACTTCAGAGTACCGGCGAAGAAATCGCTCGGGCGCGCCAGAGCGGTCTGGAATTACCCCAGAACCCGCTGCAAAACTACCGCATTGCGCTACAGGCGGGTCGCAACGGGTCCTTGGTGACCGATCTTTTCGGGGACAAACACGCCTACCAAGTCAGCGTCAAGAACCTCACGCGCTACCCTTTCCTGGTCGCGGTTAGTCGCGAGGTGGAAGAAATGCAGACGAGTTATGGCGTCTATGGTTCTCGTTTCCCGATGAGCCTCTGGTTGCTGACAGCCGTTGTCCTGGGCGCCACCTTCTGGATCGCCAGCACGATACGAAAACAGGAGCAACTTTTCTTCGCCCTGAAAGCCGCTGATCTGGAGAAGCGCAATCTCATCGTGCAACTGGAAGATGAAAAGAACCGGGCCTTCGATTTAGCCTCACACGACCATCTGACAGGACTTCCTAACCGACGAATGTTCTATGAACTTGGGGGGAGTCACATCTCTCGCGCCAAGCGCAGTCGCAAATACTACGGCCTGATGTTCGTTGATCTTGACCGTTTCAAAAACGTCAATGACACCCTGGGTCACCACGTCGGCGACCTACTTTTGCAAATCGTCGCCGCCCGATTAAGATCGACCTTGCGGGAATCAGACGTCATTGCCCGCCTCGGTGGTGATGAGTTTGCAATACTGATCACCGGCCTGGACAATGTGGATGACATGGCCCTTATTGCCAGCAAGATCGTCCAACTGATCAGTCAGCCCTGCACCAATCTGGATGGTCACGATATTCAGGTGAGTCCCAGCATCGGCATCGCCGTTTTCCCCCGGGACGGCCATAACGTTGAAACACTCTCCCGCCATGCCGACGCGGCCATGTATCAATCCAAACGCGCCGGTCGGGGCCGATACACCTTCTACGAACCTAGCCTTAATCCCATTAGTGATCGTCTGTTTGATCTGGAACAACGCCTGCCACAGGCCATTGCCGAGGATGAGTTGATCCTGTATTTCCAGCCTAAAGTTCGGCTTTCCGACTTCCGCATCATCGGCTTCGAGGCGCTGGTTCGCTGGCAGCATCCGCAATACGGTTTGATTTATCCGGGCGAGTTCATCCCCATTGCAGAGAACACCGGGCTTGATGTGGCTTTAGGTGACTGGGTCACGCAAGCCTGCTGTCAACAACTGGGCAAATGGCAGGCTGAAGGGCTGGATATGGTTCCTATCGCCATCAATGTTTCGGCAAGACAGTTGCGCGATGAACAGTTGCCGCAACGCATCACGGCCTATCTGGCCGCTTGCGGGGTGGCGGCCAGTCTGCTGGAGATTGAAATCACGGAGAGCAGTCTCGTGGAATCCGTCGAGATCGCCAGCAAGGTGCTGAACGCCCTGGCGCATCTGGGCGTGGGCATCGCTTTGGATGATTTTGGCAACGGCTACTCCAGTTTTGCCTATATTCGCACGCTACCTATTCATGTCATCAAGATCGACAAGTCGTTCATCAACGATATCCGCAACAGTCCTGATGACGCCGTCATCGTTGCGTCTATTGTGACTCTTGCACACAATCTGAAGAAGCGGGTCGTCGCGGAAGGTGTTGAGCTTCTCGAACAATTGGTTCATCTCAAAGCCATCGGTTGCGACGAGGTTCAGGGCTATTACCTGAGTCGCCCAGCCCCCGCCGATGCAGCCCGTCAACTGCTTATTCAAGCCATCCTGATGCCCCAATGAACACCACTCGCAGAAATTTTCTTCTCGGCCCGTGCGCACTATTTTTTCTGGAGTCAGCGCTGGCGGCAGATTGTGTGGACGCAAAGCCCCTGCGGTTTGCGCTGATCCCCAAAAAAAACACCGAGACCCAACTCATCGAATATCGACCGCTGATCGAAGTCCTGGAGAAGATACTGGAACGACGTGTTGTCATCGTTCATGCCACCTCCTATGGCGCCGTGGTGGAAGGCCTGCTAGCGGGCAGCATAGATTTGGCGGAACTCGGACCGGCCTCCTACGCCCAAGCCAAAGCGCAGGACACCCACATCACCGCCTTTGCATCTTTTAGCCAACTCAGCGGCCCTCATACCAAGTCAGGCTCACACTATCGCTCGCTCCTGATCGTGCGGCGCGACAAGGGTTTCGACAGCATCGCCAGCCTGCGCAACGCACGGGTGAGCCTGGTCGATCCGGCAAGCACCTCGGGCTATCTTCTGCCACGCCAAGCCATCACTCAACTGACCCAAATTCCTCTTGAACGCTATTTCGGACGAATTACCTTCGCAGGCTCCCATGACCGCGCTATCCAAACGGTGCAAAAGGGCATTGTCGATGCCGCCTTTGTTTCCAGTAACCGCCTGGACGAAGCGCTTCGTCGAAACACGTTACGCCCGGATGAAGTCAAAATTTTATGGGAGTCGTCGCCTATTTCCTATGACCCCTTTGTCTATCGAGGCCAGCTTTGCCAGCCTCTGATCGACAAAATAAAACAGGCATTCTTCCTTAACAATGCCAACTTACAAGCCATGTTTCGGAGCCTTAATATGGAAGGATTTGCCCGCGTCAGCGATGACAATTACCGGGAAATCAGAGAAATTTACGCGGCTCGCCTTTAGGGGCCACGATTGCCAGAACATCAACCGGACGTCAGCGACGTTTTGACTGGACACAGGCATCATTTCGACCCACCAAACGCGGGACGCCCGATGGCGCTTGATGCGGGCATTGGCGCCAGCGACTCAGGGCCGCAACACAGACAGGATATGCAACTTTGGAAGCAAGCACTGAATTCTGGCGTGACCCGGCCTTGCCTTATATCGAGAGCCGCAGGGCATGTCACAGCCGCGCTTGTTACAAGTCGCACAGCCACCCGACTTTTTCCATTGGCGCCGTCGATCAGGGCCGCAGCCATTTCACGGGTGCAGCCGGTGGCCCGACCCTGATTCAGGCTGGCACCGTGGTTTTCGTGCCAGCCGCCTGCGTGCACTCGTGCAACCCCTTGCCCAATACCGCATGGAGTTATCAGATGCTGCATCTGGACACGGCATGGCTGAAGACCCTCAGACAGGAATCCGGCACCAGGGAACGCAAAGACGTCGCGCTGATCAGCGATGCCAGCGTCTATGCAAGGTTTTGTCGGCTCAATGCTTTCTTGTTCTCTGCCGCGAGCGTGGATGAGAAGGAGGCCGTTCTCATTGAATTTATCGGCGACTGCGACAGCTACGCTCAGGAAACGATTGCCTCGCCTGAACCGGCAACCCTCGCCCGCAACAGGCTGAAGCCCGTCCTGGCGTGCCTGCAACACGGCGGTGTCGTCATAGGATCGCTGGCCGAACTGGCCAAGATGGCCAACATGAGCCGCTACCAGCTGATTCGGGCTTTCCGCACTTCAACGGGGATGACGCCGCATAGCTACCAGCTGAACCTGCGCATCAATCAGGCCCGCGCCGGACTGCGCTCCGGCGAGGCGATGGCCGAACTGGCCTACCGCTTGGGCTTTGCCGATCAAAGCCATTTCCAGCGCGTGTTCAAGGCCTATGTCGGCGTAACGCCAGGACTCTACCGGTTATAAGTCCAGCGCAATTTTCTTCAAGACAAGCCGCTTCAGCGGCCTGCAGACTCCGACGGTTCACTCCCTCGAAAGTTTTCTCATGATTCAGCAGTTTTTAATCATCGCCGCAGCGCATTTTCTGGCGCTTTTGTCGCCCGGTCCTGATTTTTTCCTTGTCGCGCGCACCTCTATGGCGGCCGGGTGGCAGGTGGCGACGGGGGCGTGTCTGGGCATTGCGCTGGCAAACGGCGTGTTCATCGTTGCGGCATTCGGCGGCGTCTCAGTCTTTCAGCCTGACAGTGGCCTATTTATCGCCCTACAACTTTCCGGTTGCCTGTACCTGCTCTACATGGGCGAACGGTTCATCCGCCATGCGGGCAGTCATTCGCTCGCCAAGGCGACAGACAGCACAGAGCAGCCATCGCCTTCGGGTAGCTTGTGGTTACGCGGGGCAGGCATGGGTTTCCTCTCGGGACTGTTGAACCCGAAAAATGCCTTGTTTTATGTCAGCCTGGCCTCCTTGGTCAGCAGCACGCCCCTAAACGGCGCCTGGAAGATCACCTATGTCGTCTGGATGTTCGGCGTGGTGCTGCTTTGGGATATTTTGGTGGCCGTAGCGATTGGAAACCGGCGGGTGCGCCATCGCTTTGCCCAGGCGCTTCCCTGGTTGGAGCGAGTGTCTGGCGGCGTTTTGATCCTGTTGGCGGTGATGGTCATCTTCTCCACGCTCAACAAACTCGTAGCGAGTGCGTGAGGCTGTCAATGGCCAGTTCGCTGTAAGCCATTGACGAGGTGAAGGTCAGTTATCCGTGCTAATCCAGCTGTGGTTCAGCCCAACAACAACGGGAAATCCATTCATTGCCGACACTTGATGTGTGCCAATGGGATGCGGCGACAATTGCCGCATGAATACACCCGTCCAAACCAGCCCTTACGCCCCTCTGCAAAACGACACTTTCATTCGCGCCTGCCTGCGCCAAGCCACCGACTACACGCCCATCTGGATGATGCGTCAGGCCGGGCGGTTTTTGCCCGAATACCGCGCCAGCCGCGCCAAAGCCGGTAGCTTCATGGGCTTGGCGACCAACACCGATTACGCCACTGAAGTCACGCTGCAGCCAGTCGATCGCTTCCCGATTGATGCCGCCATTTTGTTCAGCGACATCCTCACCGTGCCCGACGCCATGGGCTTGGGCCTCTCGTTTGCCTTGGGCGAAGGCCCCAAGTTTGCCCATCCAGTGCGCGACGAAGCCGCTGTCGCCAAACTGGCCGTGCCCGACATGGACAAGCTGCGTTACGTGTTTGATGCCGTCACCTCCATTCGCAAAGCGCTCAATGGCCGGGTGCCGTTGATCGGTTTTTCGGGCAGCCCCTGGACGCTGGGCTGCTACATGGTCGAAGGCGCAGGCTCAGACGACTACCGTCTGGTTAAAACCATGATGTACAGCCGCCCCGACCTGATGCACAAAATCCTGCAAATCAACGCCGACTCGGTGGCGCAATACCTCAACGCGCAAATTGAAGCCGGCGCGCAAGCGGTCATGATTTTTGACAGTTGGGGCGGCGTGCTGGCCGATGGTGCGTTTCAGGAATTCAGCCTCGCCTACACGGCCCGGGTGTTGGCGCAAGTTAAAAAAGAACATAACGGTGCGCGCATTCCGCGCATCGTGTTCACCAAGGGCGGCGGCTTGTGGCTCGAAGAAATGGGCCAGTTGGACTGTGATGTGCTGGGGTTGGACTGGACGGTCAATCTGGGCAAAGCCCGCGCCGTGGTCGGTCAACACAAAGCGCTGCAAGGCAATTTGGACCCTTACGCGCTATTTGCCAATCCAACACAAATTGAGGCCGAAGTAACCAAAGTGCTGACCAGTTTTGGCACGCCACACACCGGCACGGGCACCGGCCCCACGCATATTTTCAATCTGGGCCACGGCATTAACCAACACACGCCGCCCGACAGCGTGGCCGTTTTGGTGCAAGCGGTGCATGAGCAGTCGCGCAAAATGCGGACGCCTTTGGTTTAAAACTGATTTCATACCATCTTTTTGCCCTAAATCTGATCGGCAACATCAGACTTATGCACAAATTTGTCAAAGTACTGCACTTGACCTTCCCGGCACCGGGTCACAGTTGCTACAAAACCAATAGCTAACGTAAGTTATTGATTTATAACGATTTTAAAATCTGCCTATTTTTTAGGCATTCTAATGAAACCCTTGCTGGGCAAGGGTTTGGCGCCTCTTAAGGCAAGCTATCAACAAAGTTATCCACAGAAATTCTGAATATCTTTCAAACCTTTATGAATCAAAGACTTAACGCTTTTTCTGTAAGTTTGCACCAAGTTTGTGCATCAACACACAACGGGGATTTCTAACGCCATGCCCCATCAACTCCAGGTTTTGGTTCACACGCCGGTTCACAGCCAAGTGGCCGGGCCGCTCACGTATTTGAGTGATATAGCCCTGCCCGCAGGCACCTTGGTCCGTGTGCCTTTGGGCAAACGCGAGTTGTTGGGCGTGGTGTGGGACGCGCCGATCAACGTGGCAGCCAGCACGTTGGACCCCGCCAAACTGCGCCCCATTGCCGACACGTTGGACGCCATCGCGCTGCTCAACCCCGCCTGGCGGCAGCTCGTCACATTTGCGGCCAGCTATTACCAGCGAGCGCTGGGCGAAGTGGCACTGGCCGCTTTGCCACCCCAGTTGCGCGACCTCAACACCCAGCAACTGACGCGCCGACTTAAAAAACACGCCCAAACCGCAGCGCCAGATCAACTCAACCCCGCAAGCGAAATACCAAGCGGGATTGATGGCGTCGCGCTCACCCCCGAGCAAACGCAGGCGATTGCCCAATTTGATTTGAAAACAGGCCCGTTTTTGCTATTTGGCGCGACCGGCAGCGGCAAAACCGAGGTGTATCTGCACACCGTCCAGCAATTGCTGCTGAACCAGCCCGACGCGCAAGCGCTGGTCATGGTGCCCGAGATCAACCTCACGCCGCAGCTTGAAGCGCGCTTCAGGACACGTTTTGGCCCAATTTTTGGCGACAACGCCGTGGTGTCGATGCACAGCGGCATGACGCCTGCGCAACGCCTCAAAAGCTGGCTGGGCGCTCACAGCGGCGCGGCGCGCATTGTGTTGGGCACGCGCATGGCGGTGTTTGCCTCCATGCCCAATCTCAAGCTCATCATCGTGGACGAAGAGCACGACCCTAGCTACAAACAACAAGAAGGCGCGCGTTATTCAGCCCGCGATCTGGCCGTTTATCGGGGGCGACTCGAAGGCGCCAAAGTGATGTTGGGGTCAGCCACGCCGTCGCTGGAAAGCTGGCACCACAGCCGACCCGCCATTGAAGGCGGTCGTTATGTGCGGCTCGAAATGCCGAGTCGCATCGGCCCCAACGCCGCCTTGCCGCTGGTGCGCCGGGTGGACATGAACCACCAGCCTAAAAAAAGCGTCTTTGCCGCGCCGCTGCTCGACGCCATCATCGAACGCATCGGGCGGGGCGAACAAAGCATGGTGTTTTTGAACCGTCGCGGCTACTCGCCGGTGCTGCATTGCGCCGACTGCGACTGGAAAAGCGAATGCCCGCATTGCAGCGCGTTTCGGGTTTTTCACAAAATTGACCGTACCTTGCGCTGCCATCATTGCGGGTTTACGGAGCGCGTGCCGCGTGCCTGCCCCACTTGCGGCAACCCGGACATCGCGCCTTTAGGTCGGGGCACCGAACGGCTTGAAGAACATTTGGCCGAATTGCTGGCCGGCGTGCGCCGCCCCAACTCAGTCTGCGACCAATGGCCCGAAGGCGAGCCGGTGCGCATTGCCCGCATTGACGCCGACACCACCAAGCTCAAAGGCGAGCTGGAGGCGCAACTGGCCCGTGTCCATTCCGGCGAGGTTGATGTGCTGGTGGGCACGCAGATGATTGCCAAAGGCCACGACTTTCGCCGCATCACGCTGGTGGCGGCGGTCAACCCTGATAACGCGCTGTTTTCCAGCGACTTTCGGGCACCCGAGCGACTGTTCAGCCTGTTGATGCAAGCCGCAGGTCGGGCCGGGCGTGATGCCGACATCAGCGGTCAAAGCGAAATGTGGGTGCAGACTTTTCATCCCGCGCACCCGCTGTTTGAGGCGTTAAAGCGTCACGACTATCCCGCGTTCGCCGCCGGGCAACTCCAGGAACGCGAACAAGCCGCCATGCCGCCCTTCAGTTTTCAGGCGCTGGTGCGGGCCGAGGCGCGCACGCAAGAAGTGGCACAGGCGTTTTTAACGGCGGCCAGTGCGGCGGCAGTCACACTGGAAGATGCCGAGCAGTTGTTGCCTCACATCACGCTTTATCCAGCCGTGCCAATGAGTATGCAGCGCGTCGCCAACGTGGAGCGCGCCCAGATGCTGATCGAAAGTCCGTCACGCGCCGCGCTGCAATACTTCTTGACCGCTTGGCAATCGGTGCTGCACACCACGCGCCAGCAGCCCGAAGGCAAAGGCCTGATCCGCTGGGCCGTGGATGTGGACCCGCTGGCGATTTGAAACCTGACTGACAGCACGACAACACGGAAACATTCCGAATCAATTGATTTGCCTCAAAGTCATAAGATGGCCGGACAATCCAGCCACCCAGGGTGCTGCCACCACAGTCAAGAACTTTCATAAGTCAGCACCTGTTTTTTTGAGTAACCATTGCTCACATCGGAGTTATCAATATGAAACGTTTCTTACTTGGCACCGCATTAGCGACATTGATGGGTTCATCCGCTATGGCCTCTGACGTTGGCGTTTCAGTGAGCATCGGTCAGCCGGGTTTTTATGGCCGCATCGTGCTGGGCAATGCGCCGCAACCGCAAGTGATTTACACCGCGCCGGTGATGGTTGAAAGACCCCGAATCGGCTACCCACGCCAACCCATTTATTTGCGCGTGCCGCCCGGTCATGAAAAACGCTGGGATCGTTACTGCCAGCGTTACAACGCCTGCGGCCAGCCGGTCTATTTTGTCCAGCAAAACTGGTACAACAATGTTTACGCACCCAGCCATCGTGGCTATCGCGACGGCCCCAACTTCAGAGCGGGACCGGGAGATCGTGGCGACCCCGGCTATGGCCCGCGCAGAGCACCGGACAGGTATGGCGAACCTGACCGTCGTGGCGGTCACAGTGACCGTGATGACAGAGGTGACAGAGGTGACAGAGGTGATCGTGGCGACCCGCGTGGTAATCGCCATGATGGCCCCGGCAACCGAGGCCGCGACGATGATCAAAGACGACACGGACGTGGCAACAATTAATTAAGCGTCAGGTCATCGTGGTCACGGCCAGCGAAAACGTCACAAACGCCGCCGCCGTGGACACCAGAATAATGCGGGCAATGCGCCCATTGTCCGCACCAAAGCGCTCGGCCAGCAGCGACACATTGCTGGCACTCGGCAGCGCCGCCACCAGCACCAGCACGGTCAGCGCAAACGGATTCAAAGGCACGCCCATCGCCACCGCCGCAGACCCTACGCCCCAGACCAACAACGGATGCACCAGCAGTTTGATAGCCGCCACCGGCACATAGTCACGCATCAAAATCGGTGCATGGTTGTGAATCACTGCCAGCATTTGCGAACGCGCCAGCACTGCGCCGATGGTGAACAAAGCCACGGGAGAGGCGGCATCCGCCATCAAACTCACGGTTTGCATCACCGGCTTAGGCAACTCAAAACTGGCCGCCGAAGCCAGCGCGCCCAGCAAAATCGACCACGGTAAAGGATTGAACAACATCCCTTTGAGCGCATTTTTGGCCGCATGGGTGAAGCCGTGTTCGTCCGCCCCCTCCAGCTGTGAGAGCGCAATGCACAACGAAGTGGTGATGACCATATCCACCACGATGGTCACAATCACCGGCCCCGCCGCCTGCGCCCCAAGCAGCGCCACCAACAGCGGCACGCCCATGAAACCGGTGTTCGGAAAAGCGGCGACCAAGGCACCAAAAGACGCATCATTCCAGCGAATACGCGAGTTCAGACTGACGGTCACGGTCAACCCGACCATCCCCAAGGCGCACACCAAATAAGTCAAAAAAACGCCGCCATCAAGCAGCTGTGCCAGCGGCGTGGTCGAGCCAAACCGGTACAACATGCACGGCAAGGCAAAGAACAACACAAAACTGTTCAGGCCGGGAATGGCATCAAGCGGTAACAAGCAACGTTTGGCCGCGAGGTAGCCGCACAGAACCAAGGCGAAGAAGGGAAAGGTAATGGAGAGAATTTGCAGCACGGCGGGTATTGTCCCCGCACAGTGGATGCTTGCCCGAGACCGGTGAGAAACCGGGTGGGTTGAGACGGTTCATCCGTGATGCGCTCTGCGTCAGGATGAACCGGTCTGCGTGAAGGCTTAAAGTTTGCGGATTTTCTTCACGTCCACTTCAACCGACTTCCAGTTTTTATCAACTTCGCCAAAGATTTCAACCTGATCTTTAGGGGACACCGTTTGACCTGCCCAGCGACGGTCATCAATTTCTACTTCGACCGTGCCACTGGCGTCCTTGAAGATGTAGTTTTCACCGCCCACATGGCGCTCAATCGTGCCGCGCAAGGTGACTTTGGTGTCGTCACTGAGGGTTTTGACCTGTTCTGCGGTGACCACCGTTACCGGGCCAGCAAAACCGCCAGGTGCCGCGCCAGCATTGCCGGTAAACCCACCCTGAGCCATGGCAGCGCCAGCCAACAAGAGACCGGCAGAAAAAATGGTGATGGTTTTCATGGATTTAATCCTTTTAAGTGCTGTAAAAAACCTATTGTCGAGGTTAATTCTTAGGACAACATTAACGACTTGCCATGCGTGACATCAACTCACCTCCAAAAACTTGCCGGTCAAGCGCGCGCTAAATCATGGAAAATCGGCGCCTATGAACGAAACCACTCAATTCCCCCCTTTGCCCGACCGTCTATCCGTGGATGCACGCAGTCCTCATCATGTCGCTGCCGTGTTTGCGCACGACATTGGCATCCGACTCAATGACAAAGAGCACTTGAATGTTGAGGAGTACTGCATCAGCGAAGGCTGGGTTAAAGTGCCCGCCAGCAAGACCCTGGACCGCAAAGGCCAGCCGCTGTTGATCAAGTTGAAAGGCAAAGTCGAAGCGTTTTATAAGTGAGCACTGGCCTGTCAAGCTGGGGCTGAGGCTGTCGGGCCTGCCCTCTGTATCATCCCCCGCTTCGCCCAAAGTATCTGAATGTCCTCCTCAAACGCCTCCCATGGCCTGAATCTGGCCCAACAAGAAGCTGTTAACTACATGCACGGCCCCTGCTTGGTGGTGGCGGGTGCGGGTTCCGGAAAAACCCGCGTGATCACGCACAAAATTGGCCGCCTGATCCAGGCCGGGCTGGAACCCAGGCGCATTGCCGCCATCACCTTCACCAACAAGGCCGCCGCCGAGATGCGCGAACGCGCCAAAGGCTTGATTGGCCGCGCAGCCAAAGACGTGGTGGTTTGCACTTTTCACGCGCTGGGCGTGCGCATGTTGCGCCAAGACGGCGAAGCGCTGGGTCTGAAACCCAATTTTTCCATTCTGGACAGCGACGACGTCACCAGCATCCTCAAAGACGCGGGCGGCTCCGTCGATGCGGCCACGGCAAGGTCTTGGCAATGGATCATCAGCGGCTGGAAAAATCAGGGACTCAATGCCGAAGGTGCCGCCGCACTCGCCAAAGATGACAACGAGCGCATCATCGCCCGCGTCATGGCGCACTACGAAGAGCGTCTGAGCGCCTACCAAAGCGTGGACTTTGACGACCTGATCAGCCTGCCGCTCAAGTTGCTCCAAAATCATGAGGAAGTGCGCCAAAAGTGGCAAAAGCAAATGGGCCACGTGCTGGTCGATGAATACCAGGACACCAACGCCACGCAATACGACGTGCTCAAACTGCTGGTCGGTGGCAACCCGGCCGCCAGCGCGCACTTCACCGCCGTGGGCGACGACGACCAGTCGATTTACGGCTGGCGCGGTGCCACGCTGGACAATTTAAAGAAGCTGCCGATTGATTTCCCCACGCTCAAAGTCATCAAGCTGGAGCAAAACTACCGCTCAACCTCGGCCATTCTCAAGGCGGCGAACAACGTGATTGGCCCCAACCCCAAGCTGTTTCCCAAGAATCTGTGGAGCGATTTGGGTGAAGGCGAGCCGGTGCGCGTGGTCGATGCCGACAGCGAAGAGCACGAAGCCGAGCGCACCGTCGCCCGCATCCAGAGCTTGCGTGCCAGCGGGCTGACCCACGGCGGGCCGCAGTTTCAGGAGTTTCGGCACTTTGCCGTGTTGTACCGCGCCAATCACCAAGCCAAAACGTTCGAGAAAGCGTTACGCAAGGCGCAGATTCCGTACAAGGTCTCGGGCGGCACCAGCTTTTTTGACCGGGCAGAAATCAAGGATTTGTGCGGCTGGTTTCGGTTGTGGATCAACAACAACGACGACCCGGCTTTTTTGCGCGCCGTGACCACGCCCAAGCGCGGCATTGGGCACCAGACGCTCAGCGCCTTGGGCGTGTTTGCCGGTCAATACAAAGTGAGTCTGTTTGAGGCTTTGTTTTCGTCGTCACTGGCCAGCGTGTTGAGCACCAAAGCGGTCGGCAGTCTGCACGAGTTTGGCCGCTACGTGAATGACTTGGAGTTTCGGGCGCGCCGCACGATGGGCGCGGAATCGGCCAAAGAATTCTTGCTGGCGTGGCTCAAAGACATTGGCTACGAAAAGCATTTGTACGACGGCGAAGACAGCGAAAAAGTCGCCGCCGCCCGCTGGAACAACGTGTTGGATTTTTGCGACTGGATGTCGGCGCGCTGCGGTGGCGAGCTGGAGGATGCCGCCGGTGTTTCCTCCTCAAAAGAGGTCAAGTCGCTGCTCGATGTGGCGCAAACCGTGTCGCTGTTGTCCACCATCAGCGAGCGCGAAAAAGACCTGGACGTGGTAACGCTGTCCACTTTGCACGCCTCCAAAGGGTTGGAGTGGCCGCATGTGATGCTGGTCGGCGTGACTGAGGGCATGTTGCCGTTCAAGCTGAAAGAAAGTGCCGACACCAGTGCCGCATCAGTCGGTGGCTCCGAGCGTGCGCATGAAGCCGCCAATGAAAACATGGCGACACATTTGCAAGAAGAACGCCGCCTGATGTACGTGGGCATCACCCGCGCCCAGCGCAGTCTGGCGGTGAGCTGGACGCGCAAACGCAAAAAAGGCCGCGAGATGGTGGCCGCTGTGCCGAGCCGCTTCATCGCCGAAATGGGGCTGGACAAAGCCACCACACGCGAAGACCCGCGTGAAAAACTCAGAGCGCTGCGGGCGGAGTTCGCCCAAAAAGCAGCCGATGCGGCCGCACTGGCCTTGAAGCGTCCGGCCTAAGTCACGGCGCCACAAGCCCCGATTGTTAGCTACACTTCGTCATTTTTTGACGCTGTACTAAACGGCGCTTGTGGCCGAAATTTGATGACTATAAAACCTCGATTCAAAACCTACGGCACCCTCGTTCTCGCACCCCATCGTCTAGCGCAAGTGGCTGGACTTGCCTTCGTTTTGGGATCGCCGCTGTGGCTCAATCACGCGCAGGCCCAAACGACCACCAGCGCCGCACCGACCAACGGATCATGGCAACAATGCGCAACCTTGACTGACGACCGCGAGGCGCGGCTTGGTTGCTTTGACCGCTGGGCCACACAGCAGCCCGCCGCAGCGTTACTTTCGGCATTACCGGCGGCTTCAGGCGCTGCCGAAAACCTAGCCGATAACACCGCTTTGGTCAGCGACTTACCCACGCGCCCGGCAGAACCGGCAGTTCCGCTACAGCCGGTCACGATCACCATGCTGGCGCCCGCCGCCCATAACTGCAAGAATCCCCAGTTTTCAGAATTCTCGCGCTTTTGGGAGCTGGAGGCGGGCAGTGACTGCGGCACCTTTGCCATTCGCGGCTACCGGCCTATCAGCCTGTCCTGGATTGGGGCGAACAGTGTTAACACCCAACCCTCCTCGTCCGCGCCAGCCCAGCCTTACAACGCCAACGAAACCCGCATCCAACTCTCGGTTCGCACCAAAATTGCGCAAGGTTTGCTGACACAAGATGAACCTTTGCGGCGTGATTCGCTGTGGTTTGGCTACACCCAGCAGTCTTATTGGCAACTGTTTAACAGTGAACTCTCGCGCCCGTTTCGCACCACCGACCACGAGCCTGAAATCACCTACATCTACCCCACCGACGCCGAGTTGCCCGGTGGCTGGCGACTGCGCTACAGCGGCCTGAGCGTGGTGCATCAATCCAATGGTCAGTCGCTGCCTTTTTCACGCAGCTGGAATCGCACCGTCCTGATGGCAGGCATTGAAAAAGGGAAGCAATTTCAGGTTCAAGCCCGACTGTGGAGACGCATGAGCGAGGCCGCCGTCGATGACGACAACCCCGGCATAGAAAACTACATCGGCCGCGCCGAAGTGCTCGGCTTGTGGAACGTCAACCAAGCCAATACGCTCGGCGCCACACTGCGGCACAGCTTGCGCTCGGAGGCCAACGGGTCAGTGCGTCTGGAATGGCTCAGAGCGATAAGCGAAGGCGCCATTCCCGGCAGCCGCAGCGATCTGCGCTTTCATACGCAGTTGTTCAGCGGCTACGGCGACTCCCTGATTGACTACAACCGTCGCCGCACTGTGCTCAGTATCGGCTTGACCTTGGTGGACTGGTAGCGCCGCGCATTTGTGTTCAGGCGTCATCGCCAGGGTTGTGCGGTACATCAAAATTAAGCAAAATCACTTGTTTTCTTCATTCAAACAGCCCTGCGTCATCACCTCTATTTATGTCTATCCCCATCACTTTTGACCACTGGCCTTATCCGCGCTGGATTGCCCACCGGGGCGCTGGCAAGCTAGCCCCTGAAAACACCTTGGCGGCGTTCCGTGAGGGCGCCCGCCACGGTTATCGCATGTTTGAGTGTGACGTTAAGTTGAGTGCGGATGGTGTGGCCTTTTTGTTGCACGATGACACCCTCACGCGCACAACACGGGGCCACGACCGGCTGGCGATAAGCAGCGCAGTGGCAGGCGATCATGCGTGGCACACCCTGTCGCAACTGGATGCGGGCCATTGGCACTCCCGCGCTTTTGCTGGTGAGCCGCTGCCCGGCTTTGAAAATATTGCACGATTTTGTCTGGCAAACGGCTATTTTTTAAATATTGAGATCAAACCGTCGCCGGGCTTGGCGCGCCAGACCGGCGACGCGGTGGCCAACCAGGCGGCACGGCTTTGGCAAGGCGCTGCGGTGCCGCCCTTGCTGACCTCCTTCGACCCCGATGCGCTGCAAGCTGCGCACGATGCGCAACCTCAATTACCACGCGGCTTGCTGTTGGAAGCACTGTGGACGGGTTGGCTGGAAACGGCGCTACGTTTGGGCTGTGTGGCCGTCATCTGCGACCACGCCTTATGGGACACCTCCAGCGTCACACAAGCCAAAAGCGCCGGCTTTCGTTGCCTGAGCTACACCGTGAATGACGAATGGGAAGCCCAGCGCCTGATTGATTTAGGTACCGATGGCCTCATCACGGATCGGCTGGATTTGTTTTCCCCCGCCTGTTAAGCCGACGCTGTCAAGCGCGCCAGCCACCACTCATAAGCCACTGACTGGTGGCGCAAAGCAAGGTCATGGCGGCGTAGGTCATCATTTTTCCGTCGTTGCCAAAAAACCACAAACCGACCCCAAGGGCGACGCTGCATACTGCAAAATTAATAGCACTTTGCTTCCAAGCAGCAAGGATGACAGGCTTTTTCTTGATGAAAAGACGAGCGACCACCGTCACGACAAGAGCCAGCCAAAAAGCGGGGGCCATGAGGTTCAGCATGTGATTCAGGAAGTCAATCGGTCCCATTAATGACAATTAATAAGCTTTTGGATATTTGTTAACGCGGCTGATTTTATAATCGTTGCATGGCAGTCTGGGCTTTAGGAATTAATCACACGACCGCGCCGCTCGATCTGCGCGGTCGTTTTGCGTTTGCGCTCGATCAAATCGAGCCTACTTTACGGGGATTTCGCGCGTCTCTCGTGCGTCAACCGGAGGCCGCCATCATTTCAACGTGTAATCGCACCGAGATTTATTGTGCAGGCGAACAACCCGAGTTGGAACATACGCTGGACTGGCTCGCCCATGCTGGCGGTGTCTCCTCGTCTTTGTTGCGGGCGCACGCTTACACGATGGAAGACGGTTTTGCCGCACGCCATGCCTTTCGGGTGGCCAGTGGGCTGGACTCGATGGTGTTGGGTGAGCCGCAAATTCTGGGGCAACTCAAAGATGCCATTCGAGTCGCCGATGCAGCCGGGTCTTTGGGCACCACGTTAAGTCAGTTGTTTCAGCGTTCGTTTTCGGTGGCCAAAGAAGTCCGCACGTCCACTGAAATTGGCGCGCACTCCATCAGCATGGCCGCCGCTGCGGTGCGCCTGGCCGGACAATTGTTTGAAGACCTGAGCGAGGTCAACATCCTGTTTGTCGGCGCCGGTGAAATGATTGAACTCTGCGCCACGCACTTTGCCTCGAAACGACCTAAAAGCATCACCATTGCCAATCGCACGCTCGAACGCGGCGAAAAGCTCGCGACCCACTTTGGTGGCGAAGTGATGCATTTATCTGAAATACCCGACCGGCTGCATGAGTTTGACGCGGTCATCAGTTGCACCGCCAGCACCCTGCCCATCATTGGCTTGGGCGCTGTGGAACGGGCGTTGAAGCGCCGCAAGCGTCGTCCGATTTTCATGGTCGATCTGGCCGTGCCGCGCGACATCGAGCCTGAAGTCAAAGCGCTGGAAGACGCATATCTCTACACCGTGGACGACTTGGCGGGTGTTGTGCAAACCGCGCAAGCCAGCCGTCAAGCCGCCGTTTCGCAGGCTGAAGCCATTGTGGATGCCGGGGTTCAAAGCTTTATGCGTTGGGTGGATCAACGCAGCTCGGTGCCCCTCATTCAGCAACTCAACGCCCAGGCCGACCAGTGGCGCGCCGGTGAAGTGGCCCGTGCCCGCAAACTGCTGGCCAAAGGCGAAAACGTAGAAGACGTGCTGGAAGCTCTCTCCAGGGGACTCACGCACAAAATGCTGCACGGCGCCATGGCCGAGCTACACGCCGGTGACGCCAGCGCCCGCGCGCGAGCCAGTTCGGCCATTCAACACTTCTTTCTGCGTAAAGAACGTTAGCGGCGCTGCACGGACGGCCTGCGCCGTCAATCCAGCTCACGCACCGTCATCCCGGATCAGATTCAGGATGACGGTTAACTGCAGAGACTGGAAAGTCCTGAAGTCGTCCTGACCTCTTTGCGGTTTCCCCCCCTTTTGCCCCCGCACTCTTGCCCCTCTTACATTCCCGCGCCAGCCCATGAAACCCTTTCTCCGCCAACAACTTGCACGTTACGCCGACCGTCTGGGCGAGCTTGAATTTTTGCTTTCACGCGAAGACATCATGAAAGACATGAAGCAGTTTTTGCTGCTCTCGCGGGAACACACCGAAGTCACGGCGGTGGCGAGTCGATGGGCACGCTACAGCCAGCGCGAAGCCGACCTGACCGCCGCGCAAACACTGTTGAGCAGCTCGGCCAACGATGCCGATATGGCTGAGATGGCGCAAGAAGAGATTCAGGACGCCACCCAGGAGCTGCAACAACTCGAAGGTGAACTGCAACGCATGTTGCTGCCCAAAGACCCCGATGACGCGCGCAACGCTTTCATGGAAATTCGCGCGGGCACCGGTGGCGACGAATCAGCCTTGTTTGCGGGCGACTTGCTGCGCATGTACACCCGCTACTGCGAACGCCGGGGCTGGAAGGCCGAGATCATCAGCGAGTCGGCCAGCGAACTGGGTGGCTACAAAGAGGTGGTGGTTCGCATCGAAGGCGACCATGTTTATGGCGCTCTCAAGTTCGAGTCTGGCGGCCACCGCGTGCAGCGTGTGCCCACCACCGAGACGCAAGGACGCATCCACACCAGCGCCTGCACAGTGGCTGTGCTGGCCGAGCCGGACGAGGCGGTAGCGATTCTGATCAATCCGTCAGATTTGCGCATCGACACTTACCGGGCCAGCGGCGCGGGCGGTCAGCACATTAATAAAACGGACTCGGCGGTGCGCATTACCCATTTGCCTACTGGTATCGTGGCCGAGTGCCAGGAAGGGCGCAGCCAGCACAGTAACAAGGCGCAGGCGCTCAAAGTGCTGACCGCGCGTATCCATGAAAAAGACCGCAGCGAACGCGCCACCAAAGACGCCGCCGAACGCAAAGGCCTGATTGGCACCGGCGACCGCAGCGACCGCATCCGCACCTACAACTTCCCGCAAGGCCGCCTGACCGACCACCGCATCAACCTCACTTTGTACAAGCTGCTCTACATCATGGAAGGTGATCTTGATGACGTGGTGCAAGCCTTGCAGGTCTACGAAGCCGCGCAGCAACTAGCCGCACTGGAAGTCGGCGCGGGGGCTTGACCCGTGACGCAAACCGACACCCTCACCCTTGCCCAAACGCTGATCCGCCTGCAAGCGCAAGGGCTGGATCGGCTGGATGCGCAACTGCTGCTGCTGCATGTTTTAAACCGGGCCGACCACCGCGCCTGGCTCTTGGCGCACGACACAGACTTGCTTGATGTTGCACGCCTGGCGCGACTCGATGCGCTGGCTCTGCGGCGCCAGCAAGGCGAACCGCTGGCCTACCTCACCGGCCTCAAAGCGTTTTACGGGCTGGATTTTTTAGTCGATCACCGCGTGTTGGTGCCCCGACCCGATACCGAAACTCTGGTGGACTGGGCGCTGGCGGTGCTACCGCAAAGCCCGATTCAAGCACAGGGTGAGTCGCCCTGTCCCCGTCTGCGCGTGCTGGATTTGGGCACCGGCAGCGGCGCCATTGCGCTGGCGCTCAAACACAGTCGGCCTGACCTGCAGGTTAACGCCATCGACTTCAGCAACGACGCCCTGGCCGTCGCCCGTGCCAACGCACAGCGACTGCAGCTTGCGGTGGATTTTCAGCAAAGCGACTGGCTGGCGAACGTGCAGGCCCGGTTTCACCTCATCGTCTCCAATCCGCCTTATATTGCGGCCCAAGACCCGCACTTGAGTGCGCTCACCTTCGAGCCTTTACAAGCGTTGACCAGCGGTTCAAGCGGTCTGGATGACCTGTGCCACATCATTGAACAAGCGCCTGCCCGTTTGCATCCGGGCGGCTGGCTGCTGCTCGAACATGGCTACGACCAAGCGGCGGCCGTGCGTGATTTACTACAGACCGCCGGTTTTAAACAGGTGCAATCCCGGCAAGACCTGAGCAGTATTGAGCGTTGCAGCGGTGGACAAATACCGCTGATTTAAGCAACAAAATCAATGCTGATGACCCTGTTCACCGTGAACGTGCCGATGCTCAATCTCTTCTGGCGTGGCTGAACGGACATCCGTCACCGTGACAGAAAAGCGCAGCGCTTTGCCAGCCAAAGGATGATTGCCATCCAGAATGACCTTGTCACCTTTGATCTTCATGACCGTAAAAACCTGCGAATGACCGGTGTCATCCTGACCCTGCAGTTGGCCGCCTACCTTGACGCCTGGTGGAAACTGGGTCTTTGGAATGGTTTGCACAAGATTTTCATCACGCAAACCAAAAGCGTCTTCCGGCTGGAGTTCAAGTGTCGCCAAAAAGCCTGCAACTTGCCCTTCCAGCGCCTCTTCGACTTTAGGAAACGTATTGCCATAACCGCCATGCAGATAAACCATCGGTTCACGGCTTTCTTCGAGCAATCGGCCTTGGCTATCGGCTACTTGGTAACGCAGAGTAACCGCCGTATTTTTTTCAATTTTCATAAATGACTCAAGTTGATAACGTGGTGATTAGCGCACCTTTTTGTGATGGATGCGCCCGCAGATTTGCCTAAAATTGGCCTTTGGGCACCGCGTGATAGGTCTTCGCAGGTATCATTTTCGCAGCAACACGCGCAACCCCTTTTCAACGCCGGGTTACCTGAGACCGGGACGGGGATGAAAGTGAAATAATTAACCCTCTTTTTAAAGGACAAACTCACATGACAGCTACACAAAAACGCATCGACGACCTCGTCAAAACCAACGACGTAGTTCTTTTCATGAAAGGCAACGCCAGTTTTCCCCAATGCGGTTTTTCAGGCCGGGCCATCCAGATTTTGAAGGCTTGTGGGGTTGATCCCAAAACCCTCAAAACCGTGAATGTGCTGGAAGATGCTGAAGTTCGTGCCGGTATCAAGGAGTACAGCAACTGGCCGACGATTCCTCAGCTTTACGTTAAGGGCGAGTTCATTGGTGGCTCGGACATCATGGTGGAGATGTTTGAAAACGGCGAACTGCAACAGGCACTGACAGCCAAGGCCAGCTAAAACACTGGCCGTCAGGTTCGGGATGTTTCTTCAAACATCCCACCTTTTTTTAGCGCCAAACACCGCGTTGGGATAAGTCGCACGGCCTCTTGAGCCGTTGTAGCGACCCAGCGCCAAGAATAAATCACCTTTTTCACGGTCTAGGTAGTGACGCAAAATCACGCAGCCAAAGCGCAGATTGGTTTGCATGTGAAATAACTTGCCAGCATCGCCATCACTTAATACCCGCGTCCAAAACGGCATGATCTGCATGTATCCGCGTGCGCCTACGCTGGAGATAGCAAATTTCCTGAAATTGCTTTCAACTTGAACCAGGCCCAAAACAAGGGCAGGTTCCAAGCCCGCCCGGCGACTCTCATACCAAATGGTTTGGAGAAACTCCAGCCGGACAGTTGCGTCCGGTTTTTGTCGTTTGAG
Source organism: uncultured beta proteobacterium (assembly GCA_903823025.1). Taxonomy (GTDB): domain Bacteria; phylum Pseudomonadota; class Gammaproteobacteria; order Burkholderiales; family Burkholderiaceae_C; genus Rhodoferax. The sequence continues at coordinate 36,659 of CAIJRK010000024.1, forward strand.
GCGCTCGCTGACCAAGCCCAACCAATGTAAATACGTCGTGCGTGACGCCGTATCGGCAAACTCTGGCACAGGCGGGGCACGGTTTGAAATGGCAGAACTTAAAGCACTGCGTACCGAGTCCACCAACGGCTCCTCTAATTGGCTGCCTGCCAGCGCCGCTTCTGGCAGAGACAACAGCCCCAACCCTGAGGCCATAGACCAAAGGCTCAATCGTCTGGAAATAACACCCGTTACCTCGACCCCAGTCATGCCGCCAGCTTGGACTGGATCAACCCCATAATTTCTGTCACAGATACGGAGGTTGCTGCTGACTCACGACGATGTTGGTATTCGACTTGACCCTCTTTCAAACCCCGGTCGCCAATGGTCACGCGGTGCGGTACGCCAATCAACTCCCAGTCGGCAAACATCGCACCGGGACGTTCGCCCCGGTCATCCAGAATCACGTCCACGCCAGCGCCCAGCAGTTCGCCATACAGCTTGTCGGCGGCGGCCTTGACATCAGGAAAACGGTCCGGACCAATCGGGCACAGCACGACGGTGAAAGGCGCCAAGGCATCGGGCCAGATGATGCCGCGCTCGTCATGGTTTTGCTCAATCGCGGCCGCAGGCAAGCGCGTGATGCCAATGCCGTAACAGCCCATTTCCATGAACTGCGGTTTGCCGTTAACATCCAAAAACGTCGCATTCATGGCTTGGCTGTATTTGGTGCCGAGATAAAACACATGGCCCACTTCGATGCCGCGTTCAATCGCCAGCACACCTTGACCATCGGGCGAAGCGTCACCGGCGACCACGTTGCGTAAATCAGCCACCAGCACTGGCTCGGGCAAATCACGCAGCCAATTAACGCCGGTGAAGTGGAAGTCGGGCGTATTGGCGCCGCAAATCCAGTCGCTCATGACGGCTACGTCACGATCCACCACAATGGACAAGGGCTGCTTAAGGCCAATAGGCCCGAGATAGCCGGGCTTGCAACCAAAGTGATCCTCAATTTCGGTCAGCGTAGCAAAGCGAAAAGCCGCTAAACCGGGCAACTTGCCGACCTTGACTTCGTTCATGTCGTGGTCGCCCCGCAGTAACAAAAGCCAGACTTTGGTTTTAACGATCTCGCCTTCTTTGTTGAATGTGTCAGTCGCCAAAACCAGGGACTTCACGGTCTGCTGCAGCGTCACGCCCAACAGTTCGGCAACCTCCGCGCATGTGCTTTTGCCAGGGGTAGCGGTTTGAATCATCGCCTGCGTGGCTGCCGGGCGTGGGGCAACGGGCGACAAGGCCTCGGCCTTTTCCATGTTGGCGGCATAGTCGCTTGTCGGGCAATAAACGATGGCGTCTTCACCAGTGGCCGCAATGACCTGAAACTCTTCGCTCAAGTCGCCGCCAATGGCGCCGCTGTCTGCCGCCACGGCGCGGTAGGTCAAGCCAAACCGGTCAAAAATTCTGCGGTAAGCCTGGGCCATGATGTCGTAACTGGCCTTGGCTGCCGCTGGATCACGGTCAAAGCTGTAAGCGTCTTTCATGATGAATTCCCGCCCACGCATCAACCCGAAACGAGGACGGCGTTCATCGCGAAACTTGGTCTGAATCTGGTAAAAGTTTTTGGGCAACTGTTTGTAGCTTTTGATTTCCTGACGGGCAATGTCCGTCACCACTTCTTCGCTGGTGGGCTGAATCACAAAATCACGGCCATGGCGGTCTTTGATGCGCAGCATCTCAGGCCCCATGTCGGCAAAGCGGCCGGTCTCTTGCCAGAGTTCAGCGGGCTGCACCACCGGCATACTCAGCTCGACAGCACCTGCCCGGTTCATCTCCTCACGAACGATTTGTTCGGCCTTGCGCACCACGCGCAAACCCATAGGCATCAGGCTGTAAATGCCAGCCCCCAGCTTTTTGATCATGCCCGCACGCATCATCAGTTTGTGACTGACAACCTCGGCATCGGCGGGCGCTTCTTTGAGGGTGGAGATAAAGAATTGGGAAGCTTTCATCAAAATTGCTCTGGCAGTTTCGCCCCTTACAACACAGCGCGTGCTTGCATAATGGACGAAGTTTAAAAATTGGGGTTTGATTATGCTTGACCGGGATGGCTTTAGGCCAAACGTCGGCATCGTCCTGCTCAATCAGAAAAATCAGGTGTTTTGGGGCAAGCGAATTCGCACGCACTCGTGGCAGTTTCCGCAGGGTGGTATTGATCGGGGCGAAACCCCTGAACAGGCCATGGTTCGCGAACTGCACGAAGAAGTGGGGCTCTACCGAGAGCATATTCGCATTGTTGCCCGCACCCGAGACTGGTTGCGCTACGAGGTGCCGGATAGATTTATTCGCCGCGATGCACGCGGCCATTACAAAGGCCAGAAGCAGATTTGGTTTTTGCTTCAACTGGTGGGTCACGACTGGGATTTAAACCTGCGTGCTACCAACCACCCCGAATTCGATGCTTGGCGCTGGAACGATTATTGGGTGCCGCTGGATGCCGTGGTGGAGTTCAAACGCGGTGTTTATGAAATGGCGCTCACAGAACTGGCCCGCTATTTGCCAAGAAATGAGTATCGAAACCGATTCTTGCGGCAAGGAATGCGTCCGCACGACCAGGACGGCGAGCAAGAGGCCATGCCGGGCGCCCACTTTGAGCTGCCACCCGGCGGCACGTTTGATCCTGATCCAAAAACAGGTTACCGCCCTGACACAACAGAAAAATTAAATGAACTTTAAAAAACTGGGCTGGCTGAGCCTGATGCTGATAACTTTAGGGGCTTCGGCGCAAGTTGCCGCCGACCCCGACTGGAAAGAATCCGAGGCGCCACCGCCCCCTTCTTTTAACCAGCAGCAGCTAATTCCTATTGAGATGCCAAGGTATGTTTCGCTGAAGTTGGGCGTTGATCCGGCCTCGTTGACTCTCACCCCTGACGGCATTGTTCGCTACGTTGTGGTGGCGGTGAACGCGTCAGGCTCGGTCAGTGCGATGTACGAAGGCGTTCGATGCAGCACATGGGAGGTCAAAACGTATGCCCGCTACACCGCAAGTGGGCAGTGGTCAACGCTCAACAATCCGCCATGGCTCGGGCTGTCTGACAATGTGCCTTCCAAGCACGCCGCAGCGCTGGCAAAACAAGGCCTGTGTGACAGCGGCTCAACGACCGGAAATTCACTGGCGGATATTGTAAGAGCGCTAAAAAAGTAACGCGCCCGGCCCGGTCCAGCGTTTAGTTGATTGATCGGGTCAGCACCAAGTTATCCCGGTGAACCATTTCCGGCTCGGCCGCATAGCCCAGTAACTTTTCAAAATCATGCGAGGGTTTGCGGCAGATCAGCCGCGCCTCGGTGCTGGCGTAGTTGGCCAGACCCCGCGCCATCTCCAGGCCTTGCGTGTCACGGATAGCAATGACATCGCCGCGTGAGAAATTGCCGTCCACCGTCGTCATGCCAATGGGCAGCAGGCTTGTCCCCTCGTCTCGCAGCTTTTTAACCGCGCCCGCATCGATGGTGACCGAACCACGCAACTGCAGGTGATCGGCAATCCACTGCTTACGGGCCTGCATTTTCTGCGTTTGGGCCACCAACAAGGTGCCAATGCGTTCACCTTGCGTCAAACGCACCAGCACATCAGGCTCGCGGCCCCAGGCAATCACGGTAGAAGCCCCAGAACCCGCCGCTCGTTTGGCCGCCAAAATCTTGGTAATCATGCCCCCGCGCCCCAAACTTGAACCGGCGCCACCCGCCATAGCCTCCAGCGTGGCGTCGCCCGCCTTGGCTTCATGGACAAATTGAGCCGTCAGGTCTTTGCGCGGATCAGCGGTAAAAAGACCTCTTTGGTCGGTCAGGATCACCAGCGCATCGGCCTCCACCAAGTTGGCGACCAAGGCGCCCAAGGTGTCGTTGTCCCCAAATTTAATTTCGTCGTTGACCACCGTGTCATTTTCATTGATGACCGGCACCACGCCCAGCTTGAGCAAGGTCAGCAAGGTGGAGCGGGCATTAAGGTAACGCTCCCGGTCAGCCAGGTCGGCGTGGGTAAGTAACACCTGCGCACTGCCCAAACCGTTTTCACGCAGCTTGGTCTCATACATTTGGGCCAATCCCATTTGACCGACGGCTGCCGCCGCTTGCAGCTCATGAATTTCATGCGGACGTTTGACCCAGCCCAGGCGCTTCATGCCCTCGGCAATAGCCCCGCTGGAAACCATGATGACCTCGCACCCGGCCCGCGTTAAAAACGACAGCTGACGACACCATTCACCAATCGCAATGTCATCAAGCCCTCGCCCTTCATTGGTTACCAGGCTGGAGCCGACTTTGACGACGATGCGCCGGGCATCGCGTAGCACCTGCGAAGCATTTTCTGTTGCCATTGAGACCTACCGCCTTTGTCGCTTTATTCGGGATCTACTGCAAAACGGGGGTCGATGACCTCGGGTGCCTGCTCGGCTTTTTGCTGGGCCTTGACGTGTTGATAAATGATTTTGATCAGCGACTCACAGCCTTCACGCGTCAGCGCTGAAATCTCAAACACCGGGCCTTTGAATTTAAGGCGCTTAACGACGTCTTTGACCAGCGCGGCACGGTCTTCCAGTGGCACCATATCGAGCTTATTCAAGACCAGCCAACGAGGCTTGGCATACAGGGCCGGGTCGTATTTTTTAAGCTCATTGACAATCGCTTTGGCTTGCGCGACGGTATCAACCGCATCATCGAACGGCGCCATGTCGATGACGTGCAACAAAAGACGTGTGCGTTGCAAATGGCGCAAAAACCGGTGACCCAAGCCCGCACCATCAGACGCGCCTTCGATCAAACCCGGCAAATCGGCCACTACAAAACTCTGCTCCGGCCCCACACGCACCACGCCCAGGTTAGGGTGCAAAGTGGTGAACGGGTAATCGGCAATGCGCGGACGCGCGTTGGAAATGGCAGAAATCAGCGTGGATTTGCCCGCGTTAGGCATTCCCAGCAAGCCCACATCAGCCAGCACTTTGAGTTCCAGCTTGAGGTCTAATTTTTCACCCGGCCAGCCTGGTGTTTTTTGACGGGGCGCCCGGTTGATGGCGCTTTTAAAACGCATGTTGCCAAAACCACCATCGCCGCCTTTGGCAATCGTGATGACCTCGCCGGGCGTGATCAATTCAAACAGAACTTCGCCCGTTTCAGCGTCCGTGATGATGGTGCCGACCGGCATTTTCAGGATGATGTCATCACCGGCGGCGCCAAACATATCAGAACCCATGCCGTGCTGTCCGCGCTTGGCATGATGGCGTCTGGAAAAACGGTAATCGACCAGTGTGTTCAGGTTTGAGTCCGCCACCGCAAAGACGTGACCGCCGCGACCTCCATCGCCGCCGTTGGGGCCGCCAAACTCTTTGTATTTCTCATGCCGAAAAGAAACGCAGCCAGCGCCACCATCGCCTGCAGAGACGTCAATAAAAGCTTCGTCAACAAATTTCATGATTTCATTCCATTTTTACTTCAATGTGACATAGGGTTGCCCCGTTTGACTGGGCCAAAACGCCGTCGCGAACGGTGCGCCTAATCTCACATTCAACTAAAAACGGAATCAGGCTTTATAAACGAAAAACCCCGCGCCGTGCGCAGGGTCTCAATTGGGAATGCCCAGCAACTTAAGCCGTGACAACACTCACCGTTGACTTGTTCATTGCACCTTTAACGGAAAACAAAACATTGCCCTCCACCAGTGCAAACAAGGTGTGATCCTTGCCAATACCGACATTGGTGCCGGGATGGAATTTGGTGCCACGTTGGCGGATGATGATGGCGCCAGCGCCAACCAATTCACCACCAAATTTTTTAACACCGAGCATCTTGGGCTTGGAATCGCGCCCATTGTGCGTAGAGCCGCCGCCTTTTTTATGTGCCATGACTCTTGCTCCTTATGCAGAAATCACACCGACCAGCAGTTCTGTGAACTGTTGACGATGTCCTTGATGTTTTTGGTAATGCTTACGACGACGCATTTTAAAAATGGTGACTTTATCGTGCTTACCGTGAGCGAGAACAGTGACTGTGACTGTTGCGCCGGACACCAAGGGAGTTCCAACTTTCAGATCTGCGCCGTTACCAACTGCCAGAACCTCGTCGAACACAATCTCTTGGCCTACGTCCGCAGCAATCTGTTCTACTTTAATTTTTTCGCCGGCTGCAACTCGATATTGCTTGCCGCCGGTTTTTATGACCGCGTACATGTTGACCTCTTCAATTTAGCTCTGAGAACGAATTTTTTCAGAGCCCTCGACTATAACAGAGCGTGCCGAAAAACGCTTTTTAAACCTGAAAATTCGCCATAAATGGCATCCCGCCCCAATGAAACACGGCATTGGCAATTTATTTTTTCAGTTGGCCTGTGCGCCACGTTCGCGCCTCATCTGGTTTCTATAATCGTTCCACACTATTGGTCTATGTTTTGCAAGTTAATCTACCCAGCTCCGCTCCCCTACTGTCCATCATTGCGCAAGATATGCGTGAAGTTGACCAAGTTATCGCCCGCCGACTGGACACAGGCGTACTGCTGATTGGTCAAGTTGCACGCTACATCATTGCGGCCGGAGGCAAGCGGCTCAGGCCCGCACTGCTGTTGTTAACTTGTGGCGCTCTGGGCTATCGGGGCGAGCATCGGTTCAACTTGGCGGCCGTGGTGGAATTCATCCACACGGCGTCCCTGCTGCATGACGATGTGGTGGACGACTCCGCTTTGCGTCGGGGCAACGCCACCGCTAATGAAATGTTCGGCAATCCGGCCAGTGTGTTGGTAGGCGACTTTTTGCATTCACGCGCCTTTCAAATGATGGTCGATGTGCAAAACGTACGGGTTATGCAGGTGCTGGCCAACGCCACCAATGTCATTGCCGAGGGCGAGGTGATGCAGCTCATGAACACCCACAATGCCGCCTTGGACGAAGCGGGTTATCTCCAAGTCATTCGTTCCAAAACAGCCAAATTATTTGAAGCCAGTGCCCGTGTTGGTGCGATTCTGGCCGACAGTTCGCCCGAGATGGAGGCGGTTTGCACCGTTTATGGTCAGGCGCTGGGCACGGCCTTTCAGGTCATTGACGACGTGCTTGATTACGCAGGTGATGCGGACGTTATGGGCAAAAATCTGGGTGATGACCTGCGTGAAGGCAAAATTACGTTACCCCTGATTGTGGCCATGCAGCTGGGCACGGCAGATCAAAAGAACCTCATTAAAACCGCCATTGAAACCGGCGACTTGTCCATGCTGGACGCTGTCGTTGCCGTCGTGAAGACAACCGGCGCGCTGGATGTCGCCCGACAAGCCGCCACCCAAGAGGCGCAGCGCGCCATCGCCGCCGCCCGGCAACTCCCACCCGGCCCCCACACGGACTGTTTGATCGAGTTAGCCAACAACTTGCTTGAACGCCAGTATTAGCGCACTCTCAGCCAGATTCCTTCAAGGATTCCATCCAGTCGTTGCGCCGCCGACATAAACAACGCCAGGGTTTTGCAGGGTTGACAAAGGCGGGGCGCTAATATCCAAGTTTCCAAGAGGGCAATAGGTGAATACGGCCTGCGGTACTATCTCAGACCAGCCAGGCCCAGCCTCATGCCATCCGTGTCACGTTCTGGCTGTAACTACAGAACCCGATGAACGCACTCATTCAGCCCAACTCTCTTGTGTCCGCCTCTGCGCATGTGCCGCCTGCGCACGAACGTATTCGCGAAATTCCTTATAACTACACCTCGTTTTCTGATCGCGAGATTGTCATTCGCGTGCTCGGCGCGCCCGCCTGGGACTTGCTTGACCGCTTGCGTGGCGAGCGTCGCACTGGTCGCTCGGCACGCATGATGTACGAAGTGTTGGGTGATATCTGGGTGGTGCAGCGCAATCCCTATTTGCAGGACGATTTGCTGGATAACCCCAAACGGCGCGTGTTGCTGGTCGAGGCATTGCAGCATCGGCTGGGCGAGGTGCAAAAACGCCGCACGCCTGAGACCGACCCGGAGCGTGATGCGCTGGTGGGCCAACTGCTCAAACTGGCGGGCGACGCCGTGCTGGCTTTTGATGCTGCTTTTATCGAGGCTGCCGCCCTACGCCGCAAGACACAGCGCGTGCTTATCAAGTTAACGGGCAAACACAACATCAAGTTTGACGGCCTCTCACGCGTGAGCCACGTCACGGATGCAACCGACTGGCGCGTGGAATATCCATTTGTGGTGCTGACGCCTGACACCGAAGAAGAAATGGCCGGTTTGGTCAAAGGTTGTATCGACATTGGTTTAACCATCATTCCACGGGGCGGCGGCACGGGTTACACCGGCGGCGCCATTCCCCTGACCTGGAAAAGCGTGGTCATCAACACTGAAAAGCTGGAGGCAATGACAGAGGTCGAGATGGTGACGCTGCCGGGCCTGTCAGCGCCCGTGGCGACCGTCTGGACGGAAGCCGGGGTGGTGACGCAACGCGTCGCCGATGCGGCAGAGCGCGGGGGATTCGTCTTTGCCGTTGACCCAACCTCGGCAGAGGCGTCTTGCATTGGCGGCAACATCGCCATGAATGCGGGTGGCAAAAAAGCCGTGTTATGGGGCACTGCACTGGACAACCTGGCCAGCTGGCGCATGGTGACACCGCAGGCCGAGTGGCTGCAGGTGACGCGACTCAATCACAACATGGGCAAGATCCATGACGCTGAAGTTGCCAATTTTGAGCTGAAATATTTCAAAGCTGACGGCAAAACCCATTTGCGCACCGAACTGCTCGACATTCCGGGCCGCTCTTTCCGCAAGGAAGGCTTGGGCAAGGACGTGACCGACAAGTTCTTGAGTGGCCTGCCGGGCATTCAAAAAGAGGGCTGCGACGGCTTGATCACCAGCGCGCGCTGGGTGGTGCACCGGATGCCTGTTCACACACGCACCGTGTGTCTGGAGTTTTTTGGCAACGCCAAGGATGCCGTGCCCAGCATTGTGGAAATCGTTGATTTCATGTTCGCCGAGCAAAAACGCTCGGGCGTCTTGCTGGCTGGACTGGAGCACTTGGATGACCGCTACTTGAAGGCTGTGGGTTATGCCACCAAGTCCAAACGCGGCGGTCTGCCCAAGATGGCGCTGTTCGGTGACATCGTCGGTGATGATGCCGATGCCGTGGCGCGCGCCACCTCTGAAGTGGTGCGCATTGCCAACTCGCGCAGTGGTGAGGGCTTTATTGCCATCAGTCCGGAGGCGCGCAAGAAGTTTTGGCAGGACCGCAAACGCACTGCCGCCATTTCGCGCCACACCAACGCCTTCAAGATTAACGAAGACGTGGTGATTCCGCTGCCGCGCATGGCCGAATACACCGACGGTATTGAACGCATCAATATCGAGTTGAGCCTGAGTAACAAGATCCAGTTGTGCCACGAGCTAGAGATATTTTTCAGCCCGGACAACTTGCCTCATTTGCATGAGATCAGCAAAAAGGTTGACATCGATGAAACCCCTTCGGTGGAGCTGATGCAAGACCGTGTGTCGCAGGCGCTGCTGCTGGTGCGCGAGGTGCGCACGCAATGGCAAGGCTGGCTGCAAGATGTGGACACCTTGTTCCCGCAATTGCAAGACCACTCACTGCGGGCCAGCTGGAAGGCGCAAATCCGCGTCCCGCTGAAGGCGATCTTCACCGGGCGGGCGTTTGAGGCGATGCTGGCCGAATGCCAGGCTATTCAGGCGCGCGTGCTCAAAGGCCGCGTTTGGGCGGCACTGCACATGCACGCCGGTGATGGCAATGTGCACACCAACATCCCCGTCAACAGCGACGACTACGACATGCTACAAGCCGCCCACGGTGCGGTCAAACGCATCATGGCGCTGGCACGCTCGCTCGATGGCGTGATCTCGGGTGAGCACGGGATTGGTATTACCAAACTGGAGTTTTTAACAGACGAAGAATTGCGTCCGTTTACCGAATACAAAGCTAAAGTGGATCCGGAGGGGCGCTTCAACAAAGGCAAGTTGCTGCGTCATTGGCAAGCCCCGCCGGGCGTTAGCGAACCCCTGGCCCAGTCAGGGCGCGGACTGCAAGCGGCTGATTTGACCAACGCCTACACCCCCAGCTTTGGGCTGATGGGACATGAGTCGCTGATCATGCAGCAAAGCGATATTGGCGCCATTGCCGATAGCGTGAAAGATTGCCTGCGTTGCGGCAAGTGCAAACCGGTCTGCTCTACCCATGTGCCGCGCGCCAATTTGTTGTACAGCCCGCGTGACAAGATTTTGGCAACCTCGCTCTTGGTGGAAGCCTTCTTGTACGAAGAGCAAACGCGCCGGGGCGTCAGCATCAAGCACTGGCAAGAGTTTGAAGATGTGGCCGACCATTGCACGGTGTGCCACAAATGTTTGTCACCCTGCCCGGTCAACATTGACTTTGGCGATGTGACCATGAACATGCGCAATCTCTTGCGCAAGATGGGTAAAAAGACGTTCCGTCCGGCAGGCGCCGCCGCTATGTTCATGCTCAACGCGACCAACCCGGACACCATCAAACTGGCCCGCACGGCCATGGTGGACGTGGCGATCAGGGCGCAGCGCATTGCCACCGATGTGTTGAAAGTCTTTGGCCGCAAACAGACCCAGGCGCCACCCGCCACGGTCGGCGCCGCGCCGATTAAAGAGCAGATCATTCACTTCATCAACAAGAAATTACCCGGTGGTTTGCCCAAAAAGACGGCGCGGGCTTTGCTTGATATTGAAGACAAAGACTACGTGCCGATCATTCGTGACCCGCAGGCCACCACGGCTGAAACCGAGGCGGTGTTTTATTTTCCGGGTTGCGGCTCGGAGCGTCTGTTCAGCCAAGTGGGACTGGCCACGCAAGCGATGTTGTGGCACGCCGGGGTGCAAACCGTGTTGCCACCGGGCTATTTGTGCTGCGGTTATCCGCAACGCGGCTCGGGTGAGTTTGACAAGGCCGACAAGATCATCACCGACAACCGGGTGCTGTTTCACCGCGTTGCCAACACCTTGAACTACCTCGACATCAAAACTGTGGTGGTGAGTTGTGGCACTTGCTACGACCAGCTGCAGGCTTACGAGTTTGACAAGATATTTCCCGGCAGTCGCATCATTGATATTCATGAATATCTGCTGGAGAAGGGCATCACGCTGAACAACGCGGGTTCTTTCTTGTTCCACGACCCTTGCCACAGCCCGATGAAGCTGCAGGAGCCGATCAAAACCGTCAAAGCTTTGCTGGGCGACAACGTGATTCAGTCTGACCGCTGCTGCGGTGAGGCGGGCACACTGGCATTGAACCGGCCCGATGTGGCCACGCAAATTCGATTCCGCAAGGAAGAAGAAATTCGCAAGGGCGAGTCACAGTTGCGCGATAAAGGCTTGCTCGGGGCCAAAGAAAATGTCAAGATTTTGACCTCATGCCCAGCTTGTTTGCAAGGTTTGAGCCGCTTTGGTGATGATCTGCAAAATGGTTTGCTGGAGGCCGACTACATCGTCGTCGAGATGGCGAATCAGATTCTGGGTGACCAATGGATGCCCGATTACGTCAAGCGGGCCAACAACGGCGGCATTGAACGCGTGCTGGTTTAAAAAAATGACCGTGTTAACTTGTCCGCTGTGTGTAGCCTCTGGCACTGTCGTGTTTCAGGGTGAAAAGTTCCGGGCAATTCGGGCCGATGAGCCGGGCTTTCCCGCCTTTTACAGGGTCATCTGGACCGCGCATGTGGTCGAGTTCTCCGACTTGGGTCTAGCGGACAGACACCGGTGCATGGCGGCGGTGAATGCGGTGGAATGCGCGTTGCGCGCAGTGTTGCAGCCCACCAAGATCAATCTGGCGGCTTTGGGCAATGTGGTGCCGCATCTGCATTGGCATGTGATTGCCCGGTTTGAGTGGGATAGTCATTTTCCGGCACCGGTGTGGGCCACCGCGCAAAGGCCAGTCGATGGGGCGGCGGTGACCCTGCTTCAAGCGAAGCTGGGCGAGGTGGATTTGACGATTCAGCGTGCATTAGCCGCGCTGTGTCAGGCGGATTAAATAATTTTTGAATAGGCGGTCAATATGGCAGGTTTGCAATCAGGGGCACCAACACCAGAGGCCATAACGGTGCACAGCCAGTCCAAAGTGTTGGAGGTGAGTTTTTCAGACGGCACCGAGTTTCGGATTCCGTTCGAGCTGATGCGTGTCTATTCGCCATCGGCTGAAGTGCAGGGTCACGGGCCGGGTCAGGAAGTGCTGCAAACAGGTAAGCGCGAGGTCGGTTTGACTGAGCTGGAGCCGGTGGGCAATTACGCGGTGCAACCGTCGTTTTCCGACGGCCACAACTCCGGCATTTTTTCGTGGGACTATCTTTACTTTTTGGGGTCGCAGCAAGATAAATTGTGGGCCGATTACACCGCCCGTTTGGCTCTGGCCGGCGTCGAGCGCGACGCGCCCATGCCCGAAAAATCCGGCAAAAGCTGCGCCAGTCATTGAATTAAGATTGCCCCATGACAACAACACATTTTGGCTATCAATCGGTTGACGAGACCGAAAAAGCAAAGCACGTCCGCGACGTGTTCGACTCTGTCGCACCCAAATACGACCTGATGAACGACCTGATGTCGATGGGGTTGCACCGGGCCTGGAAAACCTTCACGGTGCTCAATGCCAACCTTCACGAAGGCGATCAGGTGCTCGATATTGCCGGGGGCACAGGGGATCTGGCATTGGCGTTTTCCAGAAAAGTGGGCAAAACCGGTTGCGTCGTGCACACTGACATCAACGAAGCCATGTTACGGACCGGACGTGACCGTTTGCTCGACGCCGGGGTTGCCTTGCCCACGCTGGTGTGTGATGCCGAAAAGCTGCCTTTTCCGAGTCAGCATTTTGACGTAGTGAGTGTCGCTTTTGGCTTGCGCAACATGACACACAAAGACGTGGCGCTGACCGAGATGAGTCGGGTGCTCAAGCCGGGAGGCAAGTTGCTGGTGCTGGAGTTTTCCAAAGTGGCGCCACCACTGGAAAAAATTTACGACTGGTATTCCTTCAAAGTGTTGCCCAAGTTGGGGCAATTGGTAGCCGGTGATGACGCCAGCTACCGCTACTTGGCCGAGTCCATACGGATGCATCCGGGGCAGGAAGCGCTCAAAGACCTGATGAAAAATAATGGCTTTGGTCATGTGGACTATCACAACCTCACAGGCGGGCTGGTAGCCTTGCATGTTGGAATCAAATGTTGAGGTTTATGTGTTTTTTACAAAATCTCGCTTAACAAAAAACCTTTTGGAGACATTATGAAATTTTGGTCGTTGCTACTTGCTGTATTTATGGCACTGGCGGGCTTCAATGCCGAAGCGCAGAAGCGTTTTGGCGGGGGGAAATCTTTTGGCAAGCAGTCCAATAATGTGACGCAGCGCCAAGCGCCGCCGCCACAACAAGGCGCTACAGGCGCGGCTGCTGGCGCAACAGGGGCTGCCGCAGCGGCTACCAAACGCCCTTGGGGTGCCATGTTGGGTGGCTTGGCAGCGGGGCTGGGTTTGGCCTGGTTGGCAAGTTCTTTGGGCATTGGCGGGGCCATTGGTCAAATTTTGATGTTTGCTCTGCTGGCAATGGCTGTCATGGCGGCGGTGGCCTGGTTTATACGTTCACGCAAAGCGAAGTCACAAAATGCGGGCCACTCACCCTTTGCCTTTCAAGGCGCTTCGCCGGGCAGCACGGCCCAGGCACCCGCCACTTACCGGCCTGAGAATGTTGGCAACGACGCTTCAGCCCGTCCTTGGGAGCGCAACACCACATCTTTTGAGACACTCAAACCAGCCCCTGATGCCTCCGGGTCAATGATTGGTTCGGGTTTATCGGGCTTGTCGGGTTCGCAAAGCTGGGGAATTCCTGCCGGGTTTGATACCGAAGGCTTTCTGAAATCAGCCAAGGCCAACTTTGTGTCGCTACAAGCGGCTTGGGACAAGTCCGACATCAACGCCTTGCGCGCCATGATGACGGACGCCATGCTGACCGAGATTCAGGCGCAGCTGGCTGAGCGCGAAGTCAACACGACAGGCGGTCCGATCAACCTGACGGATGTCGTCATGATTGAGGCTCATTTGCTGGGAATTGAAGACTTGGGCGACGACTACATGGTCAGCGTCGAGTTTTCCGGCATGATCCGTGAAGACCCGTCAGCCGGTCCAAGTCCATTCCGCGAAGTCTGGAACATGACCAAGCCCAAGCAAGGCAGCGGTGGCTGGCTGGTCGCTGGCGTTCAGGCGTTGCAATAGTCAAGGGTTTGCGGGTCAAGCCCCCGATGACAAGCTGAACCGCTTGTATTCAGTGAATAATGGGGACTATGGCAACACAGTCCCCTTTTTCATTTCTTGAAGGTTTTCTTCAGAACCTTCCTCTCCCCAATTTACAGCCTCCGGCTTGGGCCGTTGACGAGACGCAACGTCGCATCATCTTGCTGCTAAACCATATTTTGAGCCAGGAAAAAGAGGCGACCAGCCGCTTGGCCAGGCAAAAAAACCGTGTAGTTTTGATACAGTGGCGCACTTTTTCCTTAAAGCTGACCGCCACCCCGGCCGGTCTGTTGGATATTGCGCCAGCCCAGGCCACAGCCGATCTGGTGTTGACCATGACGGATGAGTCGCCTCTCTCCTTTATTCAAGGTGCGCTACGCGGTGACAAACCTGCCGTGCGCATTGAAGGCGACGTGCAACTGGCCGCTGAGGTGAGCTGGCTGGTGGACCATGTACGTTGGGATATTGAAGAAGATGTGGCGCGCGTGATGGGCGATGCGCCCGCACACGCTTTGGGCGACGCCGTTCGGGCAATGGTGTCGGCACTGCGTCAATTTTTAGGGAAAAGCAAAACAACAGGCGTGGACAAGGCTCCCACATGAAACGCTTGTTTCGTGGCATCTTTATTGTCTGGATCATGTTGCGTTACGGTCTGGACGAGCTGTTTTTATCCAGTTTTCAGAAGCCTTGGCTGCACGCCATCGCGCGTATCGTGTCGGTGGGTCGCAATCTGAAAGCACCTCGGGGTCAGCGCATTCGGGAGGCGTTGGAGCGGTTGGGTCCTATTTTTGTCAAGTTTGGGCAAGTCCTGTCCACGCGGCGCGACTTGATGCCGGTCGATATTGCCGATGAACTGGCG
Source organism: uncultured beta proteobacterium (assembly GCA_903823025.1). GTDB lineage: Bacteria > Pseudomonadota > Gammaproteobacteria > Burkholderiales > Burkholderiaceae_C > Rhodoferax. The sequence goes on from CAIJRK010000024.1 coordinate 51,738, forward strand.
CGTCTGCAAGACCGGGTGCCCCCGTTTAGCAGTGAGATCGCCATCGCGACAATTGAGACGGCCTTCAGCAAAAAAGTGGATGATATTTTTGTCTCGTTTGAGCGAGACCCGGTCGCCAGCGCTTCCATTGCACAGGTGCATTTTGCGGTACTCAAAGACCGCACCGGTCAACTACGGGAAGTCGCGGTCAAGGTGCTGCGGCCCGGCATGGCCTCGGTGATTGAAAAAGATTTGAGCTTGCTGCGCATGATGGCGGGCTGGATTGAGCGCCTTTCAACAGATGGCAAGCGTCTCAAGCCGCGTGAAGTGGTGGCCGAGTTCGATAAATACCTGCATGACGAGCTGGACTTGGTGCGCGAGGCCTCCAGCGCGGCACAGTTACGCCGCAACATGGCCGGGCTGGATTTGGTTCTGATTCCCGAGATGTTTTGGGACTATTGCATGACGGATGTCATTGTGATGGAGCGCATGTACGGCATCCCGATCAACCAGGTGGAGCGTCTGCGCGCGGCGGGTGTCGATATTCCGAAACTGGCCCGGGATGGGGTCACTATTTTCTTCACACAGGTGTTTCGTGACGGTTTTTTTCACGCCGATATGCACCCCGGCAATATTCAGGTCAGCGTCGCCCCCGCCACTTTTGGCCGCTACATCTCGCTTGACTTCGGGATTGTGGGGACGCTGACCGAGTCGGATAAAGAGTATTTGTCCCAGAATTTCACAGCCTTTTTCCGGCGCGATTACAAACGCGTGGCCGAGCTGCATATTGAATCCGGCTGGGTGCCTGCGGCCACTCGGGTGGATGAACTGGAGTCTGCCATCCGCTCGGTGTGCGAGCCTTACTTTGACCGACCCTTGAAAGAAATTTCGTTGGGCTTGGTGCTGATGCGGCTGTTTCAGACATCCCGGCGCTTTTCGGTCGAAATTCAGCCGCAGCTGGTTCTGCTGCAAAAGACACTGCTCAACATTGAAGGTTTGGGGCGTCAACTCGACCCTGAGTTAGACCTGTGGAAGACCGCTAAGCCCTTTCTTGAAAAGTGGATGGTCGATCAACTGGGACCTAAAAAAATATGGACTCAACTGCGCAACGAAGCGCCTCGTTACGCCAAGTTGTTGCCCGAGTTGCCAAGGCTGTTGGTTGAGTTTCTTCAAAACAGCAAGTCAGGCCCCAACCGGGCACTTGAGGAGCTTTTGATTGAACAAAAACGAACAAACCGCTTGCTGCAAATGATCATTAGTTGTGGCATCGGCTTTGTGTTGGGTCTGGTTGTCATGCAGGTGATTGTTCGTGTTCAGATTTTTTGACTTGACAGGTGCGTGAAAGACACCGCCTTATAATTTAAAGCTTTGCTACTTGAAATCCGAGTCTTATTGCCATGCCAATTTACGCCTATAAATGCGAGTCCTGTGGGTTTGCCAAGGATGTGCTGCAAAAAATGTCAGACCCCGAGCTGACGGTTTGTTTGTCTTGTGGCGAACCCAGTTTTAAAAAACAGTTGACCGCTGCGGGTTTTCAGCTAAAGGGCACAGGCTGGTACGCCACGGACTTCAAAGGCGCAACCCCGGCGCCTGCGTCTGCTGATTCCGAGGCAACCCCAGCGACACCGACTACGACTGCAGCGTCTGAAACAACGCCGGTCACATCCAAAAGCGCTGACAGCGCCAAGCCGAGCGAAAGCACACCGGCAAAAACGGTTGCCGCACCTCCTGCCTCCTCCTAACGCGTTAAACCCCTTCTTTCAACGCCCCACGTCATTGCGGACTTTCTTGTGCCCATTAAAAAGTATCTTCTTACCGGCTTGCTGGTTTGGTTACCGCTAACCATTACCCTTTGGTTGCTGCTGTGGCTGGTGGGTTTGCTGGACGCTATTTTTGGCGGCTTGCTGACGGGGCTGTCCACAGTGTCATCCCTGTCAACGCGGTCGCTTATTGAGGAATTGCGCCGTATTCCAGGTTTGGGGGTTATTCTGGTTTTTTCAGTCTTGTTGCTGACCGGTGCCCTGGTCTCCAACGTGGCCGGGCGCTGGTGGTTTGAGCAGTGGGATCGGTTGTTTACCCGGATTCCGGTGTTTAAGTCGATTTATAACAGTGTTAAAAAAGTGTCTGATACACTTTTTTCCAGCAATGGCAATGCGTTTCGCAAAGCCATGCTGGTGCAGTATCCGCGTGCAGGCGTCTGGACTATTGCGTTTCAGACCGGCACGCCGGGTGGGGAAGTTGCCAGCCATTTGGGGCCGGATTTTGTGAGCGTTTATGTGCCCACCACCCCCAACCCGACCAGCGGATTTTTCCTGATGTTGCCGCGTACCGAGATCATCGAGTTGCACATGAGTGTCGATGAGGCGCTGACCTACGTGATTTCCATGGGGTCAGTGGCACCTTCGGGTGTCAGGCGCGGTACTGCCATTCCTTCCAAATAATTTTTTGATAACCTGCGCTGCCTTTCAAGGCGGACTTTGAAAGCTATCTATGGCCATGCGTTCCCATTATTGCGGTCTTGTGACCGAGGCCCTGTTGGGCGAAACAGTTACTTTGTGCGGCTGGGTAAACCGCCGCCGCGACCACGGTGGCGTGATCTTTGTTGACATTCGTGACCGTGAAGGTTACGTGCAAATCGTGTGCGACCCGGATCGGGCCGAGATGTTCAAGGTTGCTGAAGGCCTGCGCAACGAATTCTGTATTCAAGTCAAAGGCTTGGTGCGTGCGCGCCCTGAAGGCACGGTCAATGACAACCTCAAGAGCGGCAAGATTGAGGTGTTGTGCCACGAGTTGAATGTGTTGAATCCGTCGGTGACCCCCCCCTTCCAACTCGATGACGACAACCTGAGTGAGACCACACGCCTGACGCACCGGGTGCTCGATCTGCGTCGTCCTTATATGCAAAACAACCTGATGCTGCGTTACCGCGTGTCCATGGAAGTGCGCAAGTTTCTGGATGCGAATGGCTTTATTGACATCGAAACGCCCATGTTGGGCAAGTCCACGCCCGAAGGTGCCCGTGATTATCTGGTGCCGAGTCGCGTGCATGACGGTCACTTTTTTGCACTGCCACAAAGCCCCCAGTTGTTCAAACAACTGTTAATGGTGGCCGGTTATGACCGTTATTACCAAATCACCAAATGCTTCCGTGATGAAGATTTACGCGCTGACCGTCAGCCTGAATTCACACAGATTGATATTGAAACCTCGTTCCTGAGCGAGCAAGAAATCCGCGATATGTTTCAGGGCATGATCACCACCGTGTTCAAGAACACGCTCAACGTTGATCTTGGCGAATTCCCGGTCATGACGTTCCAGGAAGCCGCGCACCGCTACGGCTCCGACAAGCCTGACTTGCGCGTCAAGCTGGAGTTCACGGAGTTAACCGACGTCATGACGGACGTTGACTTCAAGGTTTTTTCGGGCGCTGCCACCATGAAGGGGGGCCGTGTGGTGGGCCTTTGCATTCCCGGCGGCGCGCGCGAAGCGGGGGGTCTGAGCCGTGGCGAAATTGATGCCTACGCCGAGTTTGTCAAAATCTATGGTGCCAAAGGCTTGGCTTATATCAAGGTTAATGACCTGACCAAAGGGCGCGACGGCTTGCAGTCGCCGATTGTCAAAAACATCCACGACAAGGCGCTGGCTGAAGTGTTGGCCCGCACGGGTGCCAAAGATGGCGATCTGATTTTCTTTGGCGCGGACAAAGACAAGGTGGTCAACGACGCCATCGGTGCGCTGCGTATCAAAATCGGCCACAGCGAGTTTGGCAAAAAGAATGGTTTGTTCGAGAAGTCCTGGCGCCCTCTGTGGGTGGTTGACTTCCCGATGTTCGAGTTTGATGAAGAAGCCCAACGCTACAGCGCTGTGCATCACCCTTTCACCGCACCCAAAGAAGGCCATGAAGACTGGATGGTCACGGCCCCCGAGAAATGTATTTCTCAAGGTTATGACATGGTGTTGAACGGCTGGGAAATGGGCGGCGGTTCGGTGCGTATCCACCGTGCTGACGTACAGCAAAAAGTGTTCGATGCCTTGAAAATCACGCCCGAAGAAGCGCAGGATAAATTCGGTTTCTTGCTCGATGCCTTGCAATACGGCGCGCCGCCGCACGGTGGCCTGGCCTTTGGGCTGGACCGCATTGTCACACTCATGACCGGTGCCGAATCCATCCGTGACGTGATCGCGTTTCCCAAAACGCAACGCGCGCAATGTCTGCTCACGCAAGCGCCCAGCACGGTGGACGAAAAACAATTGCGTGAATTGCATATTCGCCTGCGTCCGACCGAGCTGACCAAAGCGGTTTAACCAAGGCCTGACCAAGGCTTCAGGCAGAATAAAAGGGCGCTCGTTGGCGCCCTTTCTTGTTTGGCGATAGGCCCATTGACTTTTGAAAGTACAACTATGTTTCAATCCACGCCCCTGAAGGGGAGGTTTCAAACCGGAGTTAGTTTGAGATGAACATCATACGGATTGCTACCTACAACATTCACAAAGGGGTGCAGGGCATTGGGCCGCAGCGCAGGCTGGAGATTCACAACCTGGGGCATGCGGTCGAGCAGCTCGATGCCGACATTGTGTGCCTGCAAGAAGTGCGCAAAATGAACCGGGGCGAGGCGCAGCACTTCACCCGTTGGCCTGATTTGCCGCAAGCCGATTTTTTGGCGCCCGAAGGCTACGAAGCGATTTACCGAACCAATGCGGTCACCAAGCACGGCGAACATGGCAATGCTTTGCTGTCACGCTGGCCAGTGGTGGCGCACCAGCACGAAGACATTTCAGATCATCGCTTTGAACAACGTGGTTTGTTGCATGTCGAGGTGAGAGTGCATGAGCAGTCTGTGCACGTCGTAGTGGTTCATTTGGGGCTGGTGCGGGCGAGTCGAATCCGGCAGGTCGCACAGCTACAGCGCTTTATTGCGCGTGAAATTCCACCCGAGGCGCCGTTGTTGGTCGCCGGTGACTTCAACGACTGGGGCGCCTTGGTGCAACGGGCGCTGGATGCGACACATCTGCGCTCCTTTAAAGGCGCACAACAAGCGACTTTTCCGTCCCGTTTACCCTTGGTGCAGCTGGATTATGTGTATGCCCGAGGCCTGAAACCGTTAAGGGTTCATGTGCCACGCGGGCGCGTTTGGTGGCGCATGTCAGATCACTTGCCCTTGATTGCCGAGTTTGAACTCCCTGTCTTGTAGCGCGGCCCATGTTGAAAATCCGACCGGGTCATCAGATTGAGCTTTTGCAGGGCGGACACGCATTTTTTTCATCACTGGTGCAAGCCATTGACCGCAGCACACATGAGGTTCGGCTGGAAACGTACATCTTCAATATGGACGTTTCCGGGGCGCGGGTCGCCGCCTCCTTGGCGCGCGCCGCACAACGCGGTGTCGCCGTTTATGTGGTGATGGACGGCGTTGGAACGCCCCATTTTCCGGCTGAATGGGCTATCCGTTTTGATGGATCAGGTGTTCAATGGCGTATTTTTTCGCCTTTAGGCCGATGGGGGGTGTTGATTCCCAGCCGCTGGCGACGTTTGCACCGCAAGTTGTGCGTGGTGGATGGCACGGTGGCTTTTTGCGGTGGCATTAACGTGCTCGACGACTATTACGATCCTAATCATGGGGTTTTAGAGTCACCCCGATTTGACTTTGCCGTGCGTGTGAAGGGGCCGCTGGTGCAAGCGGCACACGCCGCAACTACCCAATTCTGGTGGCGTTTGCAGGCTGTCAGTACGGTGCGTCAACGCGACTTTCCGGCGGCGTGGCAGGCTTTGCAAGAAGCGCTGGCACTGACTCGTCAGTCGCATTCTTTCAATGGCGGATCAACAGGGCCTTTGGAGACGCTCGAAGACACCACAAACGCACGTCTGGTCTTGCGTGATAACGTGCACAACCGCACCCGAATTGAACGTAGCTATCGACAAGCAATTGGGGCGGCAACACACGAGATCATCATTGCCAATGCTTATTTTTTGCCAGGGCGCAAACTCCGCAAAGGCTTGATTCATGCCGCGCAGCGAGGCGTTCGTGTGCGTTTGCTGCTACAAGGACGTTATGAGTATTTCATGCAATACCACGCGACCCGGCCTGTTTACGGGGCGCTACTGGCCGCTGGCGTGGAGATTCATGAATATTCGGTGAGCTTTCTTCATGCCAAGGTTGCGGTTATCGACAGCCATTGGGCCACGGTGGGGTCATCCAATCTGGACCCGCTGAGTTTGTTGCTCGCGCGTGAGGCCAATGTGGTGGTGGATGACGTGGCATTTGCCAAAAATTTGCGTGCCCGTCTGGAGCACGCCATGGTTCACGGCGGGCTTCGGGTGAAGCCGTCGGTCTATGCCAACCGGCCTTGGCATCAGCGGTTTTTAGATCGTGTTGCCTTTGTCTTGATGCGTATTTTGTTGTTTTTAAATGGAAAACGTTATTAATAAAAAACCGCCATACCCTCTGCCTGTGAGAGGTTAAAAGCCTAAAACCCCACAACTAAAACGCTGGTACTATTCTCATCTGTTAATGAAAAGTCAGAGCCTTATGAACCCAGTTGATGCCGATGAGGGCACCCCCGTTTCCGTCAAAATCCGGGAGCGATTGCTGGCCGCGCGCAAGCGTTTCCATGCCAATGACAACATTGCCGACTTTATTCAGCCGGGCGAGCTTGAACGCTTGCTCGACGAGGTAGAGGAGAAAATGAAGGGCGTGTTGAGTAGCATGGTGATTGACACCGACAATGACCACAACACGGATAAAACAGCCCGTCGCGTTGCCAAGATGTATCTCTCCGAGGTGTTTCAGGGACGCTACGTCAGTGCGCCCAATATCACCGAGTTCCCCAACGCCGAACACCTCAACGAGTTGATGATTGTGGGGCCGATTACGGTGCGTAGCGCCTGTAGTCACCACCTGTGCCCGGTGATCGGAAAAATCTGGATTGGTGTGTTGCCCAACGAACACACGAACGTCATCGGACTGTCCAAATACGCCCGCCTGGCAGAGTGGGTTATGGGACGTCCACAGATTCAGGAAGAAGCCGTTGTTCAATTGGCCGACCTGATTCAGCAAAAAACCCAGCCGGATGGCCTGGCCATCGTGATGGAAGCCAGCCATTTTTGTATGGGCTGGCGTGGCGTCAAAGACATGGATAGCAAGATGATTAACTCGGTCATGCGCGGCAGTTTCCTTAAAGATCCCAATTTGCGTCGTGAATTCTTGGCACTTATTCCCCGGAAAGACTAATCATGCTCGTTCGTTTGCTTTACGCCAGTCGTGCCATCGACACCAGTCCTGATGCCATTGATGCAATTTTGGCCCAGTCGCGCCAGTACAACCCCGGTAGTGGCATTACCGGCATTCTTTGTTATGGTGGCGGCATTTTTCTTCAAGCCATTGAAGGCGGGCGCATGGCTGTCAGTGAGTTATACGGCCACATTCAGCGCGACCCTCGCCACAAAGATGTGGTGCTGCTGCACTACCAGGAAATTTCTGAACGCCGGTTTGCAGGCTGGACCATGGGCGCGGTCAATATGTCCAAAATCAACGCCTCTATCTTGCTCAAATACGCCGAGAAACCGGAACTGAATCCGTACACCGTCTCTGGCAGCGTTTCTTTGGCTCTGCTTGAAGAGCTGATGGCAACCGCTTGCATCATCGGTCGCTCGTGAGCCGTTGAGCGACTCTGTGTTGGTCGGGTGTGACTTTTCAAGCAGTCCTTCCCGAAAAAAACCGATTGTCATTGCCCTTGGATCAGTTCAGGCCGGGCGGGTTTTGCTGTCACGGCTTGAGCGGCTCGAATCTCTCGATGCTTTCGCCCTGTGGCTGCAACAGCCCGCGACTTGGGTTGGCGGCTTTGATCTTCCCTTTGGCTTGCCCCGTGAACTCATTGAGACATTGGGCTGGCCGACGTCCTGGCAAGCCAGTATTCATCACTACGCCGGCTTGAGTCGACCAGAAATCCGGGCGACCTTCGCGGCGTTCTGCAACAACCGACCAGTTGGTGGCAAATTTTCCCATCGCGCCACAGATCGTCTGGCCGGTTCCAGTCCATCAATGAAATGGGTTAATCCACCTGTGGCTTATATGTTGCACGCGGGCGTGCCTTTGCTGCTTCAAGCGGGCGTTTGCCTGCCCGGTCTGCATGGCGGTGATCCGCAGGATGTGGACGCCAACGGCCAAGCGCGTCGGGTAGCACTTGAAGCCTATCCCGGCTTGCTGGCGCGTGAGGTATTGGCCCAGCGCAGCTATAAAAGCGACGACAAAGCCCGGCAAACGCCCGAGCGTCTGATTGCCCGCAAAGACCTGATCACGGCGCTGGAACACGGTCAAACCCGACTGAATTTACGACTGAAACTCACGCACGCCCAGCGCGACATGCTGGTGGATGACGCCAGCGGCGATACGCTGGATGCCGTGTTGTGTTTGATGCAAGCGGCTTGGGCGCAGTCGCAAAACCTTCAAGGGGCTGCGCACTTTGGCTTGCCCGATAGCATGGATCCTCTTGAAGGCTGGATCATTAGCGCTGGCTTAAGTTAGCCCGTCATTTGCCAGCTAACCCGCGTCATCAGGGTATCTTCGAGCTTGCCCGCGAGCTGTGAAATCGCTAATGCCGCCGCACAACCCGGCATGGATTGCATTAACAATTGGCGCCGCATGACCGCTTGCCGCACCGAAGGGTCAGTAGGAATGTCACCCATATGGATCAAGCGAATGGGGCGGCCCGGCTCAGTGATCACAAAACGGTCCAGCACTTGCTGCAATTGCGCAGTGATGGCCCGCCCATCGCCCAGGCGCGACGTCTGATTCACGACCATGCGAATGTTCTGGCGCTTTTGCTGACCCACCAGCACTTTGATAGTGGCGTAGGCATCGGTCAGGGACGTCGGCTCAGGCGTGGCAACCACCAAAACCTCTGAGGCGAGCGACACGGCAAACAACACAACGTCTGAAATGCCCGCGCCGGTATCGAGCAAAATAATGTCGTAGTAAGGAATCAGGCTTTGCATGACACCCATGAAATCATCGCGAATTTCTGGCGTCAAGCGGGAGTATTCCACCATGCCGGAGCCTGCCAGCAAGACAGAAAAGCCACCTGGCGCCTGAACAATGGCCTCTTTCAAGGTGGCTTTGCCGGTGAACACGTCGTGCAGAGTCAGCTTGGGATAGAGGTTGAGAACCACATCCAGGTTGGCCAACCCCAGGTCAGCATCCAGCACTAAAACGCGGTGCCCCCGCTTAGCCAGCGCTGCCGCCAGATTGGCAGATACAAAAGTTTTACCAACACCGCCTTTGCCGCTGGTCACGGCCAGCACTTTCCCAAGTGGTTTGAGGGCAACAGGGTCAGACACTACGCTGGTTTGTGTTGGATTCAAGACGTCGCTCATGGTGAGTTCACTTTATTTTTATGGCTATCTGTCGCATGGCCCGACGCGTTGCTGGACACAGTTTCGGCACCAGCGGGGTCACCAATCAAGCGGTGGTTAAACAGCATACTTTTCTCTTCTGCACTGACGGAGTTTTCACGATGTTGATCAATATAGACACGGTTACGGCCTTCAGACTTCGCTCGGTAGAGCTGAATATCCGCCCGGTCAACCCATAGCGCCGCCGTTGAATGCGCCCATTCGGGGGCGTAGGCGCCCCCAATGCTGACGGTGACCTGCGCACTGTTGAGCGCAGAAACAGGCGTGCGGAGATTGCCAACCGTTTCCCGGATTCGTTCGGCAATCACTTCGCCAAACGAGGCTGGACAGTTAGGAAAAATAGCAGCAAATTCCTCACCACCGTAGCGCGCCACCGTGTCCATGGGCCTCATGCAAGTCGCCAGACAGTTGGCAACGGCTCGCAGCACAAGGTCACCCGCCAAATGGCCGTAGGTATCATTGACAATTTTGAATTTATCAATGTCAAGCATGAGCAACAACGCAGAATCACCTGAACGTGTCGCATTGTCAATTTCACGGCTTAATACGTTGTAAAAGTGACGTCGATTGGACAAACCGGTCAGCGGATCTTTCAGAGACAGCTCACACAGATTGTCGATGACGCTTTGTACATAGACCGTGGAGGACGCATCGGGGCCAACCAGCTGACTTAAAGGGTCTTGCTCCAGCAGGGCGCGTGCATCATCCAGGCGTAAATCACGCAAATTGATCATTGAGGAGGCAGCTTTGAGGTCACGGGATAACTTATTGTTTGTAAAAATGAGTCTATCAGGAAGGGGTTTTGACACGATAGAAAAACCATGGTTTTTCCCCTGCATTAATCGTCTTTCAAACGGCCTGCGTTAGCGTCGAGAAGTATTTATGATCTTTAAATATGGCTGCTTGATCGCTCTTTTGATCGCTATCCCAGCCCAGGCAAAAGATGTGTTCTCTGGCAAAGTCTCGCACGTCACAGATGGCGACACACTTTGGGTGCAAGCCCACAACGGAGGCCGTGTGCATAAATTGCGTTTACAAGGTATGGATGCGCCCGAAATTTGTCAGCCGGGCGGCCAGGTTTCGCGGGACGTATTGGCCCGGCGGGCATTGCATCAGGAGGTTGACGTGACCGTGAGTTATCGTGATGTTTATGGCCGGGGTATTGCGACCATCCGGCTAAATGGTGACGACCTGGGCGCGGAAATGGTGCGCGCCGGTCAAGCCTGGTCTTATCGTTGGCGCCGTAATCCAGGGCCTTATGTGGCGGAGGAAGCCCTCGCGCGAAAAGCCCGACGGGGACTGTTTGCGCAAGATCAGCCTGAGTTGCCCGGCGACTTTCGCAAACGACACGGGTCTTGTCATCAAGCGAAACGCTGAGTTATTGCGTCACGCCACATACCGGGCAGCTGGCTTGGCGGCCAAGGCGAATTTCTGTAAATTCCATGGCGCGGCCTTCCAGCATCAAAAGACGTCCCGTGAGTGGGCGCCCTGCCCCGCTGATTAATTTGAGCGCCTCGGCAGCTTGCAATGAACCGATGATGCCCACCAAGGGCGCAAAAACACCCATCGTGGCGCAGCGGGTTTCTTCAAACGTTGTGTCAGGCGGAAACACACAAGCGTAGCAGGGCGAGTTGGCATCGCGTGGATCGTAAACACAGACTTGACCATCAAAACGAATCGCCGCCCCGGAGACCAGTGGTTTTTGATGTTTCACACAGGCCGCATTGATGGCGTGGCGGGTCGTAAAGTTATCGCAACAATCGAGCACGATATCGGCTTGCGCCACCAGAACATCGAGCAAAGCCGCATCGACACGCGCGACAAGTGGTGTGACCTGAACGTGCGGGTTAATGGCCTCAATCGCCGTGGCCGCCGACATCACCTTGGGCTGGCCGACCCGTGCCAAAGTGTGCATAATTTGCCGCTGCAAGTTGGTCATGTCCACGGCGTCGTCATCAACCACGGTGATGTGGCCCACCCCGGCTGACCCCAGATAAAGCGCCACGGGTGAACCTAAACCGCCCGCGCCGACGATCAAAACATGGCTACCCAAAATCTTCTCCTGACCTTCAATGCCAATCTCATCGAGCAGGATATGGCGTGAATAACGCAGGAGCTGGTCGTCATTCATCGTGCTTATTGGGCTTCCTTCTTTTCTTCCTGACGCTCAATAAAAGTCTTGCTGACGATGACTGGTAAACCTTTAAGCTGATTAAGGGCTTGGTTCAATTGAAAATCCTGAGGTGAACCGTACTCAGGCGTTTTGCGTTCAGACAGTGGCTTCTTAAGTTCTTCTTCAAGGCGTTGACGGGCCTCCTCGCGGGCATCTTCACGGGCCTTATCGAGGGTTTCAGTTTGCTTTTCATCGCCTTGGCCGCTATTCAAATGCTTTTCAAGATCAGCCTCACGGGTGCGCAGTGCCGCAAACAGATTGCCATTTTCAGTTTCATCGACCAGCACATCGGGCACGATGCCTTTGGCCTGAATCGACTGACCGCTTGGTGTGTAGTAACGGCTGGTGGTGAGTTTCAGTGCCGCAGTGGGACAATTGTCCATACGAAAGGCCGAATCAAGACACACCGCCGTTTGCACCGAGCCTTTGCCGAAAGTCTGGTTACCCAAAATGGTGGCGCGCTTGTGGTCTTGCAGGGCACCCGCCACGATTTCACTGGCGGAGGCGGAGCCTTCATTAACCAAAACGACCAGCGGCACTTTTTTCAGGGCACCTTTGGTGACTTCTTCGAGCCGCTTCAACGGATCAGCACCGCCACGCCGTTGATAAAACGCAGGCGAGGCTTTGTAGGTGAATTTGCTGTCGGCCAACTGGCCGTTAGCCGATACGACGGTCACGTTTTCAGGCAAAAATGCAGCTGAAATAGCCACGGCAGCATCCAGATAACCGCCCGGATCATTGCGCAGATCCAACACTAAGCCTTTAAGTTTGGGTTCTTTTTTATAGATTTCTTCGGCTTTACGCGCAAAGTCTTCAACCGTGCGTTCCTGGAACTGACTCAGGCGAATCCAAGCGTAGCCCGGCTCTACAATTTTGCTGCGAACCGATTGAGTCAAAATTTCTTCGCGGGTGATGGAGACCGGGAAGGTGCGGTTCTCGGACTTGCGAAAAATGGTTAGCAACACCTTGGTGTTAGGTTCGCCGCGCATCCGTTTAACCCCTTCACTCAGCGCCAGACCTTTGACCAGCGTGTCATCAATCTTCATGATCAGGTCATTGGGTTTGATGCCCGCGCGAAACGCAGGTGAGCCTTCAATCGGGGAGACGACTTTGATCAAGCCGTCTTCCTGCGAGATTTCAATGCCGACGCCGACAAACTTGCCGGTCGTGCCCTCATTGAAATCTTTCAGCGCTTTTTTATCAAGATAAACCGAGTGCGGATCGAGACCTGCCACCATGCCCGCAATGGCATCGGTGATGAGTTTCTTCTCGTCAACGGGTTCCACATAGTTGGTTTTAACCATACCGAAGACAGCAGCCAGTTGCTGCAACTCCTCCAGCGGCAACGGCGCCAACGTGCCACGGGCGACCGTTTGGAGCGACACCGTGGTCAAAGCGCCGGCAATAATGCCGACTGAAATCCAACCTGCAATTTTCAATTTGTGAGCCATAAATAATCCTGTGCGTCTCTCAATATACCCGTTTGGAGTCCACTTTGCGGGGGTAGTTCCCTATTTACTTATTGCCAGCCTGGCTGCCTTGCGCGGCCACCGCTGCAGCGGCTTGAGCGGCGGCTTGAGCATCGCCCAAATAGTAGTGGCGCAGAGGTTTCAGGTTGTCATCCAGTTCATAAACCAGCGGAATGCCGTTGGGAATATTCAGCCCCACGATGGCTTCGTCGGAGATGTTGTCCAGGTATTTCACCAGGGCACGGATGGAGTTGCCATGCGCGGCGACCACCACACGTTTACCATTTTGAATGGCGGGCGCCAGCGCTTCGTTCCAAAACGGCATGACCCGCGCCACGGTATCTTTCAGGCATTCAGTCAGGGGGATTTGCTCTGGTGGCAATTTGGCATAGCGCAAATCACCGCGTTCACAGCGTGGGTCTGTCGCGTCCAATGCTGGCGGCGGCGTGTCGTAGCTGCGCCGCCACAACAGCACTTGATCATCGCCATATTGTTGGGCGACATCCGCTTTGTTGAGTCCTTGCAAGGCGCCATAGTGACGTTCGTTCAGACGCCAGCTGTTGACCACGGGCAGCCAGGTGCGGTCCATCTCGTCAAGCACATGCCAGAGGGTACGGGTGGCGCGTTTGAGCACGCTGGTGTAGGCCACATCGAACTCAAAACCTTCGGCTTTGAGCAGGCGTCCGGCGCTCTTGGCCTGCTCAATACCGGTGGGGGTCAAATCCACATCGGTCCAGCCGGTAAAGCGGTTATCAAGATTCCAGGTGGACTCGCCGTGGCGAATCAAAACTAATTTGTGCATGTTTTTGAAGAGTCAAAAGCGATGACGCTGGCAATAGCAGCGATCAAGGTTGGGGCAAAACGGAGGGCTGAATGCGCGGGGCATTCCGCCATTCTAAAATGAGCGCGGAAACGACGTAAACCTCTATTGAATTACGGACAGAACTGAAGGTCTGTCACAAAAAACCACAAGGAAAAAAGTGAAATTTATTCTCGATAACTGGATGATTATGTCCGTCGCGCTGGCCTCAGCTGGCATGTTATTTTGGCCGATTTTTAAAGGCACCAAGGGCGGTTCGCTGACAGCGGCTGATGCGGTGCAATTGATCAACCGCGAGAAGGCCGTTGTCATTGATGTGTGCGAAGCCGATGAGTTTGCAGCGGGCCATGTGGGGGCGGCCAAAAATATTCCCTTGAGTCAATTGGAAGCCAAATTACCCACCGTCGTCAAAAACAAGGCGCTGCCCGTTATTTTGGTCTGCCAAACCGGCGCCCGATCAGGCCGGGCGTTAATCATCGCAAAAAAGCTGGGCTATGCGCAGGCACAAGCATTGGGCGGCGGCTTGACCACCTGGAAAGCCGCTGGCTTGCCCATTGATAAATCTTGAACTCAAAAGGAATTTTTTATATGCAAATCGTCAAGATGTACACCACCGGAATCTGTCCTTATTGCGTTCGCGCCAAGCAGCTACTTAAAGCCAAAGGCGTTGAAAACATTGAAGAAGTCCGTATTGACACCGATCCTGAACAACGCGCCAAGATGATGGAAATCACAGGGCGGCGCACGGTGCCCCAGATTTATATTGGCGAGACACACGTCGGCGGCTGTGACGAGTTGATGGCGCTGGACAAACAAGGTGGTTTGCTGCCGTTGCTCAACGCGGCTTGAGCGCTTGACGCCTAAGATAAACTTCTTGGTTCCCGATTGAGTGCCCGCTCAGGCTCATCCGAGTGGGCTTTTTTTATCAAAGAGAAACAACATGTCAGATCAAAAAGACCCCATTTTTCAGATTCAACGCGTTTACCTTAAAGAAGCGTCTTTGGAGCAACCCAACTCGCCAGCGATTTTGTTGGAGCAAGAGTCTCCCACTGTGGATATTCAGTTGGGCGTGAACGCCGCCCCCGTAGCTGATGGTGTCTTTGAGGTGACGGTCACGGCGACCGTGCAGACCAAGATCAAAGACAAAACCGTATTTTTGGTGGAAGCCACACAAGCCGGCATTTTTGAGATCCGCAATTTGCCGGAAGAGCAAATGAGCCAGATCATGGGCATTGCCTGCCCGCAAATCGTTTACCCGTATCTGCGCGGTAACGTGGCTGATTTGATTCAACGCGGTGGTTTTCCACCTGTGCATTTGTCGGAAATCAATTTTCAGGCGATGTACGAGCAGCAGCAACAACAGCAACTGGCTGCCGCCGAAGAGGCGCCGCGCATTCTGACGCAGTAATCTTTCATTGCAATTTGGCCTCACTAACTTCCCCACCTTTAAACCTGGAGCGCACGCGCGAATGAAAATAATAATTCTTGGCGCTGGCGCCTGGGGCACAGCGCTGGCCGTTAGTGCAGGTAACAACCTTTTGGCAGCGCACCGCGTGGTACTTTGGGCACGCAATGCCGATCAGACGTCGGCCATGCAGACCCAACGTGAAAACGTCCGTTATTTGCCCGGCATCACATTGCCGCCCGCCGTAACGCTCAGTGGCGTGGCTGTGAATCAACTTGATGCGCTGGTAGCCCATGCTGATTTAGTGATTGTGGCCACGCCGATGGCTGGTTTGCGTGGCATGTTGACGCGCTTGCAGCATTGCCGGGTGCCCGTGGCTTGGCTGTGCAAGGGCTTTGAAGCAGCGGGACCAGACGCTTCAGGTTTGTTGGCCAATGAAATACAAAAGCAAGTCGCCCCCTCTTTAAAGGCGGGCGTGCTCAGTGGCCCCAGCTTTGCGCTAGAAGTTGCCCAGGGTCAACCGACTGCGCTGGTCGTCGCCAGTGTTCATGAGTCGGTGCGCGACGCTTTGGTGTCGGCTTTTCACAGCCAGACTCTGCGCGTCTATGCCAATGACGACATCATCGGTGTGGAGGTCGGCGGTGCGGTTAAAAACGTGTTGGCGATTGCGACTGGTTTATGTGATGGCCTGAACCTGGGTTTCAATGCCCGCGCGGCCCTCATCACCCGCGGTTTAGCCGAGATGACACGGTTGGGTTTGGCTTTGGGCGCCACCGCTGAAACCTTTATGGGCTTAAGCGGGCTAGGTGATTTGGTGCTGACTGCCACGGGCGACTTGTCGCGTAACCGTCGGGTAGGGCTGGCGCTGGCCAAAGGTCAAACGCTGACGCAGGCGGTCGCGTCGCTCGGTCATGTAGCCGAAGGTGTTTACAGTGCACGAACCGTGGTGCAGCGCGCCGCCAGCGTCGGCGTGGAAATGCCCATTGCTGAAGCCGTGGTGGCCTTGCTGGATGGGCAGATTGAACCGACCGAGGCGGTCGCGCAATTAATGGGGCGCGAACCAACTACCGAGTTGGTTTGATCGTTGCACGCGCCGTTATCAGCTTTTAACCTTTGTCCTTTTCAATGCGTGCGGTGATGTGGGCCAGCGCTTCTTCTACCTGATCCACCAGAATCAGACACAGGTCACCCGCCCGCAGTTTATCCATAGCAACATCAATAGCGATGAATTCGCCCTGAATCTCCTCAATAATTCGGGTGCGGGACGCGTTAGCTAGACCTTCACGCAATAAGGCCAGCACCTCACCGTCGGCACGCCCACGCTGACACTGGTCCTGGTACAGCACCACGTCATCAAACGCACGGCCCAAAATCTCGGTTTGTTGTCGAATGTCCTCGTCGCGGCGGTCGCCTGCGCCGCTAATCACAACCGAGCGACGTTGGGCGGGCATGTTTTCAACTGCGCGCACCAGCGCCAGAATGGCATCCGGGTTATGACCGTAATCAGCAATGACCGTCGCGCCCCGGTAGCTAAATAGGTTGAAGCGGCCCAAGGCGTTGTCGTTGTCGTTAACAAAACTGGACAAACCCCGTTCAATCGTCTCCCATGTCAGCCCCAAACCCCAAGCGGCGGCCACAGAGGCCATGACGTTTTCAACCTGAAACCCGATGCTGCCGCCATGTGTGATTGGTATTGCGGCCAGTGCCACTTGATGAAGCACTTGGCCTTCGGCGGCGACCAGGTAGCCGCCCTCGACATAGATCGCCCGCCGCGCCTGGGCTAGGTGCGTGGCCATGACGGGATGATTTCGGTCCAGCGCAAAAAAAGTGACCGATCCCCGGCAATAACCAGCCATAGCCGCCACGATAGGGTCGGCGGCATTGAGCACGGCCATTCCGTTATCAGCGATATTTTGCACAATCACCCGCTTGAGCACCGCCAGATCTTCGACCGTGGTGATGTAGTTCAAACCCAAGTGGTCGCCGCTGCCGACGTTGGTGACCACGGCCACATCACAACGGTCAAAAGCCAGACCTTCGCGCAGCATTCCGCCACGCGCGGTTTCCAGCACCGCCGCATCCACATCCGGGTGTTGCAGCACGTTGCGGGCACTTTTGGGGCCACTACAGTCCCCCGTGTCGATGCGCTGACCGGCAACGTAAACGCCATCGGTGTTGGTCATGCCAACGCGCAAGCCACTTTGGGCCAGCAGGTGAGAAATGAGTCGCACCGTGGTGGTTTTACCGTTGGTGCCTGTAACAGCAACAACAGGAATCCGGCCATTTTCCTGTTCGCCAAACAGGCTGGTAATGACGGCTTCGCCGACGGGACGCCCTTTACCAAAAGAAGGCGAGATGTGCATACGCAAGCCCGGCGCGGCGTTAACCTCAACCACGCCACCGCCTTGGGCTTCAAGCGGATGCAGGATGCTGGCGCAGACCACGTCCACGCCACAAATATCCAGGCCGACCATTTGAGCCGCAGCGACCGCACGTTCAGCCACATCAGGGTGCACGTCATCGGTGACATCGGTGGCTGAACCACCGGTGGATAAATTGGCGTTGTGGCGCAGCGTGATGCGCTGACCTTTCAGCGGAACCGATGTTGCTTGCAAACCCTGGTTCGCCAGGCAAGCCAGCGCAATATCGTCAAACCGGATTTTGGTCAGCGAGGTGGCGTGTCCCGAACCCCGTCGGGGGTCTTGGTTGACCTGATCAACGAGTTCGTGAATCGTGAGACTGCCATCGCCGACGACGTGAGGCGGGTCGCGCCGGGCAGCCGCGACCAGTTTGTTACCCACCACCAGCAGCCGAAAGTCGTTGCCGGGAATGTAGCGCTCGACCAGCAACTCGTCGCTGAACTCTGTCGCCGTCGCGTAAGCCGCCACCAACTGTTCACGCGTAGTGATGTTGACCGTCACCCCTTTGCCTTGATTGCCATCTTTAGGCTTGATGACGACCGGCAGGCCGACTTCACAGGCGGCGCTCCAGGCGTCTTCAGGGGAGTCCACTTCACGCCCCCGTGGCACCGGCACCCCGGCGGCTTCCAGTAGTTTTTTGGTGAGCTGTTTGTCTTGGGCAATGGCCTCGGCAATGGCACTGGTGCTGTCTATCTCAGCGGCCTGAATGCGGCGCTGCTTGCTGCCCCAGCCAAACATAACCATGCTGCCCTGCGTCATGCGACGGTAGGGAATGTTGCGCGCCACGGCGGCCAGCGCGATGGCGCCCGTGCTGGGACCCAGACGCACTTCTTCGTCGAGATCGCGCAGTTGGGTCAGCGCTTGCTCCAAATCAAAAGCAGTATCGTTTTGTGCGGCCAGACACAGGGCCTGAGCCAGTTCCAGCGCCAGCAGACCGACGGCTTCTTCGGTATATTCCATGACCACTTGGTAAACGCCGGGGTCCAGCGTAGCGGTCGTTCGGCTGAAAGTGACCGGACAACCGGCGTGGGCTTGCAGGCCCAGTGCGGCCAATTCCAGCACATGCGCCATGGGCACAGGGTCATCATGACCGGCGGGTTGCAGGGGGCGCAGTTCCGGAAAACGGGCGCGCAAACGGCCCTCAAAACCGTCATGTGCGCGCAAGGCACACTCTTCAGGTGTGCAAGTCACGATGGCCTCAATAGCCCGGTGATTGCTCCAGAGATTAGGACCGCGCAAGGCGCGAATGCGTGAAATTTCCATAATTTTTAATAATTTTTCTTTGAATCTGATTCAAAGGTGCGCAGGCCCGCTGCGATCAATTCGGGCGTCAGGCCCATGGCCCAGGCGGCGGCCACGGCGGCCATGACCATCTCGGGTTTTTCAGCTTTGGCGGGTTTGATGGATGCCAGCGCGATGGCGGCCACCTCTTGCTGACCTTCAGCCAAAATAATTTCACCCTCGCGCACGAAGAGCACCCGCTCGCCTTGCGCACGATGGGTTTGCATGGCGTCAAGCTGTGGGTCGAGCGCGTAAAAAATAACCTGACCATCACACAACGGGGCCATCTCGACGACTTTGGGGTCGGCGGCATTGAGGATGGCCGTGCCTTGCGGCAAGATCACGTCCACTTGTGTGCGCACCACGTTGTAGAGCTTGTCCAGGTCATCAATATAAAAATCAGCCAGTGACTCAAAGCCGCTGACATCCGTCACCACGCCGACCTGGCAGCGGTCATAAACCAGACCTTCACTCAAAATGCGCCGACTGCTGTGCTCGAACACGGCTACGTCAACCAAACGGTTGATGAGCAGTCGCTGGGCCGCATCCCAGTGCGTACTGTCGCTCGCCTCAACTTGACGTGCACCCAGATAAAACCCGTCACAACAGGCCAAGCCGACTTGTTGGCCCCGAATGTAGAGCAGCCAGGCAATCAGACGCGCAATCCGCGTCGTGTTTTGCGTGCCAGTGACGCCCACAATGGGAATTCGACCATTTTTATCCGTACCAAACAGATGCTCAATGATGGCCGTGCCTACGGGGCGGGGCTGGCCTCGGGCGGGTTTGAGGTGCGCGAGCAAACCGGGGCTGGCATTGACCTCAATCACGGCGGCGCGTTGCTCACTTAAAGGCCGACGAATGTCTTGCAGCACCATGTCAATGCCGGCAATATCGAGACCAATCACGCGGGCGGCCAGGGTGGCCGCTGCAGCAATGCTGGGGTGAATCTGGTCCGACACGTCAAAGGCGACGTTGCCGTTGCGTTGAATCAAGACCTTGACGCCTGCGTCAGGCACGCTGTGCACGGTGAACCCTTGACGCTCAATCTCCAGGCTCACTTCCGAGTCAGACCCTGTAATGTCCAGGTGACTCAGGGGCGCGTCTTCTTCGGTGCCGCGACGCGGGTCGCTGTTAATCTGGCTATTGACCAACTCAATCAGGTTGGACTGCCCGTCACCCGTGACCCAGGCAGTTTCGCCACAGGCAGCAGCTACCACCCGTGTGCCCACCACCAACAAACGGTGCTCGACGCCATTGATGTACTGTTCAACAATGACACTGCCGCCGCCCCGGCGGTGCGCCAGTTGGTAGGCTGCTTCAATATCTTTGCGGTTATTCAAGTCCAGCACGACACCCCGGCCATGGTTGCCGTTGTAGGGTTTGATCGCCACGGGCAAGCCGATATCTTCAGCGGCTTCCCATGCCTCTTGCGCACTTTCTACCAGACGACCTTGCGGCACGGGTACGCCGCAGGCTTGCAGCAATGATTTGGTTA
The DNA here is from genome assembly GCA_903823025.1 of uncultured beta proteobacterium. GTDB lineage: Bacteria > Pseudomonadota > Gammaproteobacteria > Burkholderiales > Burkholderiaceae_C > Rhodoferax. Next base: position 72,189 of record CAIJRK010000024.1, read on the forward strand.
AATCCTTGTTGCTGGCAATTTCTTCCGCAATAGCGCTGGTTTTATCGGTCTCAGCCGTCCAGATGCGACGCTGGCTGGTGCCATGCCCGAGTTGCACCAGATTGCCGTCGGTCAGGCGAAAGTGGGGAATGCCACGTGTCGTGGCGGCCTCAACGATATGCGCGGTGCTAGGCCCCAGGCACAACTTGTCACAGGCGTCGCGCAGCTTTGCCACGACGGCCGCCACGTCATAGGCACGGTTGTCGATGGCGGCCATGACGAGGTCACAACCGGCAGTCAGCGCGTCGCGGCCAATTTTTTCTTGTCGAGTCCGAAACGCCAGTTTGTAAACGCCCCGAACAGGAGTTTCCCGGGTTTTGCCAAAGCCGGTCTGCATACCCGCCAGGTTTTGCAACTCAAGCACCACATGTTCAAGAACATGTCCCACCCAAGTACCCTCGCGCAAACGCTGCAGGAAACCGCCTCGCTCACCGACACCACAGCGGTGCTCAATCAGCGTGGGCAACAGCGCTGTTAAACGCTCATAAAATCCCGGCAGCGTGTTGGAGGGAGAGTCTTCCAACGCCCCAATGTCAACCCATGCTTCAATAACAGGACGGTAAGTCCAGATGTTGGGGCCGCGCAGGTGGGTGACTCGCAGCAATTTAATAGTCTTCGTGGTCATGAATCTAAATGTATTCGGTAAACAAGCCTGAATGGCAAATTCCTTGGTCGTGCAAGCAATGCCCTGCTGTAGGCGCTGTTGTCACGTAATAATTACGTCAAACCGGCGGCTTCAATCGTAATATCGTTGAGTCTATTGCAGTTCACACCCCAATCCTGGTTTGGCGTAGCGTTGCTAAACCGCAGAATTATCTGACTTTCCATGACAAACGAAATAACTGCTTCAGAACCCTTGTTAAATGACATCCCGTCTGATTGGCGCCTGGAGGTTCAAGCGCAACTCCAAACAGGAGAAAACGTTTTGGCCGTGCTGGCGGTTGACCTCGACACCCAACTGAATTTTGTCAACGGTTTGGTGCTCGTCACGAACCAGCGCCTGTTAAGTCGGGCGCCGGATGCCACTTGGCGCACTTGGGGTTATCGGCCTCAGTTGACGCTCAAGCACCATGACCACGCAGGCGTAGGCCATCTGTCGCTCAATGATGCACAGGGCCAGTTGGCAAGCTGGCGCTTCACGCTAGGGCGCAACTTGCAGGCGATTCGTCTGCTGGATCAATTTCAAATTCAGCTCACCAGCCACGTCACGGGTCAGCCCGCCGCCTTGCCGGATCAACGATGTTGCCCGAGTTGCAAAGCACCGCTGGAACCTGATCAGGACGAATGCCCGGTCTGCACCCAAGTGATTCACACGCCGCCCTCAACCTGGATTTTGTTGCGGCTCTGGCGCTTTGCCCGACCTTATCGCGGCCAGCTATTGTTGGGTTTTGTGTTGACATTATTGGGCACGGCGGCCAGCCTGGTGCCGCCGTATCTGGCGATGCCATTGATGGACGAAGTGCTGATTCCGTTTCAAAACGGGCAACACATTGACCCCATGCTGGTGGCGCTTTACCTGTCGGGATTGTTCGGCGCGGCGCTGCTGGCATGGGCGCTGTCGTGGGCCAAGACCTACATCCTCGCGTTGGTGTCCGAGCGCATCGGCGCGGATTTGCGCACCACCACATACGAGCATTTGCTACGGATGTCGCTGGAGTATTTTGGCGGTAAACGCACCGGCGATTTGATGTCGCGCATTGGCAGTGAGAGCGACCGAATTTGCGTGTTCTTGTCGTTGCACTTGCTCGACTTTGCCTCCGATATTTTGATGCTCCTGATGACGGCGGTGATCCTGTTTTCCATCAACCCCTGGCTGGCGCTGGTCACGCTGGTGCCGCTGCCTTTCATCGTGTGGATGATTCATTCCGTGCGCTTTCGGCTGCAAACCGGGTTCGAGAAAATTGACCGCGTTTGGTCTGAAGTGACCAGCGTGCTGGCCGACACCATTCCCGGCGTGCGCGTGGTGAAAGCGTTTGCGCAAGAAAACCGCGAGGCGGCGCGCTTTCGGGAGGCCAACAAACACAACTTGGCGGTGAACGACAAGATCAACAAAATTTGGTCCTTGTTCTCGCCCAGCGTGTCCTTGCTGACCGAGTTGGGGCTGCTTGTCGTGTGGGCGTTTGGCATCTGGCTGGTGTCCCACGCCGAGATCACGGTCGGTGTGCTGATGGCGTTTGTGGCCTACATCAGCCGCTTCTATGGTCGGCTCGATTCCATGAGTCGCATCGTCTCTGTGACCGAGAAATCAGCGTCAGCGGCCAAGCGTATTTTTGATATTTTGGACCATGTCTCCAGCGTGCCCGAGCCGACGCAGCCGGTGAACCTAGCGCGTGTAGAAGGCCGCATTGAACTGCGCGACGTGAGTTTTCGCTATGGCAACCGCGAGGTCAACCGAGGTATTAGTTTAACGATTGAGCCGGGAGAAATGATTGGTTTAGTCGGCCACAGTGGTTCTGGAAAAAGTACGTTGGTGAATCTGATTTGCCGCTTTTACGATGTGTCCGAAGGGTCGATTCGCGTTGATGGCGTTGATGTTCGCTCTTTGGGGATTGCCGACTATCGCCGCAACATTGGTTTGGTTTTGCAAGAGCCGTTTCTGTTTTTTGGCACGATTGCCGAGAACATCGCCTATGGCAAACCCCACGCCAGCCAAGCCGAGATTATTGCGGCGGCCCGCGCCGCGCACGCGCACGAATTTATTTTGCGGCTGCCGCAAGGCTACGATTCGATGGTCGGAGAACGCGGCCAAGGATTGTCCGGCGGCGAACGTCAACGTATTTCTATTGCCCGCGCCTTGCTGATTGATCCGCGCATTTTGATCATGGATGAGGCAACCTCTTCGGTCGATTCCGAGACTGAAAAAGAAATCCAGAAAGCGCTGGAAAATCTGGTGAAAGGGCGAACGACGATTGCCATTGCGCACCGACTTTCTACCCTGCACCGCGCTGACCGACTAGTGGTTTTGGATCGGGGCCAAATTGTAGAAGTCGGCACGCACGACGCGCTGATGGCGGCGCAGGGCGCTTACTTTAATCTCTACCAAGCACAGGCGCGCAATATGGATATTGATATGGACGACGTGAAAGATTCCTAATGAACGAGATAACTGACGTGGCAATCCCTACTTTTCAATTGACCCGAAATCCATTCGGGCTGCTCGTTCTGACCACGCCGGAAGGCGAGGTTTTTGAAGGCGTCGTGCCGGTGCGCGCTTTCCCGATTCAGTCGCCCGAAGATGGCATTGCGTTGGTGCATACCGATGGTCATGAAGTCGCGTGGATTGACCGCTTATCCGAGGTGCCCGACCCGGCGAAAACCCTGATCTGCGAGGAGTTGGCTACACGCGAATTCATGCCTGTGATTTTGACGATTGTCAGCGTCACCAGCTTTTCAACGCCGTGTACGTGGCAGGTCGAAACCGACCGGGGTGACACCCAATTTGTGCTGCGCGGCGGTGAAGATATTCGCCGCGTGGGGGCGACTATCTTGTTAGTAACAGACTCGCATGGCATTCAGTTTTTGATTCGAGATCGAGCGAATCTGGACAAAGAAAGTCAAAAGATTCTGGACCGATTTTTATAACTTACGGAATGCCAAAATGACAACATTTTTTGATTTTTCTGACACTGCAGTGGCTGAGTTGGCCCAAGCAGATGCGGCCCGCGCTCTGCAAGAAGACGTCGGTGCTGGCGACTTGACCGCAGGGCTGATTGACCCCGCCCGCCACGCCAAGGCCTATGTGCTGGCGCGAGAAGCCGCTGTCATTTGTGGCGCGCCGTGGGTGCAAGCCACGCTCACCCAAGTAGATCCGGACATTCACCTGATTTGGCGCGTGCAAGAAGGCCAGCGTTGTGAGTCGGATCAGGTCGTGCTGGAAATAGAAGGGTCGGCCCGCTCACTGCTCACCGCTGAACGCACCGCGCTTAACTTTTTGCAATTGCTCAGCGCCGTTGCGACCAAAACTGCGACTTATGTGGACGCCGTTAACAGCGTGCCCGGCAACAAAGCACAGATTGTGGACACGCGAAAAACGTTGCCCGGTTTGCGGCTGGCGCAAAAATACGCCGTGCGCACGGGCGGCGGCACCAACCACCGCATCGGCTTGTATGACGCGGTGTTGATCAAAGAAAACCACATTGCAGCAGCCGGTGGCGTGACCGCCGTGTTAGCGCTCGCCACCGCCGTCGCACCGACTGCCAAGTTTGTAGAAATCGAGGTAGAAACGCTCGCTCAATTGGCCGAAGCCCTGGACGCGGGCGCCACCATGGTCTTGCTTGACAACATGAGTTTGGCGATGCTGTGTGAGGCCGTGCAGATCAATGCCGGACGCGCTATTTTGGAAGTCTCGGGCGGCGTGAATTTATCCACCGTGCGCGCCATTGCAGCGACCGGCGTGAACCGAATCTCGATTGGCGTTTTGACCAAAGACGTTCAGGCCACCGATTTTTCCATGCGCTTTAGTACCGACTTAACTCAGGATGTGTGATGAATACCGCTTCTAAAACCGTGATGAATGTTGAATACGAGCAGCCTCAACCCAATACGGCGGCCAGCGTGAGCGTGTGCGCGACCAAACACGCTTGGGCGCGTGTGCCGCAAGAACCTGGCCCGGACGAACGCGCCGCGCTGAAAGACAAGATTCGCCGCCTGCTCAAAGAGCGTAATGCCGTGATGGTGTCGCACTACTACGTGCATCCGGATTTGCAAGACCTGGCCGAAGAAACCGGCGGACTGGTGAGCGATTCGCTGGAAATGGCCCGCTTTGGCCGCGACCATGCTGCGACCACGCTCATTGTGTCGGGCGTGCGCTTTATGGGTGAAACATCCAAAATTCTCTCGCCTGAAAAACGCGTGTTGATGCCCGATCTGGATGCCACTTGTTCACTCGATCTGGGTTGCCCTATTGACGAATTCAGCGCCTTTTGCGATGCGCATCCAGAGCGTACCGTGGTGGTTTACGCCAACACCAGCGCGGCGGTCAAGGCACGGGCCGACTGGCTGGTGACGTCAAGTTGCGCGCTGGACATCGTGCGTTCGCTCAAAGAAAAAGGCGAGAAAATCCTGTGGGCACCCGACCGCCATTTGGGCGGCTACATTCAGCGCGAGACGGGTGCCGACATGGTGATGTGGGGCGGCTCCTGCATCGTGCATGACGAGTTCAAAGCGTTTGAGTTGGACGCCTTGATCAAAGAACATCCCAGTGCCAAAGTGCTGGTGCATCCCGAGTCTCCCGCCGATGTCGTCGCACTGGCTGATGCCGTCGGTTCGACCTCGGCCATTCTCAAAGCCGCGCGTGAGATGGATGCCAAAGAATTTATCGTCGCCACCGACAACGGCATGATGCACAAGCTGCGCACCCTGAACCCCGGCAAAGTGTTTTTGGAAGCCCCCACGGCAGGCAATAGCGCCACCTGTAAAAGCTGCGCCCACTGCCCGTGGATGGCGATGAACGGCTTGGCTGATGTGGCCCGCGTGCTGGAAACCGGCGTCAATGAAATTCACGTTGACCCGACGCTAGGTCTGCGCGCCCGTGTGCCGATTGACCGGATGCTGGCGTTTACGGCGGCGTTGAAAGCCGGGCAAGCCGCAGGGAGTTTGGTGCCGTTGATTGGGGCGGCGTGAGTGGCTACTAAATTTTCAGCGCGCCATTTTTGCCTACAATAAAAGCCACATGGCATAAATGAGGTGATTCAATGGGTGTAGTAACTTTGGCGACCAAGGATTTTGGCTTGTTGACCGCTTCAACCGTTCTCGGCGGGGAGCCTGTGTTGCACACGCTGCCGCGTTCCGTTTTGGAGTGGATTTCTCTCGTGCGCCAAGGCATTTCGGCCAGTGCGGTGGATGCGGCAATGCGGGTGATAGGCATTGGTCAGACTGAGTTGGCCCGTGCTCTGGATATTCCAGAACGCACGCTTGCCCGGCGTAAAAAAGAGGGTGTTTTAAGCCGGGACGAATCCGGCAAGCTGGTGCGTTTGGCTCGGGTTGTTGAGCGTGCGGTGGAGGTTTTTGAGGACAAACGCGCTGCGTTGGATTGGCTCAAAAGCCCGAATGCGTCATTGAGTGGTGCCAGTCCACTCTCACTGTTGGATACCGATCTTGGGGCGGTCGCTGTGGTGAACACACTAGGACGCATTGAGCAAGGCGTGTTCGCCTGATGAGCGCTGCCGTTCGCACGGTGTGGCGCATAACGACACGCCGTTTTGTAGAGGACGCGTTTTCTGGTGAAGGTGCCAAGTTGTTTGGTGGCCGCTGGAATCGTCCTGGTCAGTCGGTGGTCTATACCGCTGAAAGTCGATCATTGGCGCTATTGGAGATGCTGGTGCAAGACGATCCCTTGCGCGCTCACTATGTTCTGATTCCTGCGTATTTATCGAAGAACGTCAGCATTGAAATCATAGAGGCCAGCGCCTTACCGCAAGGCTGGCGCGCCCAAGCCGGTCGTGACCAGTTGCAGACCCTCGGAGGTGAGTGGCTTCGTCGGTTCCGCTGCTGCGTGCTGGCTGTACCGAGTGCGGTCATGCCCGCTGAACTTAATTTTTTGATCAACCCTTTGCATCAGGATTTTCGACACGTCACGCTGGGTAAACCGGAACCGCTGGATACGGATTTTCGGTTGATACGGGGCTAGATAGATTGGCTCTATTCGATGTGTGGTGAATGGATTTCTCGTTTCTTTTGAGCGGGTTTTGCTTGTCTGATGAGAATATTTTTATGGGGTTAAACCATAGTTTGGTTAAGACTGGCAAGCGTCAACGTCCAAGTTAGCCAGCAGTACCTGCGTAGCACATGGCATCTGCGTTGAACCGACAGTTTCGGCATCCTTACCAGCCAGTTTAAAAACGTAAGTGGGGCGCGAACCAATACTCTGTAGATATAGTCGCTAAGCCATTAATTTTAAATTAATGGCTTAGCACGTACCTTGTCCCAACGAGAAAACCGCTTACATCAAGGTCACGATTCATGCGGGCGCAACAGTGATTCAATTCAAGGAGAAATAGGATATCTGACAAAAAATTCTGTTTGCAGTGTGATGACGGCACATTGCTGGGGCATGGTGCAAAAGATGTCACCATCATCAACATTGATACGCTAGAGTCAACCGTCTCTGCGGTATCGGGCTGGCATTGCCCTGTGTGTGCAGAATGCGAGTTTGATGATGGCGAGGGCCAGCGTTACAGCGAGGCCTTAAGCGCTTTGCGTAAATTGGCAGACAAACAACGCGCCAATGAATTGCGCGCGATTCGCAAGAAACTAGGGCTTCGCCAAGCCGATGCAGGCAAGCTGTTTGGTGGCGGTGTCAGCGCATTTTCAGACTATGAGTGCGGCAAAAAAACCGATAAATCGACCGTCTTGCTCCTCAAACTACTGGGTAAACATCCTGAATTGCTTCGTGAAGTGCAAGGCGTGTAGCGGCTGAATGGCTACTTGTTCGTGCCGTTACGGCCTCAATGTTTACAACTTGCCGCAAGCAATCAACGCCACATCAAACCCCGCCACACTGCGACTGTCTTTGCTGAAAGGAAGTCTCCCACCGCTAAACGCCTGAAGGCGTTATAGCGGGGGTTTCTTGGGTCAGCGACCAGAGCGCCAGGGTGTTGCCACCCCCACGACTTACCGCAGTCTCACCAAGCGTAGGCTGCATTGCTGCACCCGGTTCGGAGCCTTCCGCCCCTACTTTGTTCTTTAAAATCCCACACCGCTTGACGTTCTTCTTGATCAACTCGCCCGACATCAGTCGCTTGACGCCACGCCCGGCAATGACTTGGCCGCGTTGTGGTCAGCATGGTCGGTGTGTTGGCACAACTTGCATAGGGACTATCGACTCATTCTGGGCGCTGGCTGCGCCATACATTCGCGGCACAACATCATCGCCAGCCGATGCAGCGCTTGCCAGTTATCGGTTGGCCAGTCAGGCTGTTTCAAGCCTTTCACAATGCCGTCCACCTGATGCGCGGCTTGCAGCAACTGCGCCAACGTGGCCGCACTCAGACGCGGCAGCACACGCTCAAATAAGCGTTCTTTCACGCCCCACACGCGCTGCTCGCGCAACGCCATCGGTATCGGGCGGCCTTGCGCGATGGCATCTTTAACCCGCTTGAGGGCGCGAATGTCTTCACTCAACGTGTAGTGCACCAGCACCTCGGCCTCGCCCTCGGCCTGCAAGCCGTCCAACATGCGTTGCACGCGAGCGGCCTGTCCTGCCAGCACGGCTTCAGACAGCTTGAAAACGTCATAGCGCGCCACGTTCAGCACAGCACTTTCAATCTGTTCAAACGTCAGTTCGCCAGGCGCAAACAAAAGTCCGAGTTTTTGAATTTCCTGATGCGCCGCCAGTAAATTACCTTCCACCCGGTCGGCAAAAAACTGCAGCGTGCGTTGGCCGTCTTCACCGGCGGCCACCCGCTGGCCTTGCAGCGCGAGACGCTGTGCAATCCACGACGGCAAGGCGTTGCGCTCAACCGGCTCAACCTGAATCGTGATGCCAAAACTCTCCAGGGCGCCAAACCACGCGCCGGTTTTGGTTGCTTTGTCCAGACGCGGGAGCATGACGAGGGTCAGCGTCGAATCGTTGTCGCGCGACTGTTCCGCCAAATGTTGTATCGCGGTGCTGCCTTCTTTGCCGGGTTTGCCGGAGGGAATGCGCAGCTCCAACATTTGTTTATCCGCAAATAAACTCAGCGAGCCGCCCGCTGCCAGCACCTCGCTCCAGTCAAAATGCGCACCTGCCACGGTGTGCGAAGTGCGCTCGGTAAAGCCTTGCGTGCGGGCAAATGTGCGAATGGCGTCGGCTGCTTCTTGTATCAGCAGGGGTTCATCGCCATACAGGGTGTAAAGGCTTTTCAGGCCTTTTTGCAAATGCGCGGTGAGTTGATTAGGGGCTAGTTGCATGGTCGAGTCGCACCGTTGCCAAACGACGCATGAACTGCTGCACGATGTCGCTTTGCATATCGCGGTACAACAACGCTTCTTCTGCCTCTTTGGCAAGCACGGCGGCTTCGCTAAAGCTGATGTCGCGCTGTTGCAAAATTTCGGAGTCAGGGGTGAGCATTTGGCCTTGCGGCGTGCGCACTCTGAACTTGACGCGGATGCGCAACTGAAACTCACGCACCTGACCCGATGAGTTGATGCCCACCACCGTTTTTTCACGCCCTTCTTGCAAGATGTCAAGCACCACCTGCGCCTGCGTCAACGGCTCGTTAAGACCCAGCACCTGCACCGTGCCGCCAAAAGAGCGGCGCAACTCAACGGCCAAAGGACCACCGGGATTGGGCATGATCGCAATCGTCTGAAAATCATAATTTTGCGGGCCACGCAGTTTGAACCCGCAACCGCCTAAAGCCAAACCAGTCAGACCGGCCAGTCCGACTTGACCCAGAATAGCCAGCGTTGTACGACGTCTCATCAAACCCTCCTCAAACGACCAGATTAACCAGACGCCCCGGCACCACAATAATTTTTTTAGGCTTGGCTCCTTCGGCCAGCTTTTGAAAAACGTCACTGGCCACAGCGGCACGTTCTATCTCCTCTTTGGAAGCGCCTGCGGGCATCACAATGGCACCTCTGAGTTTGCCGTTGATCTGCAACATGAGTTCAATTTCATCTTTCAGCAAGGCCGACTCGTCCGCTTGAGGCCACGGCGCATCCAGCAATGCACCATATTGCGCGGCATAGCCCAGTTCGGCCCACAGCGTGTGCGTCAAGTGGGGCGTAGCCGGATAAATGCTGCGCAACAAAATACCGAAACCTTCTTGCACCGCCGCCCGACTGCCTTTGGCGCCATCGTCATTGAAGTTTTCCAGCGCGTTGAGCAACTTCATCGCCCCCGACACCACGGTGTTGTATTGCATCCGCTGGTAGTCGTAATCAATCTGCTTGAAGATGGTGTGGATTTCCAGCCGCAGGGCTTTGGCGTTTTTGTTAAATTCAGGTTTGGCCCCGGTTTGTGGCGCGTGGGTCGCTGCATTTTCAATCGCAGACTGCTTGACGCCAAAGTTCCAAACGCGGCGCAAAAAGCGGTAAGACCCTTCAACGCCGGCGTCGTTCCACTCCAGCGTGGCCTCGGGCGGGGCGGTGAACATGGTGTAAAGGCGCGCCGTATCAGCGCCGTATTTTTCGATCAGGTCTTGCGGATCAACCCCGTTATTTTTGCTCTTGCTCATGGTGCCCACACCTTCGTAGGTGATGAGCGTGCCTGCAGGCAAGTCGCCTTTGGCTTGACGCAACTTGGCTCCTGTCACCTTGCCAGCAGCGTCCTGAATATCTTCGACCTCCTGCGGCCAGAAGTAGTCAATGCCGCCTTTATCAGCTTTGCGCGAGTAAATGTGGTTGAGCACCATGCCTTGCGTGAGCAGTTTGGTGAACGGTTCATCAACCTTGACCAAACCCAAATCCCGCATCACTTTGGTCCAAAAACGGGCATACAGCAAATGCAGAATCGCGTGTTCAATGCCGCCGATGTACTGGTCCATCGGCATCCAGTAATCAGCGCCTTCGCCCACCATTTGTTCGGCGTTTTTGGGGTCGCAGTAGCGCATGTAGTACCACGAGCTGTCCACAAAAGTGTCCATCGTGTCCGTCTCACGCCGAGCGGACACGCCGCAAATCGGGCACACCACACCAGCATGGAAACCTTCGTGTTTGTTCAGCGGATTGCCGGAGCCGTCAGGCACGCAGTCTTGCGGCAGCACCACCGGCAAATCTTTTTCGGGCACCGGCACGGCACCATGTTCCGGGCAATGGATGATCGGAATCGGCGTGCCCCAATAACGTTGGCGACTCACGCCCCAATCACGCAAGCGCCACGTCGTTTTTTTCTCGCCCAAGCCTTTGAGTTGCAGGGCAGCGCTCACGGCATTCACTGCGTCCTTGTGGGACAAACCGCTGAAATTATCAGAGTTGATGGTGACGCCGCGCTGCTTGTCGCCGTACCAATCCTGCCACTGGTTGTAGTCGTAGGTGAGGCCATCCACCAACATCACTTCAAGGATGGCAATGTCGTATTTCTTGGCAAAAATGAAGTCGCGTTCATCGTGGGCCGGTACGCCCATAACCGCGCCGTCGCCGTAGCTCATCAACACGTAATTACCGACCCAAACTTGCACCTGAAGTCCGGTCAAAGGATGCGTGACGAACAAGCCGGTGGGCATTCCTTCTTTTTCTCGCACCGCCAATTCGGCTTCGGTGGTGCCGCCTTTTTTGCATTCTTCAATGAATGCGGCCAGCGCCGGGTTCGTTTGAGCCGCGTGCGTCGCCAAGGGATGTTCGGGGGCTACCGCGCAAAAGGTCACGCCCATGATGGTGTCGGCCCGCGTGGTGAAAACGTACATCTTGCCGTCGTCAATCAATGCGCCGGCCGCATTTTGAATCGTGTGCGTGAAGGCAAAACGCACGCCCTCGCTCTTGCCAATCCAGTTTTCCTGCATCAGTTTGACGCGCTCGGGCCAGCCGGGCAAACCGGTTTTGACGTGATCGAGTAGCTCTTCGGCGTAATCGGTGATCTTGAGGTAGTAACCCGGAATCTCACGCTTTTCGACCACGGCGCCGGTGCGCCAGCCTTTGCCATCAATGACTTGTTCGTTGGCCAACACGGTCATATCTACCGGGTACCAGTTCACAACCTGGGTCTTGCGGTAGGCAATGCCTTTTTCCAGCATTTTCAAAAACAGCCACTGGTTCCATTTGTAATAACTTGGGTCGCAGGTGGTGACTTCGCGCGACCAGTCCACCGCCAAACCCATGGCCTGCATCTGCTTTTTCATGTAGGCGATGTTTTCATAGGTCCACTGGGCGGGTGGCACGCCGTTCTTCAATGCGGCGTTTTCAGCGGGCAAGCCAAAAGCGTCCCAGCCCATCGGCATCAGCACGTTGTAGTTGTTCATGCGCAGGTAGCGCGTGAGCATGTCATTGATGGTGTAGTTGCGCACGTGGCCCATGTGCAGCTTGCCGCTGGGGTAGGGCAACATGGAGCAGGCGTAGAACTTCTTTTTCTGATGGCCCTGTGCGTCTCGGGCGTCCTCGGTCACGCGGTAGGCGTCAATGGCTGTCCACTGACTGTGGGCCGCTTTTTCAACGTCGAGATGGTTGTATTTGTCTTGCATTTGAATTCACTCTCAGGCGATCAGGGAGACCGCAATGACCTGATTTTAGGGTTTAGCGGGATCGCCAAAAAGACCAGGCCGGATTTATTCGGCCTGCAAAAACAACGCAGGCAGCGGTCAACGCAAGTTAAGGACGTCAAACATGTCGAACAAACCGGTTTGTCGCTGTCCCAGAAAACGCGCGGCCCGCAGACTGCCCTGCGCATACGTGGCACGGCTGGACGACTTGTGCGAAATCTCGATGCGCTCGCCAATACCGGCAAACAGCACCGTGTGGTCACCCACAATGTCACCCCCGCGAATCGTGGCGAAACCAATACTGGAGGGGTCGCGTTCGCCGGTGACGCCCTGGCGGTCATACACCGCGCAATCTTTCAGGTCGCGCCCGGTGGCCTGGGCAATGACCTCCCCCATTTTTAATGCCGTGCCCGATGGGGCATCCACTTTGTGCCGGTGATGCGCCTCAATGATTTCGATGTCATAGCCGGTGGCCAGCGACTTGGCCGCCATTTCAAGCAACTTGAGGGTGACATTCACCCCCACGCTCATGTTAGGTGCCATCACGATGGCGATGTCTTGCGACGCCGCCGCGATTTCAAGCTTTTGTGCGTCGGTGAATCCGGTTGTGCCAATCACGACATTAACGCCCAAATCACGGCACGCCCGCAAATGAGTCAGCGTGCCTTCGGGTCGCGTGAAGTCGATCAGGATGTTGGCGTTTTTCAGCCCGGTGGTCAAGTCAGCGGTGATGGGGACGCCGCTTGTCTGGCCGAGAAACGCCAGGGCGTCGGTTCCTAAAGCGGGACTGGCGACAACATCAAGGGCGCCCGTCAGTTCACAGTCATAGGCGGCCTTGATGGCCTCAATCAGCATTTGGCCCATGCGGCCCGAGGCACCCGCAATGGCTATTCGATAGCTTGTGTTTTGAGTCATGGTATGCAAGCCGGGTTAGCGACTCGTGGACTCCAAGGGTGGGTAACTGGCGGGCAACGGCGGCAGCGGTTTGGGTGGGGCCACCTTGGCCGGTACAGGCAAAGCTTTTAAAGCCTCTGGCGACATCTCAAGCACCGGCACCTTGCCCGCCTTGCGGCCCGAATCCAGCGAGGCGACAAATTCGGCTTCAGTGGGTAACTCATCGGCGGCGATGCGTTGCAACACATCACCTTTGAAGAAGGCGGTGACTTGACGGGATTGCGAGGGCAGGCCTTGACGCTTGAAGGTGAACACGTAATCCCAGCGATCCGCGTGAAACACGCTGGTGAGCAGCGGCGTGCCCAGGATGTCTCGAACCTGCGTGCGGCTCATGCCAGGCTGGACGGCTGCGGCTTGTTCTTTGGAAACAAAATTGCCTTGGACAATGTCCATTTTGTAGGGTGTAACCACACTGGCAAGGCTGTTACTGGCATTGTTTAAACTGCCGCAGGCCACCAAGCTCGTGCTTGCGACAAAAAGCAGACTCAAACAGACACGATGACGTTGAAGATCAGACATGAGTTGGGGTGTGACGATATGATCAGATTATTGTACTGGCTACCCCAAGAAGGTAGCCTGCCTGCTGGTAAGAGAGAGACCCCATGAGCAACATTGACGAATTAAAAAGCACCGGACTCAAGGCGACTTTGCCTCGTTTAAAAATACTGGAAATTTTTCAAAAAGGCACACAACGCCACATGACGGCGGAAGACGTTTTCCGCGTTTTGCTGGAAGATCGCGCCGATGTCGGTCTGGCAACGGTTTACCGTGTTCTCGCGCAATTTGAACAAGCCGATATTTTGAATCGCAGCCATTTTGAGAGTGGCAAATCAGTCTATGAACTCAACGAAGGCCAACACCACGACCATTTGGTGTGTCTGGATTGCGGCAAAGTAGAAGAGTTTTACGATGCTGAAATTGAGAAGCGCCAGCACGCGGTAGCCAAAACAAAGGGCTTCGCCATTGCCGACCATGCATTGAGTCTTTACGCCCACTGCCTCAAAGACAGCTGTCCAAACCGGCCATCAAGCCGCACTCATTCCGACTGATCCATCGCTTTACGGTGGCGATCAACAAACTCCTGGTAGGTATCAATGCCACGTAACTGAAGAATGGTGTTGCGCACGGCAGCTTCCACCAGCACCGCAATGTTGCGCCCCGCCACCACCTGAATTACCACTTTGCGCACGGGTACGCCCAACACATCTTGCGTGAGGGGTTCATAGGGAATGCGTTCGTATTCACGTTCCATCGTCTCACGGCGCACCAAATGCACGATGAGTTTGAGGCGCATATGTCTTCGCACGGCGGTTTCACCAAAAATGCAGCGAATATCAAGCAGACCAATGCCCCGCACTTCGAGTAAATTCATTAACAACTCGGGACAGCGACCTTCAATCGTGGCTTGGTTGATCCGAAACAGATCGACGGCGTCGTCGGCTACCAAGCCATTGCCACGAGAAATCAACTCCAGTCCAAGTTCGCTTTTACCCAACCCGGACTCGCCTGTGATCAACACACCCAAGCCGAGAATATCCATGAAAACACCATGCATCAAGGTGCGATCAGCAAAATGTTTGGACAAATAAGCCCGTAATACGTCGATAACGAAGGCGGAAGAACCATGTGTGGAAAACAGGGGTATCTGTGCCCGCTCGCACATCGACAACAAAGCTTCAGGTGCAATTTGTCCATCCGCCAGAACCAGCACGGGCGGCTCCAGCGTCACAATGCGAGAAATCCGGCGCAAGCAATCAGCCGATGTGGCATTGGTCAGATAAGCAATCTCGCGATGACCCAAAATCTGGACGCGATAAGGATGGATGTAATTGAGGTAGCCTACCAAGTCAGCGCCGGAACGGGCTGCTCGCACCGCGACCTCATCAAAACGACGCTCTGAAGCACCCAGTCCAGCCAACCATTCCCATTGCAAGGAGTCGCGAAACTCCTCAAACAACACATCAGCGCTGACGGCAGTAGGTTTCATGGCAAATTAAGAGGGAGAAGAAAAGTTGGCGGACTTGGGTGTCATCAAGTCACTTGCGCTGATTGCCAATTAACAATCAGTCCGTGTAGATCTGCAGCATCCGTGCTGGCCGTCAGTTTTTCACGCAAACTGACGTCACTGAGCATTTCAGCAATATCGGAGAGGATTTCAAGGTGTTTTTGTGTCGCGGCTTCGGGGACAAGTAAAAAGATCAACAAGCTGACGGCTTGCTCATCTGGTGCATCAAACCCGATAGGGCGGGCCAATTGAAGTACCGCCGCCATGGGCGCCTTGAGGCCTTTGATGCGGCCATGCGGAATGGCGACGCCATGACCCAAACCCGTCGAGCCTAGACGTTCTCTGGAAAACAGACTGTCGGTCACCAGTGATCGATTCAGCCCATGGCTATTTTCAAACAACAAGCCAGCTTCTTCAAATGCTCTTTTTTTGCTGGTGGCATCAACTTGCACAAGGACTTGTGCGACAGACAGGATAGACGCTAAACGGTTCATTTTTTAATTATGCACCAACCCATTTTTGTCATAAAAAAGCCACCCGCATGGGTGGCTGTATTTTTGAGGATTCAGGCCTCAAGCTTTACATAATCCGTTTGGGCGCCTCGTGGGCGTGATTTTGCAAACGGTCTTTGTGCCGCACGACTTGGCGATCCAATTTATCCACCAACTCGTCCACAGCGGCATACAAATCTGCATGGGCACTCTCGGCAAACAAATCGTTGCCTTTGACGTGAATGTTGCACTCGGCACGTTGACGCTTCTCTTTTTCTTTTTGTTTCTCCACCGTAAGCAACACTTTAATGTTGACCATCTGGTCAAAGTGTCGAACGACTCTATCAAGCTTGCTTGTTACATAGTTGCGCAGTGCCGGGGTCACGTCAAGGTGATGACCGCTGATCGTCAAGTTCATAAATAAACTCCTGTTACTTTCGGGTTGAAAAAAACATTGCCGAATTAACTATGCCTTTGTCCGCCAGAAAGTGCAAACACTTTCAATGATGCACCGCAACAAAATGTATTTTTTACAAGCGCCTTCTCTCGCTTGAGAAACACAAAAGCGGCGCCTTTAAAAGACACCGCATCACGATGTTGCAGTGCGATAATTCCGCCACTTTGAATCTTGGATAAACCTCTTGAAACCTGCCCCATTGGTAGCTTTTAACGCCCTCAACGGCATCAGGATTGAAAGCACCTTCACAACTGCACCACCTCTGCCCGAGGCAAATCAATTTTAGGGAATGAGCCATGCTCAACATCTTTACGCTTGCCAATGGGCGTCTCATTCAGGAAGAGATTGAGTCGCTGGCGGAGCTTTCAAAATTTCAGCCTATCTGGGTTGATCTTGAATCCCCCACGCTGGAAGAAAAGCGTTGGATCAAGCAGTATTACGGTCTGTCAATTCCGGAAGATGCGATGGACGAGGACATTGAAGAGTCCGCCCGGTTTTACAAAGAAGATAACGGCGAGTTACATATCCGCAGTGACTTTTTAGTGGCCGATGAAGATAAGCCGCACACCGTGCGGGTCGCCTTTATTCTGAATTTGGTCAATGACGAACTCAAAAGCAAGGGCGTGCTGTTTTCCATTCACGATGAAGACGTGCCGGTGTTTCGGCTGCTGCGAATGCGGGCACGGCGAGCGCCGGGTTTCATTGAAGATGCCAAAGAAGTCTTGCTTAAGCTGTTTGACGTGGACGCTGAATACTCCGCCGACACGCTGGAAGGCATTTACGACGATATCGAAAATGTCAGCAAAAAAGTGTTGTCGGGCAATATGACCGACGCTTTGGCGGGTGAAGTGCTGGGCGCCATTGCCCGCCACGAAGACATGAGCGGACGCATTCGCCGTAACGTGATGGATACGCGGCGCGCCGTGAGTTTCATGATGCGCAGCAAGATGCTCAATGGCGAGCAGTTTGAAGATGCGCGGCAGATTTTGCGCGATATGAACTCGCTGGATTCACACACGGCTTTTCTCTTTGACAAGATCAATTTTTTGATGGATGCCACCGTGGGCTTCATCAACATTAACCAGAACAAGATCATCAAAATGTTTTCGGTGGCCAGTGTGGCACTGCTGCCACCGACCCTGATTGCCAGCATTTACGGGATGAACTTCAAATACATGCCGGAGCTGGACTGGACTTTGGGCTACCCCTATGTCTTGGTTCTGATGTTGGCCAGCGCGTTGGGACCGATGTGGTATTTCAGAAAGCGCGGCTGGCTGAAATAAACCCGAAACAGGCGCTTCTTTATAGCCTGTTATGCCACGCTCGAACTCAGAGTCGGTGCATCAGGTTTTGGATAATGGAGAGCGCATAGCGACTGGCCACTTCAGTCACAAATCGGGGGAAATCAACATGCGCTTGATCATCGGCCCGATCCGAGATGGTGCGCACCGCCGCAAAGGGCACGCCGTAATCAAAACAGACCTGCGCCACAGCGGCGCCCTCCATCTCGACGGCCAGCGGCACAAAACCAGCACCTGACAAGGCTTGTTGCAACACCAGCGCTTCGGCGGCACCGGATACAAAGCGGTCACCACTGGCAATCAACCCCGCATGAACGCCCCGTTTGGAACCTTGCGAATAGCGCGCCTCCGCCTCTTTTTCATGCACGTTAACGTCAGCCAGACTGGCGTGCGTCGCCTCTAAAAGCAGCGCCGTCAATGCGGCATCACAGGGAAACAGGGCGCGCCCGTAAAGCGGCATCTGGTAACGCGGAAAAATAGGCGAGGCATCCATGTCGTGCTGAACAAACTCGGTCGCCACCACGACGTCTCCCACCTGAACGCCCGGTCCTACGCCACCCGCGACCCCGGTAAAGATGACACGACTGGCGCCAAACGCTTCAATCAAGGTGGTGGTGGTCGTGGCGGCGGCGACCTTGCCAATTTTGGACAAAGCCAGCACCACGCCATGCCCTTGCCAGCTGCCGCGCCAAAAATCACGCCCGGCACGGGTCACGCACACGGGGTTGGTCAACTGAGCCAGCAAGCCCTGCTGCTCTTGCGCCAAGGCGCTGAGAATGGCAAGTGTTGTCAATTATTTCCCCCTTAATTCGCGACGCAGAATTTTTCCGACCGGCGTTTTTGGTAATTCAGTGCGGAACTCGATCAGCCTGGGTTGCTTGTAACCGGTCAGGTTTTCTTTGCAATAGGCGCGTATTTGCGCTTCGGTCAAAGCCGGGTTTTTCTTGACAACCACTAGTTTGACGGACTCGCCGGTTTTCGCATCGGGCACGCCCACGCAGGCGCACTCCAGCACACCTTCCAATTGGGCTACGACATCTTCGACTTCAGTCGGAAACACGTTAAAGCCGTTGACCAGAATCATGTCTTTCTTGCGATCCACAATTCTGAAAAAACCGCGCTCATCCATGCACCCGATGTCCCCCGTTTTAAAGAAACCGTCTGCCGTCATGGCTTTGACGGTTTCGTCAGGGCGCTGCCAATAACCGGCCATCACCTGCGGGCCTTTGATGACGATTTCACCCACTTGACCAAGGGCGACTTCCTGACCGTTATCGTCGATCAGTTTCATGTCGGTGTTGGGCAACGGCACACCAATGGTGCCGGTGAATTCTGTGGCCGTTACCGGGTTGCAGCTGACGCAAGGCGCGGTCTCCGACAGGCCATAACCTTCGCAAATGGTGCAACCCGTTTTTTCAAACCAAAGCTTGGCGACTGCACTTTGAACCGCCGTGCCGCCACCGAGCGAAACCTTGAGGTGCGTCCAGTCCACCGTGTTGAAGTCAGGGTGGCGTGCCAGGCCATTGAACAAGGTGTTGACCGCCGGAAAGCTGTGAATGGTGTGTCTGGACAACTCTTTGAGCACCGCCGGAAAGTCGCGTGGATTGGGAATCAAAATCAGCTTGCCCCCAGTACGCATGGACAGCATCATGCCCACGGTGAAGGCAAAGATGTGATAGAGCGGCAACGCGCACACCGTGGTTAATTGTTCGCTGGCGGGCACCTCTTGCATCACGGGCGCGTTCCAGGCCTCCGACTGGAGCACATTGGCCACCAGATGACGATGCAGCAACACGGCGCCTTTAGAGACGCCGGTGGTTCCGCCTGTGTATTGCAACACCGCCACATCATCGGGCTGAACATCAACTTCTTTAACGGTTCCACGGGCGCCTTGCGCTAGGGCGGCGTTAAAGCGCACCGCGCCCGGCAAGTTGTAATCGGGCACCATTTTTTTAACATGGCGCACCACGTAGTTGACCAACAAGCCTTTAAAAAAGCTCAACCGGTCCCCCAGCGCGCACAGCACCACATGCTTGACCGAGGTGGCGGCTAGGCACTTGTCAAGCGTGCAGGCAAAGTTTTCGATAATGACAATTGCCTTGGCGCCCGAGTCTTTGAGCTGATGCGCCAATTCACGCGGCGTGTACAGCGGGTTGATGTTCACCAACACATAACCGGCGCGCAAAATAGCGGCCACCGCAATCGGATACTGCGGCATGTTGGGCATCATGAGCGCGACCCGATCCCCTTTGACCAAACCCAGACTTTGCAGGTAAGCGGCAAACGCCTGACTGTATTGATCCGTTTGGGCAAACGTCATGGTTTGACCCATAAAACTGTAAGCCGGGCGGCTGGCGTACTGGGTGAAGCTTTCCGTCATCAACGCCACCAGGGATGAGTACTGCGCTGTATCCACCTCAGCGGGAACGCCCGGTGGATAGCTGTTGAGCCAAAGGCGATCTGTCATGCGTATGTCTCCTGATTTTTGAACTTTTTAGTACCTACTCAATGGCTTTGCCCATGTCCTCCACCACTTTTTTGGCGTCGCCAAAGACCATCATGGTTTTGTCCATGTAGAACAATTCGTTGTCCAAACCAGCGTAACCCGCCGCCATGCTGCGCTTGTTCACAATGACGGTTTTAGCCTTGTAGGCTTCCAGAATCGGCATCCCGTAAATCGGACTGCCTTTGACGTGCGCCGCCGGGTTCACCACGTCGTTGGCGCCCAAAATAATGGCGACATCAACTTGACCGAATTCGCCGTTAATGTCTTCCATCTCAAACACTTGGTCATACGGCACTTCCGCTTCGGCCAGCAATACATTCATGTGGCCGGGCATCCGACCCGCCACCGGGTGAATGGCGTATTTGACCTTGATACCTTTGTCGGTGAGCTTTTGTGCCAGCTCTTTGACGGCGTGTTGGGCACGGGCCACGGCCAAACCGTAGCCGGGCACGATCACCACAGTTTCGGCGTTGCTCAATACAAAAGCGGCATCGTCGGCACTGCCGCTTTTAACCGGTCGCTGCACCGCTGCACCAGCGACCGCCGTCGTTGTCTCACCGCCAAAGCCGCCCAAAATCACATTGAAGAACGAGCGATTCATGGCCTTGCACATGATGTAACTCAAAATCGCGCCCGAGCTGCCAACCAGCGAACCGGCAACGATCAGCATGGCGTTGTTCAAGCTGAAGCCAATGCCCGCTGCCGCCCAGCCTGAATAACTGTTGAGCATGGACACCACCACCGGCATATCCGCCCCGCCAATCGGAATGATGATGAGCACGCCCATCACAAAAGCCAGCGCCAGCATGGCAAAGAAGGCCGACCAGCTTCCGGTAAAGGTGAACACCAGCCCGAAGGCCAGCATTGACAAACCCAACACCAGATTGAGCTTGTGTTGACCGGGAAACTGAACCGGCGCGCCCCGGAACAAACGAAACTTGTATTTACCCGAGAGCTTGCCAAACGCAATCACCGAGCCGCTGAAGGTAATGGCCCCGATGGCCGCGCCTAAAAACAACTCCAGCCGGTTACCCGTCGGAATCGCCAGCCCCTTGGCCACAATGCTGAAAGCCCAAGGTTCTGCCACGGCGGCCACCGCAATGAACACCGCCGCCAAGCCGATCATGCTGTGCATGAAAGCCACCAGCTCCGGCATCTTGGTCATCTCGACGCGTTTGGCCATCACGGTGCCCGCCGTGCCGCCGACCAGCAAAGCGCCCAGCACCCAAGTCATGCCAGCCGCGCCGTTTTGCCCCATTTCGCCCGCAAGTTTGAAGATCAGGGCGGCCGTGGTGACAATCGCTACCCCCATACCAACCATGCCAAACAGGTTGCCGCGAATTGACGTCGTGGGATGACTCAAGCCTTTGAGCGCCTGAATGAAACAGACGCTGGCAAAAAGGTACAACAGGGTGACGAGATTCAGGCTCATTGGGCACCTTCCTTAACCGCAACTTTTTTATCTTTTTTCTTGAACATTTCCAACATGCGCCGGGTCACCATAAAGCCCCCAAATACATTGACCGCCGCCAGCGCCACGGCCAGCACGCCCATGCTTTTGCCGAGCGTGGTTTCAGTCAAGGCAGCGGCCAGCATGGCGCCCACAATGACAATGGCTGAAATCGCATTGGTCACCGCCATCAAAGGCGTGTGCAACGCGGGGGTAACCGTCCAGACGACGTGATAACCCACGTAAATGGCCAGTACAAAGATGATCAGATTCGTGATCGTAGGGGACAAAATATCCATTGTTTTTTCTCCGGTTGCTGTCGTTATTTGCGCTTGACTTCGCCGCCTTGTGTCATCAGGCAAGCGGCAACGATATCGTCGTTCATGTCAACGTTCAGCGTGCCTTCTTGGCTGATGATCAGCTTGAGAAAATCGAGCACATTGCGGGCATAAAGCGACGAGGCATCGGCGGCCACCAAAGCGGGCAGATTAGTTTCTCCCACCAGCGTCACCCCGTGCTTCACCACCGTTTTATCAGCCTCGGACAACGGACAATTACCGCCGCCGTTCGGCCCTTTGCCTGCTGCGATGTCAATAATGACCGAGCCGGGTTTCATGCTCTTAACCATCTCTTCGGTGATTAACGTGGGGGCCAAACGGCCTGGAATGAGCGCGGTGCTGATCACAATATCAGCTTGCGCGACGCGCTTGGCGACCTCTATTTTTTGACGATCCAGCCAGCTTTGCGGCATCGGTTTGGCATAGCCACCGACGCCCACTGCTGCTTCTTTTTCTTCCGGCGTGTCATACGACACATCAATGAACTTGCCGCCCAGCGACTCGATTTGCTCTTTCACGCTGGGGCGCACATCGGACGCCTCAATCACCGCGCCCAAACGCTTGGCGGTGGCAATGGCTTGCAAACCAGCCACGCCCACGCCCAGAATCACCACACGCGCCGCTTTCACGGTGCCTGCCGCCGTCATCAGCATCGGGAAAAATCGTTGGTATTTATCGGCGGCCATGATGACGGCTTTGTAACCGGCAATATTGGCTTGGCTGGACAGCACATCCATGCTTTGCGCGCGCGAGGTGCGGGGCGCGGCCTCCAGCGCAAAACTGGTTAACTGCGCCCCGGCCAAGCGTTGCAAACCTGGTGCGTCAAAGGGGTTGAGCATTCCCACCAGACAAGCGCCGGGCTTCATCAACCGGGCTTCGTCGTCTGACGGTGGACGCACTTTGAGAACCAATTCACACGCGAGCGCGCCTGACGCATCGGTGATCTCCACGCCGACGGCGGTGTAGGCGTCATCCGTCACGCTGGCTGCGACGCCCGCGCCCGACTGGATGCGGATCGTGTGACCGAGTGTTTTTAGTTTTTTGGCCGTCTCGGGGGTGACGGCGACACGGGTTTCTCCCGCTGTGGTTTCAGTGGGTACGCCAATCAGCATGGAGTGAGTCCTCGTTTAAGTTAAATAGAAATCTTTCAATAAGCTTACCTCAGTTCCATGACCCTCCTGAAGCCGGATTAACCCTGCCTGCCACCTGCTTGACGGTGATGACGGGCGGCCCTGTCCTGCGCATAATCGGGTATGGATAAGCAACACATTGGACAAAGAGTGGTGGTCGGTTTGAGCGGGGGCGTGGACTCCGCCGTCACCGCCTACCTGTTAAAACAGCAAGGTTACGAGGTCATCGGTATCTTCATGAAAAACTGGGAGGACGATGACGACTCCGAGTTTTGTTCTTCCAACATCGACTTTATAGATGCAGCGGCTGTCGCCGACGTGATTGGCATCGAGATTGAGCACGTCAACTTTGCCGCTGAATACAAAGACCGGGTCTTTAGCGAATTCTTGCGCGAATACGAAGCCGGGCGAACGCCCAACCCAGACATTTTGTGCAACGCCGAGATCAAATTCAAGGCCTTTCTGGATCACGCGCTGCGCCTCGGCGCCGAGAAAATCGCCACCGGTCATTACGCCCGGGTTCGTCTGAATGCGGCGACAGGACAACACGAGTTGCTCAAAGGCCTGGACCCGTCCAAAGACCAGAGCTATTTTCTGCACCGACTGAATCAGACGCAGTTGTCAAAAACACTGTTTCCGGTGGGCGAGTTGCATAAAACCGAGGTGCGCCGCATCGCTACCGAAGCGGGCTTGCCCAACGCCAAAAAGAAAGATTCGACCGGCATTTGCTTTATTGGCGAACGTCCGTTCAGGGACTTCTTAAACCGCTACATTGCCAAAGAACCCGGCCCGATCAAGGACGACAAAGGTCGCACCATCGGCCAGCACGTCGGCCTGAGCTTTTACACGCTGGGCCAGCGTCAAGGCTTGGGCATTGGCGGCCTGAAAGCCAAAGGTGCGCAAAAAGGCGGTGGTGAACACGCGCCCTGGTTTGTGGCGCGCAAGGATATGGAAAAAAACACGCTCTGGGTGGTGCAGGGTCACGAACACCCGTGGCTCCAGTCGCACACCTTGAGCGCGCAAAACGCCAGCTGGGTCGCGGGCCACGCACCGGCTTCAGGCACCTTGTCAGCCAAAACCCGTTACCGTCAGGCCGATGCGCCTTGTGCAATGTCGGCGGCGACGGATGAGGCGTTTAACCTGACTTTTCCTGAGCCGCAATGGGCCGTCACGCCGGGTCAATCGGCGGTGTTGTATGACGGCGACGTGTGCTTGGGTGGCGGCGTGATTGATTCGTCGCTATAGGCGCCGCAGGAGACCCTAACCCATGCGGGCAAGCAGGGTTTCCATGTCTTTAAGCATCAGGTCAAGCCCGACTCTTTGAGACTCGTCTGGTTGCAGGCAGGCTTTTAGTTCCTGCTCCATGAAGCACATCGTCATTCGCATCGAGGTGCTGTCCAGCGCCTTACGCACAGCAGAGAATTGTTGGCTGATCTTGAGACAACTCTCCCCCTCTTCAATCATGCGTTGAACGCCCCGAATTTGCCCCTCCGCACGGCGCAGACGGTTGAGAATATCGGTACGGGCAGCGGCGTCAGTCAATTGGGTCATGAATTTTTCCTAAAGCGCCTCATTTCACCTGCACACCCAGCGCATCGAAAACTTCAATGCTGACCGGAATGCCTTGTCGGATGCTTTCTGTCACCGTGCAGTAGGTCTCGAACTGATCGAGCACGCGCTCCAGATGTTCCAGCGATGCCGCAGGCACGCCCAGCGTCAACACGGCCTTGAGGCCCAGCACGCGCACGCGGCCTTCGGCATTGCGACCCACATTGGCTTGCACGTTGCACCGAATAGGTTCCGGCGTTTGTTTGAATTTGCGCAAAGAAAATAGCAAGGAGGCCGACAAACAATTGCCGACCGCCGCCGCCAAAAATTGCACCGGAGACGGGCCTTGTCCCGCCCCCAACGGCGCAGGCTCATCGCTCATGACAACGGGAACTGTCTCGCCGAAATGAACATCAAATTGATAGTCCTGCTTTTGAATTAATTGAACTTGTTCGCCTGTTTCACTCATGGAGTTTCCTGAAAAATGTTGAATTACGACGGTCTATTTTTAATCTCATTTGGCACACCCAATTTTTGACTCAGGCACCCCGAGTTTTTTCAAAAAAATGCCCAGTGGACAAAAATTGGTAAAGCCGGATTGAAATAAATTAGCACCAACAAAGGCCGTAAAAGCCAGCGCCCATTTACTCACAAAAACCGGACTGCCCTCGACACCCAAGGCTAGTGAAATCATGATAAAGAGGCCTGCAAAAACGAGGATGTAGCGTTGAACAGTCATAGTGAAACTCCTATAAAAATTTAAATAAAGGGGGAGGCTTTAGGGTTTGGGCTTGTCAACCAAACGCACAATGCCCAAAAGCTTGAGAACATATTTTTCGTAAATCGGCTCTGATGTGCCATTTTTGATCTTGCGCATAAAGTATTTCTCGAACCCGATCTTGGCCAGATGCACCCACTTGCCTTTTTTGAACCAGTTCACGTTGCGCGGTGGTATCTGTGGCAGCGCGACGAAAGCGGCGCCGGTATCGCCCATGTCAGCCAGACAAATAGCGTTCCAGGTGCCTTTGGCGTCTGCTGTTTTACCAGCCAGTTCATTGGCAATGTTGTGCGCAATCGCGGTGACCATACTCTCGATCATGTAGCCTGTTTTTGGGGTGCCCGTCGGCACAGGCGTCACCTCCACTGGAGGAATCGCGACACACACGCCTGCTGAAAAAATATTGCGATAGGCCTTGCTGCGCTGAAACTCATCAATCAGCACCATGCCGCGTGGATTGCACAAATTGGGCACGGCGGCCACCGCCTCCACGCCCTTGAAGGCGGGCAACATCATGGATAACTTGAAACTGAGTTCGTGTTCTTTATAGACATGACCCAGATCATCGAGTTGGGTGACAAACATCTTGCCCGCTTCCAGTCGGGTGGTCTTGGCGTTGGTGATCCACTTCATATCGCGGTTACGAAATTCGGACTCCAGCATGGACTTGCTGTCGCCCACACCGCCCAGTCCCAAGTGCCCGATGTAAGGTTCACTGCTGACGTAAGTCATGGGCACTTTGTGACGCAATTTACGGCGGCGCAAATCAGTGTCCAAAATAAAGGCGAACTCGTAGGCGGGACCAAAGCAACTGGCCCCCGGCATCGCCCCAATCACCAGCGGGCCGGGGTTCTCAAGAAACTTTTCATAGTCGGCAAAGAAGGCTTGCGCATGATCCACACTGCACACCGAATGACTAAAACCACCGCCACCAGCATGAACGGGGCCAGCCCCCGGAATCTCGTCAAAGGCCAGCTTGGGGCCGGTGGTAATCACCAGGTAATCGTAGTCCAGCGTGTCGCCTCCCAGCAGCGTTAGCCGATTCTCTGAGGCCTCAATCTGCGTCACGGCTTTGGCTATAAACGCAATGCCCTTGCGCTCAAGATAAGGTGCAATTTGCAGCGTTACCTCCTCTCGTGCTCGCCAACCGACAGCAACCCACGGGTTGCTGGGCACGAACTGAAAATAGTCCGTTGAGTTAACTACCGTAATGCGGTGCTCTTGAGCGAGTAGTTCACGCAGTTCGTAAGCCGCTGGCACGCCGCCGATGCCAGCCCCCATGATGACGATATGAGCCATGATTTGTCTCCTGCAGAATGATGTTGATTTAAGTAACAAGAACCTCGGAAGTTTTCGCGTCTGTGCGCGATTCCATACGCCGCCAGAACAAGGCGTAATAGAGCACCGGAATGACCACCAGCGTGAGCAGGGTCGAGACCAAAATACCAAAAATAAGCGTCACGGCCAAGCCGTTAAAAATCGGGTCATCGAGGATGAAAAGGGCACCGATCATGGCCGCTAATCCGGTCAGCGCAATCGGCTGGGCACGCACCGCCGCCGACTGCACCACGGCGTCTTTGAACGCCAAACCTTGCGCCACTTGCAGCTCAATAAAGTCCACCAGCAAAATCGAATTCCGCACGATGATGCCAGCCAGCGCAATCATCCCAATCATGGAGGTGGCGGTGAACTGCGCACCCGTCAGCGCGTGGCCCGGCATCACGCCGATGAGGGTCAGCGGAATCGGGGCCATGATGACCAGCGGCGTCAAATAGCTGCGGAACTGTGCGACCACCAGCAGGTAAATCAGGATCAAACCTACCCCATAAGCCGCGCCCATATCGCGGAAAGTCTCGTAGGTAATTTGCCACTCGCCATCCCACTTGACTGCGTATTCACGGTACGGATCAGCGGGCTGGCGAATCCAGTATTCGCCCAACTCGCCGGTGTCCGGCAAGGCGGCTTTTTGAAGTTGGCTGCGAATAACAAACAGGCCGTACAAGGGCGAATCAAGCTGGCCCGCCATGTCGCCAAACACATAGCTCACCCCCTGCAAATCTTTGGTGAACAAGGGCTTGTCGATGATGCCGCGCTCGACTTGCACCAGTTCAGACAAAGGCACCATTTGACCGTTGGCAGCGCGCAGCGGAATCGCCAGCAACGTGTCCAGCCCGATCTGGGACACCAGCGGCAATTGCAAGCGCACCGGCACCGGGTATTTGGATTGGCCATCGTGCAAATAAGCCACGTTGGCACCGGACAGCGCCATGGCCGCGCTCTGCGCAATCACAGCCACCGGAATGCCCAACGCATCCGCCCGCTGACGACGCACGCGCAAAAAGGCACGCGGTGCGTTTTCTTTCAACGAGGTGTCCACACCCACAATGTCCGGCGTCGCGGCAAACGCTTTGGCGACGCGACTCGCCACCTGCTGACGCCCTGCCTCATCCGGGCCATAGATTTCGGCTAACAGGGGCGACATCACCGGCGGGCCGGGCGGCACCTCAACCACTTTGATGCGGGCGTTGTGGCGCTGACCGATTTTTTCCAGATCAGGGCGCAGGCGTTGGGCAATCGCGTGGCTCTTTTCACTGCGATGTTTTTTGTCCACCAAGTTCACTTGCAGATCGCCTTGCTCGGCGTCGGCGCGCAAATAATATTGCCGTACCAACCCATTGAACGTGATTGGCGACGCGGTGCCCGCATAGGCTTGCAGGTTCAGCACTTCGGGTTGTTGCGCCAGAAAAGCGCCCAGTTCATGCAGCGTGGCCGCCGTGTTTTCCAGCGGCGTGCCAGCAGGCATTTCAACCACGACCTGAAACTCGCTTTTGTTGTCAAACGGCAACATCTTCATGACGACCGCTTGAATCACGACCAAGCCCACCGACAACAAAAGGGCCGCCAAAATCCCGGCCAGTAACAACCAGCGTTTGCGGGCGCTGTCAAGCAACGGCGTGAGCACGCGGGTGAACAACGTTTGCAGTTTGGGGCCGAGGCCTTTGGCGTTATCTGTGGCGTTGCCGTGGTCGGCTGATACGGTGTGCGGCTTCATCAATTTGAGTGCCAGCCAAGGCGTGACGGTGAACGCAATCGCCAGCGAGATCGCCATGCCCAAGCTCGAATTGATCGGAATCGGGCTCATGTACGGCCCCATCAAACCGGAGACAAACGCCATCGGCAGCAAAGCGGCAATCACGGTCAGGGTCGCCAAAATAGTCGGGCTACCGACCTCGTCCACGGCGCGGGGAATGATGTCTTTGAGCGTGGCCTCGGGCGTGAGTTTTTGATGACGATGAATGTTCTCGACCACCACAATCGCGTCGTCCACCAGAATCCCGATAGAGAAAATCAGCGCAAAAAGCGACACGCGGTTCAACGTGAAACCCCAGGCCCAGGACGCAAACAACGTGGCCGTTAACGTGAGAATCACGGCGGAACCCACAATGATCGCTTCACGCCGCCCCAAGGCAAACCCCACCAGCAAGATGACGGACCCGGTAGCAAACGCGAGTTTTTGAATCAGCTTGTTGGCTTTTTCTGCCGCTGTCTCGCCGTAATCGCGCGTGATGGTGGCCTCGATGTTGGCGGGAATCACCGTGTTGCTCAACGCCTTGATGCGCGCTCGAACGGCCTGCGCGACATCCACCGCGTTTTCGCCGGGTTTTTTGGTGACGGTGATTGTGACGGCCGGGAATACGCTGCCTGCGGGCAAGGCTGCCGTGGCTTTATCCGACGCTTGGTCGGTGCCCGGCGTGAACCAGACGTAACGTTGCGGGATTTGCGCGCCCGTCTCGACCCGTGCCACTTCGCGCAAGTAAACCGGCAAGCCTTTGCTCACGCCCACCACCAAGTCGCCCACGTCTTGCGCAGAACGCAAAAATTCGCCAGTCTCAACACTGAGCATTTGTGCCGAAGTGCTTGACGTGTCCAGCACAGCGCCAGATGGCATCCCCGCATTCGCTGCGGCCAAGGTCTGCTTTAAACCCATCAAATCAATACCCCGTTCACGCAAACGCGCCGGATCCAGCCAGACATGGACGGCACGACCCGGCCCGCCAATCGTCTGCACTTCCCGGCTGCCGGGCACGCGCTTGAGTTCGACTTCGACCGCATGGGCCACGCGCTCTAATTCAAAAGCGGGCAAGGCCTCACGGCTCCACAACGTGACGCCAATCACCGGTACATCGTCAATGCCTTTGGGTTTCACAATCGGACTAAGCGTGCCCAGTTCACGCGGCAACCAGTCCTGATTGGCGTTGAGCACGTCGTACAAACGCACCAGCGCTTCGGTACGCGGCACGCCGACTTTGAACTGCACCGTCAACACCGCCATGCCGGGACGCGCCACGGAGTAGGTGTGCTCAATATCGGCGATTTGACTTAGTAACTGCTCGGCGGGACGGGCCACCATGTTTTGCACATCCACGCTGCTGGCGCCGGGAAACGCAATCAGCACGTCGGCCATCGTCACGTTGATTTGCGGCTCTTCTTCACGCGGTGTCACCATCACCGCGAACAGGCCCAACAGCAAAGCGACCAGCGCCAGCAACGGCGTCAGCGCGTTGGATTGAAAGGCGGCGGCAATGCGCCCGGAAACGCCTAAAGAGGGTTGTTCGTTCATGGCGCGCTCACTTGACGATGACAGGTTGGGCACCGGCCAAACCAGCTTTGATCGGGTCGAGTGCCACGCGGTCACCCGTCATCAAACCGGCCACCACTTCCACGCCTTCGCCGCCGTGGTCAACGCCCAAGCGCACCGCCTTCAGCACAAAACTTTGATCAGAGACGACATAGACCGCCGTCAACTCACCGCGCCGCAACACGGCAGAGGCAGGAATTACCGTGCGCTCTGCTTGACCGCCGGTAAAGCGCACTTGCACTTGCTGGCCGGGCAACAAAGTTTTGGCGGCTTCTGCGGGCAACTCCAAACGCCACTCAATCGTTTGCGAAACCGGGTCCGCCGTGGGCACGGCGTTGGTGGCGGTCGGGCGAATCCACCGTGCGCCGCCCGCTCCGCCGGGCAACAAGACCTCAACCGCGCCCGCCGACCGCGCCACGCTGGCACGCGAAACAGGCACTTGCACCACGGCGCGAATCGGCAACGGCGCGTAAAGCGTGAGCAGCGGTTTGCCCGGCACGGCCAAATCACCGGCTTCCACCTGCGTTTGCAGCACCCAGCCCTCAAACGGTGCGGTCACGCGGGTAAAGCCCTGCGCCAGCGCCGATTGCCGCGCGCCAGCACTTGCTTGATCACGCCCGGCCAAGGCACCTTTGAGTTGAGCGTCAGCGGTATCCAAGGCGGCGGCGCTCACAAAACCTTTGCCCTGCAAATCTCGTGTACGGTTGAAATTGGCTTGCGCGTTGCGCAACCCGGCTTGTGCCTGCGCGACCTCTGCCTGACTGCGCTGCACGCCGGTTTGCGCCTCGCGGTCGTCAATGGTGGCCAGCAATTGACCGGCCAGCACTTTGTCGCCCGCTTTGACCATCAGCGTGGCAATGCGCCCGCCCGCCTGTGCCGAAATCGTGCTTTGCTTGACCGGCTGAATCACCCCGTCTAGCTCAAACACCGTCCCCACCGATTTGGCTTGCACCAGCACGGCAGGCACTTGAATGCTGCTTTGCGCTGCGGCAACAGACACCAACAATGCCGCCAGCCACGGTGTTACACGGCGGGCAAATCGGATAAAACGGGATGAAGCAAGGGAAGTCATGGGGCACCTTTAAACACTAGGAGGGAGTATAGCGATATACCCCCTATAGTAAAAATCAGGCGCTCAATGTTGAACCCAACCTGACCCCAACCACACGACGGCAAAAGTCGCTAAAACAAAAATACTCAGGTGAAAAAAACTCCACAACTGGTAGCGCAACCGCAGTTTGTGCGGCGACCAGCTTGAGATCAAGAACAAGCGGCCATTTTTCGGTGCATGAATAACGTGAACGCCTGATTCGGCACGAATTTCCCGGTGCTGTTTCTCAACGGTTCGAGAAGCCAGGCGCCGGGCCAATTCCCATTCTTGTCGATCGACGACGCCATCGCCATTCAGGTCAAAGCGCCGCTTCAACCCCACCGCATCTTTTTTCCACTCGGTCAATAAGGTGCCGATATCTTCACGCAGGTTAAGCGCGGAATGGACACCGCCCAAAGTGGAGAACTCACCCAACACGTAAATCAAACCGCCACCCAACAGCAATTCTTCAACCTTTTTTTCGCCCCCTTGATGCGTCACCCGGCGTTCTGAAGCCATCACTTCCGCCTCGTCGGGGTCAACCTGACATGAGCCGGTGCTGTCTTTTATTTCAAAAATAGCGTCACTGGTGGCCTTCGCAACTTCTTGCCATTGAGCATTTTTGCTGTCTTTGGAATAAATTGAGTAGCGATACCAAAGGCACAACCTGCCGCTGATCGGGCTTTTGATCAGTTGGCTGGGGTCAGCGCTCGCCCGGCCTTGCAGCTCCACGTAACCTTGCGCTGCAGAACCGATGCGCGAGGTGGCCAGTTCAAAAATCGCACGCGCCCGGCGGTGCGTCGAGGTCCACGCAAAAAGACTGATCACCGCCACGCCAGTCAGGCAGATCAACCAAGCGGTTTTTTCAGCAAATTGCAAGCCGAAAAGTAGCAAAACAAGGTAGCTGGCCGAGGTCAACGTCTCGCGGTAGTGGCCGCGCAGATCCCTCAAAAACACCATGTTTAGAGGCTAAAACGTTGGCCGATATCAACGTCCTTCAACTCATCCGCCGTGAATTTCAGCAACGCAAAGGACTTGAAGTTAAACAGCTTGGCCAGCAGAACCGCTGGAAACTGTTCAATGCCGACGTTATTGATATTGACGCTCTCGTTGTAGAACTCACGCCGGTCAGCGATGCCGTTTTCCAGCCCGCTGATACGCGATTGCAAATGCAAAAACTGTTCGTTTGCTTTCAATTCTGGATAGGACTCTGCCAAAGCGAACAAGCTGCCTAACCCGCTTCTCAGCGCATTTTCTGCCGCGCCCAAAGCGCCCAGATTATGAGATTCTCGGGCGGCTGAAACCCTGGACCGCGCCTGAATCACTTTTTCCAGCGTGTCTTGTTCGTACTTCATGTAGTGCTGGCAGGTCGCCACCAACTTCGGGAGTTCATCGTGGCGCTGCTTGAGCAGCACATCAATGTTGGCCCACGCTTTGGCAACCGCCATTTTCAGGTTGACCAAACTGTTGTAAACCATGACGCCATACACCAAAGCGACAACCAATGCGATCAGGAAAATGAGGCTCATGAATGGATTTCTCTTTAAAAGTTAGACAGCTGGATTTGCACAAGTCAGCGCAGCTGCATTCTAAATACCGGCTATCACGGCCTCAATAAACAAGTCAAGCAGCTTTATTTTTTCAGGCAGCATCATCGTCCTCGTCAAGGTCGGCGAAATGGGCGGTCATCTCGTCCAGCGTTGGCAACCCGGCGCGCTCAAGTCGCAACACAAGACCCATCGCCGCCAGGATCGCCATCAGCGAGGAGCTGAAAACATTTACAAATTAAGGAAGCGGACTTAATCCCAGTTCTATGAAGTCTCCCACCGCTAAACGCCTGAAGGCGTTCTAGCGGGGGTTTCTTGGGTCAGCGACCAGAGCGTCGGGGTGTTACCACCCCAACGACTTACCTCAGTCTCACCAAGCGTTGCGTGCATTGCTGCACCCGGTTCGGAGCCTACCGCCCCTACCTTGTTCTTTAAAATCCCGCACCGCTTTTTCTCTTTCTTGGTACGCGTTCACCCCACTACCCAACTGATTTCATAGTGTTGTCGGGATTTGTGCAAAAACAGGTCAGAATTGATAGCAATGCAAATTAATCTACGGCAAGCCAGCCCGAAAC
>CAIJRK010000025.1 GCA_903823025.1 uncultured beta proteobacterium
GAACCAGCCATTTTGTTTTGCTGCTGGGTTGAATGGATTGTTTCAATCCACGCCCGTCATCACTGACGAGCGAACCGACCGCTGGCGTGTCTGTGTAGTAGTCAAACGGCGTTTCAATCCACGCCCGTCATCACTGACGAGCGAACCCTACAAGTTGCAGCACAAGAATGTGCTGTCTCTTTTGTTTCAATCCACGCCCGTCATCACTGACGAGCGAACCCATTGCCCCATAAGCCAGTCCACGCCTTGTGGATCATGTTTCAATCCACGCCCGTCATCACTGACGAGCGAACCCCACTGATAGCTCACCCGGTATTACATTCAGCCCGTTTCAATCCACGCCCGTCATCACTGACGAGCGAACCGGCTCACTCATGAGCAACGTCACCGCACTGCGCGAGTTTCAATCCACGACCGTCATCACTGACGAGCGAACCTGCTTTACTGACTGAGCTTCGTCGGATACCCGATTGTTTCAATCCACGCCCGTCATCACTGACGAGCGAACCGCAGTTTTTGATGGTGACGATTACGACACTATTTCAGTTTCAATCCACGCCCGTCATCACTGACGAGCGAACCGGCCGCAATTAGCGCAGCAAAAACAAGCACAGATGTTTCAATCCACGCCCGTCATCACTGACGAGCGAACCCCGCTGACTTCTTCATTCTCGGCCTGCAACGGATGGTTTCAATCCACGCCCGTCATCACTGACGAGCGAACCCATTACGCCGCTTCGATGATTCCGCGTTTGCGTCGTTTCAATCCACGCCCGTCATCACTGACGAGCGAACCCCCACGTCGCCAAAGCCTTGTTTACAAACGATTTTTTCGTCCCTTTGCGCGAACCTATTGGCAAACGCAAAAAATCCAGAAAAGTAAAAGTTTGAAAACACATAAAAATCATTTAAATCAATGGCTTGCGAGGAGCGCGAACCGGCAGGTAAAAAAGCAATCACTTGGGGTTCGCACGGCCAACCTTACCATGCGACGCCCCTGAAAAAGGCCAGAAATGACATTTAAAGAACCAACGGTCCTTCAAAATCCACAGCCTTAAAAACACCGTATTCCAGAACCTCATAGCCCCGTGTTCCAGGAATACGATACAAGCGCAGGCAATCCATTTTCGGGTCTATTTCTGCCAGCAATTCGCGCTCCAAGGCTTCAAATTCTGCAACATCCAGTTGGCATTCAAAAACAGATTTTTGAACCCGTTGGCCGGTACTTTCACACACATGGGCTACGCGGCGCAGGCGGCGACGGCCCGCCTTGGTTTCGGTGCTGACGTCATAACAAACCAGCACAAGCATCTTGTCGCCTCACTTCGTCACAAAAGGCACATAGGGCGCGGCGTCATCGCGCAAAGCCCGCGCCAACAAACGGGCCTGCACCAAAGGCACTAACCCCAACGGCACGGACTGTGCCAGCAACGGGTGATTAATCTCGTCACGCTTGCGCTCCTGATAGGCCACCACCACGGCCTTGCGCGCATCAGGAGCCAACAACACGCCACCGCCTTCACGCAACACAAAATCATGGGCGTTTAACTGACCCCGGTTGATCAGCGTCAGAGCCAGTCGATCTGCCCACGGGCGAAACTCTTCCATCAAGTCCAACGCCAGCGCGGCCCGACCGGGACGCAAGGCGTGCAAGAAACCTACTTGCGGGTCAAGCCCGGCGGCCTCTAGCGCGCTGCGGCAATCGTTCATCCACATCGAATACAAAAAAGACAACATGGCGTTAAAACGGTCCAGGGGCGGGCGACGCGTGCGCCCGTCCATCGCAAAAGCCTCCCGCTGGTCGGGGCGCACCAGCAGATTCAGACCGCTGAAATAGTGACGGGCGGCCGAGCCTTCCACGCCGCGCAAACTGTCCAGGTCTTTCACTTCCGGCAGGGCACGCAGGGCGGCGGCCAGGTCATCGGCCAGACGGGCCAACACTTTGGCTTCGCCCTCCACCTTGGCTTCCCGGGCACCGCGTTGCAACACTTGCCGGGTGTTTTTGATTTTGCCCGCCACGCAGGCCCGCGCTATGTCGAGCGTAAAAGCGGGGTCGGCGACGCGCTGGAACTGCGCTTGCCGAAGCAGCACGTTGCCGGAAACGGCACCTTCCAGACGGGCTTTGAAACGTCCGTGGTCGTCCAGCAGCACGAGGGCGACGCCACTCTCGGCGAGTCGATGCATGAGCGGGGCGGACAAGCCCGTGTGTCCAAAACACACCACCGAACTCAAGTGGTGCAAAGGCACGCGCAGCCGGGTTTCGTGTTCTACCTCGACGCGCAAAGTGTCGTTATCGAGCCGTAAATAAGTGTCTGCCGTGGTGACATAAAGGGTGTTGAGGAGTTGCATTTAAAACTTAAACGTCGGGATCAAACAGGGCGGCCCGGGCGGCGATCAAACCTGCGTGCGTGGCTTGCGGTTGGCAGCGCTCCAACAACGAGCACGCTTTGCAACGCTTAACCGCCAGCGCGGGTGCCAAAGGTGGCGGCAACTGGCCGCTGGCCAGCATGAGACGAATGGCATCAGCGGTTTGCGCCACGTCAATGCGCAGTTGTTCGGTGATTACCACCACGCGCCGCCGTTTGGAGGTGGCGTAATAAATAGCGCCCTCAAGCACCGTTTTACCGGTCATGGCTTGCAGGCAGACGGCTTGGGCGGCTAACTGCAGATCGTCACAGGCGGCAATGTCCGCCGCTTTGTTGCGACTGCCATGTTTGTATTCCACCGGGTAAGGCACGCCGCCTGCCAAAAACTCGACCACGTCAGACTTGCCCAGCAAACCTAGCGCGTCATGCCACAGCGGCAAGGTGCGTTCCACGCGAACACCTTTGGCCGTTTCAACGCCAGGCTGATCGACCTTGGCATGTACGGCCTGCCCGCGCAGGGTGTAGATGTTCTCGTCAAACACCTGCTCCAGATGAATCAGCCCACACTGGCGCGGACAGTAGCGCCAGTGCTGCAGGGCGGACAGGGGGATTTGTTCAAGATCAATCGCCACGGATAGACACGGGCTCAGGCTTGCGCCAAATCGCGTAAAGCTTCTGGATTGCGTTGCGCCAGTTTGATCAGCGTGCGGGCCGCGCCGGACGGCTGTTTGCGCCCCTGCTCCCAGCCCTGCAAAGTGCGTACCGACACACCCAGTAATTGCGCAAATTGCGCCTGCGACAAACCGGAGTTTTGCCGCGCCGCAATCACCGGCGAATACACCACGGTGCCTTCATGCCGTTTCATTTGGCGCACCGACTCCACCAGCTCAGCCTCAAGATCGCGACTGGCCTCCCAAGCCGCCAGTTGCTCATCGGTCATCGGTTTTTTCGACGGGATTTTTAAAAACTTATTTAACGGCATCACGAAGCTCCTTCAAAGTGCTCGCCTTGAGCGAATCGAGTTTGCTCTTGGCATACATAAACAACAACACCAGCTCACCCAGATCATTGCGAACAAAATAAATCACCCGCACACCGCCCGATTTGCCAGAGCCAGCCCGGCTCCAGCGCACCTTGCGTACGCCGCCAGAGCCTTGCACTACATCACCCTCATCAGGGTGTTCGGCCATGAATGCAGCAAAGGCACCGCGCTCATCTTCACTCCAATAAGCGGGCCACAGTTTGCTGAATAAGGGCGTTTCAATCACGGTTAGCATGGTGGAAGTGTACTCCTTAGGCGTAGTTTTCAAGCCTAAGCCTTGCGTTGCAGCGTCACGCCGGGCGCAGCGGCCACACTTTCACCAACGGCCACAGGCTCGCCGTCAAAGGCAACCGCGTAGGCATCGAAACTGCGAGCCACTGCGCCCGCCTCAACCGGCTTGACTTGCAGTCGCTCAAATAAAGCATGTGCCGGGGCATTACCCAGTTCGCTGTCATGTTTGAAGACGTACAGCCCGCGTGTGGACATTTCGCCGCGTGCGGCAGAACGGTCGTGCTCAAACATTTGCGTCAGCGCCTGAAACACCAGTTCAAGATCGTCGTCACCAAAGCCGGTTTGCTTGGCAAGGAAGGAGGAAACAAAACCGTGGGCCACATAAACGCCATACGGCACGGTGTGTTTGCGCCCCATGGTGCGGTTGTCGCCTTGTTGCTTTTCAGCTTCGCCTTCGGTTGCCACGGCCATGCGGGTGATGGTGTGCTCCAGCGCCACGATGGGTTCAACCGAGCGGGCAAAGGTCAGTTGCACGGGGCCGCGCACTTGGCCGCAGTTAATGCCTGTGGACATGACGGCCCCAAAAGTACGCACGTCAAAGAAGTTTTGGCACATCCATTGCCGCGCTTTGCCAACTTCATCCGCACTGCCTTTGCGCTTTTCTTTGACGGGCTTTTTCTTTTTGGCATCTGTGTCTTCCGCGATGACGGCGTCGTCTTCAACAGCGGCTTCAACCACATCAAGTTTCAAGGCGGCATAGGCGCGTTGGTTTTGACGGTTCAGGATAGCTTTTTCGCGGACATAAATCTCAAACCGCTTTTCGCCCACCTCGGGTTCGCGCACATCTTGCTCTTTAACCAAGCCAACAAAATTGCGAATCTTGCGCTTGATCGCTACATCCGTCACCAAACCATGACCGGATTCAGCATCCAGGCGCGGCATGTTGCCGGCGTCCGGGTCGCCGTTGGGGTTGCCGTCTTTGACGTCAAAAATGAGAACAAAGTCGTAGCGGTTGGCAAGATTCATGATGGGTTGCTTTCAGTGATGGGGGTTGAGTTAGTCGGTTTTTTGGTAAAGAAATCCTGGCGCTGGTGGTAGTAGCCCAGGGCAAAGCGGCCTTGATCTGGTAGTGGTAAATGCTTGGGAAAGTCAGTGACCGTTTCTAAAATTTCACCGATCAGCTTCTCGAACCATAGGCTACGGCCAACCGAAAATTTTTTGAGATGCGAGTTTTTGAGCCGCAGCAAGGTGGTGAAAACTGCCACTGGCGTACTCGATGCCGCACCGTAGTAGCGGTCGCGAATCGTGGCGTTCAAGCCGGGGCTGGACTCTTCCTGGATTTTTTCCAGTGCAGCAAACAAACGGCCCATACGGTAGGCCGCATTGGGGTTACTGAGATCAAGCATGGGTAAAAATTCCTTTTCGGGGAGCGGGTTGGATGAGGTGAGCGATGTCCGGCGAATCTGGCGGTTAAGACAGGCTTTGATGGCAGCCACCCGCAAGTAGTTGGGCGTTTGTTCGGCCCGGCTGCGGCTCACCGCCGTGTTGAGCCACAAACTGGGGTAAGGCACATCCGGCCCGGCAAAGACGGCATCAATGATGGAGCCGCCCAAGTTGGGGGGAATGTTGTCGGCCTTGTTTTGCACCGCCACCGCTGCGAGTAACTTGAACAGCGAGGGGTATTGCGGGTCATGCGGGCCGCGTATCAATTCCAGGTCTTTGAAATAGTCCCGGATGCGTTCGCCCATTTCATGCAACTTCAGGCGGTGATAAAAGCGAACGCTGATGCGGGCAGCGTTGGGGGCCAGGCCCAGCATGTGAAAGTAGTTGTCGTCGTCATCCAGAGCGCCCACTTTGCCGGTCTGCATCGCGGATAACAAAGCTTGCACAGCGTGTGCGCCCCGGTCGGGGTCATCCTTGGGCGGCTCTCCAAAAATATTGGCAGCAGCTGATTCAAACTCCGAATCTTTGTCGGCCCAAAACACCGTGGAGGCGTCACCCACCTGAATACGTTGGCCCGAGTCTTTGTGCAGCAAATGATTCAAGGCTGTGGTGTAGGCAAAGGCAGCGGCTTGGCTCACCGGAGCGTTTTCACCTTGGCGTTCTGTTTTGCCGTAAGACTCGAAGGCACGGGCGTTGAATGAAACAATGTTGGCCCCCGAGGATTGCGCGCCCCACACGCCTTTGATGGAAGCGTGCAAACGCTGCACCGGGGCCGCCTCACCCGTGACCAAACACATGGCCAGCGGTTCATCGGCATTTGTTGGCACGTTCAGCGCCGCTTTCATCACGGCGGGACGCTGGCAAACCAGATCACCGTCGCCATGCAGGCGAAAACTCATCACAGCATTCGCCTCCAGCGCTTGCGCCCAAGCGGGTTGCGCTTCCAATGCGGGCCTATCCAGATGACGCAAGAAACTCAAGACGGCTTGAATGCCAACATCGTCACGGGCGCTTGGCGGCAGGGCTTCAAGCCGTGCCACAAAAGCAGCGTGCTGTTCTGCCGTGCGTTCCGGTTTGCCTTTGGTGTCAACACCCAAGACATATTCCAAGGTGTCCCACAACAAATTGGCAGCGACCCCTGATGTTTTTTTGATGCCTTGCGGGACACGAAAGATTTGTCCTACCTTTTTTTTGCCACTCAAAGTGCGGGTATCGCGCAACTGAATTAATTCGCCTTCCGACGTAATCTCCAGCAGAAAAGGTATTTCCTTTTGTTCCAAGCCAAAAGCAGGCAAGCGCTGCGCCGGATCGGGGTCATCGCATTTGCGACGGTAGTAGTCATTGAGTGCTTGGAGAATCATCCGCGTGCCTCTTCAAAGGGGGGAACTTCGATCACGCCCGCCACCATCTTGGCGTTGAAAAAACGCGGCTGCGGGTCAGACGGATAGGTGAAATCAAGGTCATGCAGCATCCATCCCAGTTCTCGGGTCTCGCTGATCGGGGCTGTAGAAATAACTGCCTCCTCCTCAACCAAGCGAAAGGCAGCAGCGAATTCCCGGCACCCCAAATACGGTTGATTCACACACTGCCCTTTGGTGGCGCGACGGGTGAACATCTCGGTGTATTTCATCAAAGGCTCGTTTGATCGTCCCGGCACCAGCGACAAATCCGCGTGGATGCGGTAGGCCACATCACGCAAAAAATAACCGGCCCGTTGTTGGCGTTCATCTTCAATGTAAAGCCCCAACGTGCCCCGGCCTGCCGCCATGGCTTGCTGTACATTGCGGGTGGACGCCACCGCGCTGACTTCATTGCGCCGTAGGTTAATCCAGTGAATCGGGTTGAGCACTTCAATGCGATGCACCCGCCAGTCAATAGCGGGCTTCCACAAAACAGCCTCGAAAATAGACCGTGCTGCTGAGGGTGTTATCACGTCATACGAGACGCGCTCTACTTTCATTTCAGGGCGGGTAAAACAGGCGAAGGGGCCAGAGACTTCAAGACAAAACGTGGTCATTTTTACTCTTTATTTAATTTATTGTTCCTAGTATCATTAGTTAATTCTATTCGAATATTTCCGAATGATAAACTGAGAATTCGTGAAAACGTGGATTGAAACCTAGTCTCATTGGTTGACTTATGAAAGAGGGAAGAGTCCGCTCTTCCCTCGCTCTTAATAATTCACGTAGCTATCAGGCTCGTAAAGCACCCCATCGGTTTGTAGTCCCAGCTTTGGGTGATACAGCCCAACCGCATCTGTCTGCACATAAAGCCCCGGCATGGGTAGCGTCAAGTCGCCTTGATCAAGCATCTTCTCGGCCACGCGCTTGTGAATGCTGACGGTGTAACGCTGGAGTTTTCGCATGAGCCACCGTTCCGGGCCTTTTGCGACCAGCATTCCGAGTAGTTTTTCAATCTCCTCACGTTGCTCAAAGTAACGCACTACGACCATGGCCGAGTCTTTGTCATCAATCAGGCGAAACGCTTCGGCGGCAGAGCGAAACTGCACGCCCAGCGAGTCAGTATCAACAGTGAGCAACTTGCCTACGCCTTTGCCATCCAGATTGACCGAACGGTAGAACTGCTGAAAATAAGCGTCAAACAACGGACGGGCCAGCGGGTCATCGTGGTGGCCATGCAGCGTACTGATGCAAGCCTCGGCACCTTTGCGCAAGTGCCCCACCGGCGGCTGCTCAGGCGGTACAAAAACCACGACTCGGCCTCGACTTGCCAAGCGCCCTTCGCGGTTGCAACGCCCGGCGGCTTGGGCAATGGAATCCAACCCGGCCAAGGCGCGATAGACCACCGGGAAATCAATGTCCACCCCAGCCTCAACCAATTGCGTGCTAACCACGCGCAGCGGTTGCAAGTCTTGCCCGTCACGCTTGGCTTGGAGTCGGGCCTTGATGTGGTCGATTACTGCCTTGCGGTGGGCCCCACACATCAGCGCCGACAAGTGCAAAGTATCGGGCGGCAACAAACGCTGCAACTCGCGGGCGGCTTTGCGGGTGCCCACAATCGCCAGTACACAATCTTCGGCGGCAAGTTGTGCGGCGATGTCAACCCAAGGCGTTGGAGTGTTCCAGTCTTTGGGCAACTCAACCTCCACGCGTTTGAGCGCATCAAACAAGGCATCCGGGTTGTCGATGATTTCGCGCA
Source organism: uncultured beta proteobacterium (assembly GCA_903823025.1). GTDB lineage: Bacteria > Pseudomonadota > Gammaproteobacteria > Burkholderiales > Burkholderiaceae_C > Rhodoferax. The sequence goes on from CAIJRK010000025.1 coordinate 8,242, forward strand.
CGTCTTGCAACCCGATCAGGTTTTGGCTGGCATCGAAATACGCGGTGGTATTCAATGCGGGCTGGGTGGCAGTGCAAAGCACCACCGTCACGCCATAGTGTTTCACCAACAGATTCAGTACATCCAGAATGGGCTGCAAAAACTCGGGCGGTAGTTGCTGTGCTTCGTCGAGCACGATGATGCTGCCGACCACGTTGTGCAGTTTGCGGCAACGCGAGGTTTTGGCGGCGAACAAGGATTCAAACAACTGCACGTTGGTGGTGACGATCAGCGGCGCGTCCCAGTTTTCGCAGGCCAGGCGGCTGCGGGCCGTTTCATCCCTGTCGGCGGCATCGGCTTGGCTGTGATGTTCAATCAACACCTCGTCTCCCAGTGCTCCAAACACATCCCGGAATACATCAGCGGTTTGTTCAATGATGCTGGTGTAAGGAATGGCGTAAATCACACGGCGCTTGTTGTGTGTTTGCGCGTGATTCAGGGCAAATGCCAAACTGGACAAGGTCTTGCCGCCACCCGTGGGCACCGTGAGCGAAAAGAAACCAGCGGGTAGCCCGGCCTTGTCGCGGCATTGACGCAGGATGTCGGCGCGCAAGGTGTTGACCGTGGACGGCGTGGCGCTGGCAGCGGTGGTCTTGGTCGTCATGTACGCATCCAAAGCGACCCGCATTTGATCGAGCGTCGGAAAGCCGATGCGCCGGGCAGGTTTGCCCGCATCAAAGTGGGCCTCTGTGTCCAGAAAATCTGCATCCACCAGACACGAAAAAAGCAGACGGACCCACAATGCAAAGCCTTTTGATCCACCCGGAATTTTGCTGAGATCAGGAACAAATTCGCCAAGTTCGAGAATGCTGGTCGGCGGCTTTTCTGCCTTCGCCTCATTGAGTTCAATCTGGCAATCGGCATTCGACAATCGTTCGTTAAGGCCGCCATTCCAGTCGTCCAGACCTGCGTGATGGCCCGCGATCAGGTAAGCCAGTACGCGGGCGGCCAGTTTTCCCTTGGGGCCGTGCTTTGCTTGCAATGTTTCTAAAGCCCAAAGTGCGCCAGCCGCCGAGTGCGTTTTCTCGCGCCCGCCTACTTTGCCTTCGATGTGCGCGTTCTCCGGGTTCTCTGCCTGCTGCAGATAACGCTGAAATCCCGGTCGGTATTTGCCCAAGTCATGCCACAGGCCCGCCCGATAAGCCCAGCGTTTGGCGGTATCGACCGATTCAAATGTTTTAGAAAATTCACCCGCCAGTTCAGCCACCGACTGCAGATGATCTGCCAGCAAGTGCCCGCCTGAGTGGGCCAATGGTGCTGTCATGGTGATCCCCTCCCTTGTATTTTTTAACTCGTGCGTATAAGCATAACCTCACGCGTTGTTGCAACATGGAGGCTCTAAGGGAGGAAGACATTGCAAATGTACGTATTACGTCATTGCAACCTTCATGCGCCAATCAGGCGCTCGCTTTGAGCAATGACGAGAAAGTAGTATTTCTACAATTTCTGTATTCCTAAGTGTTCTGCTCGCTTAACTCAAGCACCATTTTGTTTTCACGCGTACTTGCAAAATCTCTCACACCCGCCAACCGAGATTGCGCCTACAGTTGACGCCATTCTTTAATTGACGCGTGAAAGCCAGCATGAATGCACCGATTCCTCCCGAACAGCAAGAGCAGCAACAAAGAGCAGAGCGCCAAGCTCAAATAGTTAAAGGGCTGCAAGCCTGCTTGCCGTCGCACGCCCTGCTTTGGCACAAAGAAGATACAACGCCTTTTGAGTGCGATGGCCTTACCGCCTACCGCGAACGTCCGTTGGTCGTGGCCTTGCCGGAAACCTTGGCGCAAGTGCAAGCCGTGCTACGGACTTGTTACGCGCTGGATGTGCCGGTGGTGGCGCGTGGTGCTGGCACGGGCTTGTCGGGCGGTGCCATGCCGCACCGGCTGGGCGTCACGCTGTCACTGGCCAAGTTCAACCAAATTATCAAGATTGATCCGTTAAGCCGCACAGCGGTCGTGCAATGTGGCGTGCGTAATCTGGCGATTAGCGAAGCCGCTGCCGCGCATGGCTTGTATTACGCACCCGACCCGTCAAGCCAGATTGCCTGCACCATTGGCGGCAATGTGGCCGAGAACTCCGGCGGCGTACATTGCCTGAAATACGGCCTCACGCTGCACAACGTGCTCAAAATCAAAGGCTTCACGATGGACGGCGAGGCGATTGAATTCGGCTCGGACGCGCTGGACGCGGCGGGTTTTGACTTGATGAGCATCGTCATCGGCTCCGAAGGGATGCTGGCCGTGACCACCGAAGTCACAGTCAAACTGATTCCCAAACCACTGCTGGCGCGCTGCATCATGGCCAGTTTTGACGACATCCGCAAAGCAGGCGATGCGGTGGCTGCCGTGATCGCCGCAGGCATCATTCCCGCCGGGCTGGAGATGATGGACAAACCGATGACCGCCGCCGTCGAAGACTATGTTCACGCGGGGTATGACCTCAGCGCGGCGGCCATTTTGCTGTGCGAGAGCGATGGCACGCCCGAAGAAGTAGAAGAAGAAATTGGCCGCATGAGCGAGGTGCTGCGTCAGTTTGGCGCGACTGCGATTGCCGTGAGCCAGGACGAAGCCGAACGCCTGCGGTTCTGGAGTGGGCGCAAAAATGCGTTTCCGGCCAGCGGGCGCATCAGTCCGGACTACATGTGCATGGACTCCACCATTCCTCGCAAGCGCGTGGCCGACATTTTGCTGGCCATTCAAGAGATGGAGAAAAAATACCAGCTGCGCTGCGCCAACGTATTCCACGCAGGCGACGGCAACCTGCATCCACTGATTTTGTTTGATGCCAATGACCCCGATCAACTGCACCGTTGCGAGTTATTTGGCGCCGACATTCTGGAAACCAGCGTCGCCATGGGCGGCACCGTGACGGGTGAACACGGCGTGGGCGTGGAAAAACTCAACTCAATGTGCGTGCAATTTTCTGGTGAAGAAAACGAGCAGATGTTTGGCGTCAAACGGGCGTTTGATCCCAAAGGCTTGCTCAACCCCGGCAAGGTCATTCCGACGCTGCAACGCTGCGCCGAATATGGCCGGATGTTGGTGCGCGGCGGGAAAATCAAACACCCTGATTTACCTCGCTTTTAAGTTTTAAGCACAAGAATGATATGAACGCACTGCGTGGTTTAGCTTGGTTATTGGCGCTGCAATCGGTAGGCGAGTTGCTGGCACGCGGCCTGTCGCTGCCTTTTCCCGGCCCGGTGATCGGGATGCTTTTATTGCTGCTGGCGCTGCGGTTTCCGGTTGTGCGCGAACCGGTTGCAGCCTGCGCCAACTTTTTGCTGATGCACCTTTCGTTGTTGTTTGTGCCGGTCGGCGTAGGCGTGATGACGCATCTGGGGTTGGTCAGTCAATACGGTGTGCGCATTCTTGCTGTCATCGTGCTGTCCACCTGGATTGGGCTGGCGGTGACGGTGCTGACGCTGCACCTTTTTAAAGAAAAGAAGCACGATGCCTGATTTTGTTGAACTCTGGGTCTATCTCTCGGCGACACCCCTGTTTGGCTTGACCGCCACGTTGGTGGTTTATGTTCTGGCGCAAGCGGCTTACGCCCGGCTGCATCAAGCGCCTTGGGCCAACCCGGTGCTGTGGACGGTGGTGACGCTGGCCTGTGTGTTGCTGGCGACGGGTGTGAGTTATCCCACTTATTTTGCGGGCGCGCAATTCATTCACTTTCTGCTTGGCCCGGCGGTGGTGGCGCTGGCTTGGCCGTTGTGGGAACGGCGTCGGGAATTGGGCAAGCATTGGCGTTTGTTGTTGCTGGCGGCGTTGGCAGGCGGCGCCGCAGCCAGTGGTTCGGCGCTGGCGTTGGGTTGGGCTTTTGGGTTACCCGCTGATGTGGTGTTGTCGCTGGCCCCCAAATCTGTCACGGCACCGGTAGCGATGGGCATTGCTGACAAAATTGGCGGCATTCCCGCGCTGTCGGCGGTGTTTGCAGTGGTCACTGGCATGGTCGGCGCGCTGACCGGCAAATACCTGTTTGATGCGCTGAAAATTCCTATGAACCCTGCTGGCTGGATGGCGCGTGGTTACGCGCTGGGCACCGCCGCACATGGCATTGGTGCGGCCCGGGCGTTGCAGGTCAATGCCGATGCGGGCGCCTATGCCGGGCTGGCGCTGGGTCTGCAAGTGGTGTTAGCCTCGCTGCTGATTCCGCTGGTGTTTCGGCTGTTTTAACGTTAATGCCGGTTCATCCGCAACCCCGGCTCATCTTCCGCCATCACCTGCTCGGCCCACAGCTTTAACTTGCTGGTATCGGCGCGCAGCACTTCTTGCTTGACGGCCAGAATTTGCGCCGGGTGCATGGAAAAACTACGCAGTCCCATGCCCAGCAACAAACGCGTCAGGCTAATGTCGCCGGCCATCTCGCCACAGACGCTGACCGGCTTGTCTTGCGCCTGGCACTCGACAATCGTGCCCGCCACCAATCGCAGTACCGCCGGATGCAAGGGGTCGTACAAATGGGCGACAGACTCATCGGCGCGGTCAATTGCCAGGGTGTACTGAATCAGGTCGTTGGTACCAATCGACAAGAAATCAAAATATTTCAAAAACACCTTGAGCGTGAGAGCTGCTGCCGGAATCTCGATCATGGCGCCGATTTTGACTGGGCCATACGCTACGCCCCGGTTATCCAGCTCCACCCGGGCACGGTCAATCAAGGAAAACGTATGGCGGATTTCGCTGGCATGAACCAGCATCGGGATCAGCAAATGGGTTGGACCATGCACAGCGGCGCGCAAAATCGCCCGTAACTGTGTCAGGAACATGGCCGGGTCAGCCAAGCTCCAGCGAATAGCACGCAGGCCCAGCGCCGGGTTCAAGTGAGCGTTGTCCTGCATCGACTTGTCCAGCGGTTTGTCCGCCCCTACATCGACCGTGCGAATCGTCACCGACAGACCTTGCATTCCTTCGATAGCACGCTTGTAGGCGTGGTATTGCTCTTCTTCATTGGGGAGTTTTCCCCGGCGGCCCATGAATAGAAATTCGCTGCGAAACAAGCCCACGCCGACCGCCCCGGCCTTGACCGCGCCCAGCGCATCTTCCGGCATTTCGATATTGGCCAGCAATTCAATTTTTTGCCCGTCCAGCGTGACGGCAGGCGTGTTCAGTAAACGGGTTAAACGCCCGCGTTCGAGTTCGCCCTGACGTTGCTTGAACCCGTATTCAGCCAGAATAATTGGCGAAGGGTCCACCACCACCACGCCCGCGTCACCGTCAATGATGACCCAGTCGTCCTGGCGCACCAATTGACTGCTCAGGCGAGCGCCCACCACGGCTGGAATGTCCAGACTGCGGGCTACGATGGCGGTGTGCGAGGTTTTGCCGCCCACGTCGGTAATGAAACCAGCAAACACGCTTTTTTTGAACTGCAGCATGTCGGATGGCGACAGATCATGCGCGACCAGAATCAGCGGCACATCCACGGTGTCATCAAGTAACAGGTCTTGCTGCGAAGGTTTGCGTACCGCGCGGGCGGAGGTCAACGCCACGGGAGACGCGACGCCACGCATGGCCCGCAAGACTTTTTCGGTGATTTGCTCCAGATCGGCTTTACGCTCGCGCAGATATTCGTCTTCCATTTCGTCGAACTGGCGCGCAATCACGTCAAGCTGTGTTGTCAGCGCCCACTCCGCGTTGTAGAGCCGATCCGTGATCCAGCGTTTGACGCCGCCGCTCAACTCAACATCTTTGAGGAGCATCAAGTGCACCTCCAGCAGCGCGGCTAATTCATGTGGCGTTTCTTTGGCGCCTTTGCGCACCATGCTGGCTTGCAAGCGTTGAATTTCGTCCACGGCTGCATCTCGGCCAATGCGAACACGGTCAATTTCTGCCTCAATTTGGGAGGCATCAATAAAGTAGTGCGCCACGTCCATTCGGCTGGAGGCCACCAGCACTGCGCGTCCAATGGCAATGCCGCGCGCGACTGCCAAGCCATGAATAGAAAACGTCATGGCGTCCACCGTCCTTTCAAGGTCTGCATTTACTCACCCTCACCAAATTTGTCGGCAATGAGAACCAGCAGCGCATCCATGGCATCTTGTTCGCGCTCGCCATGGGTTTCGATCTCGACCGTGCTGCCTAAGCCGGCGGCCAGCATCATGACGCCCATGATGCTTTTGGCGTTGACGCGCCGCTCGCCTTTGGCCATCCAGACCTCGCACGGATAACTGCCTGCCAGTTTGGTTAATTTGGCAGAGGCGCGCGCGTGCAGGCCTAATTTATTGTTGATGGTCGTTGTCGTTTTGATCATTTTTTTTCTTTATCTGATTTTGGGGTGCTGTGACGGCGACTGGCATCACGCCTTGCATCCCACCGGCCAAAGCTCGCGCTACAAGCGAGTCCAGTGTCTCGCGGCGATAAGTGACGGTGCGCAAGAGCATGGGGAGATTGACCCCGGCTATTAACTTGGTGTTTAAGCCATCCACCAGTTTCTGTGCGGCATTGCAGGGCGTTGCGCCAAACACATCCGTCAGGACCAGGGTTTGAGGGGTATTGAGTAAGGCGAGCGCCTGCGTGGCCCCTGCCAGCGTTTCTTCAGGCGGAACATTGGGTTGCACGTCAAAGGCGGCCACCTCCTGCTCTGCATCAGGAAAGACATGCAAAATACACTGGCGCAAGGCGTTGGCCAGTGGGGCGTGTGCAATGATAAGAATGCCGTTGTTCATAAAATTCAGCTTAGTCGATTATGACTTTTTGCTGTCAAAAAATAGACATAAGACACCACACAACACATCAAAAACACGCTCATGGCCGCCTGAAAAGCCAATAACTCCGTCAAACCGAGCGTCTTGAAGCCCTCCACGGCCAGCCCGATACCCCACTGAACCGTAAAGACGCCTGAAAAGATCACTAGGTTGTAAGCCGAGAGTGCGCGTCCGGCGAGCGCTGGCGCAAAGGCGATGCTGACCGCCGGTTGAGCCAGCGCCACAAAGGTGCAACTCACGCAATACAAAGCCCACAACGTGCTCGCGCCGGTTGAGAGTGCTGGCCCCGCGACGATGATGATGGCGAGCAGTACGAAACTAAGTGGCAACCCGCGGGCAATCAGGTGGTCTGCGTGAAAACCATGTTGGGTTAGCCAAGGGTTGATCCAGCCCCACACCCAAAAGGCAGCCAGCATAGCGATATTGATCCAGAACAATCCGCTGGCGGCTTCCAATGCGCTGTAACCTGCGACGTTGATCATCCAGGGTGCCGCCCACAGGGTTTGTATGGCGACCAAGCCGCCATAACAAAAAAAGCCCATCGGTGCCATTTTTCTAAAGTAAGGATGACGCCAGACCTCGGCATAACTGGCCTTGGGCGACGTTGGCTCGTCGGCTTGCCCCGTTGACTCGGCCCAGGGCGGCACTTGCCAGGCAATCAGCACCATCGCTAACAATACCAGTGCGGCTAACCCCAAAAACAAGACGCGCCAACCTACCCAAGGCATCAACCACTGAACCGGCAAAGTGGCGGCGACCATGCCCAGGGAGCCGGTCATGAGCATCCATGAGTTCGCCCGCATCAGGGTAGGTGCGGGCAACCAGCGTCGGTAGCCCGTGAGTGGCGCCATCAGGCAAGCGCTGACGCCTACACCGCACAAAATGCGCGCGGCCAGCAGGCCTGAAAAACTGGTCGCCCACGAAAAAGCAAGACAACCCAGCACCGCCATCGTCAGAAAACCCAGAATAACTTTTTTGGGGCCGTGCCGATCCAGCCAGGCACCTAATGGCAATTGCGTCGCTGAAAATCCCAGAAAGTAGCCCGCCGCCAGCAAGCCCAAGTCACTGGCATTGAGCGAGAACTCTTGCGTCAGTGTGGGCGACAGTGTGGCCGTGATGGCACGAATCAGGGTTGAAAAAAAATAGGCAAAAGCAAAAGCCAGAAATACCGCAATAGCGGTGCGCTTGGGCAAAATAGTCATGGCAATTGGAGTCCTGCAAAATAGGTTTCAACTGCAGTTTGATGAGGGGTCTCTGCATAAACAGCCGCTTGAAAAACGTGTGAACCCACGGCAAACCAAACGGCCTCGACAGTCACAACCGCTGCCGTGGTGCGAACCCCGTTTGCCAGCACTTGTACCGACTGTGGCAATGTTTGTACCCCTTTGAGCACAAAAGGTTTATCGCTGGAGGTTGATGCCCGTATGTTGCCCAGCGTTGCCGCCCGCCAGTGTTCCAGCACCTCGCCCGTCATGGCCTCGTCCTGAATGTCGGCATAGGCCAGGGTAAAGGTGGCGTTGTCTGCATCACAGGCCAGCATCGTCATCACTGAGGCATTGGCACCCAATGACACCGCCCGGGTTTCTTGATTGGGTTTGCAAGGAAATAGCGCGGTCAGGGTCGTTTTTTCAAGATGGACAGCACGCCAGTTAAGTGCTGGGCTACACCCATGAAGTAATAGCAGGCTGCACAACACAGCCGCAAGAGAGGAGTAATGCATCAGTTGATTATCTGTGGAGACACTTGATGCACCTCACCCGAAAATCTGATAACGACAGACTAATTCAGTGAACCAAAAACCTTTTTCAAAATAGCACTGCCCGTCGCCACTGGGTCTTGACGAATTTTCTTTTCTTCTTCGCCAATCATCACAAAGAGGCCATCCAGCGACTTGTCCGTCACGTATTGCTGAATATTGGCCTCTTCCTTTTTAATCAGTCCAAAGTTGGCCGCCTTGCCTGCAATTTGGTTGTACTTTTCAGCCAACCCAACTTTAGCAGTCACTTCCGTCACGACGGGCAGAAACCTGGCACTGAGCGGTAAACGGGTTTTCTCGGCAAAAAAAGTTGTGATGGCTGTTTCGCCTCCGGTCAGTATCTGGCGCGCATCCATCACATTCATGCTACGAATCGCCCCAATCAGCAAGTCTTTTGCCATCGGCACAGCGGCCTCGGCAGCCCGGTTCATAGCTGTGACCAACTCATCCAAATGGCCTCCCTGCCCCATGATTCGCAATAATTGGGAGGCGTCTTCCAGGTAACCTGGCAAAGCAATACGAACTTTTTCATTTCCGAGGAATCCATCTGTTTTGCCAAGCAAGTTCACCGCCGTGACAGCCCCTCGCTCCAATGCTGTTTTCAGGCCTTGCGAGGCTTCGATATTGGTCAAATCGCTGATGGAAAATGCATAAGCTCTTTGCTGTGCCAGCAAGATGGCAGGGGCCAGCAAAGAGATGAAATTAAACTGTCGACGATCCATGGAAACACCTTTATATGAAACGAATTTTATTTTCTGTCAGTTTGGTAGCGCTGGTTTTGGCCGCCAGTTTGGGAATCTACCTGAACTCAGGCACATCAGTTGCGCCACCCTCCAGTTTTGTCATGCTGGATGGCTCTAAAAAAGAGACGGCGCAACTCAAAGGCAAAGTTACGCTGGTCAATTTTTGGGCTACGAGTTGCGTGACTTGTGTCGCCGAAATGCCGCAGTTGATTGCTACTTACAACAAATACCAGGCTCAAGGATTTGACACGATTGCCGTGGCCATGCAGTACGATACGCCCAGTTACGTCGTGAATTTTGCAAAAACCCGTAATTTGCCGTTCAGTGTCGCCATCGACAACACCGGCGAAGTCGCCAAAGCTTGGGGCGACGTGCAATTAACGCCTACAACTTACCTCGTCAATAAACGAGGTGAAATTGTCAAGCGCTACGTCGGGGAACCTAACTTTACGGATCTTCATCGATTAATCGAGAAGTTACTGGCGCAAGTTTGATGTTTCAAGTCACACCCCTTTCCGAGCAAATTTGCAAGAGGTTACCCCTCTCCCAAATGAATTCTTATCCCCTTGAAGGTGGAATATTTAAAACCGGAGCTAGTTTTAGATGAGTGATGATGTGCATGGCCGACTGATGACCTCTATCGTCAGAGTATGGGATTTACCCACTCGCCTCTTTCACTGGACGCTGGCCGCCTGCGCGGTAGCTTTGGTCATCAGTGCCCAACTAGGCGGCTACGCGATGGCTTGGCATTTCCGCTTCGGCTACGCCGTCCTTAGCCTGCTCTTGTTTCGTTTGATTTGGGGTGTTGTGGGTGGACGCTGGTCCCGCTTTTCATCTTTTATCTATTCGCCTTCAGCGATCTACCGCTACCTTCAAGGCAGGGGGACGCCAGACCAAGTCGTCGGTCACAATCCGTTAGGTGCCGCTTCAGTTTTTGCGTTGTTAGTTTGTCTCTTGATACAAGTCGGAAGCGGTCTTATCAGCGATGATCAGATTGCAAACACTGGTCCTTTGACTCAGTTTGTATCCAGTACGACCGCCAGCCTGGCGACTTTTTATCATAAAGATGTAGGGCAATGGGTTTTGATGGGCTTGGTTGCATTGCACTTGGTTGCCATCTTTTTTTACCTCTTCAAAAAAGGCGATAACCTTATTCAACCTATGATTTCCGGTGATAAAAAAGTACCTGACGCAACGCTAAACTCCAAAGACAATGCCTTATCGCGCACGCTGGCGATAGTTATCTTATTGGTATGTATGGCAGGCGTTGCATGGATGAGTGGCCTTTGAAAAAATGCCGCGCCGGATCACTACTTGACTGAAACCGGGCGGCATTTGCAGCGTCATCCCAACTTTTGAAATGAGACCATCCAGCCTGACGCTGAAAGAATCAGGCTTTGATTTGGGCCAGCAAAGTGGCCGCATCACTGACTTCAAATTTACCCGGCCCTTCAACATTCAACGAGGCCACTTTGCCGTCCTGAATCAACATTGAATAACGGTTGCTGCGCAGACCCAGACCTTTGCCCGTCAAGTCAAGCGTCAGACCTGTTGCTTTGGCGAAAGCCGCATCACCATCCGCTAGCATCCGAACTTTGCCATCTGTCTTTTGCTCGCGTGCCCAAGCGCCCATGACAAAAGCATCATTGACGCTCACACACCAAATTTCATCGACGCCTGCAGCTTTTAGCTCAGAAAAATTTTCAGCATAGCCGGGAACATGCTTGGCAGAACACGTTGGCGTGAAAGCCCCTGGTACCGCAAATAAGGCAATTGTTTTACCCGCACTAGCTGTGGTCACATCAACCGGATTAGGACCCAGGCTACAGCCCTCGCCCTCTACTTCTACAAATTCCATCAATGTGATGGCGGGAAGACGGTCACCTACTTTAATCATTAACTGCTCCTATATGGTTGATTCGAATTCACCAATGAAAACGGCTCACATTGTGAGCCGTTTTTATGAAGTCTGCAGTTTCAAGACTGCAAAGACTTAGACCAGCGCGGCTTTCTGCACCAAACGGGTCGCAACCCAGTTTTTGGTTTTGGAAATTGGCCGGCTTTCTGTAATCTCAATCATGTCACCCATCTTGTACTCGCCCAATTCATCATGGGCGTGGTACTTGCTGGATTTACCCACGATTTTGCCGTACAACTCGTGCTTGACACGACGCTCGATCAGCACGGTAACAGTCTTGGAACGCTTGTCGCTGACTACCTTGCCAATCAAAGTACGCTTGAAGGATTTTTTAGCTTCCGTCATTTATAGCTCCTTATTTGGCGGATTTTTCAGCGCTTTGCTTCTCGACAAGAATAGTCTTGGCGCGAGCAATATCGCGGCGCGTTGAGCGCAGCGTAGCGGTGTTGTTGAGTTGTTGCGTGGCTTTTTGCATACGCAAGCCAAAGTGTGCTTTTTGCAACGCTTTGACTTCAATTTGCAAACCAGCAACGTCTTTTTGGCGTAGTTCAGTAGTTTTCATAGCATCTTCTCCTGATTACTGGCCAATCATGCGGGCTACAAAAGTAGTGCGCAAAGGCAGTTTGGCCGCAGCCAAACGGAACGCTTCACGAGCCAACTCTTCAGTCACGCCAACGATTTCAAAAACGATCTTACCTGGTTGAATTTCAGCCACGTAATACTCAGGGTTACCCTTGCCGTTACCCATTCGCACTTCAGCAGGCTTTTGGGAAATTGGCTTGTCAGGGAAAACACGAATCCAGATGCGACCACCACGTTTGACGTGACGAGAAATCGCACGACGCGCAGCTTCAATTTGACGTGCTGTCAAACGGCCACGGTCAAGGCATTTCAGACCGAAATCACCAAATGCGACCGAGCTACCCCGGGTTGCAATACCAGTGTTACGGCCTTTTTGCTCTTTGCGGTATTTGCGACGAGCGGGTTGCAACATAAATTATTCTCCTTTACCGTCAGCTGCTGCAGCTGGCGCGGCTACCTTGCGGACGCGCTGAACGGCGGGTTTCTGTGCGTCGGCCCCAGTGGCCTCCGCAGGTTTGTCGCTGCCATCGGCAGGCGCTGTGTTGCCACCTAATGGCGGACGACGCGTACCGCGAGAAGCGGGACGATCGGAGCCAGGGCGAGCATCACGACGTGGGCCGCGTGGACGACGTTCTTCATCGGCGCGAGGTTCCACGACGGCAGGCAGGTCGTTACGACCCAGCGTGTCACCCTTGTAAACCCAAACCTTGACACCAATGATGCCGTAGGTTGTTTGTGCTTCAGAGGTGCCGTAGTCAATATCAGCACGCATCGTGTGAAGTGGCACGCGACCTTCGCGATACCATTCACAACGTGCAATTTCGATACCGTTCAGACGACCTGACGACATAATCTTGATGCCAAGGGCACCCAGACGCATCGCATTTTGCATGGCGCGTTTCATGGCCCGACGGAACATGATCCGCTTTTCCAATTGTTGCGTAATGCTGTCTGCGATCAACTTGGCATCGATTTCAGGCTTGCGCACTTCTTCGATGTTGACTGCGACTGGCACGCCTAATTGACGCGCCAATTCACGCTTCAAATTCTCAATGTCTTCGCCTTTTTTGCCGATCACAACACCCGGGCGAGCCGAGAAAATTGTGATGCGTGCATTTTTAGCAGGGCGTTCAATCAGAACACGCGACACAGATGCATTTTTCAGTTTGGCTTTCAGGTACTCGCGCACCTTGATGTCTTCAGCCAACATACCTGCGAAATCACGATCATTGGCGTACCAGCGTGATGCCCAGTTACGGCTAATCGACAAGCGAAAGCCGGTTGGGTGGATTTTTTGTCCCATATCTTCCTGGCCTCTTTCAGTTACCAACCGTCACGTACACATGGCACGTGGGTTTTCTGATTTGGTTGCCGCGACCTTTAGCGCGGGCCGTGAAGCGCTTGAGTGAAGCACCTTGCTCGACAAAAATTGAAGTGATCTTTAATTCATCGATATCAGCACCATCATTGTGCTCAGCGTTGGCAATGGCGGACTCCAGAACCTTCTTGATAATCACAGCAGCTTTTTTCTGCGTGAATTGCAAGATGTTCAGGGCTTGATCCACTTTCTTGCCACGGATTAAATCCGCGACTAAACGACCTTTGTCAACCGACAAACGAACGCCACGAAGGGTTGCACGTGTTTCCATGATCACCTCCTTATTTTCTTTGGACTTTTTTGTCCGCAGGATGACCCTTGAAAGTACGGGTGAGTGCGAACTCTCCCAACTTGTGGCCAACCATTTGATCGGTGATATAGACAGGTACGTGCTGTTTGCCGTTGTGCACAGCAATGGTCAAACCGATGAAATCGGGCAAAACCATGGAACGACGTGACCAAGTCTTAATCGGCTTTTTGTCTTTGGTGGCAACAGCTTTTTCAGCTTTTGCAACCAAATGATGGTCGACAAAGGGACCTTTTTTGAGAGAACGAGTCATTTACCTACCCCTTACTTCTTGCGACGCGACACGATCATGACCTGCGTGCGCTTGTTGTTACGGGTACGGTAACCCTTGGTCAAATTACCCCAAGGATCGACTGGGTGACGGCCTTCGCCAGTCTTGCCTTCGCCACCGCCATGTGGGTGATCCACTGGATTCATGACAACGCCACGAACGGTTGGACGGATACCCATCCAGCGCTTGACGCCTGCCTTGCCGAGTCGGCGCAAGCTATGCTCTTCATTGGCGACTTGGCCCAGTGTCGCGCGACATTCGATGTGGATCTTGCGAACCTCACCAGAGCGCATACGCACTTGAGCGTAGATGCCTTCACGAGCCAGCAGCGTTGCCGAGGTGCCAGCAGAGCGCACGATTTGTGCACCCTTGCCAATTTGCAACTCAACGCAATGAATGGTGGAGCCAACCGGAATATTACGGATAGGCAATGTATTGCCAACACGAATCGGAGCCTCTGCACCGCTCATGATGGAAGCACCCACCTCAAGACCGCGTGGTGCAATGATGTAGCGACGCTCGCCGTCTGCATAGCAAATCAGCGCGATGTGCGCTGTACGATTAGGATCGTACTCAATGCGCTCAACTTTAGCTGGAATGCCATCCTTGGTACGACGGAAATCAACGACACGGTAATGGTGTTTATGACCGCCGCCTTTATGACGGGTTGTGATGTGACCATTGTTATTGCGACCGGCGTGCTGGAACTGAGGTTCAAGCAAGGGGGCAAAGGGTTCACCCTTGTACAAATGGTCACGCGAGATCTTCACCATGCCACGACGGCCTGGTGAAGTTGGTTTCATTTTAATAACAGCCATGATTACGCAGCCTCCCCGCCAAGGTTCAGCTCTTGACCTGGTTTCAGCGTCACGTAAGCCTTACGAATGTTATCGCGGCGACCTACAGACTTGCCAAAACGCTTGGTTTTGCCTTTGGTGTTCACTACAGAGACGCCTTTAACCTCAACCTTGAACATCAATTCCACTGCGGCTTTGATTTCGTATTTGGTGGCATCCTGCAGCACTTTGAAAGTCACTGCATTGCTCTTCTCCGCGATCATCGTTGCCTTTTCAGACACGATAGGCGCGACGAGCACTTGCATCAGACGACCTTCGTCAAATGTGGTCAGATTTGGACCGTGGCTCATGCAAACATCTCCTGGAGTTTTTCCATCGCAGCCTTGGTGACAAGCACTTTGCGATAGTGAACCAGAGACACTGGATCAGCGTAACGGGGCTCAACCACCAGCACATTCACGAGATTACGGGATGCGAGGTATAGGTTTTCGTCGACTTCGTCGGCAATCACTAATACAGATTCCAAATTCATAGCTTTGAACTTGGCAGCCAAAGGCTTCGTTTTAGGAGAGTCCACTTTCATGGAATCAACCACAGCCAACCGGCCTTCACGGGCCAACTGCGACAAGATGGATGCCATGCCAGCACGGTACATCTTCTTGTTAATTTTTTGTGTGAAGTTCTCGTCAGGCATGTTCGGGAAAATACGTCCCCCCCCGCGCCACAGTGGCGAAGAAGTCATACCCGCACGAGCGCGACCGGTTCCCTTTTGTTTAAAAGGCTTTTTGGTCGAGTGCTTAACTTGCTCACGGTCTTTCTGAGCGCGAGTGCCTTGACGGGCATTAGCTTGGAAAGCAACCACAATCTGATGAATCAGATCTTCGTTATACGCGCGACCAAACACAGTTTCTGCGGCTTCAACTTTGGAAGTTGATTGACCTTGGTCATTCAGGAGTTCGA
Organism: uncultured beta proteobacterium; assembly: GCA_903823025.1. GTDB lineage: Bacteria > Pseudomonadota > Gammaproteobacteria > Burkholderiales > Burkholderiaceae_C > Rhodoferax. The sequence goes on from CAIJRK010000025.1 coordinate 23,699, forward strand.
GCTGCATCAGTTCGCTCCTTTCGTTTCAGCATTTTTAGCTTTGACTTTAATGGCAGGACGAACGGTCACAAAACCGCCAGCCGAACCAGGAATAGCCCCCTTGATCATGAGCAGTTGACGGGTTTCGTCAATCCGGATCACGTCGAGGTTTTGGGTGGTGACAAGGTCAACACCCAGATGGCCTGTCATGCGTTTACCAGGAAACACACGACCCGGATCTTGTGCCATACCAATGGAGCCTGGCACGTTGTGCGAACGGCTGTTACCGTGCGACGCGCGCTGCGACTTCATGTGGTGACGCTTGATCGTTCCAGCAAAACCTTTACCGATTGTTGTACCCTGTACATCAACCTTTTGGCCTACTGTAAACACAGCCGAAACCGGCACTGTTGCGCCCGCTTGGTATTGTGCAGCGACATCAGCAGTCAGACGAAATTCTTGAATGATCTCACCAGCTTCAACACCTGCTTTTGCAAGGTGGCCAGCGATAGGTTTAGTAACGCGCGAAGCTTTCCGGGCGCCAAACGTTACCTGCAAGGCAACGTAGCCATCATTCTCTTGGGTTTTGACCTGGGATACGCGGTTGTTCGACACATCTATTACTGTGACGGGAATCGAATCCCCTTCATCAGTGAATAGGCGCATCATGCCAACCTTGCGGCCCAGCAACCCTAGGGAGTTGCTCAGACTCATTGTTTTCTCCGTAACTCCCACCGTTGTAACTGCAATTGGCCACAACGTTTTTTGTGAAAGACTGTTAATAAAACTTTTTTAAAAATGAAAAGTCACTTTCAAAATAGCCTTTGAGTATAGCCTGAACTTTTTTGACATGCAAGTTCATTCCATACCCGGTTTTATGAGGCGCCGGTTCTTACCAAAGCGCCGCATGGCTTACTGCAGTTTGATTTCTACGTCAACGCCTGCAGGTAGATCGAGCTTCATCAGCGCGTCAACTGTTTTATCCGTAGGATCAACAATATCCATCAGGCGTTGGTGTGTGCGAATTTCAAACTGATCACGACTCGTCTTGTTGACGTGGGGCGAACGCAAAATGTCGAAACGCTTCATGCGTGTTGGCAAAGGCACGGGGCCTTTAACAATAGCGCCTGTACGTTTGGCGGTGTCCACAATCTCGGCGGCCGATTGGTCGATAAGTTTGTAATCAAAAGCCTTCAGGCGAATACGGATTTTTTGTTTGGTAGCCATGTTTTTTCCTTGCAATTCGTTTTATCTACGCGAATTACGCGATGATTTTGGCAACCACGCCGGCACCAACAGTTTTGCCGCCTTCGCGGATAGCAAACCGCAGGCCTTCTTCCATCGCAATCGGGTTGATCAACTTGACGGTGATCGACACGTTGTCGCCTGGCATGACCATCTC
>CAIJRK010000026.1 GCA_903823025.1 uncultured beta proteobacterium
GAAGCGGTAGGCGCCCAGGGTGTCGGCCCAGTCGCCGCAGGCACCGGGGATGCTGGCTGTGGGTTTGGCGCTCAACTTCTCCATCAGACGAATGGCGCGCCGATTACGTCTGGGGTCGCCCAGATCGAGACTTTCAAATTCTGTGACAGCCCAACTCATTTTTATCACCCGCTATTAAATATGTAGCATAACGCATAGGGGACTTGTGTATAACGTGATGCTTTTAACGGTATATGCAAATACCGCCAAACTAGATACCATCAAAACAAGGGCTTCCTATAGCATGACTGACCTCCGTGAAGAACATCAACCCTACAGGGCGCACAGCAGGCGACAAAAACCATGATCATAAAATGGCTTTGCCTTTTGATAAATGTGAACGTCAAATAATGACGTGTGAATTACCACCATCTTGCCAAACAAAAAACGTTGTCCTTTGGTGCCTATCCTGATGCTTCCCATGCCGAAGCCAGAACGCGGTGCAACAAAGCCCGCAAGCTGTCGACAGGCGGTATCAACCCCAACGCAGCCAAACAGGAAGCAAAGCAAGCCACGGCAGTGGCGGCGGCAAATACCGTTAAATTGATGCGACGCGCCTGACTGGCAAAGACGACGGCTGATCGTGTGGCAACCCGGCAAAAAAATCAGTACATGGCTGAAAAGGACGTCTCCCCTTCATTGGCAAGATGCCCATATCCGCCATTGGACCGCTCAGCACTGGAAAACCGCGGCTTTGACAGGCATCCCTTGCCTCGCCTGCACACAACTTTCCCATCCGTTTTTTGAGCGGTTAACCGCTGCGTGTGCTGCGCGGCAAAGAAATCCTGCCAAGGGATATAGGTTAAAGGAGAGAAAATAGACAGTCGCCTATAAGATGACTGTTTGTCTGCTTACTGTTACCTATGCCCATGCCCAATTCACCTTCTGATCAAAACCCTATATGGCACACGCTTTCAGCTACTGAGTCTTTGCAAACACAGTCGGTTGATCTCCACACAGGCCTCAATGATGGCGAAGTGACCCAGCGACTTGCGCAACACGGTCGCAACAGCCTGCCTAGTGCCAAGCGGCGTGGGCCGTGGTTACGCTTTGCGCTGCAATTTCACAACCCCTTGATTTATGTCTTGCTGGCAGCAGGCACTGTCACCTTTGGACTCAAAGACTATATTGATGCGGGTGTCATTGCCGGAGTTGTGCTGATCAATGCCATCATCGGTTTCATTCAGGAAGGTAAAGCGGAAAAGGCGTTGGATGCTGTGCGCGCCATGCTGGCCAGCCACGCTATCGTGCTGCGCCATGGAGAGCGCCGCGAAATTGATGCAGCGCTGCTGGTGCCCGGAGATATTGTGCTGCTGGAGTCGGGCGTCAGGGTGCCCGCCGATTTGCGTTTAGTACACACAAAAAATCTGCACATCAATGAAGCGGCGCTTACCGGCGAGTCGGTGCCTTCAAGCAAGAACACAGAACCCGTGGGCAGCGGCGCCTCTATTGGCGACCGAAGCTGCATGGCCTATTCGGGCACGGTGGTCAGCACAGGTCAGGCGCACGGATTGGTGGTCAGCACAGGTCAAATGAGTGAAATTGGCCGCATTGGCACCCTTGTGGGTGAAGTTCAGACACTGGTGACGCCCCTCACGCGGCGGCTTGACCAGTTTGCCCGCCAGATCACGCTGTTCATTTTGGCGGCCGGGTTAATTACCTTTTTGTTTGGCTATTTCGTGCGCGAAATGGAGATGCTTGAAATATTTCTGGCAGTAGTCGGCCTGACTGTCGCCGCTATTCCTGAAGGCTTGCCCGCCATTGTGACCATCGTGCTGGCCATTGGCACACGCACGATGGCGCAAAAAAGTGCGATTGTGCGACGTTTGCCGGCCGTGGAAACACTGGGTTCAGTCACCGTGATCTGCTCGGACAAAACCGGCACACTCACCAAAAATGAGATGACGGCGGTACAGGTCATGCTGCCCCAGCACACGCTGGCGGTAAGTGGTACGGGTTACGCGCCCGAGGGTGGTTTTCACTGCGATGGCGTGCCTGTGGAGGCGGCAGACAACAAAGCGCTGCAAGACTTGGCCCAATGCGCATTGTTGTGTAACGATGCGCAATTAAAACTCGACCCAGTCAAAGGCTGGCAACTGGTGGGCGATCCCACCGAAGGCTCTTTGCTGACGCTGGCGCACAAATCGGGGCTGGACCCTATCGAGACGGCCACCGCTACGCCCCGAATTGATTGCATTCCGTTTGAGTCAGAGCATTGTTTTATGGCGACGCTGCACCACGACCACGCGGGCCACGCTTTTGCGTTGCTCAAAGGGGCACCGGAGCGCGTGTTGGGTTTGTGCATACAAGATGCCAGCAACGCCATGCTCGATAGCGTCGCCTGGCAAGCGCGCATGGAAAACGCGGCCCGTGCAGGTCAGCGCGTGCTGGCGCTGGCGCGTTGCGACCTGCCTGCGGGCACCACCGCGCTGGCCATGAGCGACATCACCCAGCGTTTCACCTTGCTGGGGCTGGTCGGCCTGATTGACCCGCCGCGTGAAGAAGCCATTGCAGCGGTGGCCGAATGTCAGCGCGCCGGGATGCGCGTCAAAATGATCACAGGCGACCACGCCGTCACCGCCGCTGCTATCGGGCGGCAATTGGGGTTGAATGCAGACCACGCCGTCACTGGTGACAAGGTGGCCTCGCTCGATGACTTGGCCCTTCAGCGTGTCGCGCTGGAGACCGATGTGTTTGCCCGCGCCGCGCCCGAACACAAGTTGCGTCTGGTTGCCGCCCTGCAAGCCCAAGGTGAATTGGTTGCCATGACGGGTGATGGGGTCAACGATGCCCCCGCGCTCAAGGCCGCCGATATTGGCATTGCCATGGGGCACAAAGGCACCGATGCCGCCCGTGAAGCCGCTGATCTCGTGCTGACCGATGACAATTTCGCCACCATCGCCCACGCCGTGCGTGAAGGCCGCGTGGTGTTTGACAACATCAAAAAATCGTTGCTCTTCATTTTGCCCACCAGCGGGGGCGAGGCGGGCGTGATTTTGCTGGCCGTGTTTGGAGGCTTGTTACTGCCGGTCACCGCTGGCCAAATTTTGTGGGTCAACATGATCACGGCGGTCACGCTGGCCTTGGCGCTAGCGTTTGAGCCGGCCGAGCCGGGTGTGATGAAACGCACACCGCGTGCGCCTTCGGAACCTTTGATTACACGGGTGCTGGGCCTGCGCATTGCTTATGTCAGCTTGCTGATGGTTTTGGTCACGTTTACCGTCTTTTATTGGGAAATCTCGCGGGGCAGCAGTCTTGAGGTGGCGCGCACTGCCGCCGTCAACATGCTGGTGTTCGGCGAGATGGTGTATCTCTTTAATGTGCGCCACTTCACGGCGAGCGCGCTGAATTGGCGTATTTTTACCGGCAATCAAGTTGCGCTTTGGATGTGCGGCCTGCTGATCGCCTTCCAGCTCTTGTTCACCTATGCGCCGCTGATGCAGCAGGTGTTTAAGACCGCTGCCCTGGATTGGCTCTCATGGCTCGTCATTTTGGGTTTGGGGGGCGCCAAGTTTTTAGCGGTCGAGGCAGAGAAAGCGATTCTGCGGCGCATGAACATTCGGAGCATGTAGTTGACGCTTTTTAATCGCCTGCGTGCGCTGATTCCAACGCGCGAGAAAATTCAAGCCAACCCTTGGCTGGCTTGGCTCGGCCCTTGGCTGAATCACCCCAAACTGTGGCATTGGTCACGACGCGGGGTCGCCTTGGGCGTGGCCTTGGGCGTTTTTTTCGGGTTACTCATTCCGTTGGCGCAAATTCCGCTTTCTGCGGCCACCGCCGTATTTTTGCGCGCCAATGTGCCAGCGGCAGTTGCCAGCACGCTCATCACCAATCCGATCACCTTTGGCCCCATTTACTATGGCGCCTATCATCTGGGCGCCTGGGTCACAGGCAATGAGATGCCGACAGATAGAGCCATCCATGACAGCACCCGAAAAGACGCGCCAGACGCCAGTTTGTGGCAACGCATCACCACGCTGGGCAAGCCGTTGTTGGTGGGGCTGGGCATTACGGCAGTTCTGATGGGGCTGTTCACCTACGGCATCATCACACTGGTCTGGCGCTGGCGAACGCTGGCCAAGCGGCGCAAAAGAAGAAGGTTGTGAGGTCTGCCGCGTGATTCCAAAACTCAGAACGACCCAAACAGCGTGCCCAACACGATGACCGTCACGAGTCCGGCCAGCGGAATAATGACCGCCACCATCAAAATATCCAGATAAGACTGCCGATGCGTCAATTTGCAAATAGCCAACAGCGTGATGACCGCACCGTTGTGCGGCAGCGCATCCAGTCCACCTGTAGAAATGGAGGTCACGCGATGCAGCAATTCGGGCGAAATGCCGGCAGCACGACCCATTTCAAGGTAAGTATCGCCCAACATTTGCAAGGCAATGCTCATACCGCCCGAGGCTGAACCGGTAATGCCTGCCAGCAAATTCACAGCCACCGACAAAGAAATCAGCGGTTGTCCCGGTGCAATGCCAAGCACTGCATCACGGATCAAGGCAAATCCGGCCAAAGATGCAATGACAGCCCCATAACCCACTTGCGAAGCCGTGTTGAAAATGGGCAATACGGCGGAGTTGGCGCCGTCATCAAGGGCTTGCGTCAGGTTTGGCAAATGGCGCCACGTTAGAACAATGAGCAGCAGATTGGACAAGGCCAGCGCCGCGATGATCGACCAAACACCCAGCACCGCGTCCAATTGGGTCGCACCGTACAGATCTTTGGCTAGGTATTGGGTGTCGAGCTGCGGCAGCACTTGCGCGCTAAACAGCCAGTTCAGCGCAACCACCGTGACCACAGGCGCTATTGCTACCCAAAAACTTGGTAAGTCCAGCGGTTTGGCAGAGGCCGATGGCGTGTCTGCCAAGGGTGCGGCATCCGCTGTTTCCACGCCGTAACCTTCACCCGCCAACGCGGCTTGACGCACACGCCACGCCAGCCAGACGATGCCCACAATCAACATCACGGCCCCGCCGATCAAACCGAGGCCGGGCGCGGCAAAAGGAGTCGTTCCAAAGTAGGGCATCGGAATCGCGTTTTGAATGGCTGGTGTGCCCGGCAAGGCGGTCATCGTGAAGGTGAAGGCGCCCAACGCAATCGTCGCGGGCATGAGCCGCTTGGGAATGTGAGCCGCCCGAAACAACTCAACGGCTAACGGATAGATCGCAAAGGCCACCACAAAAAGCGAGACACCACCATAAGTCAATACCGCGCACGCCAGCACAATGGCCAACACAGCCCGACTGGCCCCCAACCAAGCCACGATGTAGATGGCAATAACTCTGGCAGCGCCCGAGACCTCCATTAATTTGCCAAACACCGCCCCCAGCAAAAATAGCGGAAAGTAGAGCGCAATAAAGCCGCCCAGCGCTTTCATGAAAACCTGCGTATAACTGGCCAGCAGCGGGGTTCCAGGGCTGGCCAACACGGCCAGCAAAGCCAACAACGGCGCCAGAATCAACACACTGATGCCTCGATAAGCGAGGTACATCAAAAGGGAGAGGGAAACCAGAATAGCCAAAATTCCAAATGTCATAGCGGGCAGGCGTTCCAGGTCAAGTCAGGGGATGAGGCGAGATACGAAGAAAATCGCACCAAGTGGGGGGAAGTCATTTCCTTTCATATTTTGGCATGACCTTTTAGCAACGCCTGCCGAGACTTGTTTTTTTGACCGCTTGGCGGTCGTGACTAAACAGGTTTCTACAATCAGCGCATGTCCATTCCCCAGACCTTTATTCAAGAATTACTGTCCCGCGCTGATGTAGTGGAAATCGTCGGTCGCTATGTGCAACTCAAAAAAGGCGGTGCCAATTTCATGGGGTTGTGCCCGTTTCATGGCGAAAAATCACCGTCGTTTTCAGTCAGTCCAACCAAGCAGTTCTACCACTGCTTTGGCTGTGGCAAGAACGGCAACGCCATCAGTTTTTTGATGGACCATGCAGGCATGACGTTTGTGGAAGCCGTTAAAGACTTGGCGCAACAATATGGGATGCCCGTTCCTGAAGACGACCTGAATCCGCAAGACCGCGCCCGAGCCATCGAACAACGAGAGAAGCAAATAACCTTGAGCGAGGTACTGGAAAAAGCCGCTGACGCCTACAAAAAACACCTGAAAGAATCCCCCAAAGCCGTGGCCTACTTCAAAGGCCGTGGCCTGTCAGGCGAAGTGGCCCGCCATTTCAGCTTGGGTTACGCCCCTGAAGGCTGGCGCAGTCTGGCCAGCATATTTCCCGACTACAGCGAACCCTTGCTGGTTGAAAGTGGCTTGGTCATTCTGAATGTGGATGATGACGCAGGCGAAGAAAAACGCTACGACCGCTTTCGTGATCGCGTGATGTTCCCGATTCGTAACATCAAAGGCGCGTGCATTGGTTTTGGTGGGCGCGTGTTGGGAGACGACAAACCCAAATACCTTAATTCACCAGAAACACCTGTGTTCAGCAAAGGTCGAGAACTCTATGGCTTGTTTGAAGCGCGTAACGCTTTGCGTGAACACGGCTACGCGCTGGTCACAGAAGGTTACATGGATGTGGTGGCTTTGGCTCAACTCGGCTTTCCCAACGCCGTCGCCACCCTGGGCACGGCGTGCACACCGGAGCACGTTCAAAAATTGTTTCGTTTCACGGATACCGTCGTATTCAGCTTTGATGGCGACACAGCGGGTCAACGTGCCGCACACAAGGCATTGAATGCCGCACTACCCTTTGCCACCGACGTGCGTAGCATCAAGTTTTTGTTTTTGCCATCTGAACACGACCCTGACAGCTTTATCCGTGAATTCGGCAAAGAAGCTTTTGCCCGCTATGTCAGCGAAGCCGTCCCGTTAAGCCGCTTTTTGATTGATGCCGCCCGCGAAGGCCTCGATCTCAACACCGCTGAAGGCCGCGCCCACTTGGCCAGCAACGCCAAACCTTTATGGATGGCACTGCCCGATGGGGCGCTCAAGCGACAGCTATTGACCGAAATTGCTGACAACGTGCAATTAGCCAGCCGCGAACTAACCGACATCTGGTCCCATAAACCCAGCGGCCAAAGCGCTGAAAAATCTAATCGATCTCCGACTTCAGAAAATAACGAGTGGCGCCAGGAGTCCGGCAGTTATCCCCCTGATACACGAAAAAAGTTTGAACCACGTCCACGGTTAGGAGGCCGTCCTTTGCCCGCCAGTCGGGCCGATCATGCCGTGCGAATTTTGCTAAGTGACATGGCAGCGCTCGACGCGCTATCCGCTGAAGACCACACCTTGTTGTGCGAGCTAGCCGCGCCCCATGGCTCTTTGTTTGTCTGGCTGGAAAGCCAGTTACATGAAAACGGCCCCCAACCCTGGGTCGCCTTGCGTGAAGGTCTGAGAGGGCATGAAAGCGAAGAACTCGCCCTTCGCCTCATGAGCGAACATGAATTGGGCGAGGCCGATGCAAGCGAAGAGTCCATCCGCGAACTGCGTAATTTATTGAATCGCATGATGATCGAGCGGCTAAAAGCTCAAGAAACCGACGCTATCAACGCCGCCAAAGCCGACCCAACGGCCCTGCATCGTTATCGCGAACTCCAAACCCGGCGGCTCAAACTTGAATCAATCCCGGTGCAAGAAGATTGACTATAAAGGTATAATCCGGGGCTTGATTATCGGCAAGAGCGATCAGCAACACCTCCGGGTCAAGCCAAACGATGACACTGTTCACGGCCGGCTACCTTACCGCAAGGACTGCACACCAAATGTTCGCCCTGACATCTTGCCTCTAAAGAGTATTTAATTATTCTTTTGCCACAAAACTGCACCGGTCATTTAAAGCACCTGTTCATGCTGTCTGTTTTTTGAAGTCCAGAGGTTTTTAAATGCCTATTCAAAAATTAAAGAAGTCTGTACAGATGGCTGCCAGGCCTGCCACCCAGCAAGTGGCGGCTCAGACCTTTCTTAAAAATCTCAATACGAAAGACAAACCCGTGCCTGCATCCAAACCACCTGCCAACGCGCCTCTCGTTGAATTGAAAACAGCTGTGTCTGACGCTGTCAGCCCCACTATTATTATCAAGAAAAGACCAGGCCGCCCGCCCAAAGCGGCCGTCCCTGAAGCGGAAGTCGCCCCTAAAGCAGGCGCCAAGAGGGGCCGTAAGCCAAAAAGTGCGGCAGATTCTGCGGATGCAGATGACACGGATATGTCTGACATTGAGTCCGACTTAGTCGGAGAGCCTGTTGTGACCACCGAAAAGGTCAAGCCTCTACGCATGAAAATCAGCAAAGCCAAAGAGCGAGCGCTGATGAAAGAGTTTGGTCTGGACGAAACCGTCCTGTCTGAAGATGACATTGCCAAACGCCGCCTTCGCCTCAAGGCGCTGATCAAACTGGGCAAGACACGCGGCTACCTGACACACGGCGAAATTTCAGATCATCTGCCCGACAAGCTGGTAGATGCTGAAACGCTGGAGGTCGTCATCGCCATGCTCAATGACATGGGCGTCGCGGTGTACGAGCAAACGCCTGATGCCGAGACGCTGTTGCTCAACAACAACGTCTCGACCGCCGCTACCGAAGAAGAAGCCGAAGAAGAAGCAGAAGCAGCCCTCTCTACGGTGGACAGCGAGTTTGGTCGCACTACCGACCCCGTGCGCATGTATATGCGTGAAATGGGCACGGTAGAACTGCTAACACGTGAAGGCGAAATCGAAATTGCCAAGCGCATCGAAGGTGGCTTGATGGCCATGATGGAGGCTATCTCGGCCTCCCCCGCCACCATTGCTGAAGTGCTGCGTCTTGGCGAAGAAATTCGCGAAGCCAAAGTGGTGATCACCACCATCGTCGATGGTTTTACCGATCCTAACGAGGCTGATGACTACGTCGCGGAAGAAGATTTCGATGAGTTCGATGCAGCCGACGACGACGACGGCAAAGGTGGCTCTAAAGCCCTGACGAAAAAGCTGGAAGAACTCAAACGCGATGCGCTGACCCGCTTCGACAAAATGCATGAGTTGTTTGAGAAAATTCACAAAATTTATGACAAAGAAGGGTACGGCACGCCCAGCTACATGAAAACGCAAAAAGCGTTGTCAGAAGAGTTGATGTCGATCCGCTTCACCGCCAAAGCCATTGAAAAGTTGTGTGACATGGTGCGGGGCCAAGTCGATGACGTGCGCAAGAAAGAGCGTGAACTGCGTCGCATCATTGTGGATAAATGTGGCTACTCGCAAGAAAACTTCATTGCCGATTTCAGTGGCCGTGACAAAAATGGGAACAAAGCACCCAGTCAGTTACTCAACCAGAAATGGATCGAGAAGCAAGCTGCCGCTGGGAAGCCCTGGAGCGCCGTTATGGGCCGCAATATCCCGCCCGTGCAAGATATTCAGCAAAAGCTGCTTGATCTGCAATCACGCGTCGTGGTGCCACTTGACCAGCTCAAGGACATTAACAAACGCATGAATGCGGGCGAATATGCCTCACGCGGTGCCAAGAAAGAAATGATCGAGGCTAACTTGCGCCTGGTGATTTCAATTGCCAAGAAGTACACCAACCGTGGTCTGCAATTTCTGGATTTGATTCAGGAAGGCAACATCGGTTTGATGAAGGCCGTGGACAAGTTTGAATACCGGCGCGGCTACAAGTTCTCGACCTATGCGACTTGGTGGATTCGCCAGGCCATCACGCGCTCTATTGCCGACCAGGCCCGCACAATTCGGATTCCTGTGCACATGATTGAAACCATCAACAAGATGAACCGGATTAGCCGCCAGCATCTGCAGGAGTTTGGTTTTGAGCCTGATGCGAGTGTGCTGGCCGAGCGCATGGAAATCCCGGAAGAAAAGATTCGCAAGATCATGAAGATCGCCAAAGAGCCGATTTCTATGGAAACGCCGATTGGTGATGACGATGATTCACATTTGGGTGACTTCATCGAAGATGCCGCCAACACCGCGCCAATGGAAGCGGCCATGCAAGCCGGTCTGCGCGATGTCGTGAAAGACATTCTGGACAGCCTGACACCCCGCGAAGCCAAGGTGCTGCGTATGCGTTTCGGGATCGAAATGACCAGTGACCACACGCTGGAAGAAGTCGGCAAGCAATTTGACGTGACCCGCGAGCGTATCCGCCAGATTGAAGCCAAGGCCTTGCGCAAGCTCAAACATCCTTCGCGCTCAGACAAGTTGCGTAGCTTCACAGACAACCTGTAAGTCAGCCTCGCAAAAAAGCCACACTTCATCTTTGATTGAAGTGTGGCTTTTTTTCTCGTCACGCCTGACAAGCCGTGCTCGACATGGCGCGAATGCCAGCAGATGCTAAGTCACTGAAGCGGCATCTCCTTCGTCCTGAATTTGTTCTCTTAATTTTTGACTGGCATGAAAAGTTACCACCCGGCGGGCCTGAATCGGGATGGCTTCTCCCGTTCGGGGGTTGCGCCCCGGACGAGGCGCCTTGGTGCGAATTTGGAAATTGCCAAATCCAGAAATTTTGACATCGCCACCTTCGATCAATCTACTTGAGATCAATTCAAAAAACGCATCAATCAAGTCTTTGGATTCGCGTTTGTTCATGCCAATGTTCTCAAACAGCAGGTCTGCCAAGAGCGCTTTAGTGAGCGCTGGCGTTTCAGCGCTTTTAACAGAGGTATCCATTCAGTCCTTGTTTTTTCCAGTAAAAGAAGACAGCTTAAGCACGTTGACGCGCACCCAACCGGGTGACCAACGAACTCAGCACGGCTTGCACTGCCATGTCAATTTGAGCCTCGGTCAAAGTCGCATCGGCGCTATTAAGCGTCAAGCGAACGGCTAAACTTTTCTCCTGAAGCATCACGGGAACCAGTTCTGAAGCTTTGGCAACTGGAGGGCGATAGACGTCAAACAACATGGCACCACGCAGCAAGTTGGCCGTAGGGGCCGCCCAGATAGCGTCCATCAACGCCGCATGGGTCACTTTTTCGCCCACTAAAACGGCAATATCTCGCTCAACCGCCTGTTGCTTGAGAACGGGTTTGAAGGCGGGTACTTGGCGTTGTAACACCGCATCAAGTTCCAATTCAAACATGATGGGCGCTTGGGCCAGATCGTAGGCTTGACGCCACTTGGGGTGCAACTCACCCACAAAACCAATCGCGAGGCCATCCAGTAAAACACGGGCACAGCGTCCGGGATGCATGGCGGGATGTTCAGCGGGAACAAAAGTCGGCTGACGTGGCGCCAGCAAAGCCTCCACATCGCCTTTGACATCAAAAAAATCAACACTACGCTCTTTGCAGCCCCATTGCAGGGTCTCAGCGCTCCCGCACGCCATGCCTGCCACACGCATGGGTTGGTGAAAGCCTTCAACCGTGGTGTCTGTGTTTTTAACCGAGGCATCCCGCAAAAATACACGACCCAGCTCAAAAACACGCACGCGCTGGGCCTTACGATCCAAATTAAACTTTAAAACTTGTAGCAATGACCCCAATAAAGATGAGCGCATCACACTCATCTGGCTAGCGATTGGATTGAGCAGTTTGATGGGATTGGGGTTGCCCGCCAGTTCATGCTCCCAGCGCTCATCCACAAAACTGAAATTAATGGTTTCCTGATAGCCCAAAGCAGCTATAGCACGACGCACCGTAAACGGACTGAGCTCAGTTTCTGGGCGAATTCTGGCGGTGATCGGTGCCAATGGTGGCGTCTGTGGCAGATTGTTGTACCCCACCATCCGGGCCACTTCTTCAATCAGGTCTTCTTCAATTTGCAAATCAAAACGATAAGACGGTGGCACCACACAAATGACTCCCGCTTCTTGTGTGAGCGGCAAGCCCAGCCGTGTCAAGGCATCAACACATTGCGTTTGGGTCAGCGCCATGCCAATCACTTTGCTAGCCCGTGCCACACGCAAATTGACGGTGATGGGCACCGGCAAATTTACTTTCAAGTCATCAATGACGCCGCAGACCGTTTTGGCTGTGCCGCAAATATCCAGAATTAACTGTGTGATGCGTTCAAGATGTTCTTCTGTCTGGCTCGGATCAACCCCGCGTTCAAACCGATGCCCGGCATCGGTTGAAAAGTTAAAACGCCGCGACCTGCCTGCAATGGCTTTGGGCCACCAAAAAGCCGCCTCCACATAAATATGCTGCGTGTCATCCGACACCGCTGTAGCGTCACCGCCCATGATGCCAGCGAGGGACTCCACTTGATGTTCGTCGGCAATCACGCCGACTTTTTCATCCACAGTGACGGTCGTGCCATTCAATAGTTTGATTTGTTCGCCAGCTTTACCCCAGCGCACATCCAGACCGCCCTGAATTTTGTCCAAGTCAAAAATGTGAGACGGGCGTCCTAACTCAAACATGACATAGTTGGAAATATCCACCAGCGCTGTGACGCTGCGCTGACCACAACGTGCCAAACGTTCAACCATCCACTGCGGCGTCGGGGCTTGGGGGTTGAGATGACGAATAATTCGACCCGAGAAGCGGCCACACAAATCAGGTGCGCTTACCTTAACCGGTAGTTTTTCGGCTGTCGAATCAGGAATCGAAGAAAAAACAGGTGTCTTTAAAGGAGCCCCGGTCAAGGCTGCCACTTCACGTGCCACGCCATAGACACTCAAACAGTGCGCCAGATTAGGCGTGAGCTTGAGGGTAAACAAAGTGTCATCTAGGTTTAAATGCTCACGAATATCCTGACCCACGGGCGCATTAGCTGCCAGTTCCAAAAGACCACCGTGGTCTTGTGAAAGCTTTAACTCACGGGCAGAACATAGCATCCCTTCGCTGTCAATGCCCCGCAATTTCCCCACTTTGATGAGAAAAGATTGGCCATCTTCGCCAGGCGGCAATTCAGCGCCTACCAAGGCACACGGCACCTTGATACCAACGCGGGCGTTAGGAGCACCGCACACAATATCAAGCAACGCAGCTTGGCCCACATCGACCTTGCACACGCGCAGTCGGTCAGCATTAGGGTGTTGAATGGCTTCCTTGATTTCACCGACAACAATTTTCGTAAATGCCGGCGCAACCGGCTTAAGTTCTTCAACCTCAAGTCCCGCCATGGTGAGCGTTTCGGCAAGTTGTTCGGTGGACAGGGGTGGATTGCAGAATTCGCGCAACCAGGATTCGGGGAATTGCATAGTGAAACCTTGTTATGTCTTATTGAAATTGCGCCAGGAAACGAATATCACCATCAAAGAATAGACGCAGATCGTTGACGCCATAACGCAGCATCGTGAGCCGGTCCGGTCCCATTCCGAAGGCAAATCCAATAAATTTTTCTGGGTCCAGACCCATACTACGGATGACATTCGGATGAACTTGACCTGACCCGGCTACTTCCAGCCAGCGACCGGCCAGCGGCCCACTTTGGAACTGAATATCAATTTCGGCACTAGGCTCCGTAAATGGGAAAAAACTGGGACGAAACCGCAACACCAAATCGTCCGACTCAAAGAAAGTACGGCAAAAATCAGTGAAGACAAACTTCAAATCTTTAAAACTAACGTTTTCACCTACCCACAAGCCTTCACACTGGTGAAACATAGGCGAATGCGTCGCATCACTGTCAACACGGTAAGTGCGCCCAGGTGCAATGACACGAATCTCGGGCATGGCGCCTGAAAAGAGTGTTTCAGTATTTTTCCCTGCCTCAAGCTGCAAACGATGTTGCTTGACATGCTGCACAGCATAGCGAATTTGCATTGGACTGGTATGGGTGCGCAACAGATTGGGGGCGTTAGCAAGGCCACCCTCAACGTAAAAAGTATCGTGCATCGAACGCGCAGGATGATCTTCTGGCGTATTGAGCGCAGTGAAATTGAACCAATCACTCTCTATTTCAGGGCCTTGCGCCACATCGAAGCCCATTGAAGCAAAAATAGACTCAATACGTTCCAAGGTGAGGGATACCGGGTGCAAGCCGCCTGATCCGCGCAGGCGGCCCGGCAAAGTAACATCCAGAGCTTCAGCCTTGAGCTGAACTTGCAGTTCAGCATCGGCAAGCGCTTCGCGACGCGCTGTCAGTGCAGCTTCAATCGCCTGCTTCGCCAGATTAATAGCGGCCCCGCGTGATTTTTTCTCTTCTGCCGTGAGGGCAGCCATCCCCTTCATTAATTCGGTAATGCGCCCAGATTTACCCACGAATAATGCTTTGGCATTTTCCAAGTCAGCGGGGGTGAGCGCCTGATTAAAGGCGGCTTTAGCACTATCAACGACGACGTTCAACTCATTCATAAATTCTCATTTCCCAATGAAAAAGGGCTAGGGCTTTTTCAAGCTCTAGCCCTTGTTTCTAATGCATAGAACGCCATCAAAAAGACAGCGAACCGCCGTGAACTCAAGCAGCCAGCTTGGCCTTGACTTGTTCCACGATACTGGCAAATGCAGCCATGTCATGAATAGCGATATCGGACAAGACTTTACGGTCAATCTCGATATTCGCTTTCTTCAGACCGTTGGCAAATTGACTGTATGTCATGCCGCACTGACGTGCAGCAGCGTTAATACGGGCAATCCACAACTGACGGAAGACACGTTTTTTGGTACGGCGGTCACGGTAGGCATATTGCCCAGCCTTCATTACCGCTTCTTTGGCGACGCGATAAACATTACCGCGGCGACCGCGAAAACCTTTTGCAAGGGCGAGAATTTTTTTATGGCGGGCGCGAGCCGTTACACCACGTTTGACGCGAGGCATGTGATTACTCCTTGTTCGTCGTTAATTAAATACCACGGCCTGGAAGCATCTGTGCCATGTGACCCATATTGGTCTCATGAACAGCTGTCGTACCACGCAATTGGCGTTTATTTTTAGTGGTCTTCTTTGTCAAAATGTGACGCTTGAAGGCTTGGCCGCGTTTAACGGTACCACCTGGACGGACACGAAAGCGTTTTTTCGCCGCGCTCTTAGTCTTCATTTTGGGCATATTTATGCTCCTTTTTCATTGTGCTCGTGAGGCGTTTGCAAACACTTTGCAACCTTGTTAGCCCCGAGCCACTTTTGAATGATGTTGGCTAACACATCATTTTTTGTAGTGCACTACTTATTAAAACCAGTGCACTACAAAACTTTATGTTGAACTTGATGAAGAAGTATCCACAACAGGCTTTGCAGCAATTTTTTTCTTACTTGGGGCGATCATCATGATCATTTGACGCCCTTCAAGTTTAGGAAACTGCTCAATCAAAATCAACTCACCCAATTCATTCCGAATACGATTCAGAAGCGCCATACCAATTTCTTGGTGGGTGATCTCGCGACCCCGAAAGCGCAGCGTGATCTTGCATTTATCACCTTCCGACAAAAAACGCTTGATGTTGCGCATCTTGATGTTGTAGTCACCATCGTCGGTACCCGGACGGAATTTGATCTCTTTGATCTCAATCACTGTCTGCTTGGCTTTCGCTTCCGCCGCCTTCTTTTGCTCTTGGTATTTGAACTTACCGTAATCCATCAAACGGCAAACCGGCGGAACTGCGGTGGCAGAAATCTCAACCAAGTCAACATCCAGCTCACCAGCCATCCGCAGCGCCTCCATGAGGCTAACCACACCCAGCGGTTCATTTTCAATGCCTGAGAGTCGGACATCAGGAGCCATAATTTCACGGTTCAGACGGTGTTTGCGTTCTTCGCGGTGACGGCGATCACGAAATTCAGTAGCGATGGTTTAATCCTTAAAAATTTTTACTACAAACTGTAGTGTTAATCCGTCAACACGCACATAAAAAATGTTTTGTTCAGATGAACTAAGCAATTAATTTATTTGTGATTTCGTCTGAAAGTTTTTGAATAAACATATCAAGCGCCATCACACCAAGGTCTTTCCCGCCTCGGGCACGTACAGCAACGGTTCCCGCTGCTTTTTCTTTGTCACCTACGACAAGAATATATGGCAGCTTCTGCATCGAATGCTCTCGTATTTTATACGTAATTTTTTCATTCCGCAGATCTGCTACAACCCGAATTTCTTGATAAGGCATGACCTTTTTCAATTGGGCAACAATTTCATGACAATAATCAGCTTGAGCATCCGTGATGTTAAGCACGGCCACCTGCACCGGGGCTAGCCACACAGGTAGTGCACCAGCACTTTCTTCAATCAGGATTCCGATAAAACGTTCCAGACTTCCGACAATGGCACGGTGCAGCATGACAGGTCGATGACGTGCGCCGTCTTCCCCGACATATTCTGCGTCCAGGCGCTCAGGCATTGAAAAGTCAACCTGAATAGTGCCGCATTGCCAATGACGACCAATAGCGTCTTTCAATGTGTATTCAATTTTGGGTCCATAAAACGCACCTTCGCCGGGTGAGATTTCAAAATCACAGCCGGATGCACGCAAACTTTCAATTAATGCAGCTTCAGCTTTGTCCCAAACTTCATCCGATCCAATACGCTGTTCAGGCCGCGTAGCAATTTTGTAAATGATATTTTTGAAGCCAAAGTCGGTATAGACCTTTTGCAAGAGGGCCGTGTAGTCAACACATTCTTGAAGAATCTGATCTTCGGTACAAAAAATGTGTCCATCGTCTTGTGTGAAACCACGCACGCGCATGATGCCGTGCAAACCGCCTGACGGCTCGTTGCGGTGGCATTGACCAAACTCGCCGTAGCGCAGCGGCAGATCGCGGTAGCTTTTAATCCCTTGCTTAAAGATCAGAATATGCCCTGGGCAGTTCATCGGCTTCAAGGCGTATTCGCGTTTTTCCGACTCAGTTGTAAACATGTTCTCGCGGTACTTATCCCAATGCCCTGTTTTTTCCCATAAAGATTTATCAATGATCTGCGGACCTTTGACTTCTTGATAGCCGTTATCACGGTACACCTGGCGCATGTATTGCTCAACACCTTGCCATAGCGTCCAACCTTTGGGGTGCCAAAAAACCAGGCCTGGCGCATGGTCATCGATATGAAATAAATCAAGCTCGCGCCCAAGTTTTCGGTGATCGCGCTTCTCGGCTTCTTCGAGCATAGTCAAGTGCTGCTGCAACTCGTCTTTTGTGGCCCACGCCGTGCCATAAATGCGTTGTAGCATTTCGTTGTGGTGATCGCCGCGCCAATAAGCGCCGGCGAGTTTCATCAGCTTGAAATGCTTGAGTTTGCCCGTGCTGGGCACATGTGGGCCACGGCACAAGTCTTCAAATTGACCTTCACGGTACAGCGACACATCTTCATTAGCCGGAATGCTGGCAATAATCTCCGCTTTGTAATGCTCACCCAGGCTTTTGAAATAAGTCACCGCTTCATCGCGCGGCAATACGCGGCGGGTGATCGGTTCGTCTTTCGCGGCTAACTGAAGCATCTTTTTTTCGATGGCTGCTAAATCTTCGGGTGTGAAAGGCCGTTTGTAGGAAAAGTCATAGAAAAATCCGTTTTCAATCACTGGGCCAATCGTGACCTGTGCCTCCGGGAACAGTTCTTTAACGGCATACGCCATTAAATGGGAGGTCGAGTGACGAATCACCTCTAAGCCCTCGGTATCTTTGGCGGTGATGATGGACAAAGGACTATTCGCGTTGATCAGATAACTGGTATCGACCATCTGACCATCGATCTTGCCTGCCAGCGCGGCTTTGGCCAAGCCGGCACCAATAGAGGCGGCGACTTCGGCAACGGTCACCGGTGCGTCAAAGTCGCGTTTGGAGCCGTCAGGAAGTGTGATTTGAATCATGATGAAAACCAGAAAGAAGGTGACAAAAAAAAGCGCGGAACTTGCCGCGCTTCACTCTAAATTTTGTAATTGCTAGCGAAAAAGGCGTGCGGACGAACGGACTGTAAGCGCTATAAAGTTTGCCGTTGTAGTTCGCGGTGTCATAACCCGATTGCCTTTCTCGTTCTTATTGCAAGAGTATTCCAATCTACGCCCCTTTCGGAGCGAATTCCGAAGAGGTTATCCCTCTTCGGAATGAATTTTATCTCCCTGAAGAGGGAGGTTTCAAACCAGCGTTGGTTTTAGATGGAACGCCAAGTTTAACAAAAAAGGCCTGTGTCACCCATTGCGGGATGACACAGGCCTCTATTGAACCAGCATTGCTGCTTAGTGGAACTGCTCTTCTTCTGTAGAACCCGTCAACGCAGTCACGCTGGACTTGCCGCCTTGAATGACGGTGGTCACTTCGTCGAAGTAGCCAGTGCCCACTTCTTGCTGATGCGACACGAAGGTGTAGCCACGGTCGCGTGCTGCAAATTCAGGTTCTTGCACTTTTTCAACATAGGCTGACATACCACGTTTAACGTAGTCTTGCGCCAAGTCGAACATGTTGTACCACATGGAGTGAATGCCAGCCAAAGTGATGAATTGGTACTTGTAGCCCATGGCGCCCAGTTCTGTCTGGAACTTGGCGATGGTGGCATCGTCGAGGTTTTTCTTCCAGTTGAACGAGGGTGAGCAGTTGTAAGCCAACATTTTGCCGGGATGCTTGGCGTGCACGGCATCTGCAAACTTCTTGGCAAATGCCAAGTCAGGCGTACCGGTTTCGCACCACACCAAGTCAGCGTATTCAGCATAGGCAACCGCGCGGCTAATGGCTTGATCCATGCCCTTGTTGGTTTTGTAGAAGCCTTCTGCGGTGCGTTCACCGGTCAAGAAAGGTTTGTCGTTTTCGTCGTAGTCACTGGTCAACAAATCGGCTGCTTCAGCATCGGTACGGGCAATCACCAAAGTTGGCACGCCGCAGACGTCGGCCGCCATACGGGCAGCTACCAGCTTTTGGATGGCTTCAGCGGTTGGCACCAGCACTTTGCCGCCCATGTGGCCGCATTTCTTGACCGAAGCCAATTGATCTTCCCAATGCACGCCAGCCGCGCCGGACTTGATCATGGCCTTCATCAACTCAAATGCATTCAGGACACCGCCAAAACCGGCTTCAGCATCCGCCACGATGGGCGCGAAATTATCAATGTAGCCTTTGTCACCGGCATCAATACCTTTGGAGTGCTGAATTTCGTCAGCACGGCGGAAGGTGTTGTTGATGCGTTCAACCACGGTTGGCACCGAGTCCACTGGGTACAACGACTGGTCGGGGTACATGGATGCATATGAATTGTTGTCAGCGGCGACTTGCCAGCCGGACAAATAAATCGCTTTCACGCCAGCCTTGACTTGTTGCATGGCTTGGCCGCCAGTCAAAGCGCCCAGGCAATTGACGTAAGACTCGGTGTGCAGCAGGTTCCAGAGCTTTTCAGCACCACGGCGAGCCAAGGTGTGCTCAATGTGGAAAGAGCCGCGCAGGCGCACGACATCAGCGGCGCTGTAACCGCGTTTGATGCCCTTCCAGCGAGGATTGGTCGCCCAGTCTTTTTCGAGTGCGGCGACTTGTTGTTCGCGGCTTAATTGTTCGGTGGTGGTTTGTTGCATGAAATCACTCCATTAGTTTAAAAAACTGCATTGGCATCAATGTGCGCTCAATGCGTATGAACTTATTCTAAGTCTTATATAAGACTAACTTTGTATCTTATGTCTTATATAAGACATAAATTTAAACCTTAAAAATCAAACACTTAAAACAAAATTTCTTAATGTGAAAACAAAATTCTTTATTTGAAAAAATTCTGACAGCAAACTTCAGTGGCATTTTTAGTCACTGAAGTTTGCTTCTCACCATGTGAAAAAACAACAACTATCGTTAATAAATTGATGGTGATTAAGGCGCTACGCGCTCGAAGCTGAACTGCCCCGGCGAGCGGATTGGATCTACATCGACCGCAATCACATTTTTAGGCAAAAACTTGCCTTCGAGCAGCAACTTGGATAACGGGTTTTCAATCCGCTGCTGAATCGCGCGCTTCAAAGGTCGCGCACCAAAAACAGGATCAAAGCCGACCTTGGCCAACTCAGCCAATGCGGCAGGTGACACTTCCAGCGTCAAATCCATCTTGGCCAGCCGCGCTTGCAGCACCTTAATCTGGATACCGGCAATCTCGGCAATGTGCGTGGCATCCAGCGCATGAAATACCACGGTCTCGTCAATGCGGTTTAAAAACTCGGGCCTGAAATGATTCTTCAACTCGCCCGTCACTGCATCTTTGATGTCTTCGCTGTCTTGCCCCACCATCGACTGAATCAGGTGCGAACCCATGTTGCTGGTCATCACAATCACGGTGTTTTTGAAATCAACGGTGCGGCCTTGGCCATCCGTCAGACGACCATCATCAAGCACTTGCAGCAACACGTTAAACACATCGGGGTGCGCTTTTTCAACCTCATCGAGCAGCAACACGCTGTAGGGTTTGCGGCGCACGGCTTCGGTCAAATAACCGCCTTCTTCGTAGCCCACGTAGCCCGGAGGCGCGCCAATCAGACGGGCCACCGAATGTTTCTCCATGAATTCACTCATGTCGATGCGCACCAAATGGTCTTCTGAATCAAACAGAAAACCCGCCAAGGCTTTGCATAATTCGGTCTTTCCAACGCCTGTTGGGCCAAGAAACAAGAACGAACCTGTTGGACGATTAGGGTCAGACAAACCGGCGCGAGAACGTCGAATGGCGTTGGACACAGCCGTAATGGCTTCTTGCTGCCCCACCACGCGTTGATGCAATTTAACTTCCATCTGCAACAATTTATCGCGCTCACCCTGCATCATTTTGCTCACCGGAATGCCCGTGGCCCGGCTCACCACCTCAGCGATTTCTTCGGCCCCGACCTGCGTGCGCAGCAAACGCGGCGCGGCATTCTCACCGCGTGTCTCTTCTTTCGCTTGCACTTCTGTCAGACGCTTTTCAAGCGCAGGCAACTTGCCATATTGCAGTTCGGCCACTTTGTTGAAATCGCCTTTGCGGGTGAGTTCTTCAATCTGAAACTTGAGCTTTTCAATCTCATCGCGCACTTGGGCGCTGCCTTGCGCACTGGCTTTTTCGGCTTTCCAGATTTCATCGAGGTCGGCAATTTCTTTTTGCAACGTGCCAATTTCTTCGTTGATCAACCCAAAGCGTTTTTGCGACGCCTCGTCTTTTTCCTTCTTCACGGCTTCACGCTCAATCTGCAACTGAATCAGGCGACGATCCAGCTTGTCCATCACTTCCGGCTTGGAATCCATTTCGATCTTGATCTTGGAGGCGGCCTCATCAATCAAGTCGATGGCTTTGTCCGGCAAGAAACGGTCGGTGATGTAGCGTTGACTGAGTTCGGCGGCGGCCACGATGGCCGGGTCCGTGATTTCCACGTTGTGGTGCTTTTCATAGCGTTCTTTGAGGCCGCGCAGGATGGCAATCGTGGCTTCCACTGTGGGTTCGCCCACCAGAATTTTCTGAAAACGGCGTTCCAGCGCCGCGTCTTTTTCGATGTATTTGCGGTACTCGTCCAGCGTGGTCGCCCCGACACAGTGCAACTCGCCACGGGCCAGCGCGGGCTTGAGCATATTGCCCGCATCCATCGCGCCTTCGGCTTTGCCCGCGCCCACCATCGTGTGCAATTCGTCAATAAAAACAATGGTTTGACCTTCGTCTTTGGCCAAATCCTTGAGCACGTTTTTCAGGCGCTCTTCAAACTCGCCACGAAACTTGGCCCCCGCCAGCAACGAGGCCATGTCCAGCGACAACACGCGCTTGCCTTTGAGTGAATCGGGTACTTCACCGGCGACGATGCGCTGGGCCAAACCTTCGACAATCGCGGTCTTGCCGACACCGGGTTCACCAATCAAAACAGGGTTGTTTTTGGTCCGGCGTTGCAACACCTGAATAGCGCGGCGAATTTCGTCATCGCGGCCAATCACCGGGTCAAGCTTGCCCATGCGGGCGCGTTCGGTCAGGTCAACGCAATATTTTTTGAGCGATTCGCGCTGATCTTCGGCATCGGCGCTGTCCACGTTTTGCCCGCCGCGCACGGTGTCAATCGCGGATTCAAGCGACTTGCGGGTGAGGCCATTTTCTTTAACGATGCGCCCAATGTCCTGCTTGCTGTCAGTCAGCGCCAACAAAAACAACTCGCCCGCGACAAACTGATCGCCGCGTTTCAAGGCTTCTTTCTCAGATGCCTGCAGTAGAGAAACCATGTCGCGGCCCACCTGAACCTGCTCGTGGCCCTGCACTTGGGGCAGCTTTTTCATGGCCATCTCAGCCGCCGCCAGCAAACCCGGCACGTTCACGCCAGCACGTTGCAACAAAGCTTTGGGGCCGTCTTCCTGATGCAGCATGGCGACCAGGACGTGAGACGGCTCAATGTAGGCGTGGTCATTGCCCAAGGCCAGTGTCTGGGCTTCGCTTAAGGCTTCCTGAAACTTGGTGGTAAGTTTTTCAATTCGCATGTCAATCCTTTGAGTTTTGATAGAGCTTGATGCTGATTCAAGATTTTCAAGGGATTTACTCATGTTGTCTGCTGACATAAATCAAGGTAAACGCGCGGTAAATCACCCCACCAACTGTCAAATGTTGCGCGACTCAATGCCCCATTTAGCCAACGCCGCATCATCCGTGACCCGGGCATCGACCCAGCGCGCACCTTCTGGCGTTTGCTCTTTCTTCCAGAATGGGGCTTGGGTCTTGAGGTAGTCCATCAAAAACTCGCAAGCCTGAAAACTCTCGCCCCGGTGCGCCGAAGTCACCGCCACCAGCACGATTTGATCCAGCGGCTGTAGCAAGCCGATGCGGTGAATGACGCGGGCACCAAAAATATCAAACCGTTGGTGCGCCTCGTCAATCATGGTTTCAATAGACTTTTCGGTCATGCCGGGATAGTGCTCCAGTTCCATGCTGCTGATGCTGCCAGGCGTGCCTGCCGTGCGGTCGCGCACCGTCCCGATAAAACTGCAAACGGCACCGACGCGAGGGTCTTGCGCCCGCAAGATGTTGATCTCGGTCGTCAGATCGAAATCAACGGTCTGGATAAAAACCCGTGGGCTGGAAAGTTGCGAAGCGTCCATGCAAGTCTTTAGCCGCCCGTGACTGGCGGGAAGAAGGCCACTTCGGCCCCGTCCACCAGTGCGGCTGATTCGTCACACATGATCTGGTTGAGGGCCATGCGCACGGCCCGGCCACGCGCCAAACTCTCGGCGTACGCGCCATCCAAGGCGATTAATTCATCGCGCAACGCGGCCAAGGTTGATGCAGTGGTGTCCACCAATTCGCTAGACACACCCATGTCCTCGCGGATAGAAGCAAAGTATTTCACAGTGACTTTCATCCCAACATCTCCGAAAAAGGAATAAACCAAACCATGTCACCCTGCGTGATGGTTTGGCCAGGCAGGTTATCCACGACGCCATCACCCCAAACAATGGAGGTCAACACGCCAGCGCTTTGATTGGCAAACAAATCCAATCCACCCGCCGCATTGCGCTTCACCCGCAAGAATTCACGCCGTTTATCACCCTTAGTCCAATTGAAATGGGCAGGTAGCGCGATTGATTTGGGCGCAACGTCGGTCGCACCCTGTAATTTCAGCAAAAACGGCCGCACCAACAGCAAGAAGGTGACAAAGCTCGACACCGGATTACCCGGCAGTCCAATGAAATGCGCCGCTTGCACCCGACCATAAGCAAACGGTTTGCCCGGTTTGATGGCAATCTGCCACAAATTGAGCGAACCCAGTGATTGCACGGCAGGCTTGATGTGGTCTTCTTCGCCCACCGAAACACCGCCGCTAGTCAGAATCAGATCGTGGTGTTGGGCTGCTTTTTGCAGCGCTTGAACGGTCGCGTCCAGCTGATCCGGCACGATGCCAAGATCAGTGACCTCGCAGCCCAACCGCACCAGCAACGCTCTTAAAAAGAAACGGTTGGAGTTGTAAATAGAGCCGGGTTTCATCTGCGCAGGGGCCACGTCGCCGGGCATGACTAGCTCGTCACCGGTTGAAAACAAGGCCACACGCGGACGTCGCAGCACCGGCAACAAATGCATTCCGATACTGGCCGCGAGTCCCAAGGAAGCAGGCGTGAGTCGCGTGCCTTTTGAAAGCACAACGGTGCCAAGCGTCACGTCTTCTCCGGCACGGCGAATCCACTGGCCCGGCGTGGGTGCGGATTTGATGCGCACCCTCATGCAAGCCTGCGCATCGTCCGCCGGTAAAACTTCGCAGTCTTCCTGCATCACCACCGCGTCCGTGCCGGGCGGAATCGGTGCACCGGTGAAAATCCGGGCCGCACTCATCGACTCCAAAGGCACGCCCGACGAACCAGCGGCGATGCGTTGCGTCACCGTCAGCAGCCCCGACGTTTGCGCAATATCGGCACAGCGCACGGCGTAACCATCCATGGCACTGTTGTCCTGCGGAGGTACATGCAAAGCTGAAACAAGGTCTTGCGCCAAAACCCGGCCATCGGCATCAAAGGTGGACACCGACTCGACATCTGGCAAAAAAGTGGCAAATCCGAGCAGTTCAACCAAGGCGTCATCGAGCGATTTCAGGGGCGGGCGAGGGTTGTTCATCAAAAAGTCTCCAAGCGGTAGTCAAACCTTTTTTCATGGGTGATTAGCCAGTTCATCACGGCGTCAGCATCATTAATATCGAGCACGGGACGTTGGGTGGCGTGCGGCAGTTGGTCAGGAGAGTCGGTGGCAATGGCCACGATGAAGTCGTCATTCAGGTAGCGCACAGGCTTATTTGATTGCGCCCGCCAGACCTCAATTTTGAGCAAATCCGAGTCTTTAAAGCCTTCGACCAACACCCAATCAACGCCTTCGTACAACTCGGCAATCAGCTGGTGAACCGAGAGTTGCGTCGGCTGTTCAAACTCACGCATCAGCGCCAGACGCTTGTCCGACGCGACCACCACTTCAAACGCGCCCGCTTCGCGGTGGCGGTAGGTGTCTTTGCCGACATGGTCAATATCAAAGTGGTGATGCGCATGTTTGACAACCGACACGCGCAACCCCTGGAGCCGAAAAGCCGGAATCAGGCGTTCCACCAAGGTGGTTTTGCCTGAGCCTGAGTAGCCGGCAAAACCCACAACTTTCATTGGCAATGCTGCACGATATAAGCTTTGACCGCGTCCACATCCGCCGTCATGCGAGTTACGCGCTTGGGCAAGGCTTCAATGCCTTCAAACCGGGCGGGCCGATCCGGCTCACGCCCGAGGGCTTCCACAATCGTGGCGGCAAACTTGATAGGCAAAGCCGTTTCAAGCACGATCATGGGCACGCCCGGTTGCAAATGTTCATGCGCCACTTTCACGCCGTCAGCGGTGTGTGTGTCGATCATCACGCCAAAGTGTTCAAACGTGGCCTGGATGGTGGCCAGACGGTCGGCGTGGGTGCTTTTGCCGCTCTCGAAACCATACCGCGTCGCCGCTTGGCTAAACGCCGGGTCAGCACGCAAGTCAAAACGCCCTTCTTTGGCCAGCGTGTCGCCAAACAAGACGTTGACGCGCGCGCCGTCACGATTCAACAGATCAAACACAAAGCGCTCAAAGTTGGAGGCTTTGGAAATATCCATCGACGGACTCGATGTTTCATGCGTGTCGGCGCTACCGCGCACACGGTAAACGCCGGTGCGCAAAAACTCGTCGAGCACATCGTTTTCATTGGTCGCGACCACCAATTTATCAATCGGCAGCCCCATCATACGAGCGACGTGGCCCGCGCAGACGTTACCAAAATTGCCCGATGGCACGGTGAAACTGACCTTCTCGGTATTGGCTTGTGTCGCCTGGAAGTAGCCTGCAAAGTAATAAACCACCTGGGCCATCAAGCGCGCCCAGTTGATCGAATTAACGGTGCCGATTTTGTACTTGCGTTTGAAATCGAGGTCGTTGGACACGGCTTTGACCAAGTCCTGACAGTCGTCAAACACGCCATCCACGGCAATGTTGTGGATGTTCTCGTCCATCAGGCTGAACATTTGTGCCTGCTGGAAGGGACTCATGCGGCCAAATGGGCTGGTCATAAAAACGCGCACGCCTTTTTTGCCACGCATGGCGTATTCGGCGGCGCTGCCGGTGTCGCCGCTGGTCGCACCCAAAATATTGAGTTCTTCACCGCGACGTGCCAGCTCGTACTCAAACAGGTTGCCCAACAACTGCATCGCCATGTCTTTAAAAGCCAGCGTGGGGCCATTGGACAGGGCTTCGAGGTAGAGCGTCGTTTGTGCGGCATCGGTTGAAGCGACTTCCAGCTTCTTCAACGGCACGATTTCTTTCGAGCCAAAAACAGCTTCGGTGTAGGTCTTGTCGCAAATCGCCTTCAAGTCGGTGGCAGGGATATCGTCGATGTAAAGCGATAACACCTCAAACGCCAACGCGGCATAACCTTGGTCGTGATAAACGCTGCGCCATTTCAGGAGCGTGGCGTCATCGACTTGCGGGTAATGTTCCGGCAGGTACAAGCCGCCATCAGGGGCTAAGCCTTCCAGCAGGATTTCACAAAAACGTTTGCGTTCGATCGAATCGGTGGCGACGGCGCGGGTGGATAAATATTTCATCAGGCCAACTCTTCCTTGCGAATACGGGTAATCGGTTCCAGCACGGTTGGCAGCGCCTGCATTTGCGCGAGGGCGGCGTTCATTTTGGCTTCGACACAGTCGTGCGTCAGGATGATGAGGTCGGTTTGCGCGACTTGCACATTACCGGCGACTGCGCCTTCCGCCCTTACTTCGTCCGCTTCACGCTGCAGCATGGCATCAATGCTGATGCCGGTGGCGGCCAAAATGCCGGTTACCTTGGTCAAAACACCTGCTTCGTCGGCTACACGCAAACGCAGGTAATAACTCGTCACCACTTCGCTCATGGGCAAAACGTGCAGGTCGCTCATGGCGTTGGGCTGGAAAGCCAAGTGCGGCACACGCTGTGCTGCATCTGCCGTGTGCAATCGGGTGATGTCCACCAAATCGGCGATCACGGCGCTGGCGGTTGGCTCGGAGCCTGCACCTTTGCCGTAATACAACGTGGTGCCGACTGCATCGCCCTGCACCATAACCGCGTTCATCGCACCTTCTACGTTAGCAATCAAGCGCTTGGAGGGCACCAGGCTTGGATGCACGCGCAACTCGATGCCATTTACCGTGCGCTTGGTGATGCCCAGCAGCTTGATGCGGTAGCCCAGTTGTTCAGCGTATTTGATATCGGTCGCACTGAGCTTGGTGATGCCTTCGATGTAAGCCTTGTTGAACTGCACCGGAATGCCGAACGCGATGGCCGACATGATGGTGATCTTGTGCGCCGCGTCCACGCCTTCAATGTCAAAAGTCGGATCTGCCTCGGCATAACCCAAGCGCTGCGCATCTTGAAGCGCCACGTTGAAATCGAGACCCTTGTCGCGCATCTCGGACAAGATAAAGTTGGTGGTGCCATTGATGATGCCCGCAATCCACTGAATGCTGTTGGCCGTCAAACCTTCACGTAACGCCTTGATGATCGGGATGCCACCAGCCACGGCAGCTTCAAACGCGACCATCACGCCTTTGGCCGACGCGGCGGCAAAAATTTCGGTGCCATGCACGGCTAGCAGCGCTTTGTTAGCCGTCACCACATGTTTGCCCGCCGCAATGGCTTCCAACACCAGCGTCTTGGCAATGCCGTAGCCGCCAATCAACTCAATGACGATGGCAATGTCGGGGTTGGCAATCACAGCGCGGGCATCGTTAACGACCTTGACATCGACCCCCACCAGACTTTGCGCCCGCGCCACGTCGAGGTCGGCCACCATGGTGATCTCAATCCCCCGCCCTGCACGACGCTTGATTTCTTCCTGGTTACGCAGCAGCACATTAAAAGTACCGGAGCCTACAACACCCATGCCCAACAGGCCTACTTGAATTGGTTTCATAAAAATCTTAGTTAAATTAATTGACAACGGCCGTCATCTGAACACCGGCAGTTGTTGAATAAGTCGCAAATTAATTGCTGTGGCGTTTACGGTAGAGTTCAAGAAACTTGGCCACCCGGCCAATCGCCTCGCGCAAATCACCTTCATGCGGCAAAAATACAATCCGGAAATGGTCAGGCGTTGCCCAGTTAAACCCCGTTCCCTGCACCAACATCACCTTGGTTTCTTTGAGTAATTCCAGGAAAAACTCTTGGTCATCCGCAATCGGGTACATCGTCGGATCCAGACGCGGAAACATATACAACGCCGCCGACGGTTTAACACAAGTTACGCCCGGAATCGCGGTAATCAACTCGTAAGCGAGGTCGCGTTGACGGCGCAGACGCCCGCCCTCGCAGACCAATTCATTGATGCTCTGGTGTCCACCCAAAGCCGTTTGAATCGCCCATTGCCCCGGTACGTTGGAGCACAGCCGCATGTTTGAGAGCATATTCAGCCCTTCGATGTAATCCTTGGCGGGTTTCTTGTCGCCCGACACCACCATCCAGCCCGCCCGGTAGCCGCAAGAGCGGTAACTTTTAGACAAGGAGTTAAAGGTGAGTGTCAGCACATCAACGGACAAACTGCCGATGGCGGTGTGGCGGACGCCGTCGTACAACACCTTGTCATACACCTCATCGGCAAAAATCACCAACCCGTGCTCGCGCGCGATCACCACAATGGCCTTGAGCAATTCGTCTGCATACAGCGCCCCGGTCGGATTATTGGGATTGATGACCACAATGCCTTTGGTCCGGGGCGTGATCTTGGCGCGAATATCGTTCAGATCAGGCATCCAGCCATTCGCTTCATCGCACAGGTAATGCACCGGCGTACCGCCCGACAGACTGGCCGCAGCCGTCCACAACGGGTAGTCCGGCGAAGGCAAAAGCAACTCGTCACCCGTGTCGAGCAGCGCATTGGTCGCCATCACGATCAACTCGCTGGCGCCGTTGCCGAGATAAATATCATCCAGCGTGACATTTTTAATGCCTTGCTGCTGGGTGTAATGCATGACCGCCTTGCGCGCCGCAAAGATGCCTTTGCTGTCCGAGTAGCCCGCTGAATTGGGCAGATTACGAATCATGTCCTGCTGGATTTCCTCCGGCGCATCAAAACCGAACACAGCCAGATTGCCAATATTGAGTTTGATGATCTTGTGACCCTCTTCCTCCATTTGGCGGGCCGCATCCATGATGGGGCCGCGAATATCGTAGCAGACGTTAGCCAATTTGGCTGATTTGCGAATGGTTTTCAAAGTCCCTCCAGACGTGGGTGACGTAAGGCAAAACTTATAATTTGACCACATTTCCCGACCGCTTCCCACTTGCACGCGGCAGGATTCGGATTCAGACGCAACGACTGGCACCCTCAACACCATGAAAATTCAACCCGACAGCATCAACGTGCAATCCATCAGCGGTTACGGCCCCGGTTGGATTAGCGTTGGAAACGAGAAAATTAGTACCAGTGTGGTCATCGGCTCGCGCGGCGAACGATTTGACTGGGCCTGTGAGCGCTTCGAGGATCTGACGCCAGCACACTTTTCAAAACTGGCCGATATGGCGGTTGAATTGGTTATTTTTGGCAGCGGCGACCGGCTTAGATTTCCATCGGCAACTTGGACCAAGTCATTAATTGACCAGCAAACAGGCCTTGAAACCATGGATACGCCAGCAGCCTGCCGTACCTACAACATCCTCGCTGGCGAAGGCCGTAAAGTCGCTGTTGCCTTGCTCATTGAAACCGACGCGCTATAAGCGCAATGCGTTTTTGGCATCTCAAATGTTTTTTTCGGGGTAAAATGCTAGGTTGCAGTCGGGGGTATCACAACGCTCTTACAGGATAGTACCCACGACTTGAGAGAACGACGCGTCCTGTCACACGAGATTTAAGAACTATGGCGATTGTTGTCAATAAACCCATCCCTGAATTTGAATCTAATGCCACCAGCGGTATTAGAGTCTCTAACACTTCCCACCTTGGGAAAGTCGTTATCTTGTATTTCTACCCAAAAGATAACACACCCGGCTGCACAACCGAAGCCATGCAGTTCCGAGATCGGCATGACGATTTTGTGAAGGCCGGCGCTACCGTGTTTGGCGTATCGCGGGACAACATGAAGTCACACGACGAATTTAAAGCCAAACTGGAACTTCCCTTTGAGTTGATTGCCGACACAGAAGAAAAAATGTGCCATATGTTTGGTGTCGTCAAAAACAAAATTATGTATGGAAAAAAAGTTAAAGGCATTGAGCGCAGCACTTTTCTAATCGGTGCCGATGGCTTGGTTAAAGAAGAATGGCGAGGCCTTAAGGTTCTTGGTCATGTCGATGATGTCTTGAAAGCGGTCAAAGAACTTAATAAAACAGCGGCTGTCGCCTAATGCTCAACGAAGCGTCAGCACCGTGCATAATAGCTGCATGCTGATTGAAAATCACAACCGTGTTTCCTAAAAAGCCGTCTTGGTCTCAAGGCGGCTTTTTCGCTTTTAAAGCCTGAAATTCACCCTTTTTGCGAGCCAACATTTATATGCCATTGCCAACTGCCCCCACCAAACGCGCTGCGTTGCTGTCAGAGCAAAACTACGATGTCCCAGCAAGAACGCAGGCTAAAGCACTCAAAGTTGATGTTTTCCTGCCAAATCTCCCCTCCACCGAAAACCCTGAAGCGCCACTGCGTGCGCTCCCCGCAACACCCAAGGTGAAGACCGTTGCAGTAGCAGAAAAGATGGCGCCGCAAAGTCGGGCTAAAGCGCCTCGCGCCGCCGCTGCTGCGCCTTCTCAGGCTGCCGCTGAGACGTCTGCTGTAATCGAGAAAAAGAAAGTTAAACATACGGGTCCCAGCAAACTCTTTGTGCTGGATACCAATGTGTTGCTGCACGACCCCATGTGTCTCTTCCGCTTTGAAGAGCATGATATTTTTCTTCCCATGATTGTTCTGGAAGAACTCGATGCCCATAAAAAAGGCATGACGGAAGTGGCCCGTAATGCCCGCCAAACCAGCCGCACGCTAGACGCGCTGGCAGGACATCAGGGTGCTGACATCACCGCTGGGTTACCCTTGCGAAGCACGGGGCATAAAGAAGCGGGCGGCAAATTATTTTTTCAGACTCAACTTCTGAATTACACGTTGCCCACCAGTCTCCCGCAAGGCAAAGCCGACAATCAAATTTTGGGGGTGGTGGATGCATTGCGCCAGCAATACGCGCCCCGTGAAGTGGTTCTGGTATCCAAAGACATCAATATGCGGGTCAAATCGCGGGCTTTGGGCTTAGCCACCGATGATTATCAAAATGATAAAACGCTAGATGATGGTGACCTGCTCTACTCCGGCTCGATGGCTTTGCCGACTGATTTTTGGACCACCCATGGCAAAACAGTCGAAAGTTGGCAGCAAGGCGCCTTTACGTTTTACCGCGTCACCGGGCCGATTGTCCCTAGCCTGATGATCAATCAGTTTGTTTACTTTGAGTCCCCCGGCGAACCCAGTCTCTATGCCCGCGTTACTGAAGTTCAAGGCAAAACCGCCGTCTTCAAAACACTCAAAGACTACACACACCTGAAAAATTCAGTGTGGGGCATCAGCACGCGAAACCGTGAACAAAACTTTGCCATGAACCTTTTGCTGGACCCGGAAATTGACTTTGTCACCTTGACGGGCACCGCAGGCACTGGGAAAACATTGATGGCCTTGGCCTCCGGTCTCACCCAAGTGCTCGATGATCGGCGCTATACCGAAATTATCGTGACGCGCGCCACCGTCAGCGTAGGTGAAGACATTGGTTTTTTACCTGGCACGGAAGAAGAAAAAATGGGTCCCTGGATGGGCGCTCTGGATGACAACCTTGAAGTGCTAGGAAAAACAGACACCAGCGCCGGCGAATGGGGCCGGGCCGCCACCAGCGAATTGATCCGCAGTCGAATCAAAATCAAGAGCATGAACTTTATGCGGGGTCGCACTTTTTTGAACAAGTACGTCATCATCGACGAAGCGCAGAATCTGACCCCCAAACAAATGAAGACCTTGATCACGCGGGCTGGCCCAGGAACCAAAATAATTTGCATGGGTAATCTGGCCCAAATTGACACGCCTTACCTGACTGAAGGCTCTTCAGGCCTGACTTATGCAGTTGATAAATTCAAGGGATGGCTCCACGGCGGACACATTACGCTAGCGCGAGGCGAGCGTTCGCGCTTGGCTGATTTCGCAAGCGATGTTTTATAGAAGATTCAGGCGGGCACTACTGGTTTCAATAGTCCCCGCCACTGCTGCCTGATGCCAATGATTCAAATTTGGTAATATTTTTCAGGAATGCGAGTTTGACGACGCCGGTTGGACCATTGCGCTGTTTGGCAATGATGATCTCTGCCACCCCTGGCTCTTTGCAGGCGTCTTTGGTGTAGTACTCGTCCCGGTAAATAAACATGATGATGTCCGCATCCTGCTCAATGGCGCCGGACTCACGCAGGTCGCTCATCATCGGGCGTTTGTCCGGGCGCGTTTCAACACTGCGGTTGAGCTGTGATAAGGCAATCACGGGACACTGCAGCTCTTTGGCCAGCATTTTCAGCCCCCGTGAAATCTCGCCTAACTCGGTGGCCCGGTTTTCGTTATCACTGGACGAGCCGCTCATCAACTGCAGGTAATCCACCACAATCAAACCCAACTTGCCACACTGGCGCGATAAGCGCCGGGCGTTGGCGCGTAGTTCACTGGAGGTTAAGCCAGCGGTTTCATCAATGTGCAGAGAAATCGTGCGCAGCTTTTCAATAGCTTCCGTTAAACGCGGCCATTCTTCATCATTGAGTTTGCCCGTTCGCAAGTGGCTTTGATCAATGCGCCCAATCGACCCGACAATACGCACGGCGAGTTGAGCCGCGCCCATTTCCATAGAGAAAACGGCAACCGGTAAGCCTTCATTCAAGGCTACATGCTCGGCGATATTGATGGCAAAAGCCGTTTTACCCATTGAAGGACGTGCGGCCAGCACGATTAAATCACCGGCTTGAAAACCTGCCGTCATGCGGTCCAGATCATAAAAGCCAGTGGGCACGCCGGTAACATCATTGGGGTTGTCGGCCATCTCCTGAACCCGGTCAAGCAGTGCAACGACCAGTGAACTCATCGCCTGGAAACCTTGTTTGGTACGTGCGCCTTCTTCCCCAATATTGAATATTTTTTGTTCCGCCTCATCCAAAATAGCAGCGACAGGCCGACCTTTTGGGTTGAACGCGTTGGTCGATATCTCATCACTGGCTGTGACCAACTTGCGCAGAATTGAGCGCTCACGAACAATCTCGCCATAGCGACGAATATTGCCAGCACTGGGCACGTATTGCGCTAAAGAATTGAGATAAGCCAACCCCCCGATTTCTTCGGCTTTACCCTGATTCTGTAATTGCTCAAAAACCGTGATCACATCAGCCGGTTTGGAGCCATTGATCAAGGCGCCAATCGCTGCAAAAACCAGACGATGCTCATAACGATAGAAATCACGATCCGTCAGTAGATCATTGACTCTGTCCCAAGCCCCGTTGTCGAGTAGCAGTCCGCCCAGCACGCTGGACTCTGCTTCAATGGAGTGCGGAGGAATGCGCAGTTGTGCAACTTGGCGGTCTTGACTAAAGTCGTCCTCGGCGGCAGAAAATACAGTAGCCATCAAGTTTTCCTTTACTTTGTTAAAAGCCGCACGCAGGGTGCAAATTACAGATAAGCCGCAGCACCAATGCAAAAGCCGCCTGGGCTTTCACCCCGGCGGCTTTTTAAACGGGAAGAAGCTGTTTAAGCCGTTTCGCCGTACACCGAGACGGTGATGTCCACGACGACGTCAGTGTGCAATGCCACGCTGACGGTGCTGTCGCTGACCACTTTGATCGGGCCGTGAGGCATCCGAATTTGTGATTTCGTGACCTTGTAGCCATTCTTGGTCAATTCTTCAGCAATGTCAGCATTGGTGACAGAACCAAACAAGCGACCGTCCACACCCGCTTTTTGCGTCAACTTGCAAGATGTACCTGCCAGTTTTTCACCCAAAGCCTGGCATTCAGCCAATTTGACGGCTGCCGCTTTTTCAAGTTCAGCACGTTTGACTTCAAACTGCTGCTTCGCAGATTCAGTGGCGCGACGAGCGCGGCCATAAGGAATCAAAAAGTTGCGGGCGTAGCCATCTTTAACACGAACGATATCACCGAGATTGCCAAGGTTAACGACCTTGTCGAGCAGAATAATTTGCATGGTCGTAGTCCTTAAATCTTGTGCTGATCGCTGTAAGGCAGCATCGCGAGAAAACGCGCGCGCTTAATAGCGGTGTTGAGCTGGCGCTGAAAAATGGCACGGGTGCCAGTCAGGCGAGCTGGAATAATTTTGCCATTTTCGGCAATGAAGTCACGCAGAGTGTCGATATCTTTGTAGTCGATCTCTTCAACGCCGGTCACGGTAAAGCGGCAAAAGCGCTTGCGCTTGAACAGCAGATTTTGAGCGGGGCGCTTAGGGCGCTTGTCTTTGTTATTGAAACGTTTTGGTCCGGCCATGATGGACTCCTTAAATTGGTACGAATTCGTTAATCTTGCTGAAACTCTTGAATGTGAAAAACGACTTGTTTGCCATTGCGGGGGGTTGCCAGGAAGCCGTTAAAGCTCCAGCGACTTCCGGCCACTTGCTTGACAAGCCGTTCGGCCATCGCACCAAAGGCGACCGCCTTGACGGATGCTTTTACCTGTCTTATTTGTCCTGCTTCCTGAATGACTGACTCGTGTTCGAGTCGCATATTCAGGGCGGGCAAGCCGGCTGGGGTGTAACGCAGGGCGTCAAGCTCTGCAATACAGGCCGTCAAGATAAGCTGATTGGTAATGCCGTTCACACTGCTTGTGGGCAAAGAATGCCTTTAAGCCTGATATTCAGCTTGTTGGGTCTTGCGAGCGTCTTCACGTTCGACGGTTTTCATCATCGACGAAGGACCTGTGTCGGCTTTTTTCTTCAACACGGTCAGGTGACGCAACACAGCATCATTGAACTTGAAAGCATGTTCCAACTCGCCCATCACGGCTTGGTCAGCTTCGATGTTGACACACAGGTAATGCGCTTTAGCCAGCTTGTTGATCATGTAAATCAACTGACGACGACCCCAGTCTTCAACACGATGGACTTTACCGCCGCCGGCAGTAATCATGCCTTTGTAGCGTTCCAGCATGGCGGGAACTTGCTCGCTCTGATCCGGATGGATCATGAGAATAATTTCGTAATGACGCATTGATACTCCTTATGGATGGCCCCAATTCGGGCAGAAAAAAACCACCCTCAGCGTCTAATTGAGGTATGGCAAGGTCAGCCAAAGATTATATGCCATCGTGACTTAAACGGTGGCTTGACACAACCCGTGCAACAGGTGGATGTGTCAAAAGGCTCACCAAAATCGTCACCACAACACCGGCAAAAACACCAAAAACGCCCGCAGAAACCGGCTGAATATCCAACCACAAACCGGTCCCCTTCAACCCCAGGGCAGAGCGGACAAGCGCCGTGTTGATCGCCATGTAATACACCGTCAGACAAAGGCCTGCCAACATGCCCGCCACCGCTGCTTTGCTTGTGGTGCGTTGCCAGAATATGCCCAACACCATGACCGGCACAAAAGCCGCCCCCGCTAAAGAAAATGAAGCCGAGACCAGATACAAAATATCAGCAGGGCGTTGGGCTGCCACGTAGGCGGCGACCAACGCGACTAGCAGCAAGGCAAACTTGGACAACATCACGCGGCGTACCGCCCCCGCTTTATCGCTTTCGCCCTGGTAGAAAAAGTCATGTGCCAGGGCATTGCCAATTGTTAACAACAAACCATCTGCCGTGGAAAGTGCGGCGGCCAGGCCTCCAGCGGCCACCAAACCCGAAATGACATAGGGCATTGCGCCAATCTCGGGCGTTGCCAGCATCACCAAATCAGCCCCCAATTTGAGTTCCGAAAACTGGAGAATATGGTCGCCATTCACATCACTGACCGAAATTAGCATTGGGTCAACTTTGGCCCACTGAGCAATCCAGCCGGGTAGCGTGTCAAAACTCTGCCCCACCAGCTGACTCATGATTTCGTATTTCACCAAGACGGCCAGTGCGGGGGCAGACAAATACAGCAGCGCAATAAAAAACAGCGACCAAGCCACCGAAGTTCGAGCCTCGGCAACGGTTCGGGTGGTGTAAAAACGGGTTAACAGATGCGGCAAGCCTGCTGTTCCCAGCATCAAACAAAACATCAAGGCCAAAGAATTACGACGCGAAACGTCGAACGCCTGCTGCTCATCCGGCGTCCCCTTGGGGTCACCGGCAAAGGGTTTGGCGTGTAAGGGCATCCCGCCCAAAGGCTGGGCACGCTCCAGATTTTCTTGCCGGGCACGCGTCCAGTGCGCCCGGGCGGAGGCCACGTCTTTGGGAAGGGCTGTTAATTCTCGCCTGGCCAAAACAATGACAGCTTCATTCGCTCCTTGCATGTTCAGAAGGCTAATTTTTTCTTTCAATACTTGACGTTCATGCGCCAAAGCAGTTCCCACATCTTGTAGCTTCAATTCATAAACACGGGCACGTCGGGCGTACTCATCCAGCACCTGCAACTCAGCTGGCGAATGAATGATCTGTTGTTCAAGGGCCGCAATTTTTTGTAGTTGCTGGCCGTACACAAAAGGCGCCAGCGGGTTACCCAGTTGTTGGTAGGCCAGCCACGACACAGGTATCAAAAAAGCCAGAATCAGAACGACATATTGGCTGACCTGCGTCCAGGTGACCGCCCGCATGCCACCCAAAAATGAACAAACCAAAACGCCGCCCAGACCCAGCAAAATTCCAATTTCAAACTGAACACCGGTCAGGCGTGAGGTGATAAGGCCAACGCCATAAATCTGTGCGACAACATAAGTGAAGGAACACAAAACAGCTGCAAAAGCGGCAATCATGCGCGGCCATCGACCGCCAAAACGAACGCCAAAATAGTCAGGAATGGTGTACAGGCGCATCCGTCTCAAATAAGGGGCGACCCACAGCGCCACCAGGCAAAATCCGCCGGTCCAACCCAAAACATAAACCAGCCCGCCGGGCTGCCCGTCAACACCGGAAAAACCCTGCAGATAGAGACCGCCCGCCATGCTGATGAATGAGGCCGCGCTCATCCAGTCGGCAGCCGTTGCCATGCCGTTGTAAACCGCCGGCACGCTGCGCCCAGCCACATAGTATTGATCGGCATCCGAGGTTCGGCCATAAATGCCGATAGCCGCGTACAGACAAACCGTGGCAAAAAGAAAAATGGCGCCCACCCATGTTTTTTTCAGTCCCCACTTTTCAGCCAGCGTTAAGGCCAGCAAAAATAGCAGTAAAAACATGACGTAAGCGGCAAACTTGCGATGCAGTCGGTGCTTGTAGGCGGCATACGCCTCGTCACCACCAGTGGACGTTTCACCCTCTCGCCGGTTGGCAAGCCAGGCAAATACCGCCACGATTGCGATAAACACAAAGACACTGCCCTGTGCCGCAAACCAATAACCCAAAGGCCAACCGGCCACGACCATTTGCAAATCATGGGCAAAAAAAACGACGCCAAAAGACGCCGTAAACCAAATTGCAAGAAGCCAGCCATGCAAGCGAAAGCCCCCTGAAACAGGGTTAAGTTCGCTGGCAGGCACCGCAGGATTCATCATGATTTCATGATGACATCCCACGATGTCACCGGCTTTTAATGTCGGTTATTGTCCGGCCAGCTTTTTCCAGGTAGCAATCACGGAATCGGGATTCAAGGAAATCGAGGAAATACCTTCCTTGGTCAACCATTCAGCAAAGTCAGGATGATCGCTGGGGCCTTGGCCGCAAATGCCGATGTATTTGCCCTGCGCCTTGCACGCCTTAATCGCTTGGCTAATTAAAGCCGTCACAGCCGGGTCACGTTCGTCAAAGTCGGCAGCCAGCACTTCAAGGCCGGAGTCGCGGTCAAGTCCCAAGGTGAGTTGGGTCAGGTCGTTGGACCCAATCGAGAAACCATCAAAGTATTCCAAAAACTGCTCGGCCAAAATGGCGTTGCTAGGAATTTCACACATCATGATGATCTTCAGCTCGTTTTCACCGCGCTTGAGGCCATGCGCGGCCAGCAGTTCCGTCACTTTTTTGGCTTGTCCCAGCGTACGCACAAAAGGCACCATGACTTGAACATTGTTTAAGCCCATGTCCAGACGAACTCGCTTGATCGCCTCGCATTCCATCGCGAAGGATTCGCCAAATTCAGTGCTGATGTAACGCGCTGCGCCACGGAAACCGAGCATGGGGTTTTCTTCTTCAGGCTCGTAACGGCTGCCGCCAATCAATTTGCGGTATTCATTGCTCTTGAAATCCGACAAGCGCACGATGACGGGTTTTGGCCAGAAGGCGGCGGCAATGGTGGCAACACCTTCCGCCACGCGATCCACATAGAAGGCACGCGGCGACGCGTGACCACGGGCGACCGATTCAACCGCCTTCTTCAAATCGGCATCGACATTGGGGTAATCCAAAATGGCCTTGGGATGCACACCAATGTTGTTGTTGATGATGAACTCAAGACGCGCCAAGCCAACACCTTCGTTGGGCAACTGGCAAAAGTCAAAAGCCAGTTGCGGGTTGCCCACATTCATCATGATCTTGACGGCAATCTTTGGCATTTCGCCGCGCTGCACTTCGGTGATCTCGGTTTCCAGCAAGCCGTCATAAATGAAGCCGGTGTCGCCCTCGGCGCAACTGACCGTTACCAACATGCCGTCTTTCAGCACTTCGCTGGCATGACCGCAACCCACCACGGCGGGAATTCCCAACTCGCGCGCGATGATGGCGGCGTGGCAAGTGCGCCCGCCCCGATTGGTCACAATGGCGGCGGCGCGCTTCATTACCGGTTCCCAGTTCGGGTCGGTCATGTCGGTGACCAATACGTCGCCGGGTTGCACTTTGTCCATCTCGCTGATGTTGTGCACGATGCGAACCGGGCCGGTGCCAATCTTTTGACCAATGGCGCGCCCTTCGATAATCACGGCGCTTTTGCCCTTGAGCTTGTAGCGGTATTCAGCTTTGCCAGCGGCTTGGCTCTTCACGGTTTCCGGGCGGGCTTGCAAAATATAGAGTTCGCCGTCCAATCCGTCTTTGCCCCATTCGATGTCCATGGCTCGGCCATAGTGCTCTTCGATGACCAAGGCGTAAGCGGCCAATTTTTCCACATCGGCATCGGTCAGAGAATAGCGGTTGCGCAACTCAGTGGGTACATCGGTGGTTTTGACCAAATGACCGCTCACGGCTTTTTCTTCCGGCGTGGTGAATTGCATCTGGATCAATTTAGAACCCAGACTGCGACGAATCACTGCACGTTTGCCAGCCTTGAGCATCGGTTTATGCACATAGAACTCGTCCGGATTCACTGCGCCCTGCACCACGGTTTCGCCCAAACCGTAGCTGGACGTGATGAACACCACGTCTTTAAAACCAGACTCGGTATCAATCGTGAACATGACACCGGCCGCGCCCAAGTCAGAACGCACCATGCGCTGAATGCCTGCACTCAAGGCCACATGCTCATGCGCAAAACCTTGGTGAACGCGGTAGCTGATGGCGCGGTCGTTGTACAAGGACGCAAAAACTTCCCGAATTTTGTGAAGAATCTCGTCGATACCCGTCACGTTCAAAAAGGTTTCTTGCTGACCAGCAAACGACGCATCCGGCAAATCTTCCGCTGTGGCCGACGAGCGCACGGCAAATGACGCTTCGTTGTTACCCGCGCTCAAGGTGATGAAAGAGGCGCGAATAGCTTGTTCCAGATCAGCGGGAAACGGCTGAACCTCCACCATGGCGCGAATCTCGGCGCCCACTTGCGCCAGCGCCCTCACGTCTTCGGTATCGAGCGTGCTCAGGCGTGCATTGATGCGGCCACCCAGGTCTTCAAAGGCCAGAAAGTCGCGGAAAGCGTGCGCGGTCGTCGCAAAACCAGTGGGTACTTTGACGCCGGTTGGCAGGTTTGAAATCATTTCGCCGAGGCTGGCGTTTTTACCGCCTACCGTTTCGACGTCAGTCATTCTCAGTTTTTCAAACGGGACGACCAAATCGGTCGAATTGAAAAGTGCGGACATAAGAAAAGCTCCAGAAGTTAAAAACGGAACACCGCATGAAACCAAGCGTTCTGTGGCGCTGGCCATGCCCTTGCAAGCAGCCGACTTTGTCGTTGTTCTAATTTGTCAGTGCTTTGCATGGAAGAAATGGGTCAAGAGGCGTGATTGTAGGGCGCGCCCGGCTCACAATACAGGACGGCCTTACAGAATGTTGCAAGCCCGTCAAGTCCTTAACTATCGAATCATCATGCCTAACAGAACAGTTTTTTTTATTTCCGACGGCACAGGCATCACCGCTGAAACCTTTGGCAACGCCATCCTCGCCCAATTTGAAACCGATTCTTTTCGGGTCAGACTGCCCTTTGTGGACTCGGCCGAAAAAGCCCACCAAGCCGTGCGCCAGATTAACCATGCAGGCGTTGTGGACGGTAAAAGGCCCATTGTTTTCACAACACTGGTCAATATGGAGGTGCTTAAAGTTATTACCGAGGGCTGCCAGGGTATGTTGCTGGACATGTTTGGTACTTTTGTGCGTCCGCTTGAAACTGAGTTCATGCTCAAGTCCAACCACCGGATTGGGCGCTTCAGCGATGCCAGCAAGAGCAAACAATACAACTCGCGCATTGAAGCGATCAATTTCTCACTCGCGCATGATGACGGGCAATCTCACCGTGATCTGGAGCAATCCGACATTATTTTGATAGGGGTCAGCCGAAGCGGTAAAACACCCACCTCGCTTTATCTGGCGATGCAATACGGCCTCAAAGCCTCCAACTATCCTTTGATCCCAGAGGACTTTGACCGCCAGCATTTGCCGCCCGCGCTCATGCAGCACCAAAGCAAGCTGTTCGGATTGACGATTCAGCCTGAACGGTTAAGCGAAATCCGTAACGTGCGCCGCCCCAACTCAAAGTACGCCTCATTGGAGAATTGCCGCATGGAGGTCAGTCAGGCGGAGGCCATGATGCGCCGCTCCAGCATTCGCTGGCTGTCCACCACGACCAAATCCATTGAAGAAATTGCGACCACCATCCTGCAGGAAATCAGACCGGAGCAGCTGGCTTATTGATCTAAAACAAGCAGATTCGTAACAGCTTAAAAACTTATTGAGAATAATTGTCATTTGCATCGGCTTTGAATATACTGGCTTTCATTCGCGAACCCGGCAGCTCATTTTTAGCCCTGAGTCGCGTAACCCACCACTCTTCAAAGCCCATGCTAATGACGCCACTGAACACCACAAAACGGCCTGCAACTCATCATTCAGTTGATCAAATGGTCGTCAACAGCCATGCGACCATCCTCCATTTGGTTGAGCCGCAGGGCTTGGGCGCTGAGTCAGGTGTGCTTCGGCGCCTGGCAGAACTGGGTTTTTTGCCGGGTGAGACGGTGACCGTTTTGCGGCGGGGGCCGGGCGGGCGAGAGCCAATTGCCGTGCAGATTGGTGAAACCGTGTTCGGCTTGCGAAGCCTTGAGGCGGCCTGTATTGCGGTAAATGCGCGTCATGGCAAGGTGCAAGCATGAACGCAGTGACTGCCGCCACGTCGTCCAATCCGTCTTATGTTGCACTGGTGGGCAACCCCAATTGCGGCAAAACCGCCCTGTTCAACCTGCTCACTGGCGCACGCCAAAAGGTCGCCAACTACGCCGGCGTGACCGTTGAGCGCAAGCAGGGAATCGCCCAATTTGCCGATGGCAGCACCTTGTCGATTGTCGATTTGCCGGGCACCTACAGCCTGAATCCAACCACTGCCGATGAGTCGGTCACGCATGACGTGCTCATGGGGCTGCGTGCTGGTGAAGCCGCGCCCGAGGCTATTGTTGCGGTGGTGGATGCGACTAATTTGCGTATGAATTTACGGCTTGTGTTGCAACTGCGCGCCTTGGGCAAACCGATGGTGGTCGCACTGAACATGATGGACGTGGCGCGCGCACATGGTTTACAAATTGATGTGCAAAAACTCGCCGCCGAACTGGGTTTGCCCGTGGTGGCCACCGTGGCGATTGACAACAGTTTGCTGGGCAATTGGCTGTCACGCTGGACAGGTCGCGCTCTGGAAAACGGACGTGAGGCGCTGCTTCAAGCCGCTCAACAAGCGCTTAAAAACGCAACGCCAAGCGCGATGCCTGCCAAGGCATCATCCCAAGTGGAGCCAGATCATCTGACCTTACAAAAACAGGTGAATCACATCCTTTCAGTTGCCGCGCCGCTGGCCCCGCGTGTGAAGCGTTTCAACCACCGAATCGACGCTGTGGTGATGCACCCTGTTTGGGGGCTTGTGCTGCTGGCGGCTCTACTGCTAATTATTTTTCAGGCGGTGTTTTCTTGGGCCAACTTGCCGATGGACCTCATCAAGGAAGTGATGACCACGGTTGGTGAGTTCATCCGGGCGCAAATGCCCGAAGGTTTGTTGCGAAGTTTGCTGGTGGATGGCGTGATCGCGGGCGTGGGCAGTGTGGTGATATTTCTACCGCAAATTCTGATTTTGTTTTTCTTCATCCTGCTGCTGGAAGATTCGGGTTATTTGCCCCGTGCCGCCTTCTTGCTGGATAACGTGATGGGCAAAGTCGGCTTGTCGGGTCGGGCTTTTATTCCTCTGTTATCCAGCTTTGCGTGTGCCATTCCCGGCATCATGGCCGCCCGCACCATCCCCAACTGGCGTGACCGACTGGCCACCATCATGGTCGCGCCTTTGATGACTTGTTCGGCCCGGCTACCGCTTTACGCCTTGTTGATTGGGGCCTTTATTCCACAGCGCAGCGTGGGTTTATTCAACCTGCAGGGACTGACTTTGTTTGGTTTGTACGCGGCGGGCATTTTGTCGGCTATGGCAGTGGCTTGGGTCTTCAAACGCACCTGGATGAAAAGTGCTTATCAGCCGCTGATGCTGGAGTTGCCGCCGTACCGAATGCCCAATCTGCGCAACTTGTTGCTGGGACTGTGGCAACGCGCCGTCATTTTTATGCAACGGGTCGGCACCATTATTTTTGCCGTGATGGTGTTGTTGTGGTTTCTGGCGACGTTTCCCGGCCCACCTGATGGCGCGACGGGTGCGGCCATCCAGTACAGTTTTGCTGGCATGTTGGGTCATGCGCTGGAAGTGGTTTTTGCGCCGATTGGTTTCAACTGGCAAATCTCCATTGCCCTCGTGCCGGGCATGGCCGCCCGCGAAGTGGCGGTGGGCGCGCTGGGAACCGTTTATGCGCTGTCGTCAACCGGCGAAGAAACAGCGCAAGCGCTGAGTCCGATCATTGCCCAAAGCTGGTCGGTTGCCACGGCCTACTCGTTGCTGGCTTGGTACGTTTTTGCGCCGCAATGCATCTCAACCTTAGTGGTAGTCAAGCGCGAGACCAATTCGTGGCGCTACCCACTCATGATGGCCGCCTATTTGTTCGCGCTGGCCTACCTCGCGTCGTTCATCACATTTCGGGTTGTTAGCGCCCTCACCTAACCTGAAGGTGATGACCATGTCTCAATCCACGCGTCTGAAAAGCGCGAATGCGCAAGAGGTTACCCCTCTCCCAAATGAATTCCACCTCCTCAAGGGGCGGTTTCAAACCGGAGTTAGTTTGAAATGAACGCCCCATTCTTGTATGAAATATTCCAAATCCTGATCGTCACGATTTTGGTAGGCGGGTGCACGTTGTATTGCCTGCTAACGCTGGCGCCGAATGCCCTCAAACAAGGGGTGAA
Organism: uncultured beta proteobacterium; assembly: GCA_903823025.1. Classification (GTDB taxonomy): domain Bacteria; phylum Pseudomonadota; class Gammaproteobacteria; order Burkholderiales; family Burkholderiaceae_C; genus Rhodoferax. Next base: position 43,514 of record CAIJRK010000026.1, read on the forward strand.
ACAGGTTTTGTTACGCTGCCCACTCCCCGCTTTCATCAAAGTCAAACTGCAGAAAACCCAAGCCGCCGGCGGCTGCAGCGCTGGTTGTGGCGCTTGTGCCTCTGGCAAAACCACCGCCACAACACAACCCGTGAAGTGGCACGCCTGCAAATAAAATCACCCCACCCATTTGCGGGCGTTCTCCCAGAGCGGCATCCACGGGCTTAAAGCAGACGGGTCACCGTTTGTCCAGCTCATCTGAATGTTACGGAACACGCGCTCAGGGTGCGGCATCATGGCGGTGAAGCGGCCATCCAACGTCGTCACAGCCGTCAAACCCCCGGGGCTGCCGTTCGGGTTGAACGGATAAGCCTCGGTCGCTGCACCGTGGTTGTCGGTAAAACGCAGGGCGGCGATGGCTTTGTCGGCGTTGCCCCGGTACTTGAAATTGGCGAAACCTTCGCCATGCGCCACGGCAATTGGCAAGCGGTGACCTGCCATCCCAGCGAAGAACAACGATGGCGATTCCAGCACTTCCACCAGGCTCAGGCGCGCTTCAAAGCGTTCGCTTTGATTCGTGGTGAAGCGCGGCCAATCTTGTGCGCCGGGAATGATGTCGGCCAACTCGGCAAACATCTGGCAACCGTTACACACGCCCAAACCAAAAGTATCGTCGCGGCCAAAGAAGGCTTTGAACTGATCGGCCAGCACGGGATTGAACGTGATGGAACGCGCCCAGCCGATGCCCGCGCCCAGCGTGTCGCCGTAGCTGAAACCGCCGCACGCCACCACGCCTTTGAAGTCGGCCAGATTGGCGCGACCGCTTTGCAAGTCGGTCATGTGAACGTCATACGCTTCAAAACCAGCCTGGGTAAAAGCGTAGGCCATCTCGACATGCGAATTAACGCCTTGCTCGCGCAAGACCGCGACTTTGGGGCGGGACAGCATCAAGGCGGGCGCTTGCACGAGGGATGACGTCACAGGCGCTAACAACGGCGTTGGGGCCAGAAAAACGTGCAGTCCCGGATCGGTTGGATCACCGGCGGCGGCGTGCTCGGCATCGGCGCAGACCGGGTTGTCGCGTTGCTGGCATATCTGCCAACTGGTGTTATCCCAGACTTGGTGCAGGTCTTGTAACTTGGCGCTGAACACGGCTTTGGCATCGCGCCAAACCTGCACTTCGCCGACACCGGCTTTGATGACTGAATCGGCGGGACGGGTTTTGCCGATAACGTGGCTGTATTTGCTCAAGCCGTGGTCGCGCAGGGTTTGCATGACGCCATCGCGTTGCGCGGTGCGCACTTGCAGCACCACGCCCAATTCTTCGGAGAACAAGGCTTTGAGCGTGAGTTCTTCGCGTCGCGCCCCGACTTGACCCGCCCAGTTTTTGCTGTCGCCCACGTCCATACGACTGTCCGTGATGCCATCGCCCTCGGTCACGAGCAAGTCCACATTGATCGACACGCCCACATGACCGGCAAACGCCATTTCACACACCGACGCAAACAGGCCGCCGTCGCTGCGGTCGTGGTACGCCAAAATTTGGCCTTGAGCACGCAAGGCGTTCACAGCCTTGACCAGATTCACCAAGTCTTGCGGATGATCCAGATCAGGCACTTCGCTGCCCAACTGCCCCAGCGTTTGCGCCAATATGCTGCCGCCCATGCGGTTTTGGCCCCGGCCCAAGTCAACCAGCACCAGCGTGGTGTCGTCGGTGGCGTTGAGTTGCGGCGTCAGCGTGCCGCGCACATCAGCCAGTGTGGCAAAAGCGGTGACGATCAACGAGACCGGCGAGGTCACCTTTTTCTTTTCGCTGCCATTGGCGCTTGTCTGCTCCGTCCACTGCGTGCGCATGGACAACGAATCTTTGCCCACGGGGATGGAAATTCCCAACGCAGGGCACAGCTCCAGACCGACGGCTTTGACGGTGGCATAAAGCGCCGCGTCTTCGCCCGGTTCGCCGCAAGCCGCCATCCAGTTGGCCGACAGCTTGACGCGCGACAGTTCAAACGGCGCCGCCAGCAAATTGGTAATCGCCTCCGCCACCGCCATGCGGCCAGACGCGGGCGCGTTAACCGTCGCCAGCGGCGTGCGTTCGCCCATGCTCATGGCTTCACCGGAAAAACCCTGGTAATCAGCCAGCGTCACGGCGCAATCAGCGACTGGCACTTGCCACGGACCAACCATCTGGTCGCGGTGACTAAAGCCGCCCACGGTGCGGTCGCCAATGGTGATGAGAAAGCGCTTGGACGCCACAGTCGGGCTGGCGAGTACATCAATGCAGGCTTTTTGCAGCGTGATGTCAGTCAAGTCAACCGGCGCAAAGGTGCGATTAACCGTCGTCACATCGCGGTGCATTTTGGGCGGTTTACCCAGCAGCACGTTCATGGGCATATCGACGGGAGAGGTTTGGCTGGCGTTGCCATCAGTGCTTTCAGGGCCATCGGCCAGCACCAGTTGACGCGCTTCAGTTGCCACGCCCACCACGGCAAACGGACAGCGCTCGCGTTCGCACAAGGCTTTGAACATCGCCAGCGATTCGGGCGCAATGGCGAGCACGTAACGCTCTTGACTTTCGTTGCACCAAATCTCTTTGGGCGCCATGCCGGACTCTTCCAGCGGTACGGCACGCAAATCAAACCGGGCACCGCGCCCGGCGTCGTTGGTCAACTCGGGGAAAGCGTTGCTCAAGCCGCCCGCGCCCACATCGTGAATGGCCAAAATGGGGTTGCCCGTGCCGTTAGGGCCACCTTCATTGCCCAACACCCAACAATGATTGATGACCTCTTGCGCCCGCCGCTCGATCTCAGGATTGCCGCGCTGCACAGAATCAAAGTCAAGTTCAGCCGCGTTAGCGCCCGTCGCCATCGAACTGGCCGCGCTGCCGCCCATGCCAATGCGCATCCCGGGGCCGCCCAACTGGATCAACAAGCTGCCCGCCGGAAACTCGATTTTGTGCGTTTGCGTAGCGTCGATCACGCCCAAACCACCGGCAATCATGATGGGCTTGTGGTAGCCGCGCTGCTCTTGCTGCTGGGTTGAAACGCCCGCGGCATCGGTCAATGAATAAGTCAAACTCTGCTCGTATTCGCGGAAGTAACCCAGCAAATTAGGGCGGCCAAATTCGTTGTTGAACGCCGCGCCGCCCAACGGGCCTTCAATCATGATCTGCAACGGGCTGGCAATGTGGCCCGGCTTGCCATAGTTAATGGCGTTGCTAGGGTTCTGATCCCAATTGATTTTGGACACCGTAAAGCCACTCAAGCCCGCTTTGGGTTTGGAGCCGCGCCCGGTCGCGCCTTCGTCACGAATCTCGCCGCCCGCGCCGGTGGATGCACCGGGGAAAGGTGAAATCGCGGTTGGGTGGTTGTGCGTTTCCACCTTCATCAAAATGTGGTTCGTGGCGCTGTATTTCTCATAGCTTCTGGCACTCACGCCAAGCGGACTGGCCGTTGATTTGGCGACAAAGCGCTCAACCTGCGCGCCCTCCATCACCGACGCATTGTCCGAATACGCCACCAGCATGTGCTGCGGATTGGTTTGATGCGTGTGGCGGATCATGCCGAACATGCTCTGGTTTTGCGCCACGCCGTCAATCGTGAACTCGGCGTTGAAAATTTTGTGACGGCAGTGTTCACTGTTGGCCTGCGCAAACATCATCAATTCCACATCGGTGGGGTTGCGCTGCAATTGGGTAAAGGCCTGCACCAAATAGTCGATTTCATCGGCGGCCAGCGCCAGACCAAACTGGGTATTGGCGACTTCAAGCGCCGCTTTGCCGCCTTGCAAAACGTCAACATGGGCCATCGGCGCAGGCTGCAACTCGGCAAACAAACCCAAAGCCGTGACGCGGTCAAACATCACGCTTTCGGTCATGCGGTCATGCAGCAAGGTGCCGATTTGCGCCAACTGCGCCTCGGATAACGTGGGCTTGCTCAATAAACCACTTTTAAGCGTCACGCGATATTCAATCACCCGCTCCACCCGGCGCACCGCCAAACCGCAGTTGTGGGCAATATCCGTCGCCTTGGAAGCCCAGGGCGACACGGTGCCAAAACGCGGCGTGACCACAACCAGCGTGCCCTCGGACGAGCCGACATAAGGTTCGCCATAAGTCAGCAAGGCCGCCAACTGGTCTTTGAGGGTCTGGGGCGGCTCAACGTCCGACGTAACAAGGTGGACAAACCGTGCGGCCACGCCGTTGATCTTGTCGTGAACGCCTTGCAGGCTCGGCAAAAGTTGCTGAATACGAAAACGACTGAGAGCGCTGCCGCCCTCGAATTGGGTAATGTGCAGAGTCACTTGGATGGCCTGAATTGGGGGGCTAACGGGTTTAAAAATAGGCGCAAGGTGCAGGCGCTGACTGGGCCTGACCCTGAAAACGCTGAATTTTAGCAGTGCAATGGTGTTGCAAAAACTTCCAAAATATTGCTTTACGCCAACGATAGACGATCTCTTTTCCACCGATTTGTGGCGTAAAACGCAAGGCAGCGAGTCGATTCAGGCAAGCAGCACTTGGGGACTTCTTGAATAAGTGCCATGGCGCATCACCACGACAGATCAGGTCGAAGCCGCAAGAGTCGCAGTCACGCGGATTGAACACTCACCGCACGGCGGTCGTAGCCTGCTTATCCGCCCAGGTTCAGATTCGTGCAATGCCGCTGGCCAAAATAGAAACCCTGAAATCGTGACCGTCCTCGGGAGTTGCTGAGACGGTGCTGTAAATGACGGGCGGCGCGGAGGGCAGTTGCTGGCCGACACTGAGCATGATGCTTCTCACATCGCGCAGTGAGAGCGCATCCGGGGTGGCTTCAATGGCCACCAACACGGCAGAGGCCTGCTGCAAACGGCTTTGCCCCAAAAAAATATGATGAATCGCTTGGTTGACGGCTGCGTCAGCGGCATTCACCCCGCTGGCGGCGCCAAATCCAAAGGCGCAATCACCGGTTTGACCCAAAATCAGATGGCGCAAATCTTCAAAATCAATGCCGACATTGGAATGCTCGACAACCACTGAATTCATAATACTTCGGCACAGTTGAATGAACGCCAGCGGCGCATGGTTCATAACGGACTCAAGCGAGGCGTTTTCTTCGACAACCCGTTCAAGATCACTGTTGTTCACTGGCAGCAGCGCATTAACTTGAGTGCCTAATTCTTGCAGGCCGATTTGTGCATTCTGGTGGCGGCGATTGCCTTCAAAGTTAAAAGGTAACGTCGCGAAGGCCAGTGTCAGAATTTTTTGCTCGCGCAACACCTGCGCCACGACAGGGGCAATGCCCGTGCCCGCCACGCCACCCATCCCGGTCACCAGCAAAACCATATCGAGACCCGCAACGGCTTCGGCCATGTCTGGTATCAACGATTGGGCAAGCAGCTGCGAGGCTTGGGGAGTCAGTGGTGGCGCCTTGCCATCGCTGACCCATAACTTGCAGTCAGCCTTGACTCGGCGCAAGGCGTTAGCATCCGTATGAATAGCCATGGTGCGATGCAAAGAAGGCAGACGCCAGGCCAAGTCTCCCAAAATGGATTGGCTTATTGTGCCAATCGCCACCAAGCCAATTTTTGGAAAAAACCATTCGCTATCAGGCGCTTCGATGGCGTTGAGGGTTGGCGGTAATTGGTGGTGATCCATCAGGTCTTTTCCTATTGTTTTAATGACAAGGGGAATGATGCCTCAGGGCGGCCTCAAGAAAAGAGACCAACCTTGTTTCATTCGTGGAATTTTCCCCAATGGGATAATTAAGGCATGACTATCACTTACAAAGACGCCGAAGGCATTGCCGGCATGCGCATCGCAGGCCGCTTGGCCTCTGAACTATTGGACTACCTCACGCCTTTTGTCAAACCCGGTGTCACCACCAATGAGTTGGACAAACTGGCGGACGACTACACCGTCAACGTGCAGCACGGCATTTCTGCCCCGCTGAATTACGCACCCTCGGGTCACAACCCTTACCCCAAATCCATTTGCACCTCCATCAATCATCAGGTGTGCCACGGCATTCCCAATGACAAGCCGCTCAAAAAAGGCGACATTGTCAATATCGACGTGACAGTGATCAAGGACGGCTGGCATGGCGACTCCAGCCGTATGTTCATGGTTGGTGATGTCTCCATTGCGGCCAAACGGCTGTGCGCATTAACCTACGAAGCCATGTGGCACGGCATTGTGAAGGTCAAAGCGGGCGCTTATCTGGGCGACATCGGCCACGCCATTCAGACCTTTGCAGAAGGTCAGGGCTTGAGCGTGGTGCGTGAGTTTTGTGGTCACGGCATTGGTCGCCATTTTCATGAAGAACCGCAGGTTTTGCATTACGGCAGACCCGGCACCCTGGATCAGCTCAAAGCCGGGATGACCCTCACGATTGAGCCTATGCTCAACATCGGACGCAAAGAAATCAAGGAAATGGGCGACGGCTGGGCCATCGTCACCAAAGACCATTCGCTCTCAGCCCAATGGGAACATATGCTCCTGGTGACCGAAACGGGTTACGAAGTCCTGACGCTATCAGCGGGCAGCCCGCCCATTCCCGCCTTCGTTAAATAGACCGCCATGATTGAGCCTCTAACGCTGCGCCACCACTACCGCGCTGAAAAATCCACACTGCTGGACGCGCTGACCGCCAGCGTCAGTTCCACGCGGGGCGTGCGCGCGACGCTGGGCAAGCTCTCCAAATTAGCAGATGCCACGCTCATGACTTTATGGCAGCAAGCGGGGTTTGAAGCACCCTTTGCCTTGCTCGCCGTGGGGGGCTTTGGGCGCGGCGAGCTGTTCCCCTACTCCGATGTGGACGTGCTGGTGCTGTTGCCCGACGACCAGTCACCGGACAACGATGCACAGCTCAAGGCTCGAATTGAAGGTTTTATTGGCAGTTGCTGGGACGCCGGGCTTGAGATTGGCTCCAGTGTTCGCTCTGTGACCGAGTGCCTGCATGAAGCCGAGCAAGACGTGACCGTGCAGACCTCGCTGATTGAATCCCGGCTGATCACGGGCAGCGCGGCACTTTACGTGCGCTTTCAAAACCGATTTTTTACCGCGCTGGACCCGCAAGCTTTTTTTGTCGCTAAAACGCTGGAATTGCGCCAGCGCCACAATAAATTTGAGGACACGCCCTACTCGCTGGAACCCAATTGCAAAGAGTCCCCCGGCGGACTGCGCGATTTGCAGGTGATTTTGTGGGTCGCCAAAGCCGCTGGTTATGGCGATCACTGGGACTCGCTGGCCAAGAACGGTTTGGCCACCGCCTTTGAGGTCAAGCAGCTCAAGCACAATGAAGCGCTACTGAGTTTGATTCGCGTGCGCCTGCACCTGACTGCCAAACGCCGCGAAGATCGGCTGGTGTTTGACTTGCAAACCGCCGTCGCCCACGCCTTTGGCTACGTCGCGCCCTCTTCCAGCATTGATCAACGCGCTTTCGTGCGCCCCAGCGAAGCCCTGATGCGGCGCTACTATTGGGCCGCCAAGGCGGTGACCCAGCTCAACCAGATTTTATTGCTCAACATTGAAGAGCGACTCAACGCATCCACGCACACCTCCCGCCCGATCAATGCCCGCTTCTTTGACAAAGCCGGCATGGTGGAGGTCGCCAGCGACGACTTGTACCAGCGCGAGCCGCACGCGATTCTCGAAACTTTTCTGATTTATCAGACCACGGTGGGCGTTAAAGGCCTGTCGGCACGCACCTTGCGCGCCCTGTTCAACGCGCGCAACCTGATGGACAGCAAGTTTCGCAGCGACCCCGTGAACCGGGAAACCTTCCGCCAAATTTTGATGGAGCGGGACGGCATCACCCACGCCATGCGTCTCATGAATGAGACCTCGGTGCTAGGACGTTACCTGTGGGTGTTTCGCAAAATTGTGGGGCAGATGCAGCACGACCTGTTTCACGTTTACACGGTGGACCAGCACATCATGATGGTGCTGCGCAATGTGCGGCGCTTCTTTATCGTCGAGCACGCCCATGAGTATCCGTTTTGCTCGCAACTGGCTTCATGCTGTGACAAACCCTGGATTTTGTACGTGGCGGCGTTGTTTCACGACATTGCCAAAGGTCGCGGTGGCGATCACTCCGAACTGGGCGCCATTGAGGTGCGGCGTTTTTGCAAACAACACGCATTTCAAAAAGAAGACAGCGATTTGATTGAATTCATCGTGCACGAGCATTTGACGATGAGCCGCGTCGCGCAAAAATCAGACCTCAGCGACCCCGACATCATTGCCGCCTTTGCCCAGCGCGTCGGCAACGAGCGCCATCTCACCGCCCTGTATTTGCTGACGGTGGCCGACATTCGCGGCACCAGCCCCAAAGTCTGGAACGCCTGGAAAGGCAAACTGCTGGAAGACCTTTACCGCCTGACGCTGCGCGCACTCGGCGGCCACGCCCCCGACCGCAAAGCCGAGGTGCAATCGCGCAAGCGCGACGCGCTGGTTTTGCTGGCCCTTCATGCGTTGCCGTTTGAGGCCCATAAACGCCTGTGGGACACGCTGGATGTGGGCTATTTCATGCGCCACGACGCCGCTGATATCGCCTGGCATACTCGCCAACTTTCGCGTTACGTCGGCGGCGGGAAATCCATCGTGCGTGCCCGTCTTTCACCCTTGGGCGAAGGAATGCAAGTGCTGGTTTACACGCCCGATCAACCGGACCTGTTTGTGCGCATCTGCGGCTATTTTGATCAGAGCGATTTCAGCATTCTGGATGCCCGCGTGCACACCACAAACAACGGCTTTGCACTGGATACCTTTCAGGTCATTGCCTCCAGTTTGCCCGAGCACTACCAAGAACTCACCAGCATGGTGGAGAGCGAGTTGAGTCGCGCCATTGCCCAAACCGGGCCGCTACCTCCGCCCAGTTGCGGACGTGTGTCACGCCGGGTTAAAAGCTTTCCGATTGCGCCGCGCGTCACCTTGCGCCCGGATGAGAAAGCCCAGCGCTGGCTACTCAACGTCTCAGCTTGCGACCGGGTCGGGTTGCTGTACTCGGTGGCCCGCGTGCTGGCCGAGCACAACATCAATCTGCAATTAGCCAAAATCACGACTTTGGGCGAACGGGTGGACGATACCTTTTTGATTCAAGGCGATGAGTTGCAGCACAACCGCGCCCAGATTGATATCGAAACCGAGCTGCTAGACGCACTGAGCTGAACCGAATTCAGCTGCGTTAAACACCCTCGCAGGATGCCTGTCTCAGTCGTCCTGCGGGGCATCCAGCCCCGGAAAAAGCACCTCGGTAAAACCGAACCGGCTGAAATCACGTACCCGCATCGGATACAGCTTGCCAATTAAATGGTCGCATTCATGCTGCACCACCCGCGCATGAAAACCTTCCACCGTGCGGTCTATCGGGTCGCCGTACTGATCAAAACCGGTGTAGCGAATGCGCGAAAAACGCGGCACGATGGCGCGCAGGCCAGGCACGGATAAACAACCTTCCCAGTCGTCAATTTCGAGCAGCGTGGCATCGCCTTCTGCTTGACTCAGCGGCGTGATCACCGGGTTGATCAACACAGTTTGAGGCACAACGGGTGCCTCTGGATAACGCGGATTACGGGCATTAGAGCCAAAAATAACCAACTGCAAATCCACCCCAATTTGCGGCGCGGCTAGCCCGGCACCTTCGGCCGCCAACATCGTGTCAAGCAGATCCGAGATCAGCAAATGCAACTCGTCCGAGTCGAACTGGGTGACAGGTTGAGCGATGCGCAGCAAACGCGGATCGCCCATTTTTAGAATTTCACGAATGCTCATTGAGCAACTCCTTTAAACCAGCCTCATCCAGCACCGCAATGCCCAAGGCTTGCGCTTTGTCGAGCTTGCTACCGGCTTCGGCACCTGCCACGACAAAAGTTGTTTTCTTGCTCACCGAACCCGCCACTTTGCCGCCTGCCGCTTCAATCAGGTCTTTGGCTTCGTCGCGGCCCAGGGTGGGTAATGTGCCGGTGATGACGAAGGTTTTGCCTGTCAAGGGCTTGGGGGCGACTGGCGCGGGCGGGCCTTCTTGCCAAGTTACGCCACAGGCGCGCAGTTGCTCGACCACCTCGCGGTTATGGGCTTGATCAAAAAAAGTGCGCAAACTCAACGCGACGATGGGGCCAACGTCGCTGACTTCCAGCAGTTGTTCTACGGTCGCGTCCATGATGGCGTCGAGTTGCCCGAAGTGGCGCGCCAGTTCTTTGGCCGTAGCCTCGCCCACATGGCGAATGCCCAAGCCGAACAAGAAGCGCGGCAACGTGGTGTGCTTTGATTTTTCGATGGCGTCCAGCACTTTTTGGGCGGATACCGTGGCCATGCGATCCAGCGCGATCAAGGTTTCTTTCGCCAATGCAGCTTTTTCTTCGTCGGTCAGTTTTTCAGCTAGCGCATCCAGAGTCAGACTTTGCAACTCAGCTTGCGCGCGCAAGCCCAAGCGATACAAATCGGGCAGCACCTTGACCACATTTCGGTCAATCAGTTGATCGACCAGTTTCTCGCCAAAGCCTTCAATTTCCACAGCCCGGCGTTGCGCAAAGTGCAGAACGGCTTGCTTGCGCTGGGCCGCGCAAAACAGTCCGCCGGTACAACGGTGATTGACCTCCAATTTTTCACGCACCACCGCGCTGCCGCAAATCGGACACTGGCGCGGCATCAAGAAGTTCGGCACATAGTGCGGGCGCAGTGTCTGAACAATGCCCACCACCTCGGGAATCACGTCGCCCGCCCGGCGCACGATGGCGGTGTCGCCCACGCGCACCCGCTTGCGGCGCAACTCGAACAGGTTGTGCAGCGTGGCATTGGTCACGGTGACGCCGCCGACAAAGACGGGTTTCAAGCGCGCCACCGGCGTGAGTTTGCCGGTGCGCCCCACTTGCACGTCAATGCCCAACACGGTCGTGAACTGCTCTTGCGCCGGAAACTTGTGCGCCACCGCCCAGCGCGGCTCGCGGGTCAAAAAACCCATGCGGCGTTGCAGGGCCAAGCTGTTGACCTTGTAAACCACGCCATCAATATCAAACCCGAGGCTGTCGCGCTGCTGTCCGACGGCTTGGTAATAGGCGATTAATTCAGTCGCGCCCTGCGCCACTTTGACCAGACTGGACACCGGAAAACCCCAGGATTCCAGCGTTTTCAGCATCTCGAAATGTGTGGCAAACACCGGCCCGCTCGCTTCCGGCGGCGTGATTTCACCCAAGCCATAGGCAAAAAAGCTCAAGGGACGTTGGGCGGCAATGGCGGGGTCTAGCTGGCGCACCGCACCGGCGGCGGCATTACGGGTGTTGACGAAAGTTTTTTGCCCGCGTTCGCGCTGCTTTTCGTTGAGCGCTTCAAAGTCATCGCGGCGCATATACACCTCGCCCCGCACTTCCAGCACATCGGGCGCCGAAGCGGGCAAACGCAGGGGAATCTGACCAATGGTGCGAATATTTTGCGTCACGTCTTCGCCCATTTCACCGTCGCCCCGGGTGGCGGCTTGCACCAACACGCCACGTTCATAACGCAGACTCATGGCAAGACCGTCGAACTTCGGCTCCGCGACATAGTCAACCGGCGGCGCCGAATCATCCAAGCCGAGTTCGCGCCGCACGCGGGCATCAAAGTTCTGGGCACCGGTGGCCTGCGTGTCGGTTTCGGTGCGAATGCTCAACATCGGCACGGCATGGCGCACGCTGGTGAAAGCGTCAAGGGCACGGCCACCCACTCGCTGCGTCGGGGAATCCGGCGTGACCAGTTCAGGGTGCTGCGCCTCAATCGCCTGCAACGCCTGAAACAAACGGTCGTATTCGGCATCAGGAACGCTCGGATCGTCCAACACGTAATAACGGTGCGCGTGCGCATGAAGGGTGTGCCGGAGTTGCGCGGCAACAGAGGCGTGATCAGGCTGTGCTGGCTCAGATAATAAATTTTTCATACGGGTCAACGGGGTAGCGGGTCAGGACCAACGCTTGCATCAAGAAAACAGGCGGCGGGCCAAGGCCGAGCCAGCGGACAGATCACGCTGATCCAAGGTGTCGTACAAACGCTCCAGCTCGGTGCCAATCACATCCATGGATTCAGGCGACAAGGCAATGCCGTTGTCATCGGTGACCACGCCTTCCATGCTGTCAGCCAGCGTCAAGGCGGCTTCGCGCATCCGCGCAAAGACTTTTTCATTGCGATCAACTTGCGCGACATCCAGACTGATTGAAATTTCCCGAATAGCCGACAAGTCGGAGTCGTCATTCATGGCGGTTTGCATATCAAAACTCAGCGTCAACAGGGGTGGAAGGCCCACCACACTGGCCGCAATCACCATTCGTCCAGGAATGACCCCGCTCACAAACCCCAGGCGCGCCACGTTTTGCTGGACATAGCCGGGACTCCAGGCGGCATTGAGCGCCCGCAAAACGAACACCAGTTGTGCATCATGGTCACTGGCAAATTGATCCAGTTCACGAGCACGGGCGACCTCCTCACGCATATCGGGAAAGTCAGGCGTGGCGTTAACCGCATCGCAAAAGGTTTGGGTTTTACTCACAAACTCGGAATACTCAATGTCATTGAGCGCCCCCGACCGGTTGGCCAACTGCACCCCGGCCTGCAACCCGGTGAAAGACTGATTCACCACTGGTATTTCCCAGCGCTGGGTGGTCGCATTAAACCCTTCTACAGAAAAAGGTTTGCTCCCCACCCGGCGTGTCTTGGGCAGAGCGGCCAGAACGGCTTCACCCATAATTGGCCCGTCCAGTTTGAGGGGGGCAAGGACGTCAATCAGGGGATCCATCGCCAACTTTTTTTCCGGGGTCGGCAGCGGAAACTTCGCGACATCCAGCGCTGCGGCATCCAGCTCAGGCTCGCTGTCTCTCACAATATCCGATTGAGAGGTTTTTTCATCAAGCCTGGCTTGACGCGGGTGATTCTTGCGGGCGCTCCAAACGCTGTGCACAATCATGATGACCAGCACCAGACTGCCAGCCGCGACTAAACCCATTTGCAAACTACTCATTGCCATCAAAAAGCCTCCGCCATTGAAACTGCTGCATCCATGTCCACTGCCACGATACGGGAAACGCCTTGTTCCTGCATCGTCACACCAATTAGTTGTTCGGCCATTTCCATTGCAATTTTGTTGTGACTAATAAATAAAAATTGAGTCCCCTGACTCATGCTCGACACCAACCGGGCATAACGCTCGGTGTTGGCGTCGTCCAGCGGTGCATCGACCTCGTCGAGTAAACAAAAGGGCGCGGGGTTGAGTTGAAAAATTGCAAACACCAGCGCAATGGCCGTCAGCGCCTTTTCACCACCCGAGAGTAAATGAATGGTCTGATTCTTTTTGCCTGGCGGTTGGGCAATCACCTGCACGCCCGAATCCAGAATTTCTTCGCCGGTAATCACCAGCCGGGCGTTGCCACCGCCAAACAACTCGGGAAACATCCGGCCAAAGTGTTCGTTCACCGCGTTAAACGTGCCTGACAGCAACTCGCGGGTTTCGCCGTCAATCTTCTTAATGGCGTCTTCCAGCGTGGTCATAGCCTCGACAAGGTCGGCGGTTTGGGCGTCCAGAAAATTTTTGCGCTCGCTGGCGGCGGCCAACTCATCCAACGCAGCCAGATTGACAGCACCCAAGGCGGTGATGTCGCGGTTCAGTCGGTCAATCTCGCTTTGCATACCCGTTAAACGTACGTTGCCCTGCGCGAGAGACAAGGCAACCGTTTGCAGATCAGCCTGCGCGTCGGTGAGCAACTGGGTGTATTGCTCAAAGCCTAAGCGGGCGGCCTGTTCTTTGAGCTGAAATTCAGTGATGCGCTGGCGTAAGGGATCCAACTCTCGCTCCAACTGCAAGCGGCGCTCGTCGTTGGCGCGCAATTTGGCGGTCAAATCGTCATAGTCACTACGCCGGGCGCCCAAGGCTTGTTCTCGCGCCAGCTTGGCGTTCAAAGCATCTTGCAAACCGCCTTGGGCGGCGGCGTCGTTGAGCCGCGCCAGTTCTTCATGGGCGCGCCGGGCTTCGGCCTTGACCGCATCGGCTTGTTGCTCCGCCGTTTCAATGGCCCGTGACAATTCAGACTTGCGGGCATCCAGGCTGCGCATGGAAAAGGCCGCTTCTTGCGCCTGACGCTCCAGACTGCGCTGCTGTTCGCGGGCCTCACTCAATTGACGCTCGGCACCCATGACGCGCTCGTCCAATTGGGCATGGCGCTCTTGGGTGTCGGCCAGCTGCATATCGAGTTCTTCAAAACGACCTTCAGCGGTGACGCGACGCTCTTGCAGGTCTTCCAGTTGAGCGTTAACCTCAGCCAGGTCGTCGGTAATTTGCGCACTGCGCACGCGGGCCTGTTCAGCTAGTTGCGACAAACGCAAGGTTTCAACCTGCAGCGAATGGGCGTGACTTTGACTCTGTGCTGCCTCACGGCGAATAACGACCAGCCGTTGCGAGGCATCGGCATAAGCGGCCTCGGCACGCACCAAAGCAGACCGGGTTTCATCGCTGATCAGGGTTTGTGCCCGCCATTGCTTCTCAAGGTTTTCAATTTCCTGTGCCCGCGCCAGCAAACCCGCCTGCTCAGAGTCGGGCGCATAAAAATTGACACTGTAGGCACCCACGGCATGACCGGCTTTGACAAAAATCAGTTCGCCGGGTTGCAGTTGATCGCGTTGCGCCAAAGCCTCTTCAAAGCTGGGCGCGGTAAAGCAGCCTTGCAACCAATCGGCCAGCACCGCTTGTTGACCCGCGTCATGAATCCGTAGCAAATCAGACAGGCGCGGTAACGGCCCTGATTTTTCAGGCAGGGCGGTTAGCGGGGGGCTGTAAAAAGCTAACTTGGTGGGCGGCGCGTCGCGGCCAAAAGCCCGCAACAAATCCAGCCGTGACACTTCAAGCGCACCCAAGCGTTCACGCAAAGCGCCTTCCAGCGCGTTTTCCCAACCCTGCTCGATATGAAGACGGGTCCACAGACCCTGCAGCGCGTCCAGCCCGTGCTTGGCCAGCCAAGGCTGCAGTTTGCCATCTGTCTTAACCTTTTCCTGCAAGGCTTTGAGCGCCTCCATGCGGGCGGATAAAGCCGCCAAACGGGATGATTCAGCGTTAACCGTCTGCTGTTGCGTGCGCCGCTGCTCATCGAGTTGCGGCACGGTGTCTTGCAACTCATCGAGGCGGCCTTGGGCCACGCTGGCCGTCTCGCTCGCCTGATCCAGCTGGTTTTGCAGGTTGACCAGACGCGCTTCATCGGGCGCGGCCAAGGCATTGCGATCTGCGCTCAAACGTTCACGCCGGGTGCTGAACTGGCGCGCTTGCTCTTCAATACTGCGTTGGTCGGCGCCCAGCACCTGAATTTGTTGCTGCACTTGGGCGACGCTGGCGCGCTGCTCATTGGCCCCTTTTTGCGCCAAACGCAAAGCTTCTTCCAAATCGGGTAACTGTTGAGCCTGGTCTTCAACTTGGGCGGCGAGTAACTCGGTTTGTTCTTCACCCACCATTTCCAGTTCAAGCAGGTTTTCAATTTCTTCCTGCGCCTCGTCGCGGCGTGTGGCCCATTGGTCGCTTTGTTCTTTAAGCGTGATCAGGCGCTGCTCGACGCGCTGGCGACCTTCCACCACAAACCGGATTTCAGCCTCTAGGCGACCGACTTCGGTGCTGGCCTCGTACAACAGTCCCTGTGCGTGGGTCACTTGGTCACCGGCGGCGTAATGGGCCTGGCGTACCGTCTCCAACTCGGCTTCAATGCGGCGCAAGTCGGCCAAACGGCTCTCCAGTGCATTCACTGCGCCGAGGCCATCGGCCTGAACCTTGGCCTGATCGGCCTCGGACTCGGTGCGCTTGAGAAACCACAACTGATGTTGTTTAAGCGTGACGTCAGCCGACAAGGTGTTGTACTTTTTAGCCACCTCGGCCTGCTTTTCAAGCTTTTCCAAATTGGCGTTTAGCTCACGCAAAATATCTTCGACCCGCGTCAGGTTTTCGCGCGTATCAGACAAGCGGTTTTCCGTTTCACGGCGACGCTCTTTGTATTTGGAAACGCCAGCGGCCTCTTCCAGAAACAGGCGTAACTCTTCGGGTTTGCTTTCAATAATCCGGCTGATGGTGCCTTGACCGATGATGGCGTAAGCCCGCGGCCCCAACCCCGTGCCCAGAAAGACGTCTTGCACGTCACGCCGGCGCACCGGCAGGTTGTTGATGAAGTAATTGCTGCTGCCGTCTCGGGTCAACACCCGCTTGACAGCGATCTCATTGAATTGGTTCCACTGGCCGCCAGCGCGGTGGTCGTCGTTGTCAAAACTTAACTCAACGCTGGCGCGACTGGCCGGTTTGCGGGTGGTGGTGCCATTAAAAATGACATCCTGCATCGACTCGCCGCGCAACTCTGACGCTTTGGACTCGCCCAGCACCCAACGCACCGCATCCATGATGTTGGATTTGCCGCAGCCGTTCGGCCCAACCACGCCGACGAGTTGCCCCGGCAGCATGAAATTGGTTGGTTCGGCAAAGGACTTGAAGCCTGATAACTTGATTGAATTAAGACGCACGGATGGCTGGTGGTTCTGGCTAGGGTTTAGCGGGAATCAGGGGCTAATGGATAACCCTCTGAGGCAGGCGTCATGATAACTTGGCAAAGTTGACAACGTCGGCTCAACATCTCACCCCGACAAGCGGTGTTTTTGACACCTCAGCAGCTAAAAGTCCACAGCGACCCAGGCGACACGCGCCATCGCAGTGGCATCTCTCAGAGAGTTTCTCGCTTTATAGCACCGACCTGAACGCCGGGGCTTCATGACGAGTGAGGGAAAAGCAAAACAATCGCTCGTGCCTCCATCGCCTGACCCAGTCCGACCGGTCCCATTTTTTCAGCGGTCTTGGCTTTGACGTTGATTTGATCGACTTCAACCCCAAGCGCTTGGGCAATGCGGGTGCGCATAACGGGCATGAAAGGCATTAATTTAGGCGCTTGCGCAATGACGGTGCTGTCCACATTGCCGATTTCAAAGCCTTTTTCACGCACGAGGCGGGCGGCCTCTGCCAACAGCACCCCCGAATCGGCGCCTTTGAAGCGCACATCGGTATCAGGAAAATGGGTGCCAATGTCACCCAGTGCCGCCGCACCCAGCAAGGCATCGGTGATGGCGTGCAACAGCACATCCGCATCCGAATGACCCAGCAGTCCCAAATGAAAGGGAATCTCCACACCGCCCAGGATGAGCTTGCGCCCGGCCACCAAGGCGTGTGTGTCCCAGCCTTCGCCAATTCTGAAATTCATTTTTTGCTTTCTTGATTAAAACGCGCATGTAGCACGGCTTCGGCCAGCGCAAAATCTTCGGGATAGGTCACCTTGAAATTTTGCGCGCTGCCTGACACCAGCAAAGGGCGCCAACCCATCGACTCCATCGCGCTGGACTCGTCGGTGACTTGGTCGCCTGCTTGTGCAAGGGCGCTCAACAGCGCGCCAAGGCGAAACATCTGCGGCGTTTGGGCCAGCCATTTGTCGCCACGATCCAGCGTGTTGGCAACCCGACCTGCCACTTCAATTTTTAGCGTATCGGGCAATTTATGCGCCAGTAAGCCACCCACCTCGTCGCTGGCGCAGGCGTCGATCAGCGCGTTAATTTGTGCAGGCGTAATCAAGCAGCGGGCCGCATCATGCACCAACACCCAGTCATCCGGGGCGCCCCCGTGTTGCAACAAAAAATTGAGTCCGTTTAAAACGCTTGATGCGCGGGTTGGGCCACCGCAGGGCGCGATCCAGGGCGCAATAGGTTGCGTCGTGAAGAAGCTGTCTTCAGCTGCCACCACCACGGCGGTTTGCGTCAGCCGGGTCACTTGGGCAAAGGCGGCCAACGTGTGCAACACCAAAGGTTGTCCCGCGAGCGGCTGATATTGTTTAGGACCGGTGGCACCCGCGCGCGAGCCTGTGCCCGCGCAGGGAATCAAAGCCCAAAAGCGGGCGGCCAGCGGGCGAATAGGTGGAGAATTTTGAGGGGAATCAATCATGGGCTTGGCCGACATTCTAAAATGCGTGAACATCTGTTTCACACCCCCCGCTGTTTGGCGTGGGGTGTTTTTCAATGGTGTTTTTGAATTCAATGCGTAGGCATACGTTGTTTATAGGTCATTCATGGATTTACCCAAACTACACCCCGGCAAACGCTATACCCTGCCCCGCCCCGTGGGTTCAGCCGATGCCTTGCTTCTCGCGCAACTGGGTTTGCGTGAGAAAAGCAACAACAAGATCACCGCCATCGTCACCGCCAACGCCGCCGATGCGCAGCGCTTGATGCTTGAAATGGCGTTTTTTGCCCCTGACCTGCGTTGCGTGCTGTTTCCCGACTGGGAAACCCTGCCCTACGACTCTTTTTCGCCGCACCAAGACCTGATCAGTGAGCGCCTGGCGACGCTGTGGCGCATCAGTCAACGAGAAAAAGAGACTGGCGCCGATGTCGTCATCGTGCCCGCCACCACCGCGCTTTATCGGCTGGCGCCACCGAGTTTTCTGGCGGGTTACACCTTTCACTTCAAAGTCAAACAAAAACTCGACGAGACCAAATTCAAAGCGCAATTGACCCTGGCCGGTTACAGCCACGTCACGCAAGTGGTCAGTCCTGGTGAATACGCTGTGCGTGGCGGTCTGATTGATCTCTTTCCGATGGGCAGCGCCGTGCCGTATCGCGTGGATCTGTTTGACGATGAAATCGACAGCATTCGCACCTTCGACCCTGATAGCCAGCGCAGCCTGTACCCCGTGCCCGAAGTGCGCCTGTTGCCCGGCCGCGAGTTCCCGATGGACGACGACGCCCGCGCCCGTTTTCGCAACCGCTGGCGCGAGCTGCTGGAAGGCGACCCCACCAAAAGCCGCCTCTACAAAGACATGGGCAACGGTGTCGCCACCGCTGGTATTGAGTACTACCTGCCGCTGTTCTTTGAGGAAACCGCCACCGTATTTGATTACCTGGGCGCCGATGCCACCGTCGTGCTACACGGTGATCTGGAACCCGCCTTTCAACATTTCTGGCAAGACACCAAAGACCGTTACCGACTGGTGCGAACCGACCCTGACCGCCCCGCTCTGCCGCCCGAGTCGCTATTTTTAAGCACGGAACAGTTTTACGCCCGGGTTAATCAACATGCGCAACTGGCCATCAAAGCGCCTGCCGTTCGTTCAGAACCGGCGGCGGCGATACCTAGCGCCGGGCCAACTGATTACGTTGAATTTGGCACACTCCCCGCCATGACCGTGGTGCGCGGTGCAGACGATCCGCTGGCAGGTCTGAAAGCGCACATTCAACAGTCCAGTCAGCGCGTGTTGGTGCTGGCCGAAAGCGATGGTCGCCGAACCAGCTTGCTGGACTTTCTGCACAGCAGCCAGTTACGCCCGCCTGCGTTTGACTCACTGGCCGCGTTCGAGCGCAGTCATGAAAAAGTCGGCATTGCCACCTCATCCCTGAACACCGGCTTTGCCTGGCTGGAAGCGGGCATTGATTTCGTGACAGAAACCGAGCTTTTCGCCGCTGGCCCCACCACGCGACGGCGCAAAAAGCAGGAGCAAGTCAGCGACGTTGAAGCGCTCATCAAAGACCTGAGCGAGCTGAAAGTGGGCGACCCGGTGGTTCATTCAGCCTACGGCATTGGTCGCTATCACGGACTGATTAATCTCGCACTCGGTCAAATCCAAGCCAACGGCGAGCCTGAAATCCAAGAGTTTTTACATCTGGAATACGCCGAAAAAGCGACGTTGTACGTACCCGTCAGTCAGTTGCAACTCATCAGCCGTTACACCGGCGTCAGCGCCGACGAAGCGCCCTTGCACCGTCTAGGCTCCGGCCAGTGGGACAAAGCCAAACGCAAAGCCGCTGAACAAGTGCGCGATTCAGCGGCCGAATTGCTCAATATTTACGCCAGACGCGCCGCCCGCGAAGGCCACGCCTTCCGCTACTCGCCAAGCGATTACGAAACCTTTGCCAACGATTTCGGCTTTGAAGAAACGCCCGACCAAAGCGCCGCCATCCACGCTGTCATTCAAGACATGATCAGCCCGCGCCCGATGGATCGCCTGATTTGCGGTGACGTGGGGTTTGGCAAAACCGAAGTGGCGCTGCGCGCCGCCTTCATCGGCATCACAGGCGGCAAACAAGTCGCGCTGCTGGCGCCCACCACACTGTTGGCCGAACAGCACTACCAAACCTTGGTGGATCGGTTCGCCAAATGGCCGGTGAAAGTAGCCGAAATGAGCCGCTTTCGCTCAACCAAAGAAATCAACGCCGCCATGAAAGGCTTGGCCGATGGCACGGTCGATATTGTGGTCGGCACGCACAAACTGCTCAGTGAGTCCACCAAATTCAAAGACCTCGGTCTGCTCATCATTGACGAAGAACACCGCTTTGGTGTGCGTCACAAAGAACAGATGAAAGCCCTGCGCGCCGAGGTCGATGTGCTGACGCTCACCGCCACACCGATTCCGCGCACGCTGGGCATGGCACTGGAAGGCCTGCGCGACCTGAGCGTGATTGCGACCGCGCCGCAACGCCGCCTCGCCATCAAAACCTTTGTCCGAACCGAAGGCAACGGCGTGATTCGTGAAGCC
Organism: uncultured beta proteobacterium; assembly: GCA_903823025.1. GTDB lineage: Bacteria > Pseudomonadota > Gammaproteobacteria > Burkholderiales > Burkholderiaceae_C > Rhodoferax. The sequence goes on from CAIJRK010000026.1 coordinate 64,022, forward strand.
GTGCTGCGCGAACTCAAGCGTGGCGGGCAGGTTTACTTTTTGCACAACGAAGTGGAAACGATTGAGAACCGCCGCGCCAAACTCGAAGAATTGCTGCCCGAAGCCCGCATTGCCGTCGCCCACGGCCAAATGCCCGAACGCCAGCTGGAAGCCGTGATGCGCGACTTTGTGGCGCAGCGCTACAACCTGTTGCTGTGCTCCACCATCATCGAAACCGGCATTGACGTGCCCACTGCCAACACCATCGTGATGAGCCGCGCTGACAAGTTTGGTCTGGCGCAGTTGCACCAATTGCGCGGCCGCGTGGGTCGCAGTCACCATCAGGCCTATGCCTATTTGATGGTGCCCGATCTGGAAGGCTTGACCAAACAGGCCAGCCAGCGACTCGACGCGATTCAGCAAATGGAAGAACTGGGCAGCGGCTTTTACCTCGCCATGCATGATCTGGAAATTCGCGGTGCCGGTCAGGTGCTGGGCGAAAACCAGAGCGGCAACATGCTCGAAGTCGGTTTTCAGCTCTACAACGAGATGTTGAGCGAAGCGGTGCGCTGCCTGAAAGCGGGCATTGAACCCGATTTACTCAGCCCGTTGAATGTGACCACCGACATCAACCTGCACGCCCCGGCGCTGCTGCCAGACGATTATTGTGGCGATGTGCATTTGCGCTTGAGCTTTTACAAAAAACTGGCCTCGGCGAAAACCACCGATCAAATCGATGCGCTGCTGGAAGAAATCGTGGACCGCTTCGGCAAAATGCCCGCCCAAGCGCAAACACTGATTGATGTGCACCGTCTGCGCGTCCTCGCCAAACCTTACGGCGTGGTGAAGGTCGATGCCGCACCGGGCGTGATCACCATCACATTCAAGCAAAATCCGCCGATTGACTCGATGCGCATCATTGAAATGATTCAAAAAAATCGGCATATCAAACTGGCTGGTAACGAAAAACTACGTATTGAACGGGCGCTGCCCGAGGTCAAAGACCGCGCCCAAATGGTGCGTGATGTGTTGCGTAATTTGGGACAACCGCACGTAGAACCCAAAGGGGTCGCCCATGTTGTGCCTGTTTGAAAACAGCAGGTGAAATGAAAAACCTCCGGTCTAGGCAAAACGGGAGGTCGTAAAGTGCATCAAAAATGCGGCTTGGGCGTCACCATTTGACGCCCTTGTATGTTTAGTCGCGCACCACCAAAACAGGCAATTTGGTGTGTGACAAAACCGCTTGGGCGACGCTGCCCAGCACCAATTTTTCCAGCCCACTGCGTCCGTGTGAACCCATCACAATCAGGTCAGTCTCACCGGATTCAGCGGCTTGCACAATACCGCGCCAGGCGGCGTGGGCTTCGACGATGGCGGTTTCAACGGTCAGACCGACTTCTTCAAATGCGGCCTTGACGGCCTTGATGGCGATGTTGGCTTCAGCCGTGGCGGCACTCAAATACTCGGCTTGACCGTAGGCAAAATCGGTTCCCACGCCAGTGAACGGATAGGGGTCAATGACAAAAATAGCGGTCACGCGACTGCCAAAAGCTTTGGCTAATCCGATGGCTTTAGCGACGGCCAACTGTGCGGTAGCAGAGCCATCAACCGGCACAAGAATATGGTTAAACATGATGCAATCTTTCTTTTAAATTTGACACATACAAGTGTCTGGGTGAGTGAGTTTAAAAATCTTGACACGCATCAAGTTATTGATTTATTTCCTTGAAAATCTGTCGCGCGAAGCGTCACCACCAGCGTATCACGGTGTCCGTCTGGCGTGCTGGGTAGCAGGGGCTGAATCGGCGTTGATTCATGAATCACGCGGGCGTCATCAAGCAGCAAAACAGACCAGGGTTCGGACAGCGTGAAGCGTTGCCCATTGGGGCCGTCAGCATCAAACACACGGGTTTCGCCGCCTTTAACGCCCACGCGGTCCACCATAAATACCGCCACCATCGTCACCCCGTCACGGTGCGCGCCTTCAGGTGTAGGCCGACCGATGCCATCCGTGGTGTCAATGCGAAACTGATGGGCCTCCACAAACCACGGCTGCACGCCTTTCAAGCTGGAGCACACAGCACCCAGCCACAGCAGCAATTGAGGCCACACGGGTTGCGCCAACATCTGGGGTAGCAGGGGTTCAAAAAGGCGTTCCATACCGCCATGCAAAGCGTTGTATTCAACAGGTTGCCAGTGCGCCCGATGTGGCACCAGCGTCACCTGTGCGTCTCGCACGACAAAGCTGGCATGACGGCGTCGGCGATAGCGCCCGCCATCTTTAAGAAAAGCGTCTGGCGGCAAATCTGCCCAAAGCGGCGCTAGGGCCGCTAAATCTTGTGCGGAGCAGCCACTCAAGGCGCTGACGCTGCGGGCATCCAGCACGGCGTAACCTTGGCGCTGAAGAACGGTGCCAAGCGTATCGGGCTGGACCAAAGAGGGGGGAGAAAATGAAGGAATCATAGACACCAAGCTTACCTTGGTCAGATCGCACGACCCTTAAAATCCGGGCCAGCGGATTCACTATTTTGTGATGTTGGTCAAAACTCAAAAAACAAGACTCACCTATCCTCGCATCAACTTTTTAGGAAATATATGTCCACCTTACTTTGGTCTGATTCTCTTGTGCTGGGTTTGCCTTTTATGGATGACACGCACCGTGAGTTTGTTGACTTGTTGGCCACAGTCGTCAACGCCCCGGATGATCAGGTTGTAGCCGCCTGGCAAATTTTGATTACGCACACGGATGTCCATTTTGGGCGTGAAGACCGATGGATGCGCGACACGCGCTTTTCGTCGAGCAACTGCCATTCGACCCAACACAATGTGATTTTGCAGGTCATGCGCGAGGGTGATGTGCGGGGTCAGGCCGGTGAGTTGGATGTCATTCGGCAGATGGCTGATGAGTTGGGCGTCTGGTTTGCACAACATGCGCAAAGCATGGATGCTGCGCTGGCACTGCACCTGCGCAGCGTCGGCTACGACACCGCCACCGGTGTCGTTCATTCCCCCCAAGCCTTGCCTAATGAAGAGATTCACGGCTGTGCTAGTGCAACATGTTCTACGCCCCAGACCGATGTTGAAAAAACACCCGATGCCGTTGCCGCCTGAAGTGCCGATGAAGCCGGTTGAAGCGGTTTCGCTGGTTGAGCCAGAGCCGGTGTCGCTGCACCATCGTCCTTATGAAGATGTGCAGGCGCTGCTCACCGGCACGCTTTTTGTCGCCTTGGGCATTGTGATGTTTGGTCACACCGGGCTGCTCACGGGCGGTACGGCGGGCATTGCGTTTTTGATTCACTACGCGACAGGCTGGAATTTCGGATTGGTCTTTTTCCTGATTAATTTGCCGTTTTATGGCTTGGCTTGGCAGCGCATGGGTCGGGCCTTTACCTTCAAAACCTTTATGGCGGTGGGCTTGCTGTCGGTGTTTGTCAATCTGTTACCCACGTTGGTGAGCTTTCAGAATTTATCGACGCCGTTTGCCGCTGTCATGGGCGGCTTGCTGATGGGCACCGGAATGCTGATGCTGTTTCGCCATCGCGCCAGCTTGGGCGGATTTAACGTGCTGGTGTTGTATTTGCAGGAGCGCTTTGGCTGGCGAGCCGGCAAAATTCAAATGGGGCTGGATTGCGTGATTGTGCTCAGTTCATTTGCACTGGTGGACTGGCAACACGTTGCCTTGTCCGTACTGGGCGCCGTGATGCTCAATCAAACGCTGGCGACCAACCACCGGGTTGGCCGCTACATGACGCTTTAACGTCAGTCCAACAACGCGGCGTACACCAGATCACGAAACAATATCCGGTAGTACTCGCGCTGATTGGGCGCTTGCAACATCAAAATAGCAAACAAGTCTTGTGCCGGATCGACAAAGAAAGTCGTGCCCGCCATGCCACCCCAAAAATAAGTGCCGACCGAGCCGGGTGTGCTCGCCACGCCCAGCTGCTTGCGTACCGCAAAACCCAGCCCGAAACCGTAGCCTAGCGGCAACAGCGCCCGGGAAGCGCCCGTGTTGACGGGAATATCACCCAAATGATCAGAGGTCATGAACTCAATGGTTCTTGGCCCCAACAGGCGCACGCCATCGAGTTCACCCTTGTTGAGCATGAACTGTAAAAACCGGGCGTAATCCATCGCGGTTGACACCAACCCGCCGCCGCCGGAGGCCAGCGCAACGTCTTCTCGCACATCAATCATCCGCATCTGTACACCCCCTTCAGGGTCACGGGCAAATGGCTCGGCAAGGCGGGCGTGCTGCGCCGGTGGCACGAAAAATCCGGTGTCTTTCAAGCCCAGGGGCTTAAAGATATGTTCGTCAAGGTGCGCACCCAGCATCTGTCCACTGACCACTTCAACCAGTCGCCCCAGCACATCGGTGGCGCGGCCATATTCCCAGACCGTGCCGGGTTCAAACATCAAGGGCAAGGCGGCCAGTTCGTGTGAAAACTCGGCATTACTGCGTTTGCGCGAGCCAATTCTGAGTTGGGCATATTGCCGCTGCACGGATGTGCTGCCCATGAACTCATACGTCATGCCCGCTGTGTGACGTAGCAAGTCTTGAATGGTTGCGCCCTGACGAACGGCTTGCAATTGCACGGTGCCGTCCACCCAATGCGCTACTTTTTGTGCCGCATATTCTGGCAAATATTTGGCGACCGGGTCGCTCAACAGCAACTGCCCCTGCTCCATCAACATCATGACCGCCACCGACACAAACGGTTTGGTCATCGAGTAGATACGAAAAATGGCGTCCGGCGTCATGGGTGTGCCCGCTGCCGGGTCCAGTGCGCCGACGCTGTCAAACAGAGCTAATTTGCCGTGACGGGCAATCAACGCAACCGCACCGGGCAGACGCTGACGCTCTACCTCGGCTTGCAGCACAGTCATCAGCCGCTGGGTACGCTGGGGGCACAGCCCTGCCGATTGAGGTTCTACGGCCTTGAATTGACGGCCTTCCATAGACATTTCAAACATAAAAGTCTCCAAACAAGAACAAATAAAAATAGGCGGGATTCAAGTCTGAAGTGCAGGCGCGGCATGAGTCATGACAACGGTCACTGCCCAGTCCTGCACTTCAAGGGGGTCTTATTGGCAATAACGTGGTGGTTAGCCATTAGAGTGACGTCGCTCAATTTGTACGACAACGCCAGAAACAACAAAGGACTTAGCTCCTTTAGAAGTTAAGTCCTTGATTTATATGGTCGGTGTGAGAGGACTCGAACCTCCGACCCCTTGCACCCCATGCAAGTGCGCTACCAGGCTGCGCCACACACCGAAGCATTAATTATAACGCTTGATTTCTATTGCTTTTCAAGCTATCTGAGGATATCTCACGCGTGCGTCAGAGGCAGATCGAAGAAAAAAACCACCTTGCGCATGTATAGGTCAATCCAAAAATGAAAAGACGGATGCCATTTCTCTGCAGCAGCCAACAGCCCCTCCTGACGAGTCAGCTTCGTCTTAATGCCGCTTCGCGGTCACCTCGCCTGGAGCGGGAATGCGCAAATTGGATGTTTAATTAAAAGCTGCGCACGGCACGGCTCTAATGGCAAACTAAACGCGGTGCTTGAGCAAGTAGCGATAAACGAAACCCGGAAAGGCAAAGGTCACAAAAAGGGTTCCCGTAATGGCATAGAACTCCCAAGTCTGCGGTGCAATTTGGCCGACCCGTTTTTCAAGCAGCAAAGCAACTGCACCCACCAAGAAGTAGAACACCACCAGTTCGAGCAAACGCAGGGGGAGTGTCTTCGGCATTTTGAGTGTGTGCACAGCCATCAGGCGTGTACTGATGAAAGGCAGGTTCGCAGCGCTGAAGCCCAACAAAATCACTAACCAGACGGACATAGTTTGGGACATAAGCGAACTTAAGCCCCCATCATTTGAATGATGGCGCGGGTGCACAGTGTCATCAGACCACCAGGCAGTAAACCTAAAACTAGCAGCAAGCCGCCGTTAATTGTCAACACGGCACGAACGTCCATGGGGGCGCTCACCTGACGGGGGGTCGTTGACTTGTCAAAATACATGACTTTCACGACCCGCAGGTAGTAGAACGCCCCAATCAGCGACATCATCACGGCAAAGATTGCCAGTCCCAGATTAAAGATTTCGCCCGTCGCAACCAAAGCCTGCAAGACCGACAATTTGGCGTAGAAGCCAACCATCGGTGGAATGCCAGCCAAGGAGAAAAGGCAGAGCGCCATCACGCCAGCATACAGGGGACTGCGCTCGTTCAAACCGGCCAGATCAGAAATTTCTTCGCTCTCGAAACCGTCGCGGGTCAACAGGAGAATGACCCCAAAACTAGCCAATGTCGTCAACACATAGGAGGTGACGTAGAACATCGAAGAACTGTAGGCATTGACCGCAAAACCGCTGTCACCATTGACAACGCCTGACATCAGACCCAGCAGCACAAAGCCCATGTGTGAAATTGTCGAGAATGCCAACATACGCTTGATATTGGTTTGTGCAATGGCCGCCAAATTTCCTACCAACAGTGAGCCAATAGAGAGCACCATCAGCATCTGTTGCCAGTCAAAAGCCAAAGGCAACATGCCCTCCACAAGGAGACGAATAACAATAGCAAAGGCTGCAAATTTGGGGGCGCTACCAATTAGCAGCGTCACTGAAGTGGGCGCGCCTTGATACACATCAGGAATCCACATGTGAAACGGTACGACACCCAGCTTGAAGGCCAGACCCGCCACAATAAAGACCAACCCAAAAGTCAAAACTTGCGCGTTTATTTGTCCCGAACTGATGGCGTTAGATACCGCATTGATATCGAGTGAGCCGGTAGCCCCGTACATCATCGACATCCCATACAGCAAGAAGCCTGAAGCCAAAGCACCCAACACAAAATACTTCATTGCGGCTTCGGTCGAGGTGGCGTGATCACGGCGTAAAGCGACCAAGGCGTAGCTGGAAAGTGTCAATAGTTCCAACCCCATGTAGATCACAAGAAAGTTATTCCCCGAGATCATCACGAACATACCCAAGAGCGCAAACATGCTCAATGAGAACATCTCACCGCCGCGCAACATATCGCGGTCAGCCGCATAGGGGCGACCATAAACCAGGGTCACCATCACGGCAATCGTGGCAAAACACTTAAGCCAGTTGCCCATAGGATCACTGACAACCATGTTGCCAAAGCCATAGATAGTGGCATTGCTACTGGCGTAAAACGCCTGCAGAACGGCAACGACGGCCAATGACAGCAAGGTCAATAAGTAGGTCGTCGTGCGGCGGGGGCTTTTTACCCCGAGATCCACCAAAGCAACCACACAACCCATGATGAGCAGAATGATTTCGGGGAAAGCAGAAATCCAGCTGAGTTTATCGATCATGTTCCATCTCTCAATTCAATTTGGTCAATTCAGTCTGATCAATTCAGCTTGGACAAGGCGACGTGCCTGAGTAACTCCGCCACTGAAGAATCCATCACATCGGTAAAGGGTTTGGGATAGAGACCCATATACAAAACAGTGATGGCAAGCAGCGTCAGCATAATAAATTCACGGCTGTTAATGTCTTTCAAGGCCTGAACTTTAGGATTTACCACAGGCCCCAAATAAACCCGTTTGAACATCCAGAGTGTGTAAGCTGCACCAAAAATCAAGGCACTAGCGGCACCAAAACCAATCCAGAAGTTAAATTTAACGGCGCCCAAAATCACCATCCACTCGCCAACGAAACCCGCTGTGCCCGGTAGGCCACAGTTAGCCATGGCGAACAATAACGCGAAGGCGGTGAACTTGGGCATGGTGTTGACCACCCCACCAAAACTGGCGATTTCACGCGAGTGCATCCGGTCATACAAGACACCAATCGACAAGAACATGGCGGCTGACACAAAACCGTGTGCAATCATTTGAACCAAACCGCCTGCCAGACCCAAGTCGTTGAAGAGGAAAAACCCAAGAGTGACAAAACCCATATGGGCAACCGATGAATAGGCCACCAGCTTCTTCATATCGGTCTGCACCATCGCGACCAGCGCAACGTAAATCACGGCAATCAAGGACAAGGTGATCATCAACCAGGCCCATTCGTGGGCCGCATCAGGGGCAATTGGCAAAGAGAACCGAAGAAAGCCGTAAGCACCCAGCTTCAACATCACGGCGGCCAGCACAGCTGATCCGCCGGTAGGGGCTTCAACGTGCACATCGGGCAACCAAGTGTGAACAGGCCACATCGGCACTTTAACCGCAAAGGCGGCCAGGAAGGCAAAGAACAAAAGAGTTTGCTCAAGGCTGCCCAGACGCAACTGATGCCACACCGCCAAATCAAAACTCCAGCCTGACTTGACATACAAGAAAATCAAGGCAATCAGCATCAACAGGGAACCGAGCAACGTGTAGAGAAAGAACTTGAACGCGGCGTAGATTTTGTTAGGACCGCCCCAAATACCAATGATCAGGTACATCGGAATGAGCGTTGCCTCAAAAAACACGTAAAACAACATGCCATCCAGCGCACAGAAAACACCGATCATCAAGCCACTCAGAATGAGGAAAGCCCCCATGTACTGATTGACGCGCCGGGTAATCACTTCCCAGCCGGCAATCACCACGATCAGATTGATGAAGGCCGTCAACAAGATAAACCAGAGCGAAATACCGTCCACACCCAAGTGGTAGTTAATATTGAGACGCTCTATCCATGGCGCCTTTTCCACAAACTGCATGGCAGCCGTGCCGAGTTTAAAACCGGTGTAAAGCGGCACCGTTACCAGCAAGCTGACAATAGAACCGATGAGTGCGACCCAACGCACGGTACGCACTTGGTCATCACGACCGAGTGCCAGTAACACGACGCCAAAGATAATTGGCGTCCAGATAGCCAGGCTCAACAAACCCATTTTCTTATTCTCCTATTTGAGCCAAACGAAATACGTCATCAGCACAAAGACACCCAAAATCATGGCCAGTGCATAGTGATACAGATAACCCGACTGCACCCGTCTGACCACACCCGACAACCAGGCCACGACCTTCCAGGAGCCATTGACCACGGTGCCATCAATTAAAAATTGATCGCCACCTTTCCACAGGCCTGTTCCTAAAGCCCGCGTGCCACGCGCCACGATGTTTTCGTTAATCCAGTCGAGGTAATACTTGTTTTCAAGCAACGTGTAAATAGGTTGAAAGGTGCTTTTGATCTTCGCAGGCAAAGCTGTGTTGACCATGTAGAGGTAATACGCCGAAGCGACCCCCGCCAACGCCAACCAGAATGGCGCAGCAGTCAACCCATGTAAAGCCAATTGCAGCGGGCCATGAAATTCTTCACTCAAAACCTCCATGGCTTTGTGAATTTCATGGTTGATGAATATTGAATCCTTGAAAAAGTCACCAAACAGCATCGGTTGAATCGTAATGTAACCAATCACCACCGAGGGAATCGCCAACAAAATCAGCGGCAGCGTCACGACCCAAGGGGACTCATGCGGCTTCTGGTGACTGTCATGATGACCCCCATGATCATCATGATGCGCGTCAGGGTCTTGATCAAAACGTTCCTTGCCGTGGAACACCAGAAAATACAAACGGAACGAATAGAAAGCCGTCACAAAGACACCCGCTAGAACAGCGAAGTAAGCAAACCCGGCACTCGGTAACGTACTGGCACTCACTGCAACAATAACTTCGTCTTTGGAGTAGAAGCCGGAGAAGAAAGGGGTACCAATTAACGCCAGTGACCCGAGCAACATCGTGATCCAGGTAATAGGCATGTATTTGCGCAAGCCGCCCATCCAGCGAATATCTTGCTTATGGTGCATCCCCATAATGACGGAACCTGCAGCAAGAAACAGCAGGGCTTTAAAGAAGGCGTGCGTCATCAAATGAAAGACTGCCACCGAGTAAGCCGAGGCACCGAGCGCCACCGTCATATAGCCCAACTGCGACAACGTCGAATAGGCAATGACCCGTTTAATATCGTTCTGGATCATGCCCAGGAAGCCCATGAACAACGCCGTAATCGCACCGATCACCATGATGAAGTTCAAAGCTGTCTCGCTCAGTTCAAACAAAGGTGACATACGGGCTACCATGAAGATGCCCGCCGTCACCATCGTAGCGGCGTGAATCAGAGCCGAGATAGGAGTAGGACCTTCCATCGAATCCGGTAGCCAAACGTGCAAAGGAAACTGTGCTGACTTGCCCATGGCACCAATAAACAGACAAATGCAGATGACCGTGACTAGCATCCACTCAGTACCAGGGAAACTCAACACAGCCAGTTCATTGGACTTGGCAAAAACTTCGGTGTAGTTGAGCGTTCCGGCATAGGCAACAATCAAGCCGATACCCAGGATGAAGCCAAAGTCGCCCACCCGGTTAACCAGAAAGGCTTTCATGTTGGCAAAAATTGCCGTGGGCTTGTTGAACCAGAAACCAATCAACAAGTAAGACATTAAACCGACAGCCTCCCATCCAAAGAACAGTTGCAGCAAGTTATTGCTCATCACCAGCATCAACATAGAGAAGGTGAAAAGCGATATGTAGGCAAAGAAGCGGTTGTAACCTTCGTCTTCCTTCATGTAGCCCACGGTGTAAATGTGCACCATCAGCGACACAAAAGTCACCACACACATCATCATCGCGGTCAGGCCATCAACCAGAAAACCAACCTCCATCTTGAGGCCGCCTACGACCATCCAGGTGTAAAGCGTTTCGTTGAAATGAGCGCCATCAAGAACCACGCTCTTGAGCGTCATGGCAGAAATAATGAATGCCAGCAAAACACCCACAATAGTGAGTGAATGCGACAGGCGTCGACCGATTAGGTTGCCACCAAATTGGGTGCCAAAAATACCGGCCAAAACAGCCCCGACCAGCGGGGCCATAGGCACCGCAAGAAGCATTGAAGCGGAGAGGGTTTGACTCATCTTTTTAACCCTTGAGCGTGTTGAGTTCGTCCACGTTGATGCTGGACTTGTTACGGAAAAGGAGCACCAAAATAGCCAAGCCAATGGCCGATTCAGCAGCAGCGACGGTCAGAATGAAAAACACGAAAATCTGTCCGTGCATGTCACCGAGATAATAGGAAAAGGCTACAAAATTCGTGTTAACAGCTAACAGCATCAACTCGATGGCCATCAACAAAACAATCAGGTTTTTTCGATTAAGAAAAATACCGATAACCGACAGCGCAAACAACATGGCGCCAAGTGAAAGAAAATGTCCCAGAGTCACCGTCATGCTTTATTCTCCGCAGTCGTGGGTGTGACCACATCTTCGACAGGCGCTACTTGCGTAACATCCATCTTCAGAATAGTCATACGGTCTTTGGCCTTGACCCGAACCTGGTCGGAAGGACTTACAAATTTGCTATCTTTTCGTTTACGAAGCGTCAAGGCAATCGCCGCAATCATGGCAACCAACAAAATAACAGCAGCAATCTCCAAGGGGTAGATATATTGCGTGTACAAAAGTTTGCCCAGCTCGCGACTATTAGAAATCTCTGCTGCAACCTGTCCCGCAACCGCCTGAGGCGCCTCGGTATCACGAAATCCACCCATAAGAACAGCGGCCATCTCAAGCGCGATAAGCACACCAATGAGCGCGGCAAAGGGGAAATTTTTCCAGAAACCAGCACGAATACTGTCCGTATTAATGTCCATCATCATCACAACAAACAAGAACAACACCATCACCGCCCCCACATAAACCAGGATCAGGACAATAGACAAAAATTCGGCTTTGAGCAGCATCCAGATCATGGCCGCCTGAAAAAATGTCAGCACGAGAAATAAGACGGCGTGAACCGGGTTGCGGGCCGTAATTACCCGAAATGCGGCGAACAGGAGCACCGCAGAAAATACGTAGAACAAACCAGACTTGACATCCATAGGTATAACTTCTTTCTTGCGGCTAATCAGCGGTATTTGGCATCCGCCGCTTTGTTGGCTTTGATTTCGTTTTCATAACGATCGCCCACAGCCAGCAGCATCTCTTTGGTGAAGTAGAGGTCGCCACGTTTCTCACCGTGGTACTCCAGAATATGGGTTTCAACAATTGAGTCAACCGGGCAGCTTTCTTCGCAGAAACCGCAAAAAATACACTTGGTTAGATCAATGTCGTAACGGCTGGTACGGCGTGAACCGTCGTCACGCACATCCGACTCAATCGTGATGGCCATAGCGGGACAAACGGCTTCGCACAACTTGCAGGCAATGCAGCGTTCCTCGCCATTTTCATAGCGACGCAAAGCGTGCAGACCGCGGAATCTAGGAGAAAGCGGTGTCTTTTCTTCGGGAAACTGAATCGTTACTTTGCGACGAAACGCGTAGCGACCGGTCAAAGCAAGGCCCTTTAGCAATTCCAACAGCAAAAAGCTGGACAGGAAGTCTTTAAGAGAAAAACTTGAAGTTTTGGGGGTTGAGGTAATAGTGGACATCATCAACTCCTGTTAGTTCCAGATGTTGAAGGAGGTCTGCATCCAGGCGCCCACAACAACCAGCCAGACCAGCGTGACTGGTATAAAAATCTTCCAGCCCAGACGCATGATCTGGTCATAGCGAAATCTTGGAAATGTGGCGCGAACCCAGATAAACAGGCTGACAACCATGCAGGTTTTAAGTCCTAACCAAATCCAACCGGGTATCCAGTTAAACAACGCACTGTCAATCGGGGACAACCAACCACCCAAGAACATGGTGGCAGCCAAAATAGAGATCAACCACATATTAGCGTATTCGGCCAAGTAAAACATGGCATAGGACATGCCTGAATATTCAACCATGTGACCGGCTACGATTTCGGCTTCACCTTCAACAACGTCGAAAGGATGGCGGTTAGTTTCAGCCAAGCCCGAAATAATATAAACCACAAAGATAGGAAGTAATGGCAGCCAGTTCCAGGACAGGAAGCTGAGTCCCATTTCTGCAAAATAGCCTTTACCTTGCCCTGTGACAATGTCTGTCATGTTCATGCTGGCAGACACCATAAGAACGACCACCAGACAGAAACCCATGGCAATTTCATAGCTCACCATCTGGGCAGAAGCGCGCATGGCACCCAGAAAAGAGTATTTAGAATTTGACGCCCAACCCGCAATCACGACGCCATAAACTTCCATAGATGTAATCGCCATGATGAACAGCAGGCCGGCATTGATGTTCGCCAAAGCGACATCAGGACCAAAGGGAATCACAGCCCAAGCCGCCATTGCGGGCATGATGGTCAGGATAGGACCAATAAAGAACAGACCTTTACTAGCGGCTGTCGGCATCAAAATTTCTTTGCCCATCAACTTCAGTGCATCGGCAATCGGTTGCAACAAGCCTAGCGGCCCCACCCGATTAGGACCCACACGAACCTGCATCCAACCCAGCAGCTTGCGTTCCCAAAGTGTGAGGTAGGCCACGGCACCCATCAAAGGCAGAACCACCACCACAATCTTCATCAAGGTCCAGACAATAGGCCACCCGACATTGATCCACCACGCGTAGTCAGACAAGCCCAGGCCGAAAGCAAAAATAGCGTCAATCATGCGGCCACCTCATGTTCTGGATCAGCAATTCTTGCATCTGCAGTCAACTGCAAGCTGGTTGCGCGGCGTACCGTGCCATCAAGTGTGTAAATGCGGGCAACTACAGGTGCAACTGTCGCGGGCGTCAGATCAGGCACTGTTTGCGTCACGTTATTAAGCATCTCTGCCTTGACATAAAACTCGCCTGCAGGCGGTAACCAGCACATCTGCCGAAGAACGTCTTCCGAAGAGTCAAAGTCAAAGCCAGGCACATCCAGCAAGTTAGCCAATACACGCAAGACTTTCCACGCAGGCCGTGTTTCACCGAGTGGCTTGACAACCGCATGAAAACTTTGCACGCGCCCTTCAGCATTAATGAAAGTGCCAGAGGTTTCTGTCGAGGGTGCAATCGGCAACAGCACATCGCTAAAAGCCATATTTGACTTAAACGGACTGAGCGTCACCACCATTTGGGCTTGCGAGATAGCGGATGTCGCCTTCCCACCCGCTGCTGAGTCAAATTCAGGCTCATTGTTCAGTAGCAGCACCGCTTTAAGTTGACCTGCCAACATTTGTCCGGCGTTCAACCCATTCTCACCCGGCACAGCGCCGACAAGCTGGGCGCCCACCGTATTGGCCGCTTCAGTGAGGTAACCCACGGTGGCACCGGTTTGCACGCCAATCCAGTTAGCGAGCGCCAACAGAGTTGATGCCTTGGCATGGTGCGCAGCCGCGTTGCCTAACAAAATCGCCTTGCGTTCACCACTTTGCAATGATTTAGCAATGGCTTTTGCGGTGTCTGTGGCCGTGCCCGCAGCCGGTGGCTCCATAGACAGATCGAGAGCAATCGCTGCTGCGATATCAGCCAGTGCCTGTGCCCAATGGTTCACATCACACACCATCGTGGTGGCAAGCGGCATCGCCCAGTCTTGCACTTCGGATTGAAGCGCATGAACAGCACAGCCCTTGCGTACAGCCTGCCTAATTCTTTGCGCAAACAGAGGATGATCTTTGCGTAAACTAGAACCAATCACTAGCACGCGCTGCAGGTCGGACAGGTCAGCAATAGAACATCCCAGATAGCGCACGCCTTCAATAGGCATGAATTCGGCGTTGCGCAAACGGTAGTCGATGTTTTGGCTACCCAACCCGTTCATCAAATGACTGGCAAGCGAGAGTTCTTCAAGTGTGCTGTGCGGACTCACCAGCGCGCCCAGGCTTGCTGCACCGTGTTCTGCCTTGATTTGTTTCAAGCCATTGGCCACGTATTCAAGGGCCGTTTGCCAGTCAACCGAACGCCATGTACCGCCTTGCTTGAGCATGGGTGTGGTCAGGCGTTCGTCGCTGTTCAAGGCCTCGTAGGAGAAACGATCACGGTCTGCAATCCAGCACTCGTTAACCGCTTCGTTTTCCAGCGGAACAACGCGCATGACCTTGTTATTTTTGACTTGAACGATGAGATTGGCACCGGTTGAGTCATGTGGACTAATCGACTTGCGCCGCGATAACTCCCACGTCCGCGCACTGTAACGAAACGGCTTGCTGGTGAGTGCGCCCACAGGGCAAATGTCGATCATATTGCCCGACAACTCGGAGTCAACAGAGAGGCCAACAAAGGTTTCGATTTCGGCGTGTTCGCCGCGATGCGACATGCCTAACTCCATCACACCGGCGACTTCCTGACCGAAGCGAACACAACGTGTGCAGTGAATGCATCGACTCATTTCCTGCATAGAAATCAAAGGGCCGACATCTTTAACCGCGACCACCCGTTTTTCTTCTTCATAGCGGGAAGAAGAAGCGCCGTAGCCGACTGCAATATCTTGCAACTGACATTCGCCACCTTGGTCGCAAATCGGACAATCGAGAGGATGGTTAATCAGCAAGAATTCCATGACGGATTGCTGTGCCTTGATAGCTTTTTCGCTCTTGGTACGAACAATCATGCCTTGCGTCACGGGTGTGGCACACGCGGGCATCGGTTTAGGCATTTTCTCAACATCCACCAAACACATGCGGCAGTTGGCTGCAATGCTGAGTTTCTTGTGATAGCAAAAGTGCGGAATGTAGGTGCCAGCCTTGTCCGCAGCATGCATGATCATGCTACCTTCAATGATGTCAACTTTTTTCCCGTCGAGTTCTATTTCAATCATCTTGGGACTCACTCAAACGTAGGCCGGGACCATACAGGTCTTGTGCGCTACGTGGTATTCAAATTCATGACGGAAGTGCTTGATCATGGCCCGCACCGGCATGGCGGCGGCGTCACCCAAAGCACAGATAGTTCGGCCCTGAATATTTTCAGCAACCGAGTTCAACAAATCCATGTCGGCTGGACGACCTTGACCATTTTCAATGCGGTCAACAACGCGGGATAACCAACCAGTTCCTTCACGGCACGGTGTGCATTGACCGCACGATTCGTGCATGTAGAAGTAGCTCAGGCGTTGCAAGCTCTTGACCATACAGCGGCTGTCATCCAGCACAATCACGGCGCCAGAACCCAGCATGGAACCTGCTTTGGCAATGGAGTCGTAATCCATGGTGCAGTCCATCATGATGCTGGCTGGCAAGATCGGCGAGGAAGAGCCGCCTGGAATTACCGCTTTAAGCTGACGACCCTTGCGCACACCACCTGCCAGTTCAAGCAGGGTTGAAAACGGTGTGCCCATCGGAATTTCATAATTGCCCGGCAGTTCTACATCACCGCTAATCGAGTAGATTTTGGTGCCCCCATTGTTGGGCTTGCCACATTCAAGAAAGGCTTTGCCGCCATTACGAATAATCCACGGGACAGCCGCAAATGTTTCAGTATTGTTGATGGTGGTTGGTTTGCCATACAAACCAAAACTCGCAGGAAAAGGCGGTTTGAATCTGGGTTGGCCTTTTTTGCCTTCCAGAGACTCCAGTAAGGCTGTTTCTTCACCGCAAATATAGGCGCCAAAACCATGCGCAGCGTGCAGTTGAAAAGAGAAGCTACTACCCAGAATATTAGCGCCTAAAAACCCGGCAGCACGGGCCTCTTCCAATGCCTCTTCAAAGCGGTCATAACTTTTGAAAATTTCACCGTGAATATAGTTATAGCCCACTGTGATGCCCATGGCGTAGGCGGCAATAATCATGCCTTCGATGACGATATGGGGGTTGAACTGAAGAATATCGCGGTCTTTGCAAGTACCCGGCTCGCCTTCATCCGAATTACAAACCAAATATTTTTGGCCAGGAAATTGACGGGGCATAAAGCTCCACTTCAACCCGGTCGGAAATCCAGCACCCCCACGCCCACGCAGCGAAGACTCTTTGACAATGGCGATCACCTGGTCTTGCGTCAAGCCAGCCTTGCCTGTTTCTTCGGCTACAGGCGCACCGTCTTTACCAAGAATCTTGCGTAAAGCCTGGTAGCCACCACGCGCTTTGTAGGCTTTCAATGACCAATTACTGCCGTCTAGTCCGGCATAAATTTGCGGATTAATGTGCCGGTTATGAAAACAAGTTTCATTGCCAGAGGCCTGAAATTGCGCGAGAACTTTGTCAGCTATCATGATTTTTCTTCCGCTGTACGCAGACCCTCAACCAACTGATCCAGCTTTTCATTACTCATGAAACTGCACATGGTTCGGTCATTCACCAACAATACAGGGGAGTCAGCGCAAGCGCCCAGGCATTCACTTTGTTGCAAAGTAAACATGCCATCACGGGTTGTTTCGCCCATATGAATACCTAACTTTTCCTCAAGATGCTTGAGCGCTCGTCCACCATCACGCAGTTGACAAGGTAAGTTGGTGCAAACATTGAGTTTGTATTTTCCACAAGCACGTTGGTTGTACATGTTGTAGAAGGTCGTGACTTCATGGACGGCGATAGGGGCCATGCCCAAATAGTCGGCAACGATTTTTTCGCTCTCAGTGCTCACATAGCCCAGTTCTTGCTGGACGATAGCAAGGCAGGCCATTACAGCTGACTGTTTTTGATCAGCCGGATACTTGGCAACTTCCTTGGCAAAACGTGCCTTGGCTGTTTGGGAAACAACTTCAGTAATCATCGGTCAATCTCTCCAAACACAATATCCATGGTTCCAATCACTGCCACAACGTCCGCAATCATGTGGCCCTTTGTCAACTCATTCAGTCCAGCCAAATGCACAAACCCTGGCGGACGAATTTTCAATCGATAAGGTTTATTGGCACCATCGCTCACGATGTAGATACCAAATTCCCCCTTGGGGTGTTCAACGGCGGCGTAGGCCTCACCTTCAGGCACATGAAAGCCTTCGGTAAACAGCTTAAAGTGATGGATCAGTTCTTCCATGTTGGACTTCATGGATTCACGATCAGGCGCCGCAACTTTGTGGTTATCGGTAATCACAGGGCCGGGGTTAACACGCAACCAGTCGATGCATTGCTTGATGATATTGTTAGACTGCTTCATCTCTTCCATACGGACGAGATAACGGTCATAGCAGTCACCCGTTTTGCCGACAGGAATATCAAAATCCATCCGGTCATAGACATCGTAGGGTTGCTTCTTACGCAAGTCCCAAGCTACACCTGAACCCCGTAGCATAGGACCGGTGAAGCCCATGTTCAAAGCACGTTCAGCCGTCACGACACCAATATCTACTGTGCGCTGTTTCCAGATTCTATTTTCAGTAAACAGGGTATGGTATTCCGCTAAACAAGCAGGAAACCGCTGTGTGAAGTTCTCAATGTAATCAAGCAAAGAACCTTGACGGTTGCTATTGAGTTCTGCAACACCCTTGGCATTACGAATCTTGTTGACTTTGTACTGCGGCATCGTATCCGGCAGGTCTCTATAAACACCGCCTGGACGAAAGTAAGCCGCGTGCATCCGGGCACCGCTAACAGCTTCGTAGATATCAAACAAGTCCTCACGCTCACGAAAGGTGTAGATCAAAATGGTTGAACTACCACAATCATTGCCGTGCGAACCTAGCCACATCAAGTGATTAAGAAGTCGCGTGATCTCGGCAAACATCACACGGATATATTGGGCCCGCACAGGCACTTCAATATTTAGCAACTTTTCAATCGCCAAGCAATACGCGTGCTCATTGCACATCATGGATACGTAATCAAGACGATCCATATAGGGCAAAGATTGAATGAAAGTCTTGCTTTCAGCCAGTTTTTCAGTGGCCCGGTGCAGCAAGCCGATGTGAGGATCAGCACGCTGGACCACCTCGCCATCAAGCTCAAGAACCAGACGAAGGACGCCGTGCGCAGCCGGGTGCTGCGGCCCAAAATTCAAGGTGTAGTTTTTTATTTCAGCCATGAGACGAACTGCCTAGTGCAGGCCTCCATAGTTGTCTTCGCGGATAATTCGCGGTGTGATTTCGCGAGGCTCAATGGTGACGGGCTGATAAATGACGCGCTTGCTTTCTGCGTCATACCGCATTTCGACGTGACCCATCGTAGGGAAGTCCTTGCGAAAGGGGTGACCTATAAATCCGTAGTCTGTAAGAATACGGCGCAGATCACTATGCCCTTCAAAAACGATGCCAAACAAATCGAAGGCTTCACGCTCAAACCAGTTAGCGGAATTCCAAAGCTCATTGACTGACGCGACAACGGGGAGTTCATCATCCGGTGCAAACACCTTTAAACGAACCCGTTGATTGAGGCTCACAGACAGAAGGTGCAAGACGACGCAAAAACGCGAGCCTTCAAGGCCTACACCTTTGTAATCAGAGTAGTCAACACCACATAAATCTATCATCTGCTCAAAACAGCAACCCGATTCATCGCGCAAAATCCTGGCTGATTCCAGATAGTTGTTGGCATTAACAACAACAGTAACTTCACCTAAAGCGACACCAATATGTTTGACTTTTTCACCTAGCGCGAGCGCAATAGTGTTTTTGAGTGTTTCGGGGTTTATAGCAAAAACAGTCATGAAATCCCTTCAGACGCGTGCAATCGTTTGTGTGCGACGAATTTTTAGTTGCAATTGAATAATTCCATAAAGCAACGCTTCGGCGGTTGGCGGGCAACCCGGTACGTAGATATCTACCGGAACAATCCGGTCACATCCACGAACGACTGAATAACTGTAATGGTAGTAGCCACCACCGTTAGCACAAGAACCCATGCTGATGACCCAGCGCGGCTCTGACATTTGATCGTAAACCTTACGCAAGGCTGGCGCCATCTTGTTACACAAGGTGCCAGCAACAATCATTAAATCTGATTGCCTAGGACTTGCGCGAAAGACTTCAGCACCAAAGCGGCTAATGTCATACCGGGCAGCTGCGGCGTGCATCATTTCTACCGCACAACAAGCCAACCCAAAAGTCATTGGCCAGACCGACCCGGTCTTGGCCCAGTTCATCACAGAGTCGTAACTGGTAGTGACAAAACCTTCTTTTAATACGCCTTCAATCATTGCATGACTCCCTGTTACTCCCAGTCAAGGGCGCCTTTTTTCCACTCATAAACAAAGCCTACGACAAGGATGGCAAGAAACACCATGACAGACCAAAAACCTAATGCACCAATCTCTTTCAGGGACACGGCCCAAGGAAAAAGAAATGCGATTTCAAGGTCAAACAAGATGAACAAAATGGCTACAAGATAGTAGCGAACGTCGAACTTCATTCGAGCATCTTCAAATGCTTCGAAGCCACATTCATAAGGAGAGTTTTTAGCGGGATCGGGACGATTAGGACCTAGGATGTAGCCCAGCACTTGAGGAACTACCCCAACTGCAATCCCAACCAGGATGAACATGAGAACGGGTAAATACTGATCTAGGTTCATCTGGGGATTCTGATCAAAGTCTTGATCTACTGCACTTACGCGCAGTAGATCTATTTATTTGGTGCCGTCGGCGAGACTCGAACTCGCACAGCTTTCGCCACTACCCCCTCAAGATAGCGTGTCTACCAATTTCACCACGACGGCGGCTTTTTTTGCTTAAATTGCATGAGGATCCTTGCGGATGGCTTTTCAAGCATGGCTAGAGTTTACCCCCAAATCACTAGGATTCTTAAGGAAAAGAAAGCAATTTCAATAGTTATTGACTTGCTTTTATTTGGTCGGTATTTGTGCCGATCCAGAAGCGGGGATAGACGGCACGACAGCAGCAGGAACGGGCACGCTAACCGCCGCGCCTTCAAGCACGCTACCGGTACTTGTATCTGGGCGGAGAGCGCCAAAATAAGCCAGCATCAAGGTGGCGGCAAAAAACAACGTCGCAAGAACTGCCGTGGTGCGCGACAAAAAGTTAGCGCTTCCGCTAGCCCCAAACAAGCTGCCTGAGCCGCCGCTACCAAAGGCAGCACCCATATCGGCACCCTTGCCGTGTTGCACCAAAATCAAGACCGTCATCGTGATGGCGGCAATCATTTGAACCGCAAGAAGAGAGGTGAGAAAAACGTTCATTGAAAACTCCTATATGTGTAGCAAGCGACACCCAAAATTAAAGGGTAGAAGCAATAATCGATAAAAAGTCAGGGGCTTTAAGTGAGGCGCCACCGACCAGGCCGCCATCAATATCAGGTTGTGCAAGCAGTTGCGCCGCGTTGGCTGCATTCATGCTGCCACCGTAAATAATGTGAATGCGGTCTGCTTGCGCCGAAGCTGCTTTCAGCTGCCCACGCAACACCGCATGAACCTGTTGCGCCTGCTCTACGCTGGCGGTCTTGCCGGTTCCAATGGCCCACACTGGCTCGTAAGCCACCACGATCTCACTGATGCAATGACCATTGGCATGAATCACAGCAGCGAGTTGCCGCTTCACAACTTCTTCAGTCTTGCCTGCTTCGCGCTCCGCGAGCGTCTCACCCACACAAACAATTGGCGTAATTCCACTGGCTAAGGCGCGTTGCGCTTTAGCCGCCACCAAGGCATCCGTTTCAAAGTGATATTGACGCCGCTCGGAGTGGCCCACGATGCAGTATTTCACCGCAAATTCCTTGAGCATGGTGCCTGCTATTTCTCCGGTAAAAGCGCCCGCCGCGTGCTTTGAAATATCTTGGGCACCTAGATCAATCGCACTACCCTGCAACAGGCCTTGCATCTGCGCCAAGAACACCGACGGCACGCACAGCGCAATATGGCAAGCAGGGGCGTTCAACCCTGCCAACATTTCTTTGACCAAGAACGCATTGGCAGTCAAACTGCCGTTCATTTTCCAATTACCTGCAATCAATTTCTTTTTCATGCCACATCCCATGTCAAAAATAATTTTGCCAACATGCGGGTTGGACTCCGTCAATGCCTGTGCCCGTACAAAGGCAGAATCCGGCGCTATTAATAGCCGGATTTGAGGCAATTCCCTGTGTGCGATGAGCAACGCTTTGTTCTTGATTTTCATCAAGTTATTTCCAGCCCAACCGGGCGATGAAAAACGCCACAATTCTCACACTTTTCAAGTCTGATGCTTATGGCTTCTTCAGACAATAAGCCCCTGCACTGAACGCACAGGGGCTATTAATGACTTTACAAACCGGAAACGATCAAGCGTGTTGATCAGAACCCGGTTGAGCCGGACGATCCAACAAAACCTTCATGGACAGTTTGATACGGCCTTTTTCATCCGTTTCCATAACCTTGACCTTGACGATCTGGCCTTCAGTCAGGTAATCGGACACTTTCTCGACACGCTCATGGGCGATCTGGCTGATGTGCAACAACCCATCTTTGCCGGGCAACAGATTAATCAGTGCACCAAAGTCCAAAATCTTCGTCACGGGACCTTCGTAGATCTTGCCGATTTCGACTTCAGCGGTGATCTGTTGAATGCGGCGTTTGGCTTCTTCGGCCTTGGCTGGATCAGCCGAGGCGATGGTAATGGTGCCATCTTCATCGATATTGATTTGCGTGCCGGTTTCTTCGGTCAACGCACGAATCACGGAGCCGCCCTTGCCGATCACATCACGGATTTTTTCGGGATTGATCTTCATGATGAACAAACGAGGCGCGAAGGTGGACACTTCAGTCTTGGCTTCGGCCATGGCTTCTTGCATCTTGCCCAGAATGTGCATCCGTGCTTCTTTGGCCTGAGCCAACGCCACTTGCATGATTTCTTTGGTGATGCCCTGGATTTTGATGTCCATCTGCAGCGCGGTAATACCGTTGGTGGTGCCCGCAACCTTGAAGTCCATATCGCCCAGATGATCTTCGTCACCCAGAATGTCGGTCAGCACGGCAAAACGGCCTTCGTCCTTGATCAGGCCCATGGCGATGCCCGCCACATGCGCTTTAACAGGAACACCTGCATCCATCAACGACAGGCAGCCGCCGCAGACCGAAGCCATCGACGAAGAACCGTTGGATTCAGTGATTTCAGACACCACGCGCATGGTGTAAGGAAAATCTTCTTTTGAAGGCAGAACGGCCATCAATGCACGTTTAGCCAAACGACCATGACCGATTTCACGGCGTTTTGGCGTGCCCACACGACCGGTTTCGCCTGTGGCGAACGGAGGCATGTTGTAGTGCAGCATGAACCGATCTTCGTAGTCGCCAGCCAAGGCATCAATGCGCTGGGCATCGCGCTCGGTGCCCAAGGTGGTGACCACCAAAGCCTGCGTTTCACCGCGTGTGAACAAGCTGGAGCCGTGGGTACGGGGCAGCACGCTGTTGCGGATTTCAATCGGGCGCACGGTACGGGTATCGCGGCCATCAATGCGTGGCTCGCCTGCCAGAATCTGGGTCCGGACAATGCGCGCTTCGATGTCAAACAACATACCTTCAACTTTGACGCTGTCAAAGGCGATACCTTCAATTTTCAAGTCGGCCATCACGACGGCATACGCTTCGCGGCAGGCGCGGGTGCGGGCTTGCTTGTTGCGAATTTGATAGGCAGCCACCAACTTGTCATTCGCCAAGGCGCTGACTTTGGCAATCATGACCTCGTCTTTGGCTGGCGCTTGCCAGTCCCATAAAGGCTTACCTGCGTCACGCACCAGTTCATGAATCGCATTAATCGCGATAACGCCTTGCGCATGACCAAACACCACCGCGCCGAGCATGATTTCTTCGCTCAATTGCTGGGCTTCAGACTCAACCATCAAGACAGCCGCTTCCGTACCGGCTACGACCAAATCCAGCAACGAATCCTTGCGGGCCGTCTGACCCGGGTTTAGCACGTAGTCGCCATTGATGTAACCGACGCGAGCCGCGCCAATCGGGCCGCTAAAAGGCACGCCACTGACGGACAAGGCTGCACTGACCGCAATCAAGGCAGCAATATCGGCATCCACTTCAGGATTCAACGACAGGGTGTGAACCACCACATGCACTTCATTGAAAAAACCTTCGGGAAACAGCGGACGAATAGGGCGGTCAATCAGACGGCAAGTCAGGGTTTCAAACTCGCTGGGGCGGCCTTCACGTTTAAAGAAGCTGCCAGGAATCTTGCCAGCGGCATAGGTCTTTTCAAGGTAATCCACGGTCAACGGGAAAAAGTCTTGACCCGCTTTGCCTTCAGTCTTGGCCACCACGGTCGCCAGCACGACGGTGCCGTCCATGTCCAGCAGCACAGCGCCGCTGGCTTGACGAGCCATCTCGCCAGTTTCCATGGTGACGGTGTTTTGACCCCATTGGAAGGTCTTGGTTACTTTATTAAATATGGTCATTGTTATCTCCTGATCAATATGGGAGGTGAAGGCCACCTCACCCAAGCCCGGACTCAGCCTCACAGAACACGATGCCATTCCAGAGAAATTCGCAGTTGAAAGTTCTTTGGAATGACACAGCTTCGCTCCGCTATTGCCTTCTCCGAAGTAAAAAACGCCTGAGCTAGCAACCTAACTCAGGCGTTCATTATTCAATGAATGAATTACTTACGCAGACCCAATTTGGCAATCAGCGCGAGGTAACGTTCAGCGCTTTTGGACTTCAAATAGTCCAACAGCTTACGGCGACGGCTCACCATGCGCAACAGGCCACGACGACCATGGTGGTCTTTGGCGTGGGTTTTGAAGTGGGGCATGAGTTCGTTAATACGCGCAGTCAGCAGTGCAACTTGCACTTCAGGGCTGCCGGTGTCACCGACTTGACGTGCGTTGTCGAGAACGACAGCGGCTTTAATACTGGATGCAATCATGTTTTTTCCTGTAAGGGGGTTGAACTTGCGTCAGAGGCTGGAACTGCCCTTGACGTGTGCTTTTGCAATGTGCAAAGCCTGTCGATTATAGCCAATCCTGTTCAAGCGTCACACCCCGAATCATTAGGGTGTGTCATGGCTTTACAGGGTCGGGCGTTGCATCTTGCAAGCGGTCGGCTGTTCTGCGCGGGCTGCGGCAATGGTTTTAATGACCCTAAAACCGTAGCCGGAACCTTCCACATCAAACTTGACGCCGGGCGCGCCTTGCCGGTCCATCAGGCCAACCACCAGAGGTTGTTGAAACTGATGGTCGGTGGCCCGCATCGTGCCTGTTTGGCCTTTTAAAGTGACCACGGCCTTTTCCAATTCATAAGCCACAGCGGTTGGCTGTGTGGTGCCCGCTTTTTCAATCGCCTGCGCCAGCGATTCCACCATCAATTGCATACGCATGTGTACATAGTCATCGGACGGTTTGGGGAATCGCTGACGAAATGACTGATAAAAAGCCTCACTGGGCGCACCTGGCACATTGGGCAACCAGTCAGCTACGGCGACCACCTTGCCGATACCAGCCTCACCCATCGCGGCGGGCGCGCCCAAGGCATTGCCATAGAAGGTGTAAAACTTGCCTTCAAAACCGACTTCTTTGGCCGCCTTGACCAAGAGCGTCAAATCATTGCCAAAGTTGCCCGTCAACACCGCTTGCGCGCCGCTGGCCTTGATTTTGGCCGCATAAGGCAAAAAGTCTTTGACACGACCCATTGGATGCAGCTCCTCGCCTACCACCTGCACATCCGGGCGCACCAGAGCTAACTGACGCTTAGCTTCACGCGCGACGGCATGACCAAAGCTGTAATCCTGACCAATGATGTAAATACTTTTCAGGGCTTGATCTTCTTTCAGTACAGCCATCAACGCGGTCATGCGCATGTCGGCGTGGGCATCAAACCGAAAATGCCAGAAACTGCATTTCTCGTTCGTCAACACCGGATCCACCGCCGAGTAGTTCAAAAACAGGACACGCTTGTTCGGCTCGCGGTCGTTGTGTTTGTTAATGGCATCGATCAAAACGGCAGCGGTGGCTGATGAATTGCCCTGCATCACAAACTGCGCCCCGTCATCAATGGCCGACTTGAGCGCGGTCAACGCCGCTTCACTTTGACCTTTGCTGTCGTAACGCTCAAGCACCAAGGGTCGATTAACCGCCAGCTTGACACCCCCGCGTGCGTTGACGCGCTCTACCGCCCAGACCAGGTTGCGAAACACCGCTTCACCCGTGTTTCCAAACGGGCCACTCAAGCCTTCAATCATGGCGATTTTTATCGGCGCCGGGTCGGGTTGCGCCAGCGTCAGGGTCGGCACTAGCAGCGCTACGGCCATGAAGGTCAAAGCCTTGCGGGGAAACTTGAACATCTTGAAATCTTTCTTGAAATAGGTTGGCATACGAAACACGGTTGAACTTGTTGCAACGCAACGTTAAAGCAAGTCAAGCGGCCAACGCGGTTTAACGTCAAACGCGTAAACCTTGCTGGCGGTTTGCTGGCCTGCCTGCAACCGCATGGCCGCTGCCATGGCAATCATGGCGCCATTGTCGGTACACAAATGCAGCTCAGGGTAATGCACACGAACCCGGCGCTTGGCGCACGCCGCGTTGAGTTGCTCGCGCAACATGCGATTGGCGCCCACACCTCCGGCCACCACCAGCCGATTAAGGCCTGTTTGGGTCAACGCAGTCAGTGACTTTTTAACCAGCACTTCGACAATCGCCGCTTGGGTTGAGGCGGCCAGATTAGCCAGCACGATGGCGGGCAACGCGGACACCACACCGCCCTGCACAGCGGCCAGTTTTTTAGCCTGCACCATCACCGCTGTTTTCAGGCCTGAAAACGAAAAGTCCAGATTACCGCTGTGCAGCAAGGGGCGCGGCAGCTTGAAGGCAGTCGGGTCGCCCGCCTCGGCCAGTTTGGAAAGCGCCGGCCCGCCCGGATAACTCAAACCCAGCAACTTGGCCGATTTATCAAACGCTTCGCCCGCAGCGTCGTCAATCGTTTCGCCCAGCAGCGTGTAACGCCCGACACCATCAACGCGCATCAATTGCGTATGCCCCCCGGACACGAGCAACGCCACAAACGGAAACTCAGGAGGGTCAGCGCTTAAGAAAGGAGACAACAAATGGCCTTCAAGATGGTGCATTCCCAGCACCGGTTTATTCAACGCGGCACCCAACGCACAGGCCACACCCGCCCCCACCAGCAAAGCACCCGCCAGACCCGGGCCACGGGTAAAAGCCACGACATCCACATCGGCCAGCGTTTGGCCCGAGGCGGCCAGCACTTGTTCGGTCAGCGGCAGCACACGACGAATGTGGTCGCGACTGGCCAGTTCCGGCACAACCCCGCCGTAGGCTTGATGCATCTCGATCTGGCTATATAAAGCATCCGCGAGCAGCGTGGGCAAGGCACGGCCCTGCACTTGCACCAGCGCCACACCCGTTTCATCACATGAGGACTCAATGCCCAGCACTTTCAAATTTTTTTCCATAGCGCGAAGTTTAGGGGATGTCTGCCATCTGGCTTGATTCTTGCGCACAATCGACCCATGAATGAAGCCCTGAGAATCGTTGTGGTGGTGCCTGATCTGGCCATTGAAGACCAAACGGATGACTACGCCGTTAGTCAAGCCGAGCGCTCGCGCAGCTTGCGCATTGGGCTGCTGGAAAATGGGTTTAACTTGGTCGCCAGTCTCCCCGCAGACGTGTTTCTGGCCGAACGCATCGCCCAGTTGCAGCCTGACCTGATCATTGTGGATGCCGAAAGCGAAGCGCGTGATGCGCTTGAACATGTGGTGATGGCCACGCGCGAGGCACGGCGCCCCATCGTCATGTTTACCAATGACGACGACACCTCACATGTGCGGGACGCCGTGGCTGCAGGCGTGTCAGCCTACATCGTGGCCGGGCTGTCAAGTGCCCGTATTCGTCCCATTCTGGATGTCGCCTTAGCCCGCTTTCAGCATGAACAGGCGCTACGTCAAGAATTGGCCGCCACCAAAAGTGAATTGCAAGACCGCAAAGTCATTGACCGGGCCAAAGGCCTGCTGATGCAGCGTCAGGGTTTGAGCGAACAGGCCGCTTTTGAAAAAATGCGCAAAACCGCCATGGACAAAAACCTCAAGCTAGCCGATGTGGCGCAGCGAATGCTCGATGTGATGGATTTACTAGGCTGACATGGGCAGTCGCCCCGATATTGGCACCAGCCCTAAACCCAGCAAATATGTGCCTATTGCTACTTCAGCCGTTTTAACCAAGTCAAACGTGGACGGGGTCAGCAACCAACTCTGGATAAGGCCCATCACCAACGCGTGCAATCCGTAGGCGCCAACCAGCGGCGAAATAGGCAATGCAATGCCTCGGCGGGCACTGGCACTGAGCAAACTGCGTTGAATCTGACACACCATATCCGCATAGGTTTGCACCTCGCGCGCCTTCACAGCCAGCAATTCATCGACATATTCAACCTTGAGCGTCGCTATTTCAAACACGCGGCGCGTGCGTTCATCTGTGGCTATTTTCCGCATGGCGCTCAAGATTTCCCCCAACAACTCATCCAACGGGTCACGCACCGCGTCACGCCCGATTTGGCACAACGCCTCCTCCATGGGCAAGGTAATGCGCGCCATCATGGCGTTAAACAAATCAGCTTTGTTTTTAAAGTGCCAGTAAATAGCGCCTCGCGTCGCTCCTGCAGCCTCCGCAATGTCTTGCAAAGATGTGCGGGAAACCCCCTTTTCAGCGAACATGATTTCAGCGGCATCAAGCAGCCTCAAGCGCGTGGCGAGCGCTTCTTCTTTCGTGTGGCGAGCCATGTTTATTAACTTTCAAAATACTTACAAAAATCAAAGGTGATTTACATACATTCACGACTGTATGTATAATTTTACGATACTGCAAGCGTATAAATCAACAATTTCAACCTTATTCCTTCTGACTGGAAATACACCATGCCTTCAGCGCGTACTCGTCTTTCCCGACCCGATCAACCCGTCTTTCGCTACCGTTTAGCCTTGAGTGCTATCGGCTTGGCCGCCTTGTTGGCAGGCTGTGGCCAAGGCGACAAAGCGCCCGCCGCTGCGCCGCCGCCAGCAGAAGTCGGTGTCGTCACCGTGACATCAGGTGACGTGGGCTTGGTCAGTGAGTTGCCCGGACGTCTGGAAGCCTCCCGTGTTGCGCAAGTTCGTGCCCGCGCCACCGGCATTTTGCAAAAACGTTTATTCCGCGAAGGCAGTGACGTCAAAGCCGGGCAGACGCTGTTTGAAATTGACGCCAGTCCCTACAAAGCCACGTTTGACAGCGCACAGGCCGGTTTGGCCAAAGCCGAAGCCAACCTGATGCAAGCTGCCGCGCTGGCAGAACGCTACCAACCCCTAGCCGCTGCCAAAGCCGTCAGCCAGCAAGAATATGTCAACGCCCAAGCCGCCCAGCAACAGGCGCAAGCTGACGTTGCGGTCGGCAAGGCCGCCGTCCAAACGGCCCGCATCAATTTGAACTATGCCAGCGTCTCCGCGCCGATTGCCGGTCGCATTGGCCGCTCACTGGTGACCGAAGGGGCGTTGGTGGGTCAGGGTGAGGCCACCCAGTTGGCCGTGATTCAACAGATTAACCCGATGTATGTGAACTTCACACAATCAGCTGCTGAGGTCATGAAGCTACGCCGGGCGACTCAAGACGGTCAACTCAAACGGGCGGGTGGCAGCGATGCCGCTGTGGTGCGCGTGGTGCTCGAAGATGGCACTGAATACGCATTGCCCGGCAAATTGCTGTTCTCGGATCTGACGGTCGATGCCACTACTGGCCAGATCACGCTTCGGGCCGAAGTGCCCAACCCCAACGGCACGTTGTTGCCAGGTCTGTATGTGCGCGTCCGGCTGGAGCAATCCAAAGTCAGCGATGCCATTACCCTGCCACAGCAAGCCGTCACACGCACGCCACAAGGTGACACCGTCATGGTCGTCGCCGCTGATGGCAAAGTCAGCCCGCGCAAGGTGCAGATTGGCGCCCAGCAAAATGGCAAATGGGTTGTTTTGAGCGGTCTGGAAACCGGTGAGCAAGTCATGGTGGACGGCTTTCAAAAGCTGCGCGGAGGCGCGCCTGTCAAGCCCGTGCCTTGGTACGCACCCGGCAGCAAGCCAGTTGAAGCCAGCAACCCAGCCGTCGCCCCGGTAATCCCTGCTGCGCCCGCCTCGGCGCCCGCCAGCGCAGCACGTTAAGGAACACCCGTCATGGCAAAATTCTTTATTGACCGACCCATCTTTGCATGGGTTATTGCCCTATTTATCATGGGCTTGGGCATCACGGCCATTACCCAGCTACCGATTTCTCAGTACCCACCAGTGGCGCCACCCGCCATTGTGATTAACGTCACCTACCCTGGCGCCTCGGCCCAGACGCTTGAAGACTCGGTGCTGGCCGTCATTGAGCGCGAGATGAATGGTTCGCCCGGCCTGATCTACATGGAATCAATTGCTCAAGCCAACGGCACGGGCAACATTACCTTGAGTTTTGAGGCCGGCAGCAACGCCGATTTAGCCCAGGTGGACGTGCAAAACCGTCTATCCCGGGCCACGCCGCGTCTGCCCTCGGCGGTGACCCAGCAAGGCGTGCGCGTGGACAAATCACGTAGCAATTTTTTGCTGTTCACCATTCTTTCCTCTGATGATCCTGATTGGGACCCGATTGCGTTGGGCGACTATGCCGCCCGCAATGTGGTGCCCGAATTGCAGCGCATCGAAGGCGTGGGCCAGGCCCAACTATTTGGCACGGAACGGGCCATGCGGATCTGGATTGATCCCGCCAAGCTCTTGGGCTTTAACCTTTCAGCCGCTGACGTGACTGCCGCTATTCGCGCACAAAACGTGCAGGTATCTGCCGGTGAAATAGGTAGTCTGCCCAATGTCGCAGGCCAAGGCATTGCCGCCACCGTCATCGTTGACGGCCAACTCGCCAATGCCGATGAATTCGGTAAGGTCATCTTGCGTGCCAACGCTGACGGCTCCACGGTACTGCTCAAAGACGTGGCGCGCATCGGACTTGGCGCACAAGCGTATGCCACTTCGGCGCGTTTGAACGGCGTGCCCTCTACCGGTATTGGTGTCCAGCTCTCCTCAAGCGGCAATGCGCTGGCAACCGCCAAAGCGGTGCGCGCCAAGATGCATGAACTGGAAAGCTTCTTCCCCGCAGGCATGAAATGGGCGATTCCTTATGACAGTTCGCGCTTTGTAGAAATCTCGATCAAACAAGTCGCCCTGACGCTGGTCGAGGCAATTGTGCTGGTGTTTTTGGTGATGTTCCTGTTCTTGCAGAACTGGCGTTACACGGTGATTCCAACCATCGTGGTGCCTATCGCGTTGCTGGGCACCTTTGCCGCGCTGCTGGCGATGGGCTTCTCCATCAATGTGTTGACCATGTTCGGGATGGTGCTGGTCGTCGGGATTGTGGTCGATGACGCCATTGTGGTGGTTGAAAACGTCGAACGCATCATGAGCGAAGAAGGTCTGCCACCGCTGGAGGCCACGCGCAAAGCCATGGGTCAAATCTCGGGGGCCATTATTGGCGTGACCGTGGTGTTGATTTCTGTGTTTGTGCCCTTGGCCTTCTTTGGCGGCGCCGTGGGCAATATTTACCGCCAGTTTGCAGCTGTGATGGGCGTGTCCATCGCCTTCTCGGCGTTCCTCGCGTTGTCGCTCACGCCCGCTTTATGTGCGGCCCTACTCAAACCGGTCGAGGCGGGTCACCAGCATGTCAAAACCG
This sequence comes from uncultured beta proteobacterium, assembly GCA_903823025.1. GTDB lineage: Bacteria > Pseudomonadota > Gammaproteobacteria > Burkholderiales > Burkholderiaceae_C > Rhodoferax. The sequence continues at coordinate 95,355 of CAIJRK010000026.1, forward strand.
GCTTCTTTGGCTGGTTCAACCGCAGCTTTGCACGCGGCACCAAGAACTATGAAAAAGGGGTGGCCCGGATACTGCCACGCGCCGGGCGCTATCTGGTCATTTACGCCGCTATCGTCGGCGCCGCTGTCTTGGTTTACCGGCAACTGCCTACCTCCTTCCTGCCCAATGAAGACCAGGGCACGATGCTGGTGAACGTGCAACTGCCACCCGGCGCAACCCAAGGACGCACGCTGTCAGTGATGCAGCAAGTTGAAGGCTTCATGCTCAAACAACCCGAAGTGGCCAGCATGGTCAGCGTGCTGGGGTTCAGCTTTTCAGGTCAAGGGCAAAATGCGGCACTGGCATTTGTGACGCTCAAGGACTGGTCCGAGCGCACCGAGCCCGGTAGTTCGGCAGCAGGATTGGCGGGTCGGGCCTTTGGCGCCCTTGCAGGCATTCGCGATGCTTTCATCTTCCCGTTAAGCCCACCCCCGATTCCTGAACTGGGTTCCTCCACTGGCTTCAACTTCCGTTTGCAAGACCGCGTCGGCCTAGGCCACGATGCGCTGGTGGCGGCACGCGGCCAGTTGCTAGGCCTTGCGGCCAAGAGTCCCGTTCTGACCCAGGTTCGCCCCGATGGTCTGGAAGATGCACCGCAATTGCAAGTCGATATTGACCGCGACAAAGCCAGCGCTTTAGGGGTTGGATTTGACGCCATCAACAGCGCAATTTCTACTGCTCTAGGCTCCAGCTACGTGAACGACTTCCCGAATAACGGGCGGATGCAGCGCGTGGTGGTGCAGGCCGATGCGCCAGCCCGGATGCAGCCCGACGACTTGCTCAAACTCAGTGTGCTCAACAACCAGGGCAAAGCGTTACCGTTGTCCGCCTTTGCGACGACCCGTTGGATTACAGGGGCCATGCAAACCATTCGCTACAACGGTTATCCCTCCATGCGCATCAGCGGCAATGCGGCCCCCGGCTACAGCACGGGTGCGGCGTTGACCGAGATGGAAAACCTGGCAGCACAACTGCCCCAAGGCTTCGGCTTTGAGTGGACCGGCCAATCACGCGAAGAAAAGCTGGCAGGCTCGCAGTCACTCATCGTTTACACCTTTGCCATTTTGGCGGTGTTCCTGTGTCTGGCCGCGCTGTATGAAAGCTGGACCATTCCGTTTGCCGTGATTCTGGTCATTCCGCTGGGCGTGTTGGGTGTGCTGCTGGCTACGCTGTTGCGTAACTACTCAAACGACGTGTACTTCCAGGTCGGGTTAATTACCATCATTGGTCTATCCGCGAAGAACGCTATTTTGATTATCGAATTTGCCAAAGACCTGCAGGCCCAAGGCAAGAGCGTGATTGAATCGGCACTGGCCGCCGCCCACATGCGCTTTCGACCCATCATCATGACCTCGCTGGCGTTCACGCTGGGCGTGTTGCCCCTGGCTCTGGCCAGCGGCGCAGGTTCAGCCAGCCAACGCGCTATTGGCACTGGCGTGATCGGCGGGATGCTCACAGGCACGCTGCTGGCCGTGGTGTTTGTGCCGATCTTCTTCGTGGTGGTGCGCAGCTTCTTCAAAGGCAGCGAACGGCAAAACAAATTTAACTCCTCACACAGCCATCAGACTGGAGACACTCCCCATGACTAACAAGCGTCTCGCACCGCTGGCGCCCTTGGCGGCAGCCCTCTTACTGGCGGGTTGCAGCCTGATGCCCACTTATGAACGCCCGGCTTCACCGGTGTCCGGGCAGTGGCCGGACAGCCCCTCGCAGACCAGCGCCACAGCACCCACGCCTGCGTCGAAATTGGCCTGGCAAGAGTTTTTTGCCGATACATCGCTGAACCAGTTGATTGACCTCGCGTTAACCAACAACCGGGATCTGCGAATCGCGGTGCTCAACATCGAGCTGGCGCGTGCCCAACTAGGCATCCGACGCGCCGATCAGTTTCCCACGCTAAACGGCACGGTGACCGGCTCGCGCACGCCTAATAGTGAGGGTGGCATTACCAGCGTTTACAACGGCGGGTTGCTGGTCACCGCTTATGAACTCGATTTTTTTGGTCGGGTCTCCAGCCTCAAAGAGCAGGCGCTGGCACAGTATCTGGCGAGTACCGAAGGCAGCAAGACGGCCCAAATCAGCCTGATATCGACTGTCGCCCAAACCTGGTTGAGTCTGCTCGCCGACGAAGAACTGCTGGCTATTTCCAGTCAAACGCTACGCACCCGCGAAGACTCGTTGCGACTCGTCGCTCTGCGTCTTGAACACGGCGTGGCCTCCGAGCTGGAGCACTACCAAGCACAATCGTTGACCGAGAGCGCACGGGCCACCCTGGCCCAGCAGCAACGCCAACGCGCCCTGAATGAAAACGCGCTGGCATTGCTCATTGGTCAAGCCATGCCGATTGACGTGCGCGCACGACTCAGCACCGCACGACTAACGCAACTGCACATGCCGGAAATCCCCGCCGGACTGCCCTCTGAGTTGCTCACACAACGCCCTGACATTCGCCAAGCTGAACAGCAATTGATTGCGGCCAATGCCAATATCGGGGCGGCGCGGGCGGCCTTCTTTCCGCGTATTTCGCTGACAGCGGGTGCCGGCTCGGCCAGCAATGAACTGGCGGGCCTGTTTAAAAGTGGCTCATGGGGGTTCACGCTGGCGCCGCAACTGGTGCTGCCTTTGCTGGATGCCGGGCGCAACCAGGCCGGACTGGATTCAGCCCGCACGAGCCGCGACATTGCCGTGGCGCAATACGAGAAAACCATTCAAAGCGCTTTCCGTGAAGTGGCCGACGCACTGGCTGGACGCACCACGCTGGCCGAACAACTGCGTGCCCAACAAGCGCAATCTGAGGCCGAAACGCAACGCCTGCGCCTGACGGACTTGCGTTACCAAAACGGTGCGGCCAGCCAACTCGACTGGCTTGACGCCCAGCGCTCACTGTTCAGCGTTCAGCAGGCTTTGGTACAAACCCGGCTGACCTATTTGCAAAACCAGGTCGCCCTTTACAAAACGCTAGGTGGTGGCGTGACGTTGCCAACGCCCTGAGTCCCAAGTCGGACTTTTTCACCGGCAAAAGGCGTCGCATCATGCGGATGCGCCTTTTGTTCATTTGCTATTTGCCTGGCCTTGCGCTAGGCTTTTTTTTGAATTCTGCTGAATTTATTTATCTTTCATTGTTTGGCAAAAACTATTTTTATCAAGGAGCCAGCAACCTCGCGCAAACCCGACATTGACGATTGACAAGAAAATATACGGTCAAGATAATTCAGCCCTATTTTTTCAAAACGTCAATTTTTAAGCGCTTAAGTCACTTAATGCCCTGCTGTTATGCAAGACCGATCTTCTGGTTTTTCACTGATTGAGCTGATGGTCACGCTGACTATTTTGGTCATCGTGACCACCTTGGCGACGCCTTCCATCCAGACCTACGTGTCGCGCAGCATCCTGCGTGCGATCAGTGCCGACTTCACGCTGTCGATGCAGCGTGCGCGCACCGAGGCTATCAATCGCAACGAGTGCGTCGCCATTTGTCTCTCCAACACCAGTGGCACCAGCACCCCCCAATGCAGCACGACGGGACAAAACTGGGGGGTGGGCTGGCTGGTCTTTCGGTTTCCGAGTTGCGGCATACCGCAGGCCATCGGCGCAGACAACCCGGACGCTACGCCAGCCAAGCGTGAAGTCGTGCTGTTTGTGCGTGAAGGCGTGAGTGAGCGTTACACCTTGAACAACAGCAGCTCAGTTCGAGCCGTCATCTTCAACGCCCGCGGCTTACCCAGCACATCGGCCACCCAGTTCAACTTGCAGGACACGCAAGCCCTCACGGGCGAGGCCAGCTTCAATCGCACGTTTTGCATGGACATGGCGGGGCGGGTTTTGATCCTGGCTTACGGCGCTGCTTGCCCATGAACGCACCTCGCCCGCCCAACCGCACCCGTGGCGCCACCTTGATTGAAGTGCTGGTTTCGATCTTGCTGATGTCTTTTGCCCTGCTCGGCATTGCTGGCTTGATGGGGGCCACGATTCGTTACCAGTTAGGCATCGAGAGTCGCTCGGTGGTGACCTTGCTCTTTAACGACCTGACCAGTCGCCTGCGTACCAACCTGGCACAACTGGCCGACTTTGACGCCAGCGCCTATCTTTACTCAGCCACTTGGGCCAGCCAACAAGCAACCATCACCGCGCCCGCTTCAAACTGCGGCCCCACGGCAACGACAACTTGCACGGGCACCGCCAGAGCGGCTTATGACCTTTGGGAATCCCGTAGCACCACCCGACGCGCCTTACCGCAGGGCAGTCTGCAATTAAGCGGAAACACGACCAACGGTTTTGTCGTCACCTACCTGTGGCTCGACAAAGACTACACCGACCCGGCCATCGTCACCACCGCCAACCCAAGCGGTTTGAGAACCAGCGCCACCTGCACCACTTCGGGCACCCAAACACAGCGGCAAACCTGTTGCCCAATCGCCGCCAATGTAGCCAGTACACCCGGCGTGCGATGCCTTAACTTGACTTTTATTCCTTAAACCTATGCGGCATCAGACCTCCTGCAAACGTTTTTTAAAAGCGTTAAAAAAAGTCAACGGCTTCACGCTGATAGAACTCATGGTGTCCCTTTCTATCAGCCTGGTTATCGTGATTGTGGCCTCCTACGCCTACTTGGGAACCCGTGAATCGCAACGAACGCTGCTGGAGAAAGCCTATGCTTTTGAGAGCGCAAAGTTTGCGCTGGATGTCATAGGACGTGATATTGAAAATGCCGGTTTTTATCCCGCCATTCGTTCTGAAACCGGCTCTGAAACGCCCAATGCCATGACCGTCGAAAACTACATCAACCCCTTGCCTGCCAGCCCGCCAACGGCTTTTAACACCCCAGTTTTTGGCTGTCAGGCTGAGCGGTTTTTACCGGCATCTCAGGTCTGCGCTGCCCACAACGCAACGGTCGATGCCGATGCGCTCGTCATCAACTACTACACCAGCGATGCAACGGGTCTGGACATCGGCAACCGGGCCGATTGTTTGCGTCAGGATGCCGCCAACGATGAAGCCACCAACAACCAGACCGGGCACGTTCGGCGCCATGTCGCACATGCCTCCACCGCCATGGCAGAGCGCCCTTTTTTAACGCCCCAGCATCCGCTGTTCGTCTCCAACCGCTACACCTTGATAGCCACCACACTGCAAATAGAAGGTCAAAGCATCGACACTTTCAGCCTCGCCTGCCACGGCAACGGCCAAGCCACCCCGGACAACACCTACCTGTCCATCATTCCTGGCGTGGATCAATTGCGTTTTTATTTCCTAGTCAAAACGGGCACCAGTTCACGCTTTAGACTGGCCGATGCTGTCGGGGCCGACTGGCCTAACGTCATCGCCGTGCGCGTGTGTTTATTGGCCCGCTCGCTTCAAAGCGCACGACTACAAGGTCGAACTTCTTACGCGCTTGAGGACTGTGACGGCACCAGTCACGCTTATACGGACGGGGTAGAGCGTCGGGTATTTAGTCAGCTATTTGCACTTAACAACCAACTCCACGATACTTTTTAAATGATGGTTTACCGTGCGTCAGGGCATCCCTCAAAAACAAACTCTGGCGGCGTCGTGCTAGTCATTGTTCTGATTTTTATGTTGGCTTTGTCAACACTGGCTGTTCTCAGTGCCCGTCATGCCACCTTAGGCGAGCGCCAAGCCAGCAACGAACTTGAATACCAAGTCGCCCGACAAGCGGCAGCCTCGGCGCTAAGAGACGCCGAACGCGACTTGCGACTGGATTCAACAGCGACACCTGCGGGGGCCGTTTGCACACGCGGGGGACGGCTACGCACAGACGATGCGGTGATCAGTGATGATGAATTCACAGCCGCTTGTTTGCGCGGTCAATGCAAACTAGCTGCAGCGGTTTACAACGTCACCTGGTCCTCAGCGTCCACCACCAATCCCGGCGAACCTTGGTGGCCCATCTCTAAAGGCGGCGTCTGGAACGACACCTTCAGCGCCAGCAATTGCAGCAGCTTCACCGGGGGCGTGCCTTTGGGAACTTTCACGGGCGCGCCCTCGCTGGCAGGCGTTATTCAACCACCGCAATACCTCATTGAGTACCTGAGTCCGGCACAAGAGACGGGCGCTGACTTGAAGAGTTTTGACTGCCCGACTTCTTTGCTGGTCACCTCAAGCGAGGGACTGGCTACCGCCGACACCACGTCACCAACGCCAGAACCCCAAGTGCTGAACATGCCTTGTTATTTGTTTCGAATTACAGCGCGTGGTTTTGGCCCAACGCTGAATGCGCAAGTCGTGATGCAAACCTACTTTCACCTCATCAAGTCCTAGAAAAACATTAGGAGTCAGCCATGTCCATCTTGAAATTACCGCATTTATTGTTAGGTCTGGCGCTGTATTTTTTCAGCACGTTGTGCGCCTACGCCGTGCCACCCAACACCTCGACGACGGTGTATGCCTCCGTACCACCCAACATATCTTCATCCGGTTCCAAGCCGATGTTGATGCTGGTGGCCAGCAAAGACCACACCTTGTTCAGCCCGATGTACACCGATTTTGAAGATTTGGATGGCGACGGCCTGATTGACGTCACCTTCAAACCCGACTTCAAATACTACGGCTACTTTGATGCCACCAAGTGCTATCTGTATCAAAACACCCGGTTTGAACCCAGCGCCAATGCCACCTTCACCAGCGGGCGTTACGTCTGCGGCGGCTCAGAACAGTGGAGTGGCAACTTCCTGAACTGGGCCACGATGACGCGCCTCGACATTGTGCGCAAGATGCTTTATGGCGGACAGCGCTACGTCGATAGCAGCACCGACACCGTGTTGCAAATCGCCCGCGTCTCACGCGACTCGCACTCCTTCGTCAAATACTACAAAGGCACCGACATTCGGGACTACACCCCATTTACGACCACCAGCCTGATCAAGACCAGCGGTAACAACGCCAACCAATATGCAGGCTTGACGCTGTGCGTTCAAGCCAATGCCAATGACAATGGTCTCTCCGGCACGCCGCTCATGCGCATGGCCAAAGGCAACTACCGCCTGTGGGCGACCGTAGAAGGCGGCTCTGTGTGCAACTGGGACAGTGGCACTTTGGGCAATAAGTTAAACCGCTACTACGGCGGCACGCAAGCGTACCAAGGCAATGGCGGCGTCAACCACGAAGCCACCTACCCGAACCAAAGCACTGATGGGGCCTCCTACAGTTCCAAAGGCCCGGATTTAACGGTTCGCATCAAAGTGTGCAGTGCCAGCCAACTCGGCGCCGAACGTTGCCAGGCCTACGGCAGCGGCGCCAGCCTCGTTTACAAACCCGTCGGTCTTTTGCAAGACTTTGGAACGCCCTTAAACGGCAGCACCGCCGCCCGCACCGAGTTTGGCCTGATCACCGGCAGTCACGACCAGAACCTCAAAGCAGGCGCGCTGCGGAAAAATATGAACGACCTGCTCGACGAGATTCAGCCAGAAACCGGGCAATTTTGCTTCAGTACCGGCGCGAGTTGTTCCGGCACCTTGACCGATGGCCGGGCGTACACCTCGGCGGGCGCCATCAAAGCGCTCGATCAAATCATTCTTTACGGCAAAACGGCGGGCAGCTACGACGGCTCCAACGTCCAGTTGCCCAGCGAGATGAGCAATGGCACGCTGTCGGCTTGGGGCAATCCGGTGGGCGAGATGCTGGTGCAGGCGCTGCGCTACTACGCGGGTCTGTCCTCGACCAACCCCTCAAGCACCAGCAAAGATACGGGCGTCTCGGTGCCAGTCGCCACCTGGAGCGACCCGCTGTCCGAGGCCAACACAACCCGCACCTCGCGCTATGGCAAGTCCATGTGTCGCCCGCTCAATGTGCTGGCCCTCTCCAGCAGCGCCTTGAGTTTTGACGGTGACGATGCCGACACTGTTTTCAGCGCCCTGCCCAACCGCAGTCGCGGCACCTTGACGGACTTCACCAACACCATCGGCACAGCCGAAGGCATTAACGGAACATTGCGTTCAGTAGGATCGGTGACGGGTGATTTTGGAGAAACCTGTTCCGGAAAAACAGTCAGCTCGCTGGCCAACGTGAGTGGTATTTGTCCGGAAGCGCCTGCCGTGGGCGGCACCTACAAAATTGCGGGCGCCGCGTTGTATGCCAACACCAACCGCCTGCGCACCGTCACCTCACCACCGACAGATTTGCCGGACTACGCCCTCAAGGTCAAAACCTATGCGGCCTCACTGGCCGGTGGCGTGGCGCGCATTGAAGTGCCGATTCCCAACACCAATCCACAAAAATTTGTTTACATCACCCCGGAAGGACTGTGGGCGTCCAACAACAACACCAAGCGAATGCCTGCCGCGATGCTGACCTTCTCGGCCATTAGTTCATCCAATACCCACGGCGCCTTCATCGTCACCTGGAACGATTCCTTGTTTGGCGGCGATTACGACATGGACATTGCCGGTTATCTCCGCTACGACATTGTTGGCACGCAGGCGCCTTATCACCTCAAAATCACCACCGACATCATCAACGTCGGCGCGGGTTGGACCGGCTCACATGGCTTCAGCATCATCGGCACCACCGGATTTGACGGGCGTTACTTGACCCACCGGCACAGAACAGCTGACAGCGTGATTGCCAACGCGGCCGGTTACCTGTGCGGCAACAGCACTTATCTGGGCGCCACCAACTTGGCCACGGTCACGTTAAATCCGGCCATTCCACCCGCCACCGGCAACGGCACTTGGGCCTGCAACGTCAATGTGACCAATGACAACAACAACGTGCAAGACCGCGATTCACCCGTTACCCTGACCTTTGAAATGGCGGGCGCCGAGTCCGTCACGCTACGCGACCCGCTGTGGTACGCCGCCAAATACGGCAGCTTCACCCCCACGGTCACCACCAGTTCAACCGAGTTGCCCGACACGCCCCTGAAATGGGATACGCGGCGCAACGATGGCAAATCCTGTGGCGGCGGTACGGGCCTGTCTTGCCAGGACGGCGAGCCGGATGGCTACTTTTTAGCGCGCCGCCCCGAGTTGCTGGAGCAACAATTGCGCGACACGCTGGAGACCATCATCAACACCACCAACTCGGCGCCCACCGTGTCGTCAACGCAACTCTCCACGGGTTCCCTGAAATACATCGCCACCTTTGAACCTTCGCAAAACTCAGGCTCGGTGGTCGCTTATGAATTAACCAGCACGGGCCAGTTTTCAGCCACACCGAGTTGGGATGCCGGACAAAAACTCAGCACCATCGCCCCGAGCGCGCGCCAAGTCATCACCAATGACGCCACCACCGGCACGGCGTTCAGAACCTCAACCTCTTTTTCAACCAGTTACCTGGAGGCCTTGCTGGGTACGGGCGCCAGCGCCTTGACCATCCCGCAGGGCAACCAACTCATCGACTACCTGCGTGGTGAGCGCAGTCAGGAAAAACCGGCGGGCATCTGGCGTGCCCGTAGCGTGAGCAACATCATGGGGCCGATCATCAATTCATCGCCTTGGTTGCAAGCGCGGCCTTCGGCTCAAAACCTGGGCACACTGCCCTCGGGCGCCCCCAGTTATGCCGCTTTTCTAACCCAGCAGGCCGCGCGTGAGCGACTGATTTGGGTCGGCGCCAACGACGGCATGTTGCACGGCTTCAAAGCCCAGGGAAGCGACGGTGGCACACCCGTCTTGTCCTATATTCCATCGCCTTTGGTGAGCCGATTAAAAACCATGGCCCAGGATGCCACCCAGATTATTTCCGGCATGGACGGCAGCCCCTACACCGGCGATGTGTTGGTTGGCAACGCCTGGAAGACCTACCTATTTAGCAGCCTGGGGCGCGGTGGACGCGCTGTGTTTAGTCTGGATGTCACCTCGCCCAGTGCGCTGACCGAGGCCAATGCCGGAAACATTTTCAAATGGATGTTCAGTTCAGACGACGACGGCGATCTGGGTTATGTGCTGGGCGACCAACAAACGCACGCGATCAGCAATCAGGCCACGGCCATCGTTCGGATGAACAACAACAAATACGCCATTTTGGTGCCCAACGGCATCGGCTCGGACAGCGGTCGGGCTTATCTATTCGTTCTGTTTGTGGACGGCCCGGCCACCTCGGGCGGCGCCTGGACGCTCAACACCCACTACGTCAAAATTGCCACAGACACGCTGGCGGGTAACGGTTTAATGGGCGTGAACTGGGCCGACACCAACAATGACGGCAAGGTTGACGTTCTGTACGGTACCGATTTTTTAGGGCGTCTCTGGAAGTTCAACGTCGCCAGCAGCAACCCCAGCGACTGGCGCTCTGCGTTCCCTGCAACCGGCACACCCGTGCCATTGTTTGAAGCCAAAAGCGGCACGCAGCGACTCGCGATCACAACCGCGCCCGTCACCAGTTTTCCCAGCTTTGGCGGTGTCATGCTGGCCTTTGGAACCGGCAGCGCGATAGGGTCCGGCGACTTCCCCGACAGCAGCAAAACCCAGCGATTCTTCAGTATTTACGACCGGCCCAGTTGGGGCACGCGCGCCTTGCCCAACAGCAACTTGTCCACCTTGGTGCCGCGCACGCTCACGCGACTGACCAACGGAGACGTTTATGTCAGCGCTGGCAACACCGCGTTTGACCCGGCCCTGCACGATGGCTGGTACCTTAACTTTTCAGCTTTATCGACGGGCAGCACGCTCAATAATGAAATGGTGTTGAGCAATCCACAAATGAGGAACAGCATTTTGTTTTTCTCAACGGTTCGGCCTTCCACGGCGTCTGTTAACAAATGTTTTGCCGATCCAGAGGGCACGCTTTACGCCATTGACCCCCTATCGGGCACGCCCAAGGTGGCGGTTCTGGGGGTTGTGGATCTGGTCGTGAACGGCGTCACCATCACGGTCAACAAAGCAGGGATTGCCCTGCAAGATCAAAAAATCACAATTCCACTTAAACAAAGCGGGACAAAAGGCAATCTCAAAATTGTGGGCCAAAAGTCAAACATCGACCTGCCTGAATTCATGCGCGTGATGCGTCGCCAATGGCGCGAAGTGCCGGGTATGAGGACCGACCAATGAACCGCCCCATTTATAGGCACAGGCACAAGCGCAGACACGGTTTCACGCTGCTTGAACTCATGATTGTGGTGAGCATTATTGGCATTTTGGCGGCCATCGCTTTGCCCAATTACACCGAGTACATCGCCCGTGGACGCCGCCTCGGTGCCAAAACCGAATTACTCATGGCGCAGCAATGGATGGAGCGTCTCTACAGCGAAAGTTACAGCTATGAGCAAGACGCCGCCGGCACCGCGCTGGCAACACTGTGGACAAGCCAACCGTTTAGCACGTCACCCCGAACGGGCGAAGGCGCACCGGCCTACACCCTGAGCGCGACCGCCACCGCCAGCACCTACACCCTGACCGCCACCCGAACCGGAGCCGCCAGCGGCGATAAATGCGGCGACTTCACCCTGGACCATACCGGCCTGAAATCAATCGCCGCCAACACCTACAGCAGCCATTACGCCAGCCTGGCCGCCGCCGTGCAAGACTGTTGGCGCTGAAGTGACACCCACATCACCAGTTTGAGGCCAACCCGAATTGGTGCATGGCACAACAACAGTGCTTTCCCTTCTATCCTTCATCCAACAAGGCGTTAATCCTTATAAAACAAGCCTATATTGCTATCTATTAAATAGCAAAAAGCTTCCAAAATAGCTGGCACAGTCATTGCGTAGATAACTCCGAGACCCGCAAGGGTTATGCGGAGGTTCTGATCCAACGGCGGGCTGGAAACTTCGTAACAGGACAAAGGCGTCCCCACTGGTTCAAAACGACTTGATGTGTTTTGTGCTTCGTGCGGACGCCTTTTTTGTTTTTGTTTCTGTCCCAACACTTGAAGGAAACCGTGCTATGACCGATCTTCTTAAAACCAGTCTCAGCCGCCGGGCTGTTCTGCAAACGGCCACCATTGGTGCCATTGGCATCACCCCCGCGCTACGGGCGGTGGTCTATGCCGCAGGCTCCGATGCACCCGAAAAAACCGAAGTCAAAATCGGGTTCATCCCGCTGACCGACTGCGCCAGCGTGGTGATGGCCTCGGTGTTGGGTATCGACAAAAAATACGGCGTCAAGATCATCCCGTCCAAAGAATCCAGTTGGGCTGGCGTGCGCGACAAGCTGGTGATGGGCGAACTCGATTTCGCCCATGTGCTGTACGGTTTGATCTACGGTGTTCACCTGGGCGTGGGCGGTGCCAAAAAAGACATGGCGGTGTTGATGACCCTGAGCAACAACGGCCAAGCCATCACGCTGTCCAGAAAGCTGGCCGACAAAGGGGCCGTGGACGGCGCCGGTCTCGCCAAGTTGATGCGTGCCGAGCCGCGTGACTACACCTTTGCACAGACTTTTCCCACCGGAACGCACGCCATGTGGCTGTATTACTGGATGGCGGCCAACGGCATTAACCCGATGCAAGATGCCAAGGTCATCACCGTGCCACCGCCGCAAATGGTGGCCAACATGCGCGTCGGCAATATGGACGGTTTCAGCGTGGGCGAACCCTGGAACCACCGCGCCATCATCGACGGCATTGGCGTCACCGCCGCGACCTCGCAAGAGATATGGAAAGACCATCCTGAAAAAGTGTTGGGTGCCACGGGTGATTTCGTCAAGAAATACCCCAACACGGCCCGCGCCGTGACCGCCGCCATTCTGGAAGCCGGTCAATGGATTGACGCCAGCCTGCAAAACAAAACCAAAATGACCGAAGTCATTGCGGCCAAGTCTTACGTCAACACTAGCGTGGACGCCATCAACCAGCGCATTCTGGGCCGCTACCAAAACGGCATGGGCAAGACGTGGGATGACCCCAATTACATGAAGTTCTATAACGACGGCGCAGTGAACTTTCCCTACCTGTCGGACGGTATGTGGTTCCTGACGCAGCACAAACGCTGGGGCTTGCTCAAAGACCATCCTGACTATTTGGCCGTAGCTAAACAGATCAACCAGATTGACCTCTACAAGCAAGCGGCCACGGCCAGCAAAACGCCGATTCCAAAGGACGTGATGCGCACCTCCAAGCTGATTGACGGCGTGGTGTGGGACGGCAAAGACCCCAAGAAATACGCCGACGGTTTCAAGATTAAAGCCTAAGGAGCACACCATGGTTAGCGCAGTTTTTCATTCTCCCCTTGAATCACGGGTGGCCCCCACGGCGCCAACGGGTGAAGTCAACACCACGGAAATCAAAGCCCCCAAAAGCCTTGAACGTCTGGCAAAGACGCCTCATCCACCATTTGACTGGCGCGGTCTCTGGCTGGCGGTGCTGCCACCGCTTTTGGGCATAGGTTTGCTGATTGGCGTGTGGGCGCTGGTGTCGATTTCGACCGCCAGCAGCATCCCTTCGCCCACCGAGACCTTCAAACAAGCGGTGATTATTTTCTCTGACCCGTTTTACGACAACGGGCCAAATGACCAAGGCGTCGGCTGGAACATTGCCATGTCGTTGCAACGCGTCGCCATTGGTTTTGGACTGGCTGCCGCCGTCGGTATTCCGGCCGGTTTCATGATTGGGCGCTTTGAGTTTTTGAGTCGTATGTTCAATCCGCTGATCAGCCTCTTGCGCCCGGTGTCGCCACTGGCTTGGTTGCCGATTGGTTTGCTGGTGTTCAAAGGGGCCGACCCGGCGGCTATCTGGACGATTTTTATCTGCTCAATCTGGCCCATGATTATTAACACTGCCGTGGGTGTGCAACGGGTGCCGCAGGACTACATGAACGTGGCCCGCGTGCTTAATTTGAGCGAATGGAAGATCGTCACCAAGATTTTGTTTCCCTCGGTGCTGCCTTATATGTTGACCGGCGTGCGCTTGGCGGTTGGCACGGCGTGGCTGGTGATTGTGGCCGCTGAAATGCTGACCGGCGGCGTGGGCATTGGCTTCTGGATTTGGGACGAGTGGAACAACCTGAACGTCAAAAACATCATCATCGCCATTTTTGTGATTGGCATTGTCGGGCTGATTCTGGAATACGCCCTGATCAAAATCGCCAGCGCATTTACGTTTGAAGAGGTGAAATCATGAGCGACTCTCTCACTACCAAATACATCGAAATCTCGAACGTTGAGCAAACCTTCAAGACCCGCAAAGGCCCGTATTGCGCACTGCAAAACATCAACCTGAACGTAGCTAAAGGCGAGTTTGTGGCGCTGATCGGCCACTCGGGTTGCGGCAAATCGACCTTGCTCAATCTGATTGCCGGGTTAACGCTGCCCACGCAAGGCCACTTGTTGTGCGCCAACCGCGAAATCGCTGGCCCCGGCCCCGAGCGGGCGGTGGTGTTTCAAAACCATTCGCTGCTGCCTTGGCTGACCTGTTTTGAGAACGTCTATCTCGGCATTGAGCGCGTTTTTGGTGCGGCCAACAAAACAACCGGCGCCCCGTCCGAGAACAAAACCCAACTCAAAGCCCGCACCGATGCCGCGCTGGCAATGGTGGGCCTGACGTCTGCCGCGCAAAAACGACCGGGCGAGATTTCGGGCGGCATGAAGCAGCGCGTCGGCATTGCCCGTGCCTTGGCGATGGAACCCAAAGTGTTGCTGATGGACGAGCCTTTTGGTGCGCTCGACGCCCTCACCCGCGCCAAACTGCAAGACGAGTTGCTGCAAATCGTCGCCACCACGCAAAGCACCGTCGTGATGGTGACGCACGATGTGGACGAAGCCGTGCTGCTGTCCGACAAGATCGTGATGCTGACCAACGGCCCATCCGCCACCATCGGCGAAGTGCTGCACGTCGAACTGCCGCGCCCCCGCAACCGCGTCGCGCTGGCCGACAGTGCGCAGTATTTGCAGTACCGCAAAGCCGTGATTGACTTCCTCTACACGCGCCAGGCGCATGTAGAAAAGACAGCTTGAAAACTTGAAACCTTGCGGGACAGACTAGGAGAAATTCATGGACATGCGCGTAGAACTCAAACCCCGGCTGAAACTTGTGATGATTGGCAACGGCATGGCCGGTGTGCGCACGCTCGAAGAGCTGCTCAAAATCACGCCCGACCTGTACGACATCACCGTCTTCGGTGCCGAGCCGCACCCCAACTACAACCGCATTTTGTTGTCCCCCGTGCTGGCGGGGGAGCAAACCCTTGACGAGATTATTCTCAACACTTGGGACTGGTACACCGACCACCACATCACGCTGTACGCGGGCTGGAAAGTCACCGTAGTGGACCGCATCAAGCGCCTGGTTCACGCCGAGAACGCCGCCGGTGAAAAAATCAGCACCGGCTACGACCGGCTCTTGATAGCTACCGGCTCCACGCCTTTCATCTTGCCCATTCCCGGCAAAGACCTCGAAGGCGTGATTGCCTACCGCGACATTGCCGACACCAACGCCATGATCGACGCGGCCACCAAATACAAGAACGCCGTCGTCATTGGCGGTGGTTTGCTGGGTCTGGAAGCGGCCAATGGCTTGATGTTGCGCGGCATGACCGTGACCGTCGTGCATGTTCAATCGACGTTGATGGAGCGCCAGCTCGACAGCGTGGCCGGCAAACTGTTGCAAAAATCGCTGGAGCAACGCGGCCTGAAATTCCTGATGGGTGCGCAGACGCAAGAACTGATCGGCAGCGAAAACGACGGCAAAAGTGGGCGCGTCACCGCCATCAAATTCAAGGACGGCCTTGTGGTTGCCGCTGACTTGGTGGTCATGGCCGTGGGCATTCGTCCCAACACCGCGTTGGCCGAATCCATGCGCCTGCATTGCAACAAAGGCATTGTGGTCACCGACACGCTGCAAACTGTGACCGATGCGCGCATTTATTCGGTAGGCGAATGTGCGGCACATCGGGGCATTGCTTACGGACTGGTGGCCCCTTTGTTTGAACAGGCCAAAGTGGCGGCCAATCACTTGGCGCAATTCGGCATTGGCCGCTACACCGGCTCGCTCACCTCCACCAAACTCAAAGTAACCGGCATTGATTTGTTTAGCGCCGGTGAATTCATGGGCGGCGTTGGCACCGAAGAAATTTTGATGAGCGACCCCTTTGGCGGCATTTATAAAAAGCTGGTGCTCAAAGACGATAAGTTAATCGGGGCCTGCCTGTACGGCGACACGGTGGACGGCAGTTGGTATTTCAAACTGTTGCGCGATGGCCGCTCAATTGCCGATATCCGCGACAAGCTGATGTTTGGCGAATCCAACATTGGCGACGCCGGTCATGAGGGCCACAACAAGGCCGCGTCCATGCCCGATGACGCCGAAGTCTGCGGCTGCAACGGCGTGACCAAAGGCACCATTTGCAAGGTCATCAAAGAAAAAGGCCTGTTCACGCTGGACGAAGTGCGCAAGCACACCAAGGCCAGCGCGTCGTGTGGTTCCTGCACCGGCTTGGTCGAACAGATTTTGATGTTCACGGCGGGCGGTGATTACTCGGCCACGCCCAAGACGAAAGCGATGTGTGGCTGCACCGATCATGGCCACCAGGCGGTGCGCGACACGATCAAGGCCAACAAGTTGTTGACCATTGCGGACGTCTTCAAGTTCATGGATTGGCGCACGCCCAACGGTTGCGCAAGTTGCCGCCCGGCGGTCAACTATTACCTGATTTCAACTTGGCCCAAGCTCGCCAAGGACGACCCGCAAAGCCGTTACATCAATGAACGCAGCCATGCCAACATCCAAAAAGACGGCACCTACAGCGTGATTCCGCGTATGTGGGGCGGCCACACCACGCCCGACGAATTGCGTCGGATTGCGAACGCCGCCGACAAGTACCAAATCCCGACCGTCAAAATCACGGGCGGCCAGCGCATCGACTTGCTGGGCGTGAAAAAGGAGGATTTGCAAAACGTCTGGAAGGACATCGGGATGCCAACCGGTCTGGCTTACGCCAAAGCCTTGCGCACCGTGAAAACCTGCGTCGGTTCGGAATGGTGCCGCTTTGGCACGCAAGACAGCACGCAAATGGGCAAAGACCTGGAGCACGCGCTATGGGCGATGTATTCACCGCACAAAGTCAAGCTGGCCGTCAGCGGCTGCCCGCGCAACTGTGCCGAATCGGGCATCAAGGACGTCGGCGTGATTGGTGTCGATTCAGGCTGGGAAATTTATGTGGGCGGTAATGGCGGCATCAAAACCGAAGTCGCTCAATTTCTCGTCAAGGTCAAAACTTCGCAGGAAGTGCTGGAATACGCGGGCGGGTTCTTGCAGTTGTACCGCGAAGAAGGTTGGTATTTGGAACGAACGGTTCACTACATTCACCGTGTCGGCTTGGACTATGTCAAGAAAAAGATTGTTGAGGACGAAACGGGGCGCCAAGCGCTGTGGGAACGCCTACAGTTCAGCGTCGATGGCGAGCCTGATCCGTGGTTTGATTTCAAGGACGCGGGCGTCGATACCCGGCAGTTCGACGCCATCAAGACGTGAGCGGCCTCCTCTTTAATGGCGCTTTTCACATGTTACGCAGACACCTCATCGTCGCCGCCGTCGCGGCCCCCCTCGTTCTCCTGAACGGTATGCACGCCCATGCTCAGGTCATTGACTTGAACGACGCCATCAACAAAGCGGGGCGCCAACGTATGTTGAGCCAGCGCATGGGCAAGGCGTGGCTGGCTTTGGTGCATGGCATCGAGAAAACCAGCGCCCAGCAAGTGCTGGACAAATCAATGGCCTTGTTTGACCGCCAACTGGTGGAACTCAAGGCGTTTGCGCCCAACCCCGAAATCCAGCGCACTTACAGCCAGTTAGAAACGGCTTGGAGCGATTACAAATTGGCCTTGGTGGGCAAGACGCCTGACAAAAGTCGTGCGGCGGCGCTGCTCCAGCAGGACGCCTTGGTGCTGGCATTGGCACATCAGGGCACGATGCAGTACCAAGCTGTTCTCGCCAAACCCGTGGGCAAGCTGGTTAACTTGGCGGGACGTCAACGGATGCTCAGTCAGCGCATGGCCAAGTTTTACTTGTCTGCCCGGCTGCAGGTGGACACCGCCACGGCCAACGTCGAAATCGGCAAGGCGCGCACTGAATTTATCAGCGCCATGGAGATTCTGCGTAACGCGCCCGAGGCCACACAACGCATCAAAGACGAGTTGCAACTAGCCGACGGTCAGTGGTTATTTTTAGATACAGCCCTGCCAAAAATCCAAGGCAGCCAGAGCGGCAACAAACCCCTGTCCGATGTGTTTGTGACCAGCGAAAACCTCTTGAGCGTGATGGACAACGTGACGGGCCTGTATGCGGCCCTCAAGACCTGATTTTTATAAATTAAAAAGGAATAAAAAATGAGTGAATGGACGCCCATCTGTCGTGTCGAAGACATCCCCGTTTTAGGTTCCCGTCGTGTCACCCGCACGCAGGGGCTGGACGTGGCGGTGTTTCGCAACGACACGAACGAAGTTTTTGCTTTACTGGATCGCTGCCCGCACAAAGGTGGGCCGCTGTCGCAAGGCATTGTGTTTGGCACCAGCGTGGCTTGTCCGCTGCACAACTGGACGATTGGTTTGTGTACCGGCCAGGCCGCCGCGCCCGACGAAGGTTGCACGCCGCGCTTTGCCGTGAAAGTGGAGGACGCTCAAGTGTTCCTGCAAACGGCTGAATTGACCAGTCACGCCACCGACTTGACACGGCCCATGGCCGGGCCAGCGGGCCGTACCGCCTGCGCGTAAATCCTCGACCCTTCCCGAAAGACCGCCCCATGATTGAGACAAAATCCACTTGCCCTTACTGCGGCGTGGGCTGCGGTGTGATCATCGAGTCCCAAGGCAACCAGATCACCGGCGTGCGTGGCGACCCGGATCATCCGGCCAATTTTGGGCGACTTTGCACCAAGGGTTCCACGCTGCACCTCACGGCCAGCGCCACTGTGACGCAACAAACCCGCCTGCTTTATCCCCAGCGACGCATAAAGCGAGGTCAGCCGCCCCAGCGCTTGAATTGGGACAACGCGCTGAACTTGGCCGCCGATCAATTTGCAAAAATCATCACGGAACACGGCCCCGACGCTGTCGGTTTTTACATCTCCGGCCAATTGCTCACCGAAGACTATTACGTCTTCAACAAGCTCGCCAAAGGGCTGATTGGCACCAACAACATCGACAGCAATTCGCGCCTGTGCATGAGCAGCGCGGTGGCCGGTTACAAACAAACGCTGGGCATGGATTCGCCGCCCACGTGCTACGACGACGTCAACCACGCCGCCACGATTTTTATCGTCGGCGCCAACACCGCTTACGCGCATCCAATCTTGTTTCGCCGGATTGAAGATGCGCGCAAAGCCAACCCCGCCTTGAAAATTGTGGTGTGTGACCCGCGCCGCACCGACACCGCTGAAATCGCCGATCTGTTCTTGCCCATCCAGCCCGGCACCGATGTGATGCTGTTCAACGGCATGTTGCACATCATGCTGTGGGAAGGCTGGCTGGCGACCGATTTCATGGCCGCGCATACCCAAGATTTTGATGATCTCAAAACTACGGTGCGCGACTGCACGCCAGATTTGGTGGCCCAAATTTGCGGCATTTCCAAAGACGATTTACTTCTAGCCGCCCGTCTTTTTGCAGGCGTGCAACCCGGCAACCCAGCGCAACGCACACCCACGCTGAGCCTCTATTGCCAAGGCCTGAACCAGTCCAGCAGTGGCACCGCTAAAAACGCCGCGCTGATCAACTTGCATCTGGCGACCGGGCAGATTGGCAAACCGGGTGCCGGGCCGTTTTCTCTGACCGGCCAGCCCAATGCCATGGGCGGGCGCGAAGTCGGCGGCATGGCTAACTTGCTGTCAGCTCACCGCGACTTGAACAACCCCGCACACCGTGCTGAAGTCGCCGCGTTATGGGGCATTCATGACGTGCCAGCCAAGCCCGGCAAAACAGCGGTAGAAATGTTTCAAGCCGCCGCCGATGGCGAGATCAAAGCACTCTGGATTGCCTGCACCAACCCCGCGCAAAGTATGCCCGACCAAGCCACCGTGCGCCGTGCTTTGGAGCGCGCCGAGTTTGTGGTGGTGCAAGAAGCCTTTGCCAGCACCGCCACTTGTCGCTACGCCGACTTGCTATTACCCGCGACCACCTGGGGCGAAAAAGAAGGCACCGTGACCAACAGTGAACGCCGGATTTCACGCGTTCGCGCCGCCGTGTCCGCGCCCGGCCAGACACGCCATGACTGGTCAATTGCCGTCGATTTTGCGCAACGGTTAGAGAAATTACGACCCGCAACAAAGTTACTTTTCCCCTATGAAACCGCTGAATCTATTTGGCTGGAACACCGCGAATCAACGCGGGGCCGCGACCTCGACATCACTGGACTTTCCTACGCCCTGCTGGAACAATCGCCCCAACAATGGCCGTTGAAAGAAGGCGAAATCCAAGGCAAAGCAAGACTGTACGAAGACGGTATTTTCCCCACGCCCAACGGCCAAGCGCGCTTTATCAACACGGTTTACAAGCCCGTCGCCGAACCGCGTGAATCACGCTACCCGTTCTCGCTCACCACCGGACGTCTGCGTGACCAATGGCATGGCATGAGCCGCACCGGCACGCTGGGCCGTCTGTTGGGTCACGTGCGCGAACCCGCGCTGCAAATGAACCCGCAGGACATGGCCCGGCGTCAGTTCAAAGACGGCGACTTGGTTCACATCACCAGCAAACGCGGCTCGATTTTGGTGCCCGTACAAGCCAGCGCCGACTTGGGGATGAGCCAGGTTTTCATGGCGATGCACTGGGGAGAAGAATTTTTGAGCGGCATCAGCGCCACGGGTCAGCGGTTGACAGGCGTCAACGCCCTCACCACCTCGGCTTATTGCCCGGACTCCAAGCAACCCGAATTCAAACACGCCGCAGTCAAAGTCTTGAAGGCAGAAATGCCTTGGTCTTTGCTCGCCGTGGCTTGGCTTCCTGCTGATCATGTGCTCTCAGCCCGCATTGAATTACAGCAATTAATGGCGCGTTTTGCCTTTGCGAGTTGTGTGCCGTTCAGCAACAATGTGCCACTGGATACGTCAGAACAAGAACGTAGCGGCTTGTTATTTCGCGCCAGCGCCCTGGAAGAGCCGCCCGATGCGTTGCTGGAACAAATCGAGTCGCTGCTCAATCTGGACAGTCCGCTGGTTTTGCGTTACGCCGACAAAAAACGCAGTCAGCGCCGTGCTGCATTGTTAGAACGCAGCGAGAGCCAAACCACGCTGGAAGGCTTCTTGCTGGCGGGCGACACCAGCGCCCAAAGCTGGATTACCACGCTGCTGCAAGACGCGTTACCCGCCCAAGCCTATGGTCGCGCCTTATTGCTTCCTGGTGCCCAACCGCCGGTGCAAATGGTGGCACGCGGCAAACAGGTGTGCGCTTGCTTCAACGTAAGCGACGTAGAAATTGACACGCAATTGACGCATTGCCAAGGCTCAAGCGATGAGCGATTCAACGCCTTGCAATCCGCGCTGAAATGCGGCACGAACTGCGGGTCGTGCGTGCCGGAGTTGAAGAAACGTGTGCGCCTGTCACAACCCATAGGACTGACAACGGCATCAACTTTATAAAAAATCCTGTCCAATTTCCATCTGACGATCAAAAGACTGGCGAACTAAACCCATCACGTAGGGGAGTTCGCGCAAGGTGGCGAGGCCAACTTCTATATCGCCATTGCCCCAACGTCCTATGTTGGACATATCGCGGCATAAACCTTTGGAATCTTTGATCTCATGAAAAGGCATGTTGAGTGAAAGTCGCAGGCGTTTGGCTTGTGGCACAACATCCATAAAATTGGTTTCTGCCTTATACACAACATAGAGTTTGAGGATTTCCTCGTTTACGCAAGGGTCTAGCGCTAAAACAGCTTGGCGCAAGGCCTCGAATAATTCATGC
Organism: uncultured beta proteobacterium; assembly: GCA_903823025.1. Classification (GTDB taxonomy): domain Bacteria; phylum Pseudomonadota; class Gammaproteobacteria; order Burkholderiales; family Burkholderiaceae_C; genus Rhodoferax. The sequence goes on from CAIJRK010000026.1 coordinate 117,179, forward strand.
ATGGAACCCGTCGCAAGATGCGGATGATCATCAAGGTTGTACTGCTGTCCTGATTTGACAGACACAGGGCGATAAGCGTCTATCACATCAACCGCAAGTTGTGGTGAACACCAAACTTTGATAGCCTCGCACGCCAAACGATCAGCACGCACTTTAATGGCGTCTTCGTTCCAGACGGCAACTTGTCCAAGTCCCAGATTAAGTTTGAGCGGACTACAGGAAAAGCCGATAGGATTTTTTTCTTTGTCAGTGACTTGATCCCGTTTGTAGCCAAACGAATGGTCGCGATACTCGCTGTTGTAGCCGGTCAGCGTGAGGTTGCCCAAGGTATGCAACCATGTTTGTTGAACGCGCTTCCAGTCAGCTCCTAACTCGGTTTGCCAAGCGAGGGACAGCACCTCGTTCTGCGGAAGAATGTGTTCGATGGTGTAGTTCTCCACGACCATCCGCTCTTTTTTTCCGTGATTTTCAAGCCGACGTAACCAATAGCTTCGGCTGCGAAAGTTGTAGAGATCACGCGCCTTCAACTCTCTCTGAAATTCTGTGTCAGTCGGGAATCGACGATAGGAAACCAATAATAAGAAAGCGGCTTTGACACTTTCCAGATAGCGGTCTTTTTTTAGCATACGACTCATGCTTGCAAAAATCTTGTTCAGCGAGTTAGTAGGAATAGCGCAGATGGCACGACGAAATACATAACTCTCAATCAAACGCACAATCTGCAAAACCTCACCAGCATCCAGAATTTGTTTCTGATAATCATGGTAAACATCCAATAGAAATGGATAGGCTACATCGACTTTAAGCTCACGTAAATCCTGAAAAGCCTGCTTTAGCGCCGCATTTTCTTCAACGTCTAACGCCATGGCGCAGTAGTAACGGGCATAGGCATGAATGTCTGCCACCAGATCACGGGTATCACCTGCCTGCTCGCGCGCAAAAATTTTGAAAACAACATACACCTGGCGGACATTAGGAATTTCACCCATCTTGGCCGTGAGGTAGTGGCGCATGAAGGCATCAAAGTGGAGCACATAAGCACCTTGACCAAAGGCTTTTTCCATAGGCCGCCAATAAGTCTTGTAAAGCTCCGTTTGTAACTTTGGCTCCAAGCCCATCAGAATGTAGTTGCGAATCAAATCCGCCTGACTGAGTTCAAGGCCGGTGGAGTTCATGCTTTCAAATATAGCAATCGCTAATCAAAATGCAGCCAGAAGTATAAATTTCTATCGCCGCTAAATGTGAAAATACGAGTATGCAGAAATTTCTCTCTATCAGCCAAAGATCGGCTCTCAAATCAGCCCATAAAATCGAGCGTGATCGAA
>CAIJRK010000027.1 GCA_903823025.1 uncultured beta proteobacterium
CTACCTCAAGGAAGCGTTCTCGGATTGCCTCGTTGCCTGGAACTGCCGTTTAGTCGAATTTGGAGGTGAACCCGATCACGTCCACTTGCTGATTGACATCCATCCGGCTTTGACTATTTCGGTGCTGATCAACAACTTGAAGACGGCCAGCGCTCGGCGTACCCGAAACCGCTTCGCTGAACACTTTGCCCCTTTCTACAGCAAACCGCTGTTTTGGCACCGGGCGTATTTTGTGGGCAGTGTCGGCAGTGCGACTTTGGAAACCGTACGGGCTTATGTGGACGCCCAGGGAACCGAAGAACATGCCCGCAAATCCGCTGCAAAAGCAAAGACCTAAACTCCTCCGCTAGACCCCCTCCTGACGAGTCGGCTTCGCCTTAATGCCGCTTCGCGGCCACCTCGCCTAGCAGGGGGAATGCGCGGATTTAATGTTCATGTTCAAGAAGGTGTTTGTACAAAAGGTCATGACGCATCGGGAATACGATTACTGGAACAAGCTTTACAGGAAAGGCAAGGTGTAATTTGCAAGTAGCTCATGCGCAACTCAATATGGGGGCTTTGCAAGCCTCATGGCAGGCGTTCGACGAGATAGCGCATCTGCGCCCTATCCAGAACGAAGCGCAATACGACCGCATGGTCGCACTCATGAATTCGCTTTTGGAGGTGGTCGGGGACGACGAGGACCATCCGATATCGGGTTTACTTGAACTCGCCAGCGATCTGGTCGCCCGTTACGAACAAGCGCACCACGCCATTGAACCGGCGAGTCCGAAAGACGCTTTGCGCTTTTTGATGGATGCACGCGGTTTGAAGCAAGAAGATCTCCGGGCCATCGTTCCTCAAAGCAATCTGTCGGCGATTCTGGCTGGAAAACGCAAGATCAGTGCAACGATGGCCGGTAAATTGGGCCAGTTTTTCGGCATCAGCCCTGCTGTCTTCGTGCCACGTCTGGATTGAATCACGTCTGTTAATTGGAATCTGACTCCAATTACCGTGAAAGTGCCTCTGCTTCACCTATCGGACACATCTCCAGGCTAGCCAGCGCAGTAGTGAGCAGACTTTGCGCCATCTCGAAATCGACCGCTGCAGGACGTGCCCCAGCTTTGCGGTGCGCCACCCAGTCACGCCACTTGCGCACCGCGTGCAAATCCTTCGTCACGTCCTCGCCAATCAGCGCCTTCAAAGCATCGATCTTCTCGCTGATTGACCAGTGTTGAACTCGCTTGGAAAGTCCTTTGCGCATACCTTCATCCAATTCAGGCACCGCACCTACCCATTGGACACGCTGCGTCAACCAATCATTAATGGCCTCTTCAAACAAGGCCCACAAAGACAACAACGCAAAGTTTTCCAATTCGTCGCGACAGTCCCCAACTTGAGTAAGTACGACTTGTTGCGACTCACCTGTGATGGCCTCAACATGGCTTTCAGGCCGTTGTTTTACTTCGTTTTCGAGCACATCGAGCGCTCGCACGGCAATGCGATGCCAACGCCACACCGCTTGAAATCGATCAAGACTTGAATTCATGACCGGTCACCGCACTGAGCAAATCGGCAAAAACTTCGGGCGTGATCGGGTAGGCCCGGCGAATTGGGGATGGGGATAACCAAAACCAGCCTTCGGCATCCACACCCCGATAGAGTTTGCGGGTGCTTTCTTCGGCGGCACCCTCGGTGCCAACCTGGATACGCGTGGTCATGGTCGGCCCGCCCGCGTTCAAATAAACGATCTTTTCCCGTTTGCCGTAATTGCCCACCAAATCCACCCGACCCTGTGCGCCAATAATGGATTCCCCGAAAGGAAGCACTTCGGCAATGCGCTTACCTTGCGTATCATTCAATACAAGGGTCGGCACTTTATATTGCCCGTGGCGCTCTTCATTGATCGTTGTTTCGCCCCGTTGCATTTGCAAGCCGAAATCGCCCCCCCATTTTTCAATGTTGGCAAATAACGCGGTTACATGCGTCAAATACTGATCAAGCACGGGGTTTAAAGTGTTTTTCATAGCGGTCATCCGGGTTATTCCTTGCTGATTATTATCACGTCTTTCGATCAGTTTTAGATGAGTTGAACTTGACTGTGTCGCCGACCAAGGACGTTGGCAGAGTGGCTCCTTTGGCTTGTAAACGGGGCCTTGAGGCAAGGTTTGTGCAAGCGCTCATGCCAGCGTTTTCGCGCCAGCATCTCCCGTTTTAACCCAGCTGTTAATTGGAATCTGACCCTCCAATTACCAATTACCTGATCAAACTGTCTTCAACCGCTGCACCATATCCGGGAACTTTCCAACCATTTGAATCAGTAGCGCCGCCTGTGCATTCGGCTTGGCGCGCCCTTGCTCCCAGTTCTCCAAGGTACGGGGATTGGTTCGCAAATAGCGCGCAAAAACTGCACGCGAACAGTTCAATTTCTCTCGAACAGCAATCACGTCCTGCGGGGTCAGCACTAAGACAGGTTGGACTGCAACCTTGACTTGGCGTAGCGTCAATTTTCCTTCGCGCTCTGACTTGAGTGCATCGAAGCCTTCAACGAGTTCAGAGAAGATATCGCGTTTGGTCGTCATGTTAAATTTCTTTCGGTAGTCGGTGTTGACGTTCGTTGTCCAACAAGCCAGTTGGCCAAAGCGGACGGTCATCGTGCTTGACCCGTTCAACCCGGATGGCTTGCCGTTTAATCTGATCGGATTTGTGTAGCGGCTTGCTAGGCGTAAACGGGGCCTTGAGGCAATGTTAATTGGAATCTGACCCCAATTACCCAATTACTGTGCGTTCGCACTGATGGACTGATGGCTCGAAACGCTCATAATGCATTAGTGCGCACGTAATTTAGTGCCGTAACATATTTAGGAGAATAGGATGGTTGCTTTAGCATCGCCTCTGGAGAGCGTCAAAGTGGTTGGCGCAAATGGTCAAATTTCGCTGGGCAAGCAGTTTGCCGGGCGGCAAGTGTTGGTGCAAGAGCAAGAGGCGGGGGTCTGGTTGATACGCACCGCCACCGTCATTCCCGACAACGAGCGCTGGCTACACGCTCCTGGGGCCGCCGCCGATTTGGATAAAGCCCTCACGTGGGCAGCGCAAAACCCACCCCATGATGCGCAACTCGATGACACCTTGAGCCGTTTGTCTGATGGCCAGTAGCCCGGCGGATGCCTTGGTTCGGCTTGATTTGAATAACCCGGTGTTTCAGGATAATCTGCTGGAACTGCAAAAAGCGGAGCGCCATGCCGCGCTTGATACGCTGAAAAAAATCCGCCAACTGAGCTGGAGCCAGCTGTACCGCGACAGCGGGTTGAAGTGGGAAAAAATCAGCAGCATCAAGCCGCCCGCTGGCGTTGACGTCATCTACTCTTTGCGCATCACCCAAGCCAGACGTTGCACGGCCTACCGGGAAGGTGACTTCATTCGCTTTCTGACCATCGCCGCTGACCACGACAGCACCTACGGGCGCAAGTAGCTTGGCAAAGCCATCAACAGTTGGCCTTTGATACAAGGTTTGCGGAGGCGTTCACGCCAGCGTTGTCGCTCCAGCATCACCCGTTTTACCCAGCTGTTAATTGGAATCTGACCCCAATTACTCCTGACCCCGCGAACGCCACCAAACGCCACCAAACGCACGCGAACGCTCAGAGAAGAGAAGAGAAGATATAGAAAAGAGAACACAACACCGCGCGAGCGGCCTGTGGATAACTCGCGCTGCTGGCGTAGAGCTTTTGAAGTCGTGCCGTGTGTCGTTTTTTTATTTTTTAATCTCCCGCTGCCAAACGCAAAAAACTACGGCTACACTTTGCGCTAAGTCCACGGCAACCACCGTGGCACGGGTTTAGACGCCCGGTGAACCGCTGTAGCCCCTAAGCCGCAGCCCCGCACAGGTCATGCGGCTTTTCTGATTTCTGAGCCTTTATGCCTTTTTATGGTGGCTCGGTTGGGAGGCTCGCAAGAGCCTGCCGGTTCGCACAAGCGGTTCCCGGTCGTCTAACCCGATCGAGTCACCGCCACGTTTAGACGCGTGGTCGGTGATTGTTGCAAATCGAACCGATTGGAGGCCTTCATGGCTCACCTTGCACGCTTTGGCATCCACGCCAACACCACCCCTTTTCTTGCTATTGAACGCCTGCGGGCGGTGCAGTCATGAGCGCCTTCAACACCCCGTGGCTTCGCCTTTGGTCCGACATGCCCAACGACCCCAAGTGGCGCACCATTGCCCGCATCAGCGAGCAAACTATTCCGGCGGTGATCGCCGTTTATTTGCACATTCTGGTCAACGCAGGCAATGCCGAAGAGCGCGGTCACCTGCACCATTTCGTCCCCGAAGACATCGCGGGCGCCCTGCAAATCGAGACCGAACAAGTGCAAGCCATCCTGTCGGCCATGCAAGGCCGCGTGCTTGATGGTGACTGCGTGTCCGGCTGGGCCGCCCGCCAACCCCTGCGTGAAGACGGTTCGGCGCAACGGGCCAAAGCGTGGCGTGACGCCAGAAAAACCAGCGGGAACGTTATCCAAGCCGCCAGCACCGCCAAGGCAAGAACCGAGTCCGTGCCCGTGCCCGTGCCCGCGTCAGCATCCACGCCGGTTCCTGCACCTGTCAGCCAAGACCTGCCTACGGCCATGCCAGTGGCGATGCCCGACACGCCCGTGGTGCGGGTATGTGCGGCCTTGCTGGCGCACGGCATTACCGACATTGAAACGACACATCCGGAAATTCCGGTGCTGTTGGCGCAAGGCGCTGATACGCCGCAATTTGTTGCGGCTGCCAAAATAGCCAAGGCAAAAAGCAAAGGCTTTGCCTACGTCATGGGCATCGTTCGCCGCAAGTTGGCTGACGCGCACAGCGCCACGCCTGTCGCCTTTAACGTCACCACGCCGTCGCCGCCCGGCCTGGACCCGGCGCTGGCCAAGATCATGGCCGACCAGCGCATCACCCACGGCCCCAGTCCTGAAATGCGCGCCAAGATGGCCGCCCTGACGCGCCGCCCCGCCTCGCCAGCGCGTGCCACGACGTTGCACACCCCGCGACCTGTTTGGCAGTGATGCGTTGATGCTGGATTGCCGCGTCGTTGCTCCTCGCAAAGACGAGAGGAAACGAGACGAGCGGGGTCACCCCAACAGCAACACGTTCATTGCGGCCATCTGCACGTCCGGCACGCCTACCACATGGATGATGTTCTCTTTTGCATCGGCATCACCGTGGTGCAGGTAAGCGCCTTGCGCCAAAGACTGCCAGCCCATCGCCTCTGCGGCCAGTGCCTGTAATTCGGCGCGGCTTGCTGCATCCTGTGGTGTCAGGTCGATGTGGATAAGCGAGAGGTAGGCGGGCATGGGCATTTCAATTGAACTTCATCGTTTCACTGGCCTGCGCTTGTTCCAGTCGTGACGGCAATGCTGCTGGCAGGCTTTGCAGTTGGGCACGGGCCTCAATGGAGAGGGTGTCGTGGTCGTGGTTATCGATTTTGAGGGTGGGCATTTGACTTCCTGAATTGAAAAATCTCACTGCCTTGTGAGCAATGGGGTTTTGAGAGGATTTACCTACGCCCCTTGCCTAAGCGCGGGGTTGAAATGAGGAAAAAATCAGTAGCGTTAAGCCACCCGCAGGTGCTGCGCGGCCTACAGGGAAGGTGACTTCATTCACTTTTTAACTAGCGCCGCCGACCACGACAGCACTTACGGGCACCAGTAATCGGGCAAAGTCGTCAGCAGGTGGCCTTGATACACAGTTGACGGATGCGGTGAAAGATCGGGCATGGAGTTCCTGGATTGTTCAGGATTGAGATGTTGCCGCTATGACTGAGGCGGCAGCTTTTGGCGTTGTGAGTAATTAGTTGAACTTCATCGTGTCGCCAGTAAAGGGCGCGGGCAGGGCGGCTTGCAAGGCCTTGCTGTAGGCAATGCGGGCGGTTTGCAGGGCCGCGCCTTTGGCTTGCAAACGGGCTAACTCTTGATCAACAAACTGAATACTGGCCAGCTGACCTTTAGCGTCATTGGAGAGGCTGTCGATGGCATATTCTTTGTTGTCGATGGTGATTTTGGACATGAAACGTTCCTTTTGAATTGAAAATCCCCACGGTCTTGTGAACTTGTGGGGTCTGGTGTGATTTTAACGGCCCTGAAAGCCCATCGACTTTGCGCTGAATTGAGCAGGGCTGCAGTTTTCGGATGGCGAGGCATTGGCATCTGACCCCGAAAACGAAAAAAGGGCCAGGCTTGTGGCCCGACCCTTCGTAAAGATAACTTCTCTTAGTTATCTAAGGACATTAAAAACAACGTGTTGTTTTTTTCTGTCCTTTTGCTTAAACCAGAGCGGTAAAGTTAGCGGTAGCCAGATCACCAACTGCAACACCTGTCAAGGTAGCTAGCAAATGAATGTCAGCAATATCGATAACGGCATCGGCAACAGCGCTGGTGCCATCAGCCTTGGTCAACGTAGAGTCATAGCTATACACATAAGCATTGCCAGCTTGGTAAGCAACAATGTAGCCAGCGCCAAAGGCGGCAGTGGCAACGCCAGCTGAGAAAGTTGAAGCTTCCAAAACTACAGCAGTAGCGACATCAGCAACCAAATTCTGAGCTTTCAAAGCGGAAAACAGCGCTGAACCGTCGTTTTGAGCTGACAGACCTGTACCAGTAAAACCGATATTTATCTCAGTAATTTGGTCTTTACCAAGAGACAACTTACTACTAGCAATAGCAACCGCATTCACAAAGTCAGTCCCAGTTAATGCTCCAGCCGTAAGAATATCGTAACCAGCCGTTGCGATAGGGCCGGCAGTGAAGCCAGTAATCGTGGCGTGACCAGTAGCGGCGCTTAGAGTAACGGTATCGTTACCACCGGCAGCCAGAGAAATCTGGTTGAAGCCTGCACCACCCGCGAAGATGTCGTTAGCAGAACCACCTGAAATGATGTCGTTGCCAGCACCGCCAGTAATGGTGGTCTTACCCGTTGCGGAACCAATCAAAGTGATTGCATCTGCACCCGTAAATGCGCCAATATCAATCTTATTGGCAGCGGCAGCCGTAACCAGACTCAAATCAACCGTGCGAATACCAGAAGTGTAAGCACCAGCGGCAAGCGTAATGTCTACCGCTGCAGTGTTAGCAACAGCCTTGATCGTTTCGACGCTTGAAATGTTAGTGAACAAATCGCCAACAACAATCGATGCGGCAGTACCTGTAACACCAACCGACAGCACGTCAGTACCAGCACCACCCACGATGGTGTCATTCGAGAACGAGGTAGCAGTTACGACGAAGGTGTCGTTGCCAGAACCACCTGTCAGGGTATCTGGCCCAATAGAGCCGGTCATGGTAATGCCCGAAGTAAACGCTGCAGCATTCACTACGTTACTCCCACCAACAGTGATATCACCACTCAAATCGACAGCAGTAATTCCGGCTGTTTGAGCGCTCAGGTTCAGGTTGAGCGTAATAGCGGCAGCGCTTGCGCCAGCGGTAATCTTCTCAACACTCGACAGGGTCGCCCAGTTGCTGCCAATGGCAACAGTTAGAGCGTCAGCCGCAGTTAGTTGAATCGCATCGATACCAGCACCACCAACGATTGTGTCAATCATCGTGCCATCTGTATGGAACAAGTTGCCAGCAAGTGCATAAGCAAACGTGTCAGCTTTTGCACCGCCAGTCAAGACATCCGCAAAGGCTGATCCAGTAATGGTATTTTTAGCAGCCGACACACCGGTAATAGCAATGCCTGCCGTATTTGCGTTGGCATCGGTCACAAACGTCATGAGTTCAATACTCGTCGCCGCTGCGGCGGAACCCACCAGCGTGCTTAAGTTGACAACCGTATCAGTAGGCGCAACGATGACGGCGACAAAGCTTGCATTCAGAGTACCTGCCGAAACAACGCTGTACGTTTGAGCGGACAACAAGCTAGCCTGGATTTGTTGACCAACTGCAGGAGTAGCAGTTCCAGCAAATTGAATCGTTTCAACACCGGAAAGCGAAACGCTACCAGTCGTGCCCTTAACAAGCTGTGTACCTGCCTGGAACTTCAACGTGTCAGCAGTGCCTTCGCCCAAGTCAATGCTGGTAACTGCGTTTGCAGTAGAAATACCAGTCGCCAATGTCACGGTATCGTTACCGCTACCGGTAGCGATAGCCAAATTGGATGTAACAACGTTAGCCAAATCCAAAACATCGTTGCCCGAGCCGGTTTTAAGACTACTCAAACCTGCCGTGCTAAACGTTGTAACAGTCGTCACAGCACCAGTGACTGCTGAAGCATCAAGTGCTGCCGCAGCCAGTGTTGCGGCTGTGTCTAGCTTGACTGCACCAGAACCGGTAATCGTCAAGGTGCCGGTGCCAACTGTGTTGATCCCGGTTAAGGTCATGCCATTGATACCCGTGTTGATGGTCACATTGGCGTTAGCAACAGAAGCATTAATACCACCAATGCTTGAGGCGCTAGCAGTGCCAGTAGCAGTTGCATCGATAGATGCGTCAATAGTGACCGTTTTGGCTTGGGTAATAGTAATACCAGTCAAATTGACAGCACTAGCGTCACGCTTCGCATCATCAAGCTTGATCGTGACGGCATTTGTAGCGGCACTTGAAGCTGATCCGACGGCAACTAGCGCAGCAGCCTGACTAGCCGTGTATGTAATTTCTTGCCCGTTGACAACGGTATATAGATGGGTAGCAGCGCCGGTCACCTTCAGCACGTCAACCTTATCGCCTTTGCTCAGATCAACGGCGGCTGTAGAGGCTCCACTGATCTCGACCGTGACGATGCCAGCTGTGGTCGTATCGTAAACGTTCAGTGAACCAGCCGCACTCTCTGAAGCAACCTTGAGCGTGACGTTATTCGCACCTGTCACCGTCACATCGGTCAAAGCTATTTGAGCAGCAGCTACGGTATAGGTTGCTGCAGCACCATTGCCAGAAAGAGTCAAGGCAGCAATAGCCGCACCGCCATTGATCTCGGAAGAACCGACAGATGACAAGTTAGCGCTGAGGGCGGCAGTCGTCGCGATGACGACAGTACCACCTGCCACGGCCTTAACAGAACCTCCACCCGTGCTGGCGACAGTAATATCACCGGTTGCCTTCAGATCCATAACAACTGCCGCAGTCGCAGCACCGACCGTCAACTTGCCGCCCTTGGCATCAGCCAGGATAACTGTGGCTGCTGCAGCGTTAACAGTTGCCGCTTTCTCCGCAGTAACGGTGACAACGCCCGAGTTGGCAACCGTAGCCGTGAGATAACCCGCACCTTGAACAGTCACATTGCCTGTCGTGCCGCCTGTCACACCCACTACAGTAGCAACGCCTGCACTACCGACTGCCTTAGCATCAACAGTGACGTTGCGGACTGCAACGGTGGCGACATCAATCGTTGTGAAATCGGTTGACGCAGTCACGGTGGCGTTGTTGCTACCCAATGCGGCAACATTCAAACCTGTTATTGCAGTGATTGCTTTGGTGACATCAAACTTATATTCTTTAACACCAGAGAAGTTAGTGGCATCAAAATCCAGCGTCGTGGTGTCGGCGGGAATCGGCACTGCGGCGCCTAGAGCAGTTACAGCATCCACGTTAACCAAGATTGTTTCGATATTACGCACCGAACCAGAATTTGTCGACGTAACATCCTTCTCAACTGTCAGCGTGAAGGTGTCCGCATCCGTCGTTGACGTGTCCATAATGGCATCGCCGACGTGGTAAGTGGTGTTCGCATCCGTCGCCGACAACACCCCTGTGAAGTTATCCGAAGCGGACGTGCCGTTCAGCGTTTCTGTCATGCTGCTAGTCAACGCCGTGGAGTTGACAGGGGTTGTTGAACCACCCGCAGTCGTTGTGCCATCTGAATTGACGCCAACGTTAGCCGTGCCGTCAGCCACTGTCGAACCAGTAGGAACAGCAGTCAGACCCAACGACGTTGTCGCAAATTCCGTGAAAGATTTGATCGTGCCGGCTGTGCCGGTCAGTGGGTTGCCGCCCAGTTCAAACGAAAAGTTGTTGGCACCCAGAATATTGACGATGCCGCCATTGCTCAGTGTCAACTGAATCACGTTAGCGCCAACTTTGCTGCTTGTAATCGTCAAGCCACCAATAAGTTGGAGCGTGTTAGCGCCCAACGTGTCGGAGATGCTGATTGATTGACCCGCTGTCAGACCAGAGGGAGACAAAATGTATTTGTCATTGCCCGCACCTGCACCGACGATAGCGGAGTCAGTTGCTTGCAAAATGTTGATGTCGTTACCAGTAGTAAAAGCCATTTAAATGCTCCAATGAATTAATAAATAAACACCCCCAACCCAAGGGAAGGGGGGATTGGTAAGTTAGATAACGTTGATGTTGATCAAAGCTGCATCGGATACACCCGTCAACGTCACGGCCACAACATCGCCATTGGCATCAGCGCCAAAGTTGATAACTGTTTCGTTCGTGATGACGTTGGTTTGAACCGAGATGCCATCCACGCCATTGAGGGCGTCAAGTGTAGTGGCACCCAGTGCGGTGATGCTGTTAATAGTCAACAAGTCAATGGTTGTTGCCGAGGCGTTGGTCTCGAAGCCTGAGACGATGATTTGCGTGTTGTCAGTCAGTGCCAAGGCGGCAGCCACATCAAACGTGAACACTTCAGCAACATCAGCAGTGGCAGCCACCGTAGCAGTCGTGCCGGGTGTCAGAACAATGCTTGTACCTGGCACAACCGTACCACCACCATCAACAGTCACGGTAGAACCAAAGTCAACCGTGCTGATGAGCGTAGCTGCTGTGAAGTCTTTCGTGGTGTTGGTAGAAGTGCCGTTGAACGACAACTCAAACACTTTGTATTCGCCAAGGTTCAGGTTGTTTTCAACCATCACAACAGCCTTGCCAATACCGCCCACCAAAGTGGTGGTGGTGTAGGCGTTAGCTGCATCCAATGTGGCGGCAGTCAGGCCAGCGTAGTCAGCAGCGCCGGTGTTGGTCGAGTTGATGGCGGCCAGCAGTGTGGCACCCGTCAAATTGGCAAACGTGTTGGTCGTTGTGAATGTCGCTGTGTGCACTGTGGTCGAATTGGCTTCAACGGTTGCGTCAGTGTTCGTCGTTTGTGTAACCAGGTTCAGGTTATTGAAGTACGACGAGAAGTCGAGTGTGTCATGTGCTGCGCTGGTCGCGTCTGCCGTGAAGTTCACGATAGATTTCAGACCCAGGTCGTAGCCTGTGAACACAACTTTGTCGTTGCTGTTAGCGCCAGTGCCCAGCACCAACACGTCATTGCCTGCACCCAGGTTGATGGTGTTGTCGCTTTGCGCAACGCCGTTTGCGCCAGCCAGCTCAACATTGCCTGCTTCAGCCAATTGCGCTGTGTAGTCAGTGTTGTTGGCAGTCATGGCGGCCAGCACTTGTGTCGAGGTAGAACCTGCGGCCAAGCCGTAAGCGGCAATCAGACCCGACAATTCAGCAGCGCTGAACACGGTCGTTGCTGCAGGTGCAGTAATCGACACGCCAAAGCCACCGTTGGTCAAGTCGTTGGAATGCACACCGTCGATCAGCGCTGTCACCACCAAGGTGTTGGCAGGGCCGTCTGTAGCCAACAGCAATTTGCTCAAAACAGGGTCGCTGTTAATGGCAGATTTGATGGCTTGGTTCACTTGCAAGTCGCTGGTTTTGTAACCGGTGCTGGCCACGTTAACTGTCGATTCAAAGCCCATGAACGTGATTTTTACGGCACCGTTGTACAGGTTGGTCGATGTGTTGGCAGAAGATTGCAGGTCAGCCAGTGTGCGTTCAGCATTGGTAGCAAGCACGTAATCAGTGCCGGTACCAACAACACCAACAGCCATTTGGTTAGCGGTGTTCAACACAAACACGGCTTTGGAAGCGCCGGTGTTGTCTGTGTACACGGTGTCGTTGCCAGAGCCAGCGTCAATCTTGACGTTGCCAGCACCGAAGGTACGAATGGTGTCGTTGCCAGCACCACCGTTGATGGACACATTAGCGTTCAGGGCTTGGTTGGCGTACCAAGCGTCTGCGTTACCCGTCAATGCGCTGTTCACAATGGTCAGGCTGATGTTGTCATCACCCGCACCACCGTTGGCGGTGAACGTGAAGTCTTCACGACCGACAACGATAGAACTGTTGCTAGCGAGCACTGCACCATCAATGACAACATTCATGGTGTCGTTGTTTGCACTACCGGTGTACACAAAATCGACATTGTCAGCAGCAGCAACACCCGTGTCTGTCACGTTGATGTACTTGGCAATTGACTCAGTGGTGATTTCAGCATTCAAAGTCAGCTTGCCTTGCAAGGCAGCTGCATTGAAGGTTTGCACGTCTTTCAGGGCATCAGTCACAACACCAACGGTGTTGTGGTTGCCGATGATCAGGTCAGCAAAAGAGGTTTGGCCTGTGGTTGTCTTGCTGACAACGTTGACTTCTTCCAGCGTGTTGTTGGTGGACTGCAAAGAGGCCAGGCTGCTGAATTGAGTGGCATTGCCTTCAACGGAGATGTTGAAACGTTCAACACCTTCTTTGATGGCGGATTTGGAGTAATCCCAAACGTTGTTCATGTCGGTGGACATGCCGCCGATGGTCAAGTCGCCGCCTTCAGCGCCACGACCTGCTTTGTACAGTTCGACATTGACAGTGACGAGGTCAACAATAGTGGTTGGCACTTCGTTGCTGATCACAGCAAACACGTCGTACTGACCAGGAGCGTCTGACGAGGTGCTGAAGCCGCTGGCATCAACACTGGAAGTTGCCGACGACAGCACGATGGCTGGTGCAGGAACTGGCAGTTTCGTACCGTCAAGACCTTCTGTTCTGAACAGGGTGGTGCTCAGAGTAATTTCCAGGCCCTTCAGTGAAGTGTCTGTTTGTGCAGCCAATGTCAACGCGCCTTTCAGCAGCGCTGTGTAGCCAGCCCAAGTGCCGTCAGTTTCCTGGAAGGCAACCAATTGAGCGGCAGTGATCTTGACAGTTTTGGCAACGCCATTAACGGTGAATTGAATACCGTCATTTTGGATGTTGGCGAGGGGTTTGGCCGCGTCAACTGCAGCGCCTTCACGGTCTTCCAGGAAGTAGTAAGCGTTGTCAGTGGACGACTGGCCGGACAACAGGTAGTCGTTGTCAAACAGAACTGTCAAATCGGACTCAGCATCGACAGCAGCGTCGTTGCCGGTGTGGTCCATACGGACCGTCACGGAATCAGTATTGCGGGCACCCGAATACACGCCGTCATTTTGCAATGTGGTCAGATTTTGGATAATCAGGTTGGCATCGCTGTGCACGGAACCGACGGTGGTCAAACCGAGCATGTCTTTGGCGTTGATGGTGACGGTGTTGCTTTGAGCAGAACCGGCAGCGGTGCTGTCAGTGACGTCCAGGGCTGTGAACAAGGCGTTTTCAACGGACACCGAAGTGATCTTGATGCCAGCAGCAGGGCCTGCATTCAAGGCGGAAGCCGCTTGAACAACAGCGTTCAGGGTGTCGTTACCAGCACCACCGTTGATACGGTCGCCTGTTGCCAATTGGTTGGTTTGTTCACCATTGACGTTTTGAACGACTTGAGCGGTGAAGGTGTCGTTGCCGGAGGTGCCGGTCAGGTTGTCCCAGCCCGTTGTGAGCGTGGTGGTGGTGCTTGGAGTTTCAGTACCGGTGCTGGCAACCACGGTGTCAGCAACAATGTTGTGCACGGATTCTGTGGTTGGCAATGTGGCGGCGTCGCTGGTCACGGCTTTGAGCCAAGCTTTAACAGCTTGTGAACCGGCAACAGTGGTGGTTTCGTAACCAATGATCGACGCGTTGGTGTCGAGCGAATTGGTGAAAGAGGTAGCAGCAGCCACCTTGTTGGCGATGTTGACTTTGTCGTCGTTTTGAGCGCCGGTCACGATGGCGTTGGCGATTTGGCCAATGTCAAAAGTGCCGTTGGAGAGACGCAGGCCCCAGTAGGACAAGGCATCAGGCTCAGCAGCGCGGTTGAACAGATTTTGGTAAATCGTTTCAATGATGGTGGAAGGTGTCTTGCCTGCATACAAATCAGTGTATTCAGCGGAGGCACCAAAAGCGGCCAACACAGGAGCAACGCCGCCTGCTTGGGTTGCTTGGTCGTTCCAGTATTGCAGACCGTTAAAGTCTGCAGGACGGTTGAAAAAGGCAACGTATGCCTGTTGAATTTCGCTATCGAATGTGCCGGCCATGAAGAGCTCCTGGATTAAAAAAGTACTTTAAAAAACCACTTGGCGACTGCCAAGCTCTGCAAGTTAATTTTGCATGTGGGGATCATTGCATGTACTGAAGCCGCTTAAATGTGACGCCAGTCACGTTTAAGCATTTAGCTTGTCGAGTGTTGTTTAGTGGTTTATTTAGTCCACGCGGTCACACCGCTGGCCACGCGCTGCGCATCAAGGCGGGTTTGAAACAGGTAGCTGGCCGTTAAATTCGGCTCGTTACTCAGGACGCCGCGCACCACCATATTGGTAGGGTAGGTGAACTGGCTGTCACCCATCAGCTGCCCGTCACGGGTAATGCTGCCCTGGGCCTGGCGCGTAAAACGCTCGCTTTGGCTGACCAAATCGAACTGGGTGTTGAAGGTGGATTGGGCAAAGTTGACGTTGAGCTGCGCGTTTTCAAGGCTGGCTGCGGTGTAGGTGCGACTGCCTTCATTAAGGATGACCGCCTGGTGCTGACCCAGGGCAAAGCTGGCCGTGTTTTGCACAGGGGGCTGCCAGAGCGCGTTTTTGTCGCGCATGAGCAGGTAGTTGCCGCTAATCGCCAGAAGGTTGTAGGTTTTTTGCAACTCGCCGATGTTCAATTCAACGGGCTGGTCAAGCACGGCTTGCCAGCGTCCCCATATCACTTGCGGCGGGCCGACTGCCGGGGTCACGGGTGCCACCCCCGATGGGGCTATCACCAATTGACTCAGGTTGCTGTTGTTAAGGGGCGGGCGGGTGTGCTCTGTGGGCATTTTTGAGGTGCCAGGCTCGTCGGGGCCGGGTGAGGCGTTCAGGTCAGGCGACAAAGTGCTGCCTTGCAAAATTTTGGGGGCCATTTGACCTCGCGTAATTTGCAGCACTTGTCCATTTGGGTTGGCAAATAGCTCTCGACTCAAATTGCCCTCGCAGGGGCCACTGCCTTCAGGGCGGCAGCTGCCGCTAAAGCCGCTTAACACCACGCCGCCCGCGCTCACCGCAATGCGGGTGAGGTCTTGGCTGGTGTACACGGTAAAGTCGGTGCCGCGCACGCCAATGGCCCCGACGGGGGTGTTGAAACGAAAGTTTTGTTTGGCATTTTTGACCGCGTCGCCAGAGATGTGGCGGGCCACGCCTTCTTGCAATTCGATCTTGATTCGGGTGTTGCTGGTTTGTGCGGGGTCAACGTGGTAGGCCACAATGCGGGCGCTGCTGTTGGGGCGCAGGATGAGAAAGCCGTTGTCAATGGTTTTCAGATAGATGTAGCCCGTGGCGCCGGTGCTCAGTTGGTCGCCCACTTGCACCGCGTGATCCAGCTTGACGGCTTGTTGCTGAATGCGCGCTTCGCCAGCAGCAAAGATAATACGACCGGCCTCTTGGGCCAGCACGGCGGGGGCACCCAGGCAAATTAGCAGGCTGAACGCTATTTTTTTAAAATGTGACGTGACCATCATTAAACCTTTCTCAAAGATCGAGCATCTTAGATGTTCTTTCGTGCGCGGTGTTATCGGAGTGTTTTGTGGTTTTATCGGGGATATTCGTTTGCATTTGATTTTCGCAAAGTTGAGGGGGCAGGCGCTGGGGGTGTTGGCGCTGCTGTGGGTTGGTGCGTTACCCGCCCTAGCCGAGACAAGGCCGCTGTCGCCTGATTTGTACCTGGAGGCGATGCAGGCCTTGTCAGAGGGACGCCTTGAGGACGCACGGGCCACGGTGGCGCATATGTCGGCACAGCAACCGCAAAATGCGGGCGCTTGGCTTGACTTGGCTATTTTGCAATGCAGTCTGGGCAATGCGGCAGGGGCCGAGTTGTTGTTGGCTGATATTGAGCGGCGGTTTTCACCGCCCCCCGGCATTCTTGAAGTGATTGCCTTGCAGCGCGCACAGGGCTGTCCGCTGCCCAAACCCCCGGTGCGTCACTATGCACGGTTGAGCGCGGGCCGGGGCGTGGACAGCAACGCCAATCAGGGCGCGAGCAGCCTCAATTTCAATGTGGGCAGCGGGGCACAGGCGCTGGACTTGGTGTTGCTCCCGCAGTACGCCCCCCGAGGTGATCAGTTCACTTGGGTGGAGGCCGAGTTTGGCAAGGCATTTGGCGCGGGCGGCACTAGCAACAGCAACAGCGGCTTTGTGCAATTGCAGGCACGCAAGAACGACGTTGAATCGGGCCACGACCTGACCTCGCTCAATCTGGGGCTTGAGCACATGTGGCAAACAGGCCCATGGGCTTGGCGGGGCACAGCGTCTGGCGGGTGGGTGCAGTTGGGGGGCGCGCTGTATCAGCAACAGGGCCAGTTGCAGTTGCTAGCCTCCAGGGCGTTCGTGTCACCCCAGACAACCAACCTGAGCCTGGTGGCGGACTGGACGCGGGTTAACTACCCGACGCTGGCGCAATTTGATGCCCAGATGTGGCAAGGGCGCAGCGTGCTGACCCATGTCGCCGGTGATGTGCGGTTGAAGGCCGGCGTCGGCTATGCGTATGACCAGCAGTTGAACCAGCGCCCAGGCGGCGACCGCATGGGCTGGGGCGCTGATGTGAGCGCCGAGATGCCGCTGGGGCGCCAGGTGTCAGGCGGGGTCAACTGGAGCCGCCAGAACTGGCGCGGTCAGTCGCCCTATTCGCCCGGCTTGATTGACAGCGTGCGCCAGCAGCGCCTGGATGTGTTGCGCGCCAGCCTGACTTTTCCGCTGAAGGCGGGCCAGGCCATCAAGCTGGAGTTGAGGCAGGTGCGCAATGATGAAAACATTTCTATTTTTCAATACGAAAGCCGGGTTTTGCAGCTGAGTTGGGAGTGGCAACTGGGGTCTTAAGTGCCCGTTTTAAGTGCCTGTTTTTAGCGCTGGGGTGGTGCTTTCAAGTTGAAGCTGGGTCAGGAGTTGTTGCGTGCTTTGAGGCCAGCTTAACCACGGCAACGCGTTCGACTGCGGCGCCTGACCTGCAGCGTTCAGGGCCAGCCACTGCCGCAAGACGATAGCCAGCGATTCGGGCGTTTTTGCATCAAAGTAATAGGCGTGTGGCCCCGCCACTTCACGAAACACAGGAATATCGCGCACGATCAGGGGCAGCTTGTGTTGGGCCGCTTCAATCAGGGGCAAACCGAAGCCTTCGGCTTGCGAGGCGGCCAACAAGGCGCTGGCGGTGCTGTAGAGCTGCAACAGTTCGGGGTCGCTGGCCTGGGGCAGCCAAAAGAGATGCTGATTGAGTTGCGGGTGCTGATGCAGGCGGGCGAGCAGAGCCTCGATCTGCCAGCCTTTTTTGCCCACAATCACCAGGTTAACCGCAAGCCCCTCGCGCCACAGATACTCAAAAGCACTGAGGGCTTGGGCATGGCCTTTGCGCGGCTCAAGGGTTCCCACCATCAAAAAGGTGGGGTGTTGGCGGACCTGTTCTTGCCACACAAAAGGCGCGCCGGATTGAGCGGCGGGGTCGTGGCGCAGCGCAATGTCGGCACCCAGATGAAAGTGGCTGATGCGCAAAGGGGTGGCGCGGCCGGGGGCTTCTTTTTCAAGCCATTGCTTGAGTTCGTCCGCCACCGCCGAGGAGATGCAAACCACGCTGTCGGCCACTTGGGTGACGGTGCGCAGCCACGCACTAAAGCCTTCTTTGGCACCGGCCATGAAGGCGTCAGGGCGCAAGATGGGCAACAGGTCGTACACCACAAAGTGCACGGCGACGCCCCGGTTGCGAAGGCGGATAAATTCAGGGCCGCGCTTGGGGACCCCGTTTGGATGGAGGTCAAGGCCCAGAAAGATGTCGCCCGCACGGGTTTCAATCAAGGTGTCGTGTAGCGCACAGTCGGCAATGCCAAGCCATTCCAGCGTAAAGCGCCGGGCGTAGCGGTAGCCGTTGCCATCGTCATAGACAGGTTCTAGGCGGTAGGCGCCCGGCGGCGCTTTCAGCAGGTTGTCAAGAATGTTGCGCACCACGCGCTGAATACCGGTTTTGGCATCACAGCAAACCAGCTCCGAGATGTCCACCAACAGTTGCGCCGCCGCTTGTGGCGGGTGGTTGGCCGCAGTGCAGGTGGCGGCGGCGAGCAGGTCTTGCGCATGCGGTTTTTCAGCACTGGCAATGGCGGCAATAGCCTGCAGCATTTTGCGATAAGCCGCTGTTTTGCCCTGTGCGCTGCCTTGTTCGATGGCCGCGTGGTAGAGCTGGCCCACATGCGCCGGGTGGTGCCGGGTTTGCACGTAGTGCCGCCCTTGCTCGGCTAACGATTGGCGCAGGGCGGCCTCGTGGTGCAGGCGTTCCAGCGCCATGACCAAATCAATCTGGGCAAATTGGTCGGGCAGTTTGAGCAACAGCTGGTCAGGAATTTCAGCCGCAGAGCCGTTGGCGTTAATGAGCGTCGGCAGGCCATAGGCGAGACAGTCAAGGATGGAGGCCGAGGTTTCGCCACGGGAGCGGGTGCGCAGTTGTACGGCCACATCGCTGGCACTGAGGTACTGGCGATAAGTCTCTTGCGTGGCAAAGCCGGTCAGGCTGATGCGCGGGCTGCAGGCGCTATTTTTAATGGCCAGGCGCAGGGCGTCGGTGTAGGCGTTGACGTCGTTGCCGCCGACAAAACACAGGTGGCAGTGGGCGTCGCGGGCCAAGGCGCTGGCTAACCACGCTTGCAGCAGTTCGTGGTTGAGTTTGCTCGGGCCAAGCATTCCGAAGGCGCAAACCAGAAAGTCGGTGTCCTGGATGCCCAAGGCCTGACGCGCCGCTTGCCGCCGCGAGGCGCCTTCAGTCGGGAGGGCGCGAATCAGGGGAATGGTTTGCCAGTGGTCGGTGGCATCGGCGCCATACCAGGTTTGGGCCAGCGACTTTGAAAATTGCGAATGCACAATGACGCCGGTGGCTTGTTCAAGCACCGCTTTGTTGCAGGGGTATTGCCAGACAGCCGCGTCGTTGCCGCCCGTCTGATGGTCAATCAGCCCCGTGTAACCGTGCGATTCGTACAAGGCTTGCTGGTAAATGCCGGGCTGGTAGCCGGTGCGGTCGATGTAGTTAAGAACACCACTGAGAAAAAAGTCATGCAGCACGACCACACCCGGATGCGCGGCCAGCAGCCCGAACATGTGCTGGTGAAAGGCCGAGTTGCCAAAGTGGTACATGAGGCGGTCGTAACGGTCGGCGTGTTGCTTGAACCAGGCCACTTGTCGCACCGGAAAATTGGCCTGTAACCAAGGGTCAGCAACGTGTTCTTGGTCAACGATCAACTCAATGTCGTAGTAGCGCGCCAGCTCGGGCAGTAGTTCAGCGCTGTAGTCCGCAATGCCCGTCTTTTCAGGAGGTAAGGGGGAGATGTAGGCGAGGCGGGGACGGGCAGCAAGGGGCGCGGGCAGCGTGAGGGGGCGATCAGCACGACGCGCATAGCGGGCACCCAAAGCCTCCAGCGTGCGTTGCGCCGTGTGCTGCCAGGAGAATTGGGTGGCTTGCTGCAGTCCGTGTGCGCGCAAGGCGCTCAAACAGGCGCTGTCGGTCAGCACCTGTTCTATTTTGGCGGCGATGGCGTCTGGTTTTGTCGGGTCAAACAAGGCATCGGCGCGACCAATGACCTCCGGGATGCTGCTGCGGTCTGAGCCGATGACGGCAGCACCGCAGGCCATCGCTTCAAGTGCCGGCAGGCCAAAGCCTTCATGCAGGGACGGAAAGATAAACAGGGCGGTGCAGTTGTACAGCGCAACCAGGTCGTCGTCATCCACAAAACCGGTGCAGACCACGTCTTGTCGGCCCAAGCCCAGGCGCTGTGCCAGCGCCTGAAGTTTTTGACGTTCAGCCTCGCTGATCTTGCACACAATGGCAAGCTGGTAGTGCGTGCGGGTCAGCGGGGGCAGGCGCGCAAAGGCATCAATCAGGCCTTCAATATTCTTGCGGTAGTCAATGCCGCCGGTGTACATCAAAAATGCTTTGGTCAGGCCGTAGCGGCGACGCACCGGCTCGAAGGCTTGCGGGTCAAGGCCGAGGGGGCGAAACTGCCCGTCAACGGCGGTGGAGATGTTGACCACCTGGTCGGGCACCAGGTGGAGCGCATCAATCGCCTCACCGCGCGAATAGTCGGAAATCGCCAGCAACAAATCGGCATTCTTGAGCGATTGCAGCTTGCGGTAATACCAGCGGCTCAGGTGCGGGTCGGCCAGGTAGTGATTTGAATTGAGCAGCGGAATCAGGTCGTAAAGCGTGACCGCAGTTTCCGTGCGCGGGTCGCCAGGGGTAACGGCGGTGACGGCATCATCCACCCAGCCTTCAAAAAGACTGGCGACGTGCACGATGTCAGGGGCCAGGCTGTCGAGATAGCGTTGGCGGATGTGTTCAGCCGCACGGCTGCGCCAGGCGCCCGACGGATCGCACGCGCTGACGCCTGCGGGGGTTTCAAACACTTGGATTTTGTGGGCGGGCAATAAACCGGCAAACGCTTGGCGGAGCGGCAACACCGTCTCGGGAAAGACGTTGTTAAGAATAATTGTGGTGTCGTGATCACCCGATTGGCGAAGCATTTCTTGCGCCAGAGACAGCGAGTAGCGACCAATGCCGCGTTCACGGTTGCTGGCCTGACAGGCTTGTAAGTCGAGTACGATTTTCATAAAACTACGGGGTTAAATCTTGTTTGCCGATGGCGCGTTGCAAGTCGGTAAAGGCTCTATGGGCGGTGGCGGGCAGGTGGGCCACATTTTCATAAGTAGCCACACTCGCGCGGGCGTGAGGGGCGGATTGGCGGGCCAGGCGCATCACTTGTCGCTCAAGCGCTGGAAAGCGCGCCAGAAGGCGGCGTCCCGCACGCAGCAGGGTTGGCTTGGAGGCGACCCAGTGCAGGCCGCGCTGCAAGACTCTTTTGATAAACGCACGCGGGTGCACGCGGTAGGCCAGAGCCTTGAGCAGCCGACGCTTGGTTAAAGAAATAATGTGTTTAATCTGGCGTAGCGGTTGCGTCATGCGCCAAGAGGTGCTGGCATAGACGGCGGCCAGTTCATCTGCTGTTTGTCGGCGTTGCGCCTCAGCGCTGTGGGTGGCTTGTTGGGCCAAATGGGTTGCCTGTTGAGCCAGACGGGTGGCATCTTCAGCGGTGTTAACAGCTGCTTCAGCGATGCGGGTGGCCTCTGTGGTCCACACTGAATGCGCCAGGGCTTGTTCAGCTTGATGTTCAGCAGCCAAGGCCTGTTGTCGGGCGCGGTGCGCACTGGCTTCGGCTTCGATGACCCGGATTTTTGATTCCTGATCGGCATTCAAGACAAAGCCGTCAAACACGTTGGGCGGGGTAGCAAAGGCGGGCTTTAGCTCCGGGTGTTCTTTCGCCACGTAATAGCGGTTTAACCCGTCGAAATAAACGAAGTCGTAGTCGGCGTCCACGAGCAGGTGTTCCCAGCTTTGGTGAACGGTTTCTTGCGACATGGGCACCGTGGCCTCAACAATCATCAGCCACGGGCGCCACTTTTTAAAGTCCATGCCGAGAAGCACACTTTTTTCAGCCCCTTCAACGTCGATTTTCAGGAAGTGAATGTCACCGTGGACGTGCTGGCTGCAAATTTCTGAAAGCGGGAGAACCGGGATTTCAAGGGTGTTAACAGTCCAGCCACCCGCGCGGTGTTTTTGGGCAATGGCCGGGTCTGAGGTGGCCAGGCCGGTGTCCGGAATGTCAAAAAAAGGGAAGCTGCCAGCGACTTCACCTGCCCCGATTTGAAGGTTGGTGTCGCGCGGGCGTTGGGCGCTTAGTTTTTGAAAGAACTCGGCAACAGGTTCAAGGTTGATGCCGTGCCAGCCTTTGTCGTAAAAGGCGCGCGTGACGGAGTAGAGGGTGGGGTCGTTGGCGCCCACGTCGATGTAGAAGCCGTTTGTGACATGTTGAAGGGCACGCCAGATCATGACGTCTTCAAAATTCTGGGCGTAGGAAATAAAGCTCATGAGCGGTCGATTTGAATAACAGGGTTCAGCCAGGCGCAACCAGCAAAGTGCTCACGCGTGATGTTGGTGATGGTGAACACCAGCGCCAAATCGCGCCATTCGTAATTATTCAGAAGATGGGTGTCTGAGCTGACCAGAGCGGTGGCTACCGAATAGGTGCCCGGCCCGAGATTGAGCGGAAACGAGAACCGGTAGGTGAATGTTTCACCGGCTGCTGCATCGTCCTGAGGAAGCGCCTTGATATGGGTGTTGGTGCCGTACATAACCTGACCCAAACGATCTTTGATCATGTAGCCAAGTACCAGCCGGGGAATCGGGGCGTGGACGGCGACCTTGACTTGCAGGGTGACCGGGCGGCCCACATCATGAATCTCGCAGCGCTCGCCCTGTTCGTCGAGCAAAGCGATGTCTGCCACGCTGGCTTCGCCCGTACCGGAGATGGTCTGGATTTTTCCGTCAGCCAGAACTTCCTGGCGCAAGCTGGAGTTTTCACGGTCAGCCAGACGGGCGTTGTAGTAGTCCATGACTTCTTCGGGCGCGCCTTCTTTGGCAACACGCCCGCCATCAAGAAGAATGGCACGATCACAAATAGACTGAATAGCGGCCTTGTCGTGGGAGACGATGAGCAGCGTGGTGCCCAACTTGCGAAATTCTCGGATTCGGTCAAAACTCTTGTGCTGAAAGTAGGCGTCGCCCACGGAGAGGGCCTCATCAATGATGAGAACATCGGGGCGTCGAGCCGTGGCCACGCTGAACGCCAGACGCATTTGCATGCCGCTGGAGTAAACCCGGATGGGCGAGTCGATGTAGTCACCAATTTCAGCAAAAGCTTCAATTTGCGGCATCAGATCAACCACTTCCTGACCCGTCATGCCTAATAACTGCCCCGCCATGATGGCATTTTGACGCCCCGTGAATTCAGGGTGAAACCCCATGCCAAGTTCAAGCAAAGCCGCCACCCGGCCACTGATATGGACCTGCCCCGTTGTGGCCTGCGCCGTGCCGGTGATGAGTTTGAGGAGGGTGCTTTTGCCCGCCCCGTTGATACCGATGATGCCGACGGCCTCGCCTGGCTCAACCTGAAAATTAATGTCTTGAAGCACCCATTTCAGCTTGTGTCGGACCGTTGCTGTGGGCGTGAGCCACTCAGCCAAACGGGACCAGCGTCCGGGATATTGTTTGTAGGCCTTGCCCAGATGACTGACTGTTATACGACCCATTAGAGTTCATCCACAATTTCTGCTGCGTGCCGACGAAAGAGGTGCAGTCCCAAGGCGCAAAGCGCCAGACTGATCAAGGTGACAGGCATCAGGCTACTCCAGTGCGGCCACTGCCCGGCCACCAAGATGTCCTGGTAGGACTTGATTAAGGCGGCCAGAGGGTTGAGTACCAATAGATTGCGCACTTTTTCAGGAAGAATGTCGGGCGGGTAAACGATAGGTGTCAACCAAAACCAGAACTGTAGAAAAATTCCGAAGAACTGTCCGACATCACGAAAAAACACGTTCAGCACGCCCAAGACCATGCCCAAACCCACCGCAAACAGTATTTGTATGAGTAAAACTGGCAGAATTGCCGCGTAAACCCAACCCGGAAAATTACCACTAAGAATCAGGAAAAGGGTAAAAAGCCCGAAAACAATTGAAAAATTGAGCAAGGCGTTAAGAATGACAATGACCGGCAGGCTGATACGCGGGAAGCTGATTTTTTTCAGTAAGCTGGCTGAATCCAGAAATACGTTTTGGGTTCGACTGGTAATCTCGGCAAAAAGACCCCAGGTCAGGATACCCGCACATAAATAAATACTGTAACCAAAAGCGGTGTCAACGCCCGGTAACCGGGTTCTCATGAGTTGGGAGAAAATAACCGTGTAAACCACGATCATGGCTAACGGATTAATGATGGACCAGGCGGCCCCCAACATTGAATTGCGGTATTTGGATTGGAACTCGCGTTTAACGCTACCAAAAATAAAGCCACGGTAAGCGTAAAGCCCCCGCAGCAACGCGGAAAAGAAAAAGATAAGTCTCATTGCGGGCGATTTTACTCAAATCGCCCGCCAGCTTTGGCGCTCAAGCAGGAGCTATAAGACGAGGTTGTTGGGCGGTTAAAGAGCGCTGTCTCGTTGTTGGGATCAAGGCTTGATGAGCGATATTGATGCGTCGGCACAGAGGCCAGCAAAGTAGAACGTGCTACTAAAGCCTACTAAAATGCGCCATGTTCGTTATTTACCCTAATCAAATTTATAAATGACGGCAAATAAAGACAAATTCTCACGCTTGTTGATCACAGGTGATCAAGGCTTTGTCGGCAAGCAAGCCTTAAGGCGTTGGCCGGAGGCGACCGGCCTCTCAACCCTCGCTGAAAACGTGGATATTCGCAACAAGACCGGTTTGATAGAGTGCCTGTGCCACTATCAGCCAGACGCGGTGTTGCATTTGGCGGCCAAAAGTTTTGTGCCCGATTCATTCCGTTCACCAGAAGCCACTTTTGAGGTTAACTTTCTGGGTACCCTGCGGTTGCTGGAAGCGCTGGCAGAGACCGGTTTCAAGGGCCGGTTTTTGTTTGTCAGCAGCGGCGACGCTTATGGGTTGGTGCCGGTGGCGTCGTTGCCGATTCAAGAGGCGTTGGCGTTGCGTCCGCGCAACCCCTATGCCGTGAGCAAGGCAGCTGCTGAAGCGCTGTGCTTTCAGTGGAGTCAAACGGGGCCGTTTGAGGTGGTGATAGCGCGGCCCTTCAATCACATTGGGGCTGGGCAGGCGCCCACTTTTGCCATCTCTGATTTCGCCCGCCAGATTGCCGAAATTGCCGCGCATCAACGCCCGCCCGTGTTGCAGGTCGGCAATATCGACGTGACCCGTGACTTCACCGATGTCAGCGATGTTCTTAGCGCCTATGAACTGTTGCTGACACAGGGTCACAATGGCGAGGTGTACAACGTGTGCGCCGGCGTTGAGCGGTCTGTGCGCTCGCTGGTTGAGCGGCTGCTACAGCTCGCGGGTGTCAAGACCGACATCGTGCAGGATGCAACCCGTTTTCGTCCGGCAGATCAGCCCCGGGTTTACGCCAGTCACGACAAATTATCCAGACATACCGGATGGCAGCCTGTCGCGTCACTGGACGACACCTTATTGAATCTTTATCGTTATTGGGAGAATGAAATTGGCAGCTAAAAGCGCATTGATCACCGGCATTACCGGACAAGACGGGGCTTATCTGGCCAAGTTTTTGCTTGACAAGGGTTACACCGTGCACGGCCTTCATGCGCGGCGTGCCAGCGATACGTTGTGGCGCCTGCGTCACCTCGGCATCGCCAACGATGTGAATTTGATCGAAGGCGACCTCACAGATCTGTCTTCCCTGATTCGCGCCATGGAGAAATCTGCCGCCACCGAGGTTTACAACCTGGCCGCGCAAAGCTTTGTCGCAACCTCTTGGGAGCAGCCTATATTGACGGCCAATGCCACGGGTGTTGGCGCGTTGAATGTGCTGGAAGCGGTTCGCCTTGTGAACCCGAAAGCACGCTTTTATCAGGCCTCGACCAGCGAAATGTTTGGTCTGATTCAAGAGGCTATGCAGAGTGAGAGCACGCCTTTTTATCCCCGCAGTCCCTATGGCGTGGCTAAATTGTTTGGCCATTGGATGACCATCAATTACCGCGAAAGTTTTGGTTTGCACGCCTCCAGCGGCATCTTGTTTAACCACGAGTCGCCTTTGCGTGGCATTGAGTTTGTGACGCGCAAGGTCACAGATGCGGTGGCGCGCATCAAGCAAGGCAAGCAAAAAGAATTACGCCTTGGCAACATCGACGCCAAGCGCGATTGGGGCTTTGCCGGTGACTACGTTGAAGCCATGTGGCTGATGCTGCAGCAAGACGCCGCTGACGACTATGTGATTGCCACCGGCAAGACCACCACCGTGCGCGACATGTGCCAACTCGCTTTTGCCCACGTCGGTTTGAAGTATGAAGACTATGTGGTGATTGATCCCAAGTTCTACCGACCGGCTGAAGTCGAGGTACTGTTAGGCAACCCCGCCAAAGCCAAAGCCAAATTGGATTGGGTTGCAAAAACCGATCTGCAGACCTTGATGACCATGATGGTGGAGGCCGACATGGCAAGGGTGAGTAGGGAATAACGCATGTTGGAGGTTGCCGCAGAAAGTCCAACGCCTGCCCGTCAGGTCATTACGGTTCACCTGCAAAAAATTCCTTTGCTCGCAGGTGTGGATGCCGACACATTAGGTCGGGTCGCTGCAGCCTTACAGCTTCTGAAAGTAGCGCGTGGCGCCCATGTGCTGCATCAGGGCAGTGCCGGTGACCACTTGATGTTTTTGCTTTCAGGGCGGCTGCAGGCCGTCGATTTAACCGAGGACGGGCGCGAGATTGGCTTGAACTTTCTGGCGGCAGGTGACTATTTTGGCGAGCTGTCCATCATCGACAATCTGCCCCGTTCAGCCTCCGTGGTGGCGTGTGAAAATTCACTGATAGCCGTGCTGCCCCGCACGCAGGCGCTGGCCTTGATCTATCAAAATCCATTGGTGGCGGAGCGCCTGTTCAAGCGCATGGCGTTGAGCATTCGCACAGCGGCCAATTACCGCACCATTCTGGGCATTCCCAATGCTTTTCAGCGGGTTTATGCCTTGCTCAACAAGTTTGCCAAGATTGCGCCCGGCGGATTGGTGGTGATTGACAAAATGCCCACGCAACAAGAAATTTCCATCATGATCAACACCAGCCGGGAGACCGTGTCGCGGGCCATTAACAACCTGATTCAAAAGGGCGTGGTCGAAAAAGATATGCGCCGCTTGATTGTTCGCCAGCCGGAGGCGCTGCGCAAGGCCGTCACCAGCGTGGAGGACCTGGCCGATTAAGCGCCAAAGCGACCCGCTAAGATGCCTCTCCTTTCACACAACATCTGTCCCCGAGTTCTCATGACCCATTCATTCCGCCATTTTTTCATGCAGCTCCCCGTCAAGCTGCGCGAAGAAGACAAAATAAAACACATGGTCTGGAGTTTTTGGCTAACGCTGACAGCCTTACTGGTGTTGTCGCCCCTGTTGGCCTGTACCGCTGTGCTGTTGATAGGGCTGCTCAAAGAGTGCTGGGACTACCGTTATGGCAGCGGTTTTTGCTGGTTTGACATGACCGGAAATTTGCTGGGCATTGTGGCGGGCCTGGGGTGTGGACTGGTGTTTTTAGCGATTTTTTTTAACTGATGGACGTTCTTGTCAATGCAACGCCGTTGCTCGCGCCGCTGACCGGCATCGGGCAATATATTCGCCACTTGTTCTCGGCCATGGATCAACTGCCTGAGACCCATTTGCATGTGTGCTGCGGCCTGCGCTGTGAAACCGGAATGCATCTGCCGTCGCCCGTGGCCGCCCGCACCCTGCAAGGCGCTTACGGCTTGGCGCGGCGTTTACTACCTAACCCGCGTGCGATCAAGCGCCAGGTAGAAGCGGCCGCTTTTCGGTACCACGCCCGGCGCGTTCCGGCGAACACCCTCTACCACGAACCCAATTTTTTGCCCCAACCCTTTGATGGCCCAACCGTGGTGACCGTGCTTGATATGTCTTGCTTTGACCACCCGGAGGCTCATCCGGCGGAACGCGTGCGCATCATGGAGCGTAACTTGCCGGGCGCCTTGCAGCGGGCAGATCACATTATTGTGATTTCTGAAGCCTCGGGTGCGGCTTTACGACACTGGTTCAAGGTCGATCCGGCGCGTATCAGCACGACTTACCTAGCCGCTGATGCCCGCTTTCAGCCCCATAGCGCGGCTCTGCTGGCGCCCGCCTTAACCCAGCTCGGCCTGACTTCAGGGGCTTACGTGTTGAGTGTGGGCACACTGGAACCCCGCAAAAACCTGAGCACGTTGTTTGCCGCCTATGCGGGCTTGCCCGCGAGTTTGCGCCAACGCTACCCGTTGGTGGTGGCGGGGATGAAAGGCTGGGACAACGAAGCACTGATGGCGTCGGCGACTGCTTTGGTGCAACGTGGTGAGTTGCGCTTTCTCGGCTATGTGGCCGACGAATTAATCCCGGCGCTGTATGCCGGTGCTGCCGCTTTTTGTTATCCGTCACGCTATGAAGGCTTTGGTTTGCCGGCGCTGGAGGCCATGGCCTGCGGTGTACCAGTCATTACCGGCAACAAGACGTCTCTGCCCGAGGTGGTGGGCGATGCCGGTCTCATGGTGGACCCGGATGATGTGGACGGAATGCGCGAGCGTCTGCAGCAACTATTGGAGGATCGGGCTTTTGCCGAGGCGCTGGGCCAGCGCGGTCTGGCACGCGCACAAACCTTCAGTTGGGACCGCTGCGCCCAGGAAACCTTGGCCGTGTACACGCGTGTCATGCAGCAACGGGGACACACCTTGTGAAAAAACTGCGCGTTCTGCACATTTACAGAACCTACTTCCCGGAAACCCAGGGCGGTGGTCAAGAGGCGATTCGCCAGTTGTGCCTGGCAACCCAGTCACGCGACGTTGACAACACCGTCTTTGCACTGGCCCACCAGCCCGAGCCTTATTACATGACGCTGCCAGAGGGGCAATTGATTCGTGCCCGCTCCTGGCTGGAGGTGGCGTCGTGCGACTTTGGCGCTTGGGCGGCGCTGCGCCGCTGTCGGGCTGCCGCCGATCAAAGCGACATCATTCAGATTCACTACCCCTGGCCGTTTGCTGACCTGTTGCTGCCCTTTATCCGGCGGCGCCATCAGCCGGTGGTGGTGACGTATGTGTCCGACATCGTGCGCCAAAACGGCGTAGGGCTGGGCCAGCTTTACGCCCCGCTGCGCCGCTATCTTTTAGGCACGGCGACGCGCATTGTGGTGTCATCGCCCAATTACGCCAAGAGCAGTGACATTTTGCAGCGCTACAAGGACAAGCTGACTTGCATTCCTCATTGCCTGGCCGATGCCCCGTCGGCAACGCCTGAGACGCCCGCGTTAACGGCGGACTGGGCGCAACGCTTTGGCCGTAATTTCTTTTTGTTTGTAGGTGTACTGCGTTACTACAAGGGGCTAGATTTTTTGATTGCGGCGGCCCGTCAGGTCAACGCGCCTATTCTTATCGTGGGGGAAGGCCCGGAGGGCGAACGCCTGCGCAAAGAGGTGCAAACCCAAGGTTTGAGCAACGTGCACTTTTTGGGCGCCCTGCCCGATGCCGATAAACATGCTTTGTTTTCTTTGTGCCGTGCGGTTGTTTTTCCGTCGCATCTGCGGTCGGAGGCGTTTGGCATCACCTTGCTGGAAGGCGCGCGGGCAGCCAAGCCCCTGATCTGCTGTGAAATCGGAACGGGCACAACGTGGGTTAACCAGCACAACGAAACCGGCCTGGTCGTGCCACCCGGTGATCCGGTGGCGCTGGCACAGGCCATGAATAAGCTGGTCGGAGATGACGCGCTTTGCACCCGACTGGGTCAGGCTGCCCAGGTGCGTTGGCAGCAATTTTTTACGCCAGGGGTGGTCGGTGCGGCTTATCGGCAACTCTACGACGAGTTGCTGATGACCGGGGCGTCCAACGCGCCCGCACCTCACTGAGGGCGGGCGACTTCAAGGTCGGGCGCGCATGGGAAACCGTTTAACTGCGATGTGGCTGCTTCGCGTCGGCATTGCTTTACTGGCGTGTGCGCTTGTCCTGTTGATGGAGTGGCAACGTCCGGCCTTGGTGGTCAACCTTGATGAGGGGTTGCGCGACACTTTTCTTAAATTCACAGCAGACCCGCAGCCCGAAACGCGTTTGGTGGTGGTTGATGTCAATGAAAACGCACTCAAAGAAATCGGACCCTGGCCTTGGCCGCGCCATCAGGTCGCGGATTTGGTGGAGATTTTATTGGGGCCATACGGTGCGCAAGCGGTGGGCCTGGATATCGTGTTCAGTGAACCCGGTCATGCCCCAGGGGATGCCCGGTTGGCCTCGCTGGCCGAATATGCGCCGCTGGCACTGGCCCAAATTTTTGATTACACGCCGCGCGACACCGAGATTGTGCAAGGCACGCTGGTAGGTGGAACACCTGAACAACCGACGTTAAGTGCCGTTCGCGCCCACGGCTATATTGCCAATCACGCCGGTCTGACCGGGTCGCACTGCATGGGCAATATTGGCTATCAACCCGACGCCGACGGTGTGCTGCGCCAACTGCCTGCACGCACTCGCTACCAAGGGCGCGATTACCCCCACTTTGCCAGCGCCTTGCTGGCCTGCCGCAACGGACAAGTCCAGACAGCCGCCGCAACACCCGGCAACCCGCAAGGCCTGTGGCGCGTGCCCTACACCCATGCGCTATCAGCCTACACCGTTATTTCAGCAGCTGACATCCTGCACGAGCGTGTGCCGCACGCATTGATTGCAGGTCGCTACGTGCTGGTGGGGTCGTCATCGCTGGGGCTGGGCGACCGGGTCAGCACGCCGTTGACCCCGATTAGCGCGGGAGTGATGGTTCATGCAGCCAGTCTGTCGGGGCTGCTGGACTTGGCCGAAGGCCGCACGCAGGCCCCTTGGTCAGGGCGTTTGGGGCTGCTGCTATGGACGGTATTGAGCATTGCGCTGGCGGTCGGCGGCATTGCCAAACTACCGGCCTGGGGCGGACTCTTGCTGCTGCTTGCTCTCGTCGCGGGCTGGCTGGGCGTGGCCTTGGCAGGCGTGGCCCGACAGGCCGAGTGGTCGGTGACGGCGCCACTTTGGGGCTATTTTTTCTTGCTGCTGGTGGCCGTGCCCCACGAATGGTGGCAAACCCAGCGCAAAACCCGCCGTTTGTTGGCGATGTTTTCACACTACGTGGCCCAGCCGGTGCTCGACGAGATTGTGCGCCTGGGTCTCAAACACAGCCTGACGCCTACGCTGCGCGAGGTCACGGTGTTGATTGCCGACATGGAGGGCTACACCCGCACGACATCGTCCTTGTCTTTGCAAGAGGCGGCCACGCTGACCAAAGATTTTCTGGACTGCCTGACACGCCCGGTTCTCACTTGGCGCGGCACGCTGGATAAATACACGGGCGATGGCTTGGTCGCTTTTTGGGGCGCCCCCTTGCCCAGCCCCGATCAGGCGGACCGGGCGGTGAGTGCGGCGCTGGAGATTTTGAAAGAAGTTGACGTGTTCAATGCCGCCCGCCAGCGCCAGGGATTCGCCCCCGTGCGCGTGCGCATTGGCATTGAAAGCGGCAGCGCCCTGGTGGGCGATCTGGGCACGGCATTCCGAAGCACTTACACAGCAGTGGGCGACTGCATTAACTTTGCCTCGCGGCTGGAATCAGCGGCGCGCGACTTGCCAACCCAGTTGGTCATCGGCTCCGCAACCCATGCGTTGCTGCGCCAGCACCACACGCGCTCACTCGGAGTCATTACGCTGCGCGGCACGCAGACCACGATTGAGGTTTTTACGGCTTAAGCGCTTAACCCAGCATGGGCAATAAAAACTTTGACTAACATAGGTTGACTTCACAAAACTCAAGCACACACAAAAGCTAACCCATGACCACCCTCAACATCACTGACTACGCCCAAGCCCTTGGCTCCAAGGCCAAAGCCGCTTCTGCCTTGATGGCCAAAGCGCCCGCCGCGACTAAAAACAAAGCGCTGCGCACGCTGGCCAACTTGCTGCGCGCCAATGTGCCGTCGCTTCAAATCGACAACGCCAAAGACATTGACCGTGCCGTCGCCGCCGGTTTGGCTGAACCTCTGGTGGACCGGCTCAAACTCAGCCCGCAGGTGATTGAAACCATTGCCCAAGGTTGTGAGCAGTTGGCCGCCATGGCTGATGTGATCGGCGAAATCATCGGCATGAAGCAGCAACCCAGTGGCATTCGGGTCGGTCAAATGCGGGTGCCGATTGGCGTGTTTGGCATGATCTTTGAAAGCCGTCCGAACGTGACGATTGAGGCGGCCAGCTTGTCGATCAAGAGCGGCAACGCCTGCATTTTGCGCGGCGGTTCGGAGGCGATTGAATCCAACAAAGCGCTGGCGCTGCTGGTGCAGCAAGCGCTGTTTGAGAGTGGTTTGCCCATGGATGCCGTGCAGTTGGTGCAGATCACTGACCGCGAGGTCGTGGGCCAACTCATCACGATGCCGCAGTATGTGGACGTGATTATTCCGCGTGGCGGCAAAGGCTTGATTGAGCGTATCAGCCGTGATGCCAAGGTGCCGGTCATCAAACATCTGGATGGCAACTGCCACGTTTATGTCGATGATCCGTGCGATATGGAGATGGCCGTTCGGATAGCGGACAACGCCAAAACCAGCAAATACAGTCCCTGCAATGCGACGGAAGGCTTGCTGGTGGCGCGCGCGGTAGCGGCAGAATTTTTGCCACAAATCGGCGCTATCTTTGCCAAAAAAGGCGTGGAGATGCGCTGTGATGCCGAAGCCCTGACTATTTTGCAAACCAGCCTGACCGTCGGACAAAGCCCGGTTCTTACCGAGACGGCGGAGGTGCTCAAGTTGCAAGCCGCCACCGAACAGGACTGGTACGAGGAATATCTGGCACCCATCATCAGCATCAAGGTGGTGGACGGTGTGGACGCGGCCATTGCGCACATCAACCACTATTCGTCGCACCACACCGACGCCATCATCACGCGCGACCACATGCACGCACAACAGTTTTTGCGGGAAGTTGATTCAGCCAGCGTCATGGTCAACACCAGCACCCGTTTTGCGGATGGTTTTGAATTTGGTCTGGGCGCTGAAATCGGTATCAGCACTGACAAGTTTCACGCCCGTGGCCCAGTCGGTATTGAGGGCTTGACGTCGCTCAAATACGTGGTGTTGGGCCAAGGCGAAGTGCGTCGCTAAAAGATTATGCAAAGTCACACCCTGCAACACCGAATTCCCTTGGCCGTCGCGCTGCTGATAACGCTGGCTTACCCCTTGGCCGCCCACGCCAATTCTGAACTCGCCAGCGACAAAGGTTGTTACAACTGCCACGGGGCATCAGCACACGCTAAAGCACCCAGTTTTGAGCGGCTCGCCCGGCAACTTTCCAAATACCAGGGCGACCTGGCTGCTGAGGACAAATATGTGACTAAATTTTTGACGGGCGAAATTTTTAACCACATTGATGCGCATGAGCAACTGACGCCTGAGTCAGCCAAAGCGTTGATTCATTGGTTGATTGAAGGGGGCAAGTAACGTGACACACACGCCTGATTTCTGGCCCACTTGTGGCTACAACCTACTGACGCAAGACGCGGCAGGGCATTTAACGGTCAGCGATGAATTTTTGCGTAGCTTGTTGCTGCGCCCGGAACTCGCGCCCATGCCTGATTCCTGCGCGGCTGAACTGGCGCTGCACGCGCACCTGTTACAAGCGCCGCGTCGTGAAGTCGCTTTGTTTGAGTTGGCAGCCCTGCAAGATCACGACGCGGCTGATAACTACGCAGTCTGGTTGCGGTTTCGCACCCGTTTGCTGGCTGAGCCGACGCTGGAGGCCAGCTACCTCGCCCTTTTTCAAGGCGAAGGTGTGGATGTGCCGCCGGTGATGGTTCAGCAACTGACTCAAATTTTATTGCGTCACATCCTGGGCCAACAGGCAACCGCCATGGAGGCCCGCGCGGCTGAAATGTTGTTTCGGACTCAAAAAATCTCGGTGCTGGAAGATGGCTCGGTCATGGCCGCCGATGATGAGACCGTGGAGCGTCATGCCTTGGCGGGCGGCTTTGGCAGCTTGGGTGAACTCCTCAAACAAGGCGGTGTGCCACTGCGTAGCGTCGACTTGGATGTGCTGGGCGCGGACAACGCGGCCGCCTATTGGCCGCGCAGCGAGTGGTTTGACTGGGTCGTCAGTTTGAACCACGGCCAACCGGCGCTGGACGCTTTGTGTCGCGTGCTGGAGCGCTGGATTGCGCATTTTTTGCGTGTCGAAGTGCACGTGCAAACGGATCGCGAGATTGTGGATGAGCACTGGGTTTGGCACGTCGGACTGGACGCCCAAGCCAGCAGCATTTTGAATGACTTGTATGCCGGGGCGGATGTCGCTGAAGACCGCCTGTCGCGCTTGTTGTGCTTGTTTCGTCTGGAATTTGTCAATTCCGCCGATATGCGGGCGGAAGTGGCAGGGCGTCCGGTGTACCTGGCCATGGCGATGGATGCGCAAAACCGGCTCAAACTGAAACCCCAGAACTTATTGCTGAACTTGCCGCTGGCGCGTCGCTCTTAAAACCGGCTCACAGGCTGTTTTTAACGCTGAACGCGCCAACCCGTGATGTCGCCGCAAGGTGTGTGGACTTTCTTAATTGCTAAACTCACACAAGGCCCCACGGCTCGCAAGACCGTGGGGATTATTAATTTAGAAGGAATCACTCATGTCCAAAGTCACCATCGACAACAAAGAATACGCCATTGACAGCCTCTCCGATGACGCCAAAGGTCAACTGGCCAGCATCCAGTTTGTTGATCAGGAGTTAGCCCGTTTGCAAGCCAAAGGTGCTGCCCTGCAAACCGCCCGCATCGCTTACAGCAAAGCCTTGCAGGCTGCTCTGCCAGCGCCCTTTACTGGCGACACGATGAAGTTCAACTAATAACCAACAAAAAAACAGGCGCAACGGCGCCTGTTTTTTTTATCCAGATAACGGAAGGTTGCCAACCGTTATCTGATCCTCTTTTTAGGGCTGCAACACCTGGTTCATCGCTGCCACAGCGACAACATCAGCGCTGCCAACCAGTGCCAGTAACCTCATCCGAGCCATCAAATACATATAACGGGTTTGTGCCAGATCACGCAAAACCACCATGCGCTGCTGTTCAGCGTTCAGAATGTCAACCACCGTGCGACTGCCCGCCTCAAACGACTTGCGGCTTGACAGCACCAACTGGTCCGCCGAGCGCAAAGCCTGCTCCAGCGCCTCTATCTTGGGAATGTTTTCAGTCACACCGCGAAACTCTTTGTGCACGCGCACCGTTAAATCACGGCGACCCGCCTCCAGCAATTGCTCGGCCCGGTCTTGCGCGGCCAGCGCTTGCCGCACAGACGAATTGACGTATCCGCCCGCAAATAACGGAATGGTGAGCTGCAGGCCCACCGATTGATTGTTGTAGCGCGACTGGGTGTTGGTCACGTTTTCGCTTTCGCTGCGCGAGAGTTGCAGCACCGCATCCAGCGTGGGGTGATGCCCCGATTTGCTTTTATCGACTTCCTGGCGGGCCACGTCAAACTGGGCTTTGAGCGACTGCAGCTGCGGGCTGTTTTGTTCCGCGCGTGCCGTCCAGTCGGCCAGACTGTTGGGCTGGGGTTGTTGCAGTTCAAGCCTGGTGACGTTGAGCGTGGCCAGTTGGTCAATCGGCTGATTCACCAGTATTTCCAGTTGCTGCAGGGTGTAGAGCACGTTTTGGCGGGCCTCAATCTCCAAGGCTACATTCATGTCAAGACGAGCTTGGGCGTCGTCAATGTCGGTGCGGGTTCCAACACCTGCCGCCAACGACTTGCGGGCCACATCCAGCTGCGTGGTGTAGGCCGTGCGCTGGGCCAAGACCAGGGCGAGTTGCTCATGCGTCAGCATGGCTTCAAAATACGCGCCACTGACGCGCACCGCCAGGTTTTGCTCCTCTTGCGCCAGCACAGCGTTGGCGTCGTCCACCTGCGCTTTGGCTTGCCGGTATTGGGCCGTCAAATAAGGGCGATACAGCGGCTGACGCAGGGTCAGAGTCTGGTTGCTGCTGGCGTAATCGGTGTTACTGGTTTGGTCGTGGCCTAAAAAGTTAGGCGTCGTGCTGGTCAACTGATTTTTGTTGTACCCCAGGCTAGCTGAAATGTTGGGCAACATCTGGGCACGCGCTTGCGGCAAGCGCTCCAGACCCGCCTGCGCGGTAGCCCGTGCCGCCAAAATAGTGGCGTCTTGCAATTGTGCGGCCTCGTAGGCCTGCAACAAATCCATCGACATCACGGCGCTCGAACCGGTGAGCAGTAAACCGCTCAACACCAACGCCTTGAAAGGCGCGCTGCGGGCTTTTCGCCCAAAATCATGGCGCATCATGTGCTCACTCCTCTTTCATGGACGCGGCGAGCCGCTTGGTCAATGGGTTCAACAGATAGGTCAACATGGAACGCTCTCCGGTCAAGAAGATCACCTCCACGGGCATCCCCGGTTGAAGCTGGCGCTTGCCCAATCTTTTATAGCCCTCAGCCGTCACGCCCACGCGGGCCAGGTAGTAACTGACCCCGGTTTGAGGGTCCACCAGCAAGTCACCCGAGATCGAAGCCACTTTGCCTTGCACCACCAACTGCGGCGTATGGGCAAAAGACGAAAAGCGCACGTCAACAGGCAAACCGGTGTGCACGCGGTCAATCAGGTGCGGTGCCACGCGGGCCTCCACCAGCAAGGCCTGGTCTTCAGGCACGATGTCCATCAGTTTTTGACCGGGGGTAATCACCCCGCCAACGGTCTGAAAAGCCAGTCCAACCACTTGCCCGGCAGCGGGCGACTTGATCTCGATGCGGCTCAGGTCATCGGTGGCAGCAATGAATTTTTCAGCATCGCCATGCACTTCACGGGCCACGTCGGCCAGCTGCGAATCAACTTCTTTTTGATATTCCTGCTGGCGCAAAATGGCGCGCTGTTTGAGTTCGGACACCGCGCGTTGGGCACGAATCGTGTTGCCCTGCAATTCAGCAATGTTGGAACTGACGTCAGCAGCCATGCGTTCAAGTTCAAGCTGGCGGTTGCGCGGGGCGTAACCTTCTTTCACCAGCCCTCGGGTGTTGCTGAGTTCTTCGCTCAACAAAGTCTGTTGGGTTTTGCGATTGATCATCATGGCTTCATACGACTGAATCAGGCCTTGCTGACCCTGGATGGTTTCTTCGTTGGACTGAAGCTCGGCGCGCAGGGCTGCACGTCGGGAAACCAGCAATTGCTCCTGCGTCATG
Organism: uncultured beta proteobacterium; assembly: GCA_903823025.1. Lineage (GTDB taxonomy): Bacteria > Pseudomonadota > Gammaproteobacteria > Burkholderiales > Burkholderiaceae_C > Rhodoferax. The sequence continues at coordinate 36,873 of CAIJRK010000027.1, forward strand.
ACCACTTGCTTGATTTGCGGGTCTTGACTGGCCTCACGCACATCGGCGTGAAACGCGATGCGGGGCAGCCCTTGCTGCTCGGCCAGCAAACGTCCTTCCATGGCACGCAAGCCTAAATAACGCTGGCGAACGGTTTCAAAGTTAGCCCGTGCGACCGCCTCGTCCAGCCGAATCAGCAACTGGCCTTCTTTAACCCGGGAACCCTCGCCCACCAACACCTCTTTAATCAGGCCGCCGGTCAAGTGTTGCACCGCCTTGCGCTTGGTGTCGATGGCGATCATGCCTTGGGCGGGCACGCCTTCGTCCAGCGGTGCCAGACCGGCCCATAACAAAAGACCAGTAAAACCCAGGCCCAAGGCCCACAGCCCAATGCGCGAGGCACGGCCCGTGTGCGCCGCCAGCGCCTGACCGTCTGTGGCCGACTTCGATGGATCGGCGGCATCATTCTCGGAAGATGACTTGTTTGAGGGACGTTTAAACATATCTAGTTTGGCCATAACAGACTCAGCAAAAAAGGGGTAAGTAGGAGGGTTTAAGCAGGCAACGCCGTCAGATCGGGCGCCGGGCGGGCGGGCGGTTGACGGGCGGCTTGCACAGCAGCTATCACAGCATCACGCGGGCCTTCGGCCTGAATCTGGCCGTCACGCAGTAACAAAATGCGGTCGGCCACGGCCACCGCGCCAGGACGGTGGGTGATCAAAAACACAGTTTTGCCATTGGCTTTGAGTTCTTGAACTGTCCTGAAAAGCGCCGCTTCACCGGCGTCATCCAGGTTGGCATTGGGTTCATCAAGCACGATAAGCACAGGGTTGCCATAAATAGCGCGTGCCAGACCAATGCGCTGACGCTGGCCGCCGGACAACAAATTACCGGCCTCGCCAATGGGGGTGTCGTAGCCTTTGGGGAAACGCAAAATCATGTCGTGCAGCCCCGCACTTTGCGCCGCCGCAATGACCTGGGCCGGATCGACTTTGCCAAAGCGGGCAATGTTTTCAGCAATCGTGCCTTCAAGCAACTCCACATCTTGCGGCAGGTAACCAATGTGGGGGCCAAGCTCAATACGGTTCCAGCCATTAATGGGCAAGCCGTCAAGCAGCACTTGTCCCGACACATCCGGCCAGATGCCCACCAGCACCCGCGCCAGCGTGGACTTGCCCGAGCCTGAAGGGCCAAGAACAGCGGTCACGGTACCGGCTTTCACCTGCAGGTCGATGTTTTGAAGAATCGGGGTAGGGCGCTCAGGCACGATGGCACAGACTTGCTCAAGCGAGAGCTGGCCGGTAGGGGCAACGCGCTTGAAAGCGGGGTCGCGGGGCGGGTAGTTCAACAGCAACGTTTCAAGCCGGGCAAACGCCGCTCGCATCCCGATAAATTGGCGCCAGCTGCCGACAATCATGTCAATCGGGGCGAGTGCGCGCGTCATCAGCACGTTGGCGGCAATCATGCCACCGGGCGAGAGTTGCCCGTCAATCACCAGCAACGCCCCAGCACCCAGCGCCAGCGACTGTTGGGTGTAGCGTATAAATTTGCTGATAGCGGTGATGCGGTGCGTCAAGTGTTGCGACACAGCGCCCCGCGCCAGATAAGTCTGGTGCCGATCCGCCCAGCGCGCCTGCAAATTGCGGATCATGCCCATCGACTCCAGCACCTCGGCGTTGCGCAACTTGCCTTGCAAGAAACTGCCCGCATCGGCATTGGCTTGGGTGGCGGCCTCTGAAGGCGCTAAGGTATGGCGGTGTCCAAACCAGGCCAGTCCGGCCTGAATCAGCGCAAACACGACGCCCATGACGCCCAACCAAGGATGCAAAAAGAACAGCACGGCCATATAAATGGGCGTCCAGGGTGCATCAAAAAAGGCAAAAACGCCGTTGCCGGTCAAGAACTGGCGAATCTGGATCAAGTCGCCAAAGGAGCGCGAGGGCACGTTGCCCGACTGGCTCAAGTGCGCCTCAAAGCTGGCGTTGAACACTTGGGTGCTGAGTTGTTCGTCCAGTCGCACCCCGGCGACCACCAGCACGCGTGAGCGCATCCATTCGGCAAACCCCATCACGGCAAACAGAAACAAAGTGAGCAAAGACATCACCAGCAGCGTTAATTCGCTCTGGCTGGTGAGCACCCGGTCATAGACCTGGAGCATGTACAGCGTGGGGGCAAGCATCAGCACATTGGCAATCATGCTGAAGGCGCCGACGATTAAGAACTCGCGTCGAAACAGCCATAAAGTGGCGGTTAGTTCGCTACGCTTGAAAAATTCAGGTGTTTTCATAAAGTATTGGCGTCAGGCATCAGGCGTTTGCAGGAACAGGAGCAGCGCCTTGGCGGGCCTGTGCAGCCGCCTCGTTGAGCGCTTTCAAAACATCATCACGCGGGCCGAACATTTGGGTTTGTCCGTCTCGTAGCACCAGCATCTTGTCGGCTACGCCCAGCACGCTGGTGCGGTGTGTCATCACCACAAAAGTGGTGCCATGCAATTTGAGTTGCTGAATGGCGCCAGCCAGTGCCGCATCGCCTTGTTCGTCCAGACTCGAATTAGGCTCGTCAAGCACCACAAAAGCCGGATTGCCGTAGATGGCGCGGGCCAGCCCCACCCGCTGACGCTGTCCGCCGGACAACATGGTGCCCTCGCGCCCAACCGGATTGTCATAGCCTTGCGGGAGCGTCATGATGAAGTCATGCAAGCCAACCGCGCGGGCAGCAGCTTCGACCTTGGCCGGTTCAACCACGCCAAAGCGGGCAATGTTTTCAGCCAGTGAGCCATCAAACAGCTCCACGCCTTGCGGTAAGTAGCCCACGTAGGGGCCGAGTTCAGTCTTGTCCCAAGTGTAGATATCGACGCCATCAAGCCGGACTTTGCCGTTAATGGCGGGCCACAGGCCCACCAGCAAACGTGCCAGCGTGGTCTTGCCGGAGGCAGATGGACCCACCACGGCCAGCACTTCGCCAGGCAGCAGGGCAAAGCTGACGCCTTTCAAAATGGGGGCTGGACTGCCGGGCGCACCCGCCACCAGTGTTTCAACCTGCAGCTTGCCCTGTGGGGCAGGCAAGGCCATGCTCTCCGGGCGCAAGGCCACCGTCGCCAAAAGATTCTCCAGACGACTGTAGGCGTCGCGCACGTTCACCACCGTCTGCCACTGCGACACAATTTGAACCAGCGGCGCCAGCACCCGTCCACCCAAAATTGACCCAATAATCATGTAGGCGGCGCCGCCGTTCAACTGGTTACGCAACAACAACCAGGCGCCCAAGCCCAGCAACATGGAGCCGGTCGTATTTTGTAGAAATTTTGAAATGGCCTGATAAAACCCGGCACGTTCCGACGCTGTCGCTTGCAGGCCTAAAAACTCTTTCTGCTTGCCCATCCAGCGTTGATGAATGTTGCCCAACATACCCATCGACTCAATCACCTGGGAATTGCGCAAGGTGCCGTCGGCATATTGCTGGGCACCCATCGCGCTGCGGTTAGCCGCCAGCAAGGGCGGCTGGGTACTGCGCTCGTTAAGCCAACCCACAAAAGTGACCAGAATGGCGGACACCACCGCTGACCATCCCAGCACCGGACTAATGGCAAAAATCAGAATCAAAAACGTTAGGGCCACCGGGGCTTCCATCAACGCCAGCACAACCGGCGCCGACAAGAAGTCACGCACTGTGCGGAAATCGTTCATAGGCTGGGCCGTGCCGCCGGGCAGACGCTTGAGATTAGCCTCAAAAATAGCGCTAAAAATACGCCCGCTCATACTGCTGTCAAAAGCCATGGCGGCCTCATGCATCACTTCAGAGCGCACCCACTCCAGCACTTCCATCAACACATAGGCGGACAACACCAGCAAGGTCAACATGGCCAGCGTCATGTGACTGCGACTGTTGACCACCCGGTCATACACCTCCAGCATATAAACAGAGGGTGCCAGAATCAGCAAACTGGCAAACAGACTGAACAAGGCAGCCCGTTTGAAATAGGGCTGCAAGGCGGCAAGCGCGATGCGTAGCTCTGACTGGGGTTTATTGGATCTCATGAGGCCTCCTCGACCATGACATATTCAGGAACTTCAGAGCTGCCTGAGACAACAGACTCTGACGCTTTCTTATCCTGTTCATCATCAAACAGGAAAGACAACTCATACACACCTTCTGCGCGAAATGACAACACGATTTCGCGCAATTTTTTTTCATTGAAATTGGCTTCGTCCTCTGGCTTGAGGGCCAGCGCGAAACGCATCCGCCCATCCAGCGTGAACATCGAAAGCTGTCCGTTCTTCACACTCAGCGTGTGCCGGTCGAAGTACACCGGACAGTTATCGGCAAAACGCAACAACGGCAGGGGTTTGTCTGCCAGCTTGGCTAAATGAAAGGGACTTTGCGGATGCTGAAAAATCACCCGACAGGTGCGCGACACTGAATAAATCGCATTGCACACCATTTGCGAACCAATTTCAGGAAAACGCTCGCGCAAGCTGTGGTAGGTCAGGTGGTGCAGAGCCACCCGATTCCACACCCGCGTTTGTTGCACCGTTGGCGCCAGCGCGTTGCAGACCTCGGCAAACGCTTTTTGCAAGGCGCGCAAACGCGCCAATTGCTCGGGCGTTGTGTTCAGCGGGATGCGCAACAAAAAGTTCATATAGGAAGTTATTCTAGCAGCCTCATATATGAACTTTTAAAAAATATTTTTGATTTGTAATACGGCTCGTTTAAACACCATTCATCGCTGAAATTCTCTATTTTTCGGGCCTTTTCAAGTAGCCAGGAGGTGACGTAGTACATTCGCAGGCTATGGCCACCGCTGACACACCCCCTCAAGAATCTTCACCCATTGCCCTTCCGGGGCTGGGCCGCGCCCTTATTCTGGCGGGAAAACTGGCTCAAAAACTAGCCGAAGCTATTTACCTGAAATCTCAGGTCAGCCGCACCAGCTTTATTGCTGAATTGACTGGTTCGGGCGCAGTTTCAGCCGCTGATCTGGCGCACACAATGTCCATCGCGTTTGCCGCGCCGCTGATTGATCTGGATGCGATTGACCCGCAGCGTCTGCCCAAAGATCTGCTGGACAGCAAAATTTGTCTGGACTATCGCGTGGTCGTTTTAAGCAAACGCAACAACCGGCTAATCGTGGCCACGGCAGATCCGTCAGACAGTCAGGCGGACGAAAAAATTAAATTTGCCACGCAACTAGGCGTTGACTGGGTGATTGCAGAATACGACAAGCTGCTCAAAATGGTTACCGCCAGCACGACCTCTGCCTCGGCGGCCATCGATAAAATTATCGGTGATGAGTTTGAGTTCGATGAGCCATTGGCCGTGCCTGTTCTGGACAATGCAGACGCGATGGCCTCCGAAGTGGACGACGCGCCCATTGTCAAATTTTTGCAGAAAATGCTGCTCGACGCTTTCACCATGCGGGCTTCCGACTTGCACTTTGAGCCTTATGAGCACAACTACCGGGTGCGCTTTCGCATTGACGGTGAATTGCGTGAAATTGCCTCGCCCCCGATCACGATCAAAGACAAGCTGGCCTCGCGCATCAAGGTGATTTCGAGAATGGACATCTCGGAAAAACGGGTGCCCCAGGATGGCAAGATGAAACTCAAAATCGGCCCCGACAAAGTCATTGACTTTCGGGTCAGCACCTTGCCCACCTTGTTTGGTGAAAAAATTGTGATTCGGATTCTTGACCCCAGCAGCGCCAAGTTAGGCATTGATGCCCTGGGCTATGAGCCTGAAGAAAAAGAACGGTTGATGCAAGCCATTGGCCGCCCCTACGGCATGATTTTGGTGACCGGCCCAACCGGGTCTGGCAAAACCGTGTCGCTCTACACCTGCCTGAACTTGTTGAACAAACCCGGCGTCAACATTGCCACCGCCGAAGACCCGTGCGAAATTAACTTGCCCGGTGTCAATCAGGTCAACGTCAATGACAAAGCCGGACTGACGTTTGCCGTGGCGCTTAAATCATTCCTGCGCCAGGATCCCGACATCATCATGGTCGGTGAAATCCGCGATCTGGAGACGGCGGATATTTCCATCAAAGCCGCCCAAACCGGGCATTTGGTGCTCTCCACGCTGCACACCAACGATGCACCCACCACCTTGACGCGGATGCGAAACATGGGCATTGCGCCCTTTAATATCGCCTCCAGCATCATCATCATCACCGCGCAACGCCTGGCACGGCGCCTGTGCCCCCACTGCAAAGCGCCGCTGGAGGTGCCCCAAAAAGTCCTGCTCGATGCCGGCTACCTGGCTGAAGAAATTGATGACTCGTGGGTCACCTATCACCCGGTGGGCTGCGCCCTGTGCAACAACGGCTACAAAGGCCGCGTAGGCCTCTACCAAGTGATGCCGATCAGCGAAGCCATTCAGCGCATTATTTTGCGTGATGGCAACGCCATGGAGATTGCTGAACAAGCCAAAAGCGATGGCGTGCGTACTCTGCGCCAGGCGGGTCTATACAAAGCCCGGTTAGGGTTGACGTCGCTGGAAGAAGTGCTGGCCGTGACCAACGATTAAACCAACCAATAACTTAGGGACTCACATGGCAACCACCAAACCCAAAGGCGCCAAAGAATTTGTCTTTGAATGGCAAGGCAAAGACCGCAACGGCAAGCAAATACGCGGCGAAACCCGCGGTGCTGGAGAGAATCAGGTCAAAGCGGCGTTGCGGCGTCAAGGCATTATTCCGATCAAGATCAAGAAGCGCCGGATGAGCATAGGCAAGTCCATCAAGCCCAAAGACCTGTCCATCTTCACCCGCCAACTCGCCACCATGATGAAAGCGGGCGTGCCTTTGCTACAAGCTTTTGACATTGTGGGGCGCGGCAACCCGAATCCAAGCGTGACCAAGCTGCTCAACGACATTCGCACCGATGTGGAAACGGGCACCTCTCTGAGCGCGGCCTTTCGCAAATATCCGCTGTATTTCGACAACCTGTATTGCAACCTGATTGAGGCGGGGGAATCGGCCGGTATTCTGGATCAGTTGCTCGACCGGCTGGCGGTTTACATGGAGAAAACCGAGGCCATTAAGTCAAAAATCAAATCCGCTCTGATGTACCCGATTTCGGTGCTGGTCGTGGCCTTTGTCGTCACGGCGGTCATCATGATTTTTGTGGTGCCAGCCTTCAAGGAGGTGTTCTCCAATTTTGGTGCTGACTTGCCAGCGCCGACGCTGGCTGTGATTGCCATCAGTGAATTTTTTGTGGCGTATTGGTGGCTGATTTTTGGCGGTATTGGCGGGGGGATCTATTTTTTCATGCAAGCGTGGAAACGCAACGAAACCATGCAACACGTCATGGATCGTATCCTGCGCAAGCTACCGATCTTTGGCACCCTGGTTGACAAATCATGCATTGCGCGCTGGACGCGAACCCTGTCCACCATGTTCGCAGCAGGCGTGCCGCTGGTGGAGGCGCTTGATTCTGTGGGCGGCGCGGCGGGCAATTACGTGTACGAAGTCGCGACCAAAAAAATTCAGCAGGAAGTCTCCACCGGCACCGCACTAACAGTCGCCATGACCAATGCCAACCTGTTTCCGTCGATGGTGCTGCAGATGTGCTCCATCGGCGAGGAGTCAGGGTCGATTGATCACATGCTGGGCAAAGCCGCTGACTTTTATGAAGCCGAGGTGGATGACATGGTGGCCGGTATCTCCAGCTTGATGGAACCCATCATTATTGTGATTCTGGGGACCGTGATTGGCGGCATTGTGGTGGCGATGTACTTGCCCATCTTTAAATTGGGTCAGGTGGTTTAAATGCAGGTTGTAGGGAATCAGAATACATTGCACTAAGTCAACATAGTTTGCACTAACTTTGCAGTAAAGTCAAATTCAGTCACGTACTTTGCAGTAAACCTGCTAGACTCCGCTGCTCTTACCAACAACACGGGAGAGCGGTGGTGGCTACTGACGACGATTTACAGATATCCGTGGTGCTTTCATCTGGCGAAGAAATCCAGAGACGCGAAATCAGCCTCATAGCCAAGTTCGAGCGGACTGAGCTCGACCTGTACAGAACGCCAGGTGTGCACAGGACGCAAAAACACATTCCTGGCTTCTTCTGGATGTCTCAGGTGAATGAGATGGTTTGGTATGAAAGCCGTCTGGAAATGTTCATACTCAAACAACTTGACTTCAGTCAAGCAATTACCGCAATTCTTCCTCAGCCATTTTGTTTGCACTTCAAAGACGAAGGAAAACGGCGTCGCCACATTCCGGACTTTTTGGTGTGGCTTGCTGATGGCAATCGCTTGCTGGTCAACGTCAAGCCAAGGAAATATGTTTCCAAACCGAATAACCAACGTTCCTTTAAAGCGTGTGAAACGCTATGCGAATCGTTAGGCTGGTCATACACGACCTTAAGTGAGCCAGATCCGATTTTTCTAGCCAACTTGAACTGGCTTGCTGGCTATCGCAGAACCCCAGCTCACTTCACTGAGTATTCCATCCAATTGATTGAAAAAGCCACCGAACAACAAACTATTGAGAACCTTTTGGATGGCCTGGGGCACGCCTCTTTGGTGAGACCAATACTCTTTTTTCTGATGTGGAAACGCCAGTTGGACTTTGATACGCGGTCACTCTTGTCAAACAAGTCAGAGGTTTGGTTAAGAGCCTGATGCTTAACGATTATGTTTCCCACAAAAAAACAGGGTCCGTCGAAATGAACAAGTCAAAACTCACTATTGGTTCTGAAATCAAGTTTGAAGGCACGTCTTATGTTGTTGAGGGGTTTGCTGGCGCCGTAATCGTTTTACGATCCACAAATGGCGAAGTCATCCGGATAGGCTTGAGGCATCTGGTTACGTCCGATTCTTTCAAGCTCATCGGGCGAACTGAGACAGAGGTGCCGCCACCCATATTCATCGAAGGTGCATCCAAAGCTGACTTGAAGGCAGCGAATGAATTAGCCGGTCACCTGCTGGAAGCAACGACCGGATACAGATCTGGCACAGAAGCTGATGCATTACCTGGTGAGCCAAGAAAAGGATATGACCCTCTTGAATCACCCATGGCATCCAGAATGGAGCGCAAGGCAAAAGAACTCAATGTCAGCATTCGAACATTATGGAATCGTAAAAAGTCATACGAAATCAACGGTCTAAATGGTCTGATGGATGGTCGCAAGGCAAAGTTGGGCACTGCAAAACTTGACGAACGCATTCAAAATGCAATCCTTAAAGTTACTGGTGATCTTGAGGAGGAATCAAACACAACCAACAACTGCATACGGCGAAATGTAGAACGGGAATTGAAGAAAAAGTATCCAGACGAAGACATACCGATGCCATCGGAGTCAACTTTTAACAGAAGGTTGAATGAGTTGACAAAGGGAACAGGGCTAAAAGGCGCCGCAAAACAGCGTCGAAGTATTGCGCACCGACCCGATAAACCATACTCGCACTTTGTAGCAACAAGGCCAGGGGAGATGGTGCTCATCGACTCCACCCCTTTAGACGTCTATGCAGTGGACCCCTACTCATTCCAGTGGATTTCCGTTGAATTGACGATTGCGGTTGATCTTTTTACCCGGTCCCTGGTAGCTTGGCGATTCACCCCCAAAGGTACAAAGGCCGTTGACGCCGCACTTCTTTTGTCGGACATGATCAGGCCTAAATTTAAAGGGTATGACTGGCCGGAAAGCTCAAAATTTGCGTATGTAGGTATTCCGGAAAGCATCGTTTTGGAAGTCGGCAATGACGCCCCAGGTTCACAACTTGCAGCAATTCCGTTTATCCACCCCGAGTCTGTGATCGTTGATCGTGGCCGAGTTTTTCTCTCTGAAGCCTTCTCTTCTGCGTGTCGCCACCTTGGAATCAATTTATTCATTGCAAGGCCATATACACCTACAGATAAATCTCATGTCGAGCGCCTCTTCAAGACAATTCGCGTGAATTTTCTTGTGAATTTGGATGGGTACAAAGGCCCCGACGTTTGGTCCCGTGGAAAGGACCCAGGCGAGCAAGCATTTTGGTTCCTTGATGAAATAGAAATGAAATTCACAGAATGGGTTGCGACCTATTGGCAACAAAAACATCACCAAGGTCTGTCACTGCCAAATATTCCCCACCTGCACATCAGTCCCAATAATATGTTCGAGGAAGGCATTGCCAGGGCCGGATTTCTTTATGTTGTACCCGACAAAAATCTGTACTACGAGCTCTTACCAACAGATTGGCGCACCATCCAGCACTACGGAATCGACCATGACAAATTGCGCTATGACGGTGACATATTGAATGACTTTCGTGATCAAAAGTCGCCATACCCTCAACAGAATGGTAAGTGGCCGATCCGTTACGACCCTCGGGATCGGTCGTTTATTGCCTTTTATGACCACACATTAAACCAGTGGCACGAACTTGCTTGGGTTGGGATGGGGCCGAAGCATCGTCCTTTTAATGAAATGACTGTTAGCTATGCAAAGGCCCTTGTCATCGAAAACGGTGGGAACATTAACAATAAAGAAGAGCTCACAGCAAGTCTCCACAAGCTACTCAATCGTATGGACGATCAACAGATGATGGGGCGCAAAGAACGTCGACTTGCCGCAGTCAACATGATGAATACAACTGCAGCGGCCAGAGACAAGCCAATCAAGCCCAGCATTTACGCGCCCGATGAAGAAATGCAACTCATAAAGTCGGATGGGGATCTTGATATTTGGAACCCAGTAACACCTGCAGTAGATGATAAGGGGACAAATGACGCAACGGTTTCGAAGCTACTCAGAACCATTGCCGAGGCTCAAGATGAAGATGACGATGACATCTTCTATTGACCATGATTGAATTCGGTCGACATCCGTTTTCCTTCACGCATCAACACGGGAGCCAACGCTGGCAGCAGCGTTTTAACAAAGCTCCTGAAAACATCATGTTGATGCGTACCGTTGGTGTGTGCTGCCAAAGCTGGTGCAAGTGACCAATCACCAACTGTCATTTCTGCCCAAAGCCAAGTCGCAGCGTATTTGCTACGACTGCCGTTGTTCCCCTTAGAAACGCCGGAGTCGGCACAAATTTTTGTCCATTGGTCGTCGGTGAAGTCAGTAAAACCCCTGAAAGCATCGCGTCGTTTTGCGTAGTCAGGACGCATTTTCGCACCAGCGATGTCTTTGGTCCACTTGTAAAGTGCTTCTGCAAAGTGATCGTAATCCCCCTGCTGGTTCAGAAGCATGACACATCGATTTGCCATGCCGTTCATTGAGCTTGGGAGTTCCAACAACAGTGCCGAATCGCGCCATGTGTGCCCCAAAGACTTTACCGCAGCCAATGAACAAAATCGACGGGCAAATCGATCTTGAACATTGGGAAAGAAGCCTTTGAATTTTTCATCAAACACCGTTTTAGGCATGCATTGAGGCACATGACGTGGCTCATATTGAGGGCTATCACCATCTGGTTTCTTTCCATCAACACGATTTTTCACATTTGATCTGAGGCCGGCGCGACGGTCAAATGTGCCCCTTACTGCGATCGCATCGGTCAAGGCAGAAAGTAACCGGTCACTGAGATCGAAATAATTTAACACCGCGTATCGGTACTTAGAGCTGCGGTCGCAGGTCCGATCACCAAGTACACGTAGTGACTCCAGTAACGCACTCGGTTCGGTTTGCTGAATAATACGCAACGCAACCGTTGCCACCGCCGCCATCAATAACGCGTTTTTGGGCGCGCCAATGAACATGCGAGGCCTGGCACCGTTACGTCCAGCACCTCCCACTGACCGCTCTTCCTGCGCCCCATTTCGATGTGCAATGTGAAGTGCAATGGCCTCCTGGATGAAATCAGGAAAGCGGGGAAAGTCCTCCAATTCCGCACGATAAAGGACCAATGCACAGACAGAACGCATCTCCCTGAAAAAGACAGATGATTCTCCGGTGTCAATGAGCTTTCGATCGGTTAAATAGCTGTCAATCACCTTCTGACTGTTCAATAGATCCTTCAATTCAGGGCCTTTGTGGGAATCCAGTCCCATCAGATTGCATCCGCACGAAGTGGATCCCTTTCCCCGACTTGCCAAGCCAGGCGGCAAAACATTTGTGCAAAAGCCTGGTTTGGGTACTTTTCCAATAAATGCGGGCGACAACGAGCCATCGCGATATCCGGTTGCTGGTCTCTGACCGCAATCAGGACAATGGTCATGGAGAAGTGCTTGATGCTTAACGCACGCAAACGACCATGGCAATTTCCATGAAAGATTCCAGGCGCCTTCGGTTTCACGTAGACACTCGGGGCAAAAGTGTGACCCCGAAAAATATGCCCATTCACTCGTGGCTACCTTCCGTACAGAATCGTGAATTCCGAGTTTCACGCCATCCAGACTCAGACAAACACCTGCAAACTTGCTCAGCAAAAGCGATCGTGTCTGGCTTTCTGCGATGCCAGCCACGAATGAGAAGTCGCTTACTTGCTCGTCTGGCATCACGATGCCAAAGCCAGCCAACGGCTTTTGCCGTACATCAGTGACAAGCCCCAATCGCGATAACGTATGCCCTAGGGGAACATCATGTCGTGCAGATAGCCTGTGGACGTAACTATGAAGTGACTCATGGTCAGAAACGGGCACACGGACTGGAAAAGTCCTTGGGATTCCGAAGTTCGGTTGAAGAGTTCGTTGCTGCGACATGCTTATTTCCTTGACGTTGTGGAGTTCTGATGAGCCTCAGAAGCGAACGCCAACTTGACCTTTTCAAGAATAGACCGCGTTAGTTGTTCCTTTCCGTCTTCAATGGCGACGTTTGCACCTTCCCGGATGAGATTGCTGATGGCCCCCATAAAGCCGGCTGTACGGTCATGAATGAAATCAGACATCAGCACCAAGCTTCCCAACGGTTGATTCATCAAAGCCAAACTTGCCTCGAAGGATGACAGTAAGGCTCTGAAATCCGAGGAATTCTTGGTGAACTGCGAGATAGGAAAAGTTTTGAACCGATGTTGAGTTTGTGACACAAACGCGTTTTCCTTGGAGTTGCCTTCTGCCAACAGCCCAGATCCTTCAACGTTGATGCCTGCATACACAAAGGTGGCACTGACACAACTGGCAAGAAACTTTAGGTGGTTGTTAATCGTCTGAGCAGATCGATTCCGCATCTGGAGAAAGTGAATGTCATCAATGATGACCAGTGATGTCCCGCACTGCTGCATCGCATCAATGATTCGGTCGTTCAACCAGGGAACGGTTGCGCTCGCTGGCACACTGATACCCATAAAGCTGGTGATTAGACGATTGAAGTCGCTGATCGTCAAAATGCCCGGCAATGTGGCGTACACAACTGGGATCGGTCGAGAAAAGTTACCCCCCTGAATCTTGGGCAAGATGTTTTTTCGCCACGAAAGCTCGTACTTTTTGCCAAGCTCCATGGCGATACTGGATTTACCGACCGTTCCCAAACCGTCCAACACGATCCCCATACGGGCACCCGGAGCGGCACTGTAATTCATGGCCGCAAGCCGGATTGATTCGCTATGAATGCGTGAAAGTGCCGTCGTCTCCAAGAGCGGCATCTCTGAATGGAATTTTTTCCGCAGCTTCCCGAATTCCTTTTTTTCTTTGGCACTCATGGCCACGAACTCGTCGACAGATGGCATCACAGGCCGCACAGCATTTGGCTTGTGAACGAAGTATTGCCAGCCTTCAATTCGCACAATTGGAGGTGGTGGCAGCAGCCCCTCAACGTGAATTTCAATGTTTTGGAATGGGTCTTGGGAGTTAAATCCCTTTGTACCGGTCTTTTTTGTCGCGCTCATGTTTGTCCTGATCTCGATGCCCCTCCAAATTGCAAATTCGCACACCAGCGGTCAGCTTGAGCATGTCAAGCCACCCGCAATAGGGCAAATAAGGCAGTCAAGATGACTGCGAGGTCAAATGCCAGGCTTTCAAACACCTGGAGGGCCAAGACAAACCGTCTGGACCTGTTGAGATCGCCACAAACGGCGACAAGTAAATGTGATGCGAATGTACAGCAGGCCGAAAAATTCTCCTAACTTTTTAGCGATCGAGGAATGTTCCAAAACAGCGACATGTCGAACCCAAGTTGTACATACATCCTCAAGGTGATCATTTTGCTAGTCAGTGCAGCAAGCATCAGATGCTGTCGATTCAGGAAACAATCAAGCGTAGTCATCCAGCAACCCGTCCAGATCAACCGGCTTATTTACGACAACACTTTTGTGCACCTGCTCTTTTGTGAACATGTAGAGCGCCGTAGCATCCATTTCGCCCGCGGCTACCTGGTCGATATCGCGCTGATGCTGTCTTTTCAACGCATCCAAAATCGCTTCGTTTTCGGATTCCTGTTTCGATTTCGTGGCCATCTCGCCATCGTAATTGTGTTCGGCCCAGCCGTGGTGACCAAACAGACATGGACATGCCACGGGATCGGAAAAGCTGAGTCCAGTCGGGCTGTGCAATGTCTCATTTCGCTGGCGTGAATGACAGTGATACGTTTATTAGTAGTGTCAAATGAAAAAAATACGTTTTAGCGTACTTTACTGTTTTTTTATTAATCAATTCATGTAAACTGATTTCCACTATAAACAAGACGACACTCATTAATACGAGTTCGATCAAGGAATAAAAATGTTGTGAATAAAAATTTGACCCCTGATGCAGATACCCCATCGACCCCGCTTTTGAAAGAAGCTGCATTGCGTGAATTGATTGCGGCAGGGATGGTGAGCAATGTTTTAGCCAGAGGAATGACAGGTGGTTTCGTTCTCGAAGTAAGCATCGGCGGCGGGACCGCTTTGCTGGCGAGCAGCAAAGGAGATGTCCGGACGTTTGCGTCAATAGAGACGATGTCGGTGATGCTTAAGCGAATGGGTGTGACCACGTTTACGGTGGACACAACGAATTACGAAGCGGGTCGTGTACGTGCTGCGCAGCCAGAACGTTCGAAAGCGATGAAGGAAGGTCGGCTACCGAAAAAAGTAACCGATACAAACGAAATTGAGTCAGTCAACAAAGGGAAGAAATAAGAATGTCGAATGCAACGCAAGCGGAAAAGGTGTCGAAAACGAACCTGGCTGACCTCATCTGGAAAAACGCAGAAGTGCTTACCGGTGCCTTCAAACCGAATGACTATCGCAAGGTGATCTTGCCCATGATGGTCATGCGTCGCCTGGACTGTTTGCTGGCATCCACCAAAGACGCAGCGCTGGCCATGGCTGAAGAGGTCAAGAAAAATGGCTTTCAGGCATCGATGTTTATGCCCGGGATCACCAAATACCCATTTTGGAACACATCACGGTTCAGTTTTGCCACTCTGATCGAGGATCCAGATAACCTGAAAGACAACCTCGCCGACATGATCGAAGGTTTCTCGCCCAATGTGGGCAGGGTCTTCGATAAGTTTGGGTTCATGGCCACGGTGGAAAAACTGCATGAAAAGAAGCGCTTGTATCTGGTGATGAAGAACTTCGCTCAGACACCAATGGACATGCAATCTGTCACTGCTCACGACATGGGCCGTGCGTTTGAAGAATTGCTGCGCAAGTTCAATGAAGGTTCGCCATCAGATGAGCAGTACACCCCGCGCGATGCCATTCACTTGATGGTCGACATTCTGTTTGATGGCGATGACGAAGCGCTGTCCATTCCAGGCGCCATCCGCACAATGTATGACCAGACCGCTGGCACAGGCGGCATGTTGTCTGAAGCTGAAGAAAAGGTTCGTCAACTCAATCCGAACGCCAAGTTGAAGCTGTTTGGGCAGGAACTGGAAGATGAAACCTATGCGATTTGCATGGCTGACATGCTCATCCGCGACCAGGATCCGGCCAACATTGCTCATGGCGACACGCTTGGCGAAGACAAACACCACGACGAACGCTTTGACTATCAACTTTCCAATCCACCATATGGTCGTGAATGGAAGCCGTCTGAAGACTCTGTGAAACGGGAGAATGCCAAGGGCGCTGCTGGCCGCTTTGGCCCTGGCTACCCGCGGATTTCTGACGGTCAAATGCTGTTCCAACTGAATGCGCTGGCCAAAATTCGCCCATTCATCAATGGTGAAGGCGGCGGCAAGATCGGCATCGTTCACAACGGCAGTCCGCTTTTCACCGGTGATGCTGGCAGTGGTGAATCTGAAATTCGTCGACACATCCTTGAGCATGATTACTTGGATGCGATCGTTGCGTTGCCCACGGACATGTTCTACAACACAAACATCCAGACCTACCTTTGGTTCATGTCGAATCGCAAGCCTACTGAACGCAAAGGCAAGGTGATGCTGATCGATGCATCCAAAATGGGTGTACTCATGAAAAAGAACATGGGTAAGAAGCGCATCGAGCTGTCTGAAGATTGTCAGCTCCGCATTCTGCTGGCGTATCACGACTATTCTGAGGTGAAATGGGCCGCAGATGATGGTGTCAGTGGCCGCAAACGCGCACTACAGGCGAAGATTTTCGGCAACGAACATTTCATGTATCGCAAGGTGACCATTGAACGTCCGCTGCGCCTTCGGTATGAAATTACCGAAGAGAAAAGCCTGGCCTGGGTCAAGTCTCTGGGCGAAAAGAAGGCGTCAACTCCGATTGAAATGCAGGTTCTGCTGGCAGCAGTTGCCAAATCGATTGAGATCCACGGCGAGAAGTCTTATCTCAACACCAAGTCAGTTGTTGCTGATCTAAAGAAGGCCGACCAAGCTAACATTGAGCAGTTGAAAACTGATGGGGTTGTGGCCAAGCCTATGGCCTTCAAGGGTAAGGTCATGGACGCCTTGCGCAAAGGTTTTGGCGTTCGCGACAAAAAGGCTGACATCGTTAACGATGACAAAGGCAATGCCTTATCCGATAGCGATCTCCGCGATTCCGAATTCATTCCGTTCTCGGTCATCGGCAACGATGTAATTTCCGGAATCGAAAAATACTTCGACGCCGAAGTAAAACCACACTGGCCAGACGCCTGGATCAACATGGATACCAAGGATGCCAAAGATGGCCAGGTTGGTGTTGTCGGCGCCGAAATTAACTTCAACCGCGAGTTCTACGTCTACGAAGCTCCTCGCAGTCGTGAGGCCATTAAGCACGATATCGAAGCCATGGAGAAACGTTTCATGGACATGTTGAAGGGGGTGGCGGGATGAGCGCTTACGACCACTATAAGCAAGTCAACGCGGGATGGATTACTAAAATTCCATTTCACTGGGAGGCTACACCTGTCAAATACGTCTGTACTTTCAACGACGAAGTCCTGTCCGAAACTTCCGATCCAGAAGCTTTGATCGACTACGTCGAAATCTCTGACGTTGATGAGTCACGAGGGCTAAAAAGCTCCGAGTTGATGCAGTACAAAGAAGCGCCGTCACGCGCTCGAAGAATTGTTCGAGACGGAGACGTGATCATTTCGACTGTTCGCACTTATCTCCGGGCCGTTGCACCAATTACGAGCCCTCCTGAAAATCTCATCGTTTCAACAGGCTTTGCTGTTATCAGACCTGAACGCCTTACTTCGGGCTTCGCACGTTATGCATTGGTAGCAGAGGGATTTGTGGGATCTGTCATTGCGCGTTCGACTGGCGTGAGCTATCCCGCAATCAATGCTAGTGACCTTGTCCGCATTCCAGTTCCAGTTCCTCCAGTTGATGAGCAAATCGCCATCGCAGCCTACCTCGACGCCGAAACGAAGCGGATTGATGGTTTGATCAAAGAGAAGACAAAACTCCTGTCACTACTAGCTGAGTTGCGTTCTACGACGATCACCGATTCGGTAACCAAAGGGTTAAATCCTAAGGCGATCCTTAAGGACTCTGGTGACCCATGGTTAGGCAAAGTGCCCAAGCATTGGGATGTTGTTACTTTTCAAAGATGTGTTTATGTTGCCGAAGGTCAGGTCGATCCAAGAGAAGAACCTTATAAATCGATGCTCCTGATTGCTCCAAATCATATCGAATCAGGCACAGGACGCATCCTTTACACAGAGACTGCTGGTGAGCAATTTGCTGAAAGTGGCAAATATCTCTCCCATTCAGGAGATGTCATTTACAGCAAGATTCGTCCAGCGCTCAGGAAAGTCTGTATTGCTCCAGAAGATTGCATTTGTAGCGCCGATATGTACCCTCTCAGAGGAGCAGAGAAGCTTACTAACAATTTTTTGATGTGGTTCATGCTATCGGAGCCATTTTCGGCGTTGGCTGTTCTCGAATCTGAGCGCGTTGCCATGCCGAAAATTAATAGAGACTCTCTTAAAAAGGTATGGATCGCGCTTCCGCCAATTAATGAGCAACTTGCCATTCACGCCTATATTGAAGGAGAAACACATCAAATTGATGCTTTGATCTCACATGTCGAGGCAGAGTTGGAAGTTCTGAAGGAACTGCGCTCATCCACCATCACCGATGCGGTATTGGGCCGCATCGACGTGCGCAAATCTCAGACCCATTAAAAATAAGACAGGGAGAAAATAAAAATGACAGCACCAATTCATCAAGAAATCGTTTTTGAAGACGAAATTTGCAACCACCTTCAAGGCCATGGTTGGGTCTTTGATGGCCCACTGCCATACAAAAAAGGACATGAGTACGATGCCGGTTATGACCGTCGCTATGCATTGTTTCCTTCAGATGCCATCACCTGGGTTAAGAAGACCCAGAAAGACGCCTGGGACAAATTCACAGCCCATCACAAGGACGAAGCGGAATCTGAACGTGAATTCATCCGCAGCCTAACTGCAGAGTTGGATCGTGAACGCAAGACCATCAAGAAAGATGACCCGCAGATGTGGGGATCACTGCATGTCTTGCGCCGCGGGTTTAAACATATCAATGCCAGCTTCAAAATGGCGACCTTTGCGCCAGCCAACAGCTTGAATCCGAAGCTATGGGATGAGTACCAAAACAACATTCTCCGGGTTGTCCGGCAAGTTCACTATTCCATGCACAACGAAAAGTGCATTGATCTTGTCTTGTTTCTGAACGGCATACCGATCGCGACCATCGAACTGAAAACTGAAACGACGCAGTCCATTGACGCGGCCATGCGGCAGTACCGTAAGGATCGACAACCGGTTGACCCAGTGACCAACACGGAAGAGCCTCTGCTTTCATTCGGGAAGAGAGCCCTCGTTCATTTCGCTGTATCCAGCGATGAAGTTCGAATGACCACCAAACTGGATGGTGACAAGACATTCTTCCTTCCATTCAATAAAGGGATCGACGACGGGATGGGTGGAGCCGGTGCGGGCAATCCGCCAGACCATGCCCGCGGCCATTCCACCGCCTACTTCTGGCACGAAATCCTGGAACCAAAAATGTTCCTGGACATTCTCGGCAAATTCATCTCTGTGGAAGTCAAAGAGAAAGTGAATCTGAAGTCTTCCAAAAAGACATTTGCGTCAACGCTTCTGTTTCCCCGATTTCACCAGCTAGATGCCGTGAACACTTTGTTGGCAGCAACCCTGAATGAGGGTGTCGGCCAAACGTACCTGGTTCAACACTCTGCGGGTTCTGGAAAATCAAACACGATCGGTTGGTCTGCCCACCGTCTGTCCACGCTCTTTGACGCAAAAAACAACAAACTGTTCACCACAGTCATTGTCATCACCGACCGCAAGATTCTCGATCAGCAACTGCAGGACACCATCAAACAATTCGAGGCAACGCCCGGTGTAGTGGTCAAGATCGATGACAACTCGACTCAATTGGCCGAAGCCCTGGAAGGTGAAGCCAAGATCGTTGTGACCACGATCCAGAAGTTTCCATTTGTGCTCAACAAAGTGGGCGCAATGAAAAACAGGCGCTTTGCGGTCATCATCGACGAAGCTCACTCTTCGCAATCCGGAAAAACCGCAGTGAAGCTGCGCGAAGCACTGACCAATGAAGGCTTCAAGGTTGATGCTGCTGACTTGAGCGATGGTGATGGCACTGATGACATAAAAGACGTTAGCAGTGAAGAGCTGGTTGCGAAACTGGTGTCATCCCGTAAGCGTCCACCAAATGTGTCTTATTACGCCTTCACCGCCACCCCCAAGGCCAAGACAATTGAATTGTTTGGTCGCAAAGGTCCAGAAGGTAAGCCCGTACCTTTTCACGTCTATTCGATGCGCCAGGCAATTGAAGAGAAGTTCATTCTGGATGTTTTGAAGGGCTACGTCACTTATGAGATGGCCTTCAAGCTTGAACAGGCTGGTGCCGATTTGGATGTGAAGTCTGGCAAAGCAAAAACGAAGCTGTTCCAGTATGTCCATATTCATCCAACCAGCATTGGTCAGAAAATCGCGATTATTGTGGAGCACTTCCGCAAGCATGTCATGCACAAGCTCAATGGGCAGGCCAAGGCGATGGTGGTAACCGACAGTCGCAAGGCGGCAGTTCGGTACAAGAAAGAATTTGACAAGTACATGAAGCGCATGGGCCTTCACGATTTCCAGGCGTTGGTGGCATATTCCGGCACCATCACGGATGCCGATTACGGTATTGTTGATGCCGATGAAGGCGACATGAATGGCGGCCAGCCGAAGATCAAGGATGACTTGATCAAAGAAGCTTTTCTAACTGATGAGTATCGGGTTCTGCTGGTGGCCAACAAATTCCAGGTCGGTTTTGATGAACCCCGCCTGTGCGCCATGTACGTGGACAAGCGTCTGGACAGTGTGATGGCGGTGCAAACCCTGTCACGCCTGAACCGGATTTTTCCAGGAAAAGACTTTGTCTGTGTCATCGACTTCCGAAACAAGGCCGAAGATATCTTGGAGGCTTTTCAACCGTATTACCGAACCGCAACACTTGCCGGTGTTACAGATCGAAATTTGCCACACCAATTGCGCGAAAAGCTGGATGGCACCTTGGTGTACTTATGGGAAGAAGTAGAGGCCTTTGCTAAGTTGTACTTCAGCACCCGCAACGACCAAGCCTTCCAATCCCACCTCAAACAGGCTCATGAGCGATTCAAGGCTTTGCCGAAAGAAGAGCAGGATCTGTTTCGCCGCGATGCGCAGTCGTACGTAACCAGCTATGACTTCTTGTCGCAACTCGTTGACTATGACGACGTGGAACTTGAAAAGCTTCACGCCTTCCTGAAAATGCTGCTGCCCCGTCTGCGAGGGCAGGACGATGATCCATTTCTGCTGGATAAGTCCATTCGCCTGGGCCAATACAAGCTGTTTAACAAGCGGGAAAACAATCTTGACCTTGCAACTGGTAAAGCGGAAGAACTGGATCCACTCGGAATCGGTGGTGGCCTCGCTCACGAAGACCCGAAAGAGAAACTTTCCGCAATCATCAAGAAGATCCACAGCCTGTTCACGGGCAAGCACAGCGATCCCGAAATCGAAGGCTGGTTCACCGCTATCGTTGGCAACGCCGTCGCTGATGATCGTATCGTTACGCAGGCGAAGGCCAATTCATCACAGGAACAGTTCGCAAATGGTGATTTCCGTTCTGTATTGGCGCAAGCGGTGATCAAGGCGCTGACGAGTCATAGGTCGATGTCGGAACAGATGCTTCAGGATCCGAAGGTGTTCGATGACGTTGCGGATGCGCTTTTGCCGGAGATTTATAGACAGGCAAGAGCCTATGAAGCGAGGCCAACGGCTTGAATAAATAGTCACGACTCTTAGCGGATTAACCAAACAACTTTTGGTTAACAAATTTTGAAGATCAATTATTAAAAAGGGAACCAACAATGCGTAAATTTCTTACAGTCATCGCAGCAGCACTAATCCTTGCAGCTTGCAGCAATCCAAAAGACATCGTTTTTGGACCAGATCCAATGAAGCAGATCTCCGAGCAAGGGGATCAATTCAAGAAACTTTCGGAAGAAGATCGAGGCCTTCTCGTCGGGTTTTTGAGTATTTCTGCAATTGGAAAAGCATTCGGCGGAGATGTTAAACCGGTCACCGGACGAACTGTTGGAGAGGTTCTTACGGATGCACGAGCATGGCGAGAAAAAATGAACATTGCGGCAGCAGAAGAAAAGAAACGCATTGCTGAAGCTGAAGTCTTGAAAGCCAAGGTTCTCGCAGAACGTAAAGTCATTTCCGAAAAAATATCATCAAGTGTTGTCGTTGCTGTGGTAGATAAAACTGTGCTTCCAGTGAACTATGACGCAGGTCGCTACAGAGAGATGCTCAGCATCAGCTATGCAATTGAGAACAAGTCAGCCAAAGACATTGCACAACTCAAAGGCAACGTGGTTTTCAAAGATGCAACCGGAGATATGGTCGGCTCTTTGCCTGTGGATTTCGATCAACCTGTTGGTGCAGGAAAAATCCTGAAAACAACAACTGGTCGCGGCTGGAATCTTAATCAATTCATGAACGGCGAAGTTGAAAAAATTGCGGGAAGGGAGTTCTCCGGTATGAAAGCTACTTTCGAACCAGAGTCCATTGCATTTAAAGATGGTGAAGTCTTGAAAGCACCGGAGATTAAATAAAGTTCAGATAGTCGAGCCTAACTTTCATTATTTTGAATTGCCAACAAAAAGAAAATCAGGAGAACCAACATGTTTAAAATTTCTGGACTTGATCAATTGAGTCGCCAACTAACCGATGCAAAAAAAGCACTTGAAAGTCTTGATGGCGAACTCGGAACGGTAAGCATTGATCCAGATGATCCGGCGAGTATTGAGGCTGCCATCCAAAATATGGAGGCAATCATTGATGAAAGGCTTGGTCCATATGCAAGTAATCCGATCATCGCCCCACTTGCTGAAAGCATGAAAGAGAAATACCGAGAGTCAATTGTTGATCGTGCTGCAGCAGCACGAATTCAGAGCGAAGGTGAATGATGTCTTCAAAAATTGACATGTTCTCCCAAATCAACAATGCAGTTCTGGATCTCCAGGCATCACAGATGCAAACCTACGAACGGCCTTTGAAAACGCTTGTTCGACTGTTGCAGCATCCAAGCTTAGTTGAGGTGAATCGCACATTGGTCGAGCGGGTGGATTTTGACGCATTCATTGCAGCCAGTGAAAAAACTGGCGGAAGTATGGTGGGCAGCCAGCAGCTTGCTTGGCCTGAAAATCAAATTGAAGCTCTTGGCCTGACTTTGATCTTGTTAGAAAAAATGGCCCATGATCCAGATTACGCACTAAATTTTGCGCATCACTATTACTACTCTGGGAGTAAGGTCATAGCTGGGATCCATGCATTGACACGTCAACTGATCATTCCATTTGCAAGAGATTACAAAGCTTACGTCATGAATAACGGTGACGTTGAACCAAAAATCATTGCACCCAAGTCGAATAATGTCTTTATTGTTCACGGGCACGATGGTGAGGCCCGTGAATCAGTTGCGCGGTTTCTTGGAAATATTGGGCTCAATCCCATCATTCTTCATGAGCAAGCAAACAGGGGCCGTACTGTTATCGAAAAAGTCGAAGCTCACAGTGAAGTCGGATTCGCCGTCGTCTTGCTTACGCCTGATGACGAAGGACGAGTTAAGGGCACGAATGAACTCGAACCCCGGGCCAGACAAAACGTACTTCTTGAGCTTGGATACTTCATAGGCCGACTGGGTCGTGAGAATGTTTGTGCGCTAAAACGCGGAACATTGGAAATTCCAAGTGATTTTGCGGGTGTGGTTTGGGAAACGATGGATACGGGTGTTGGTTGGAAGCAGGCTCTTGGCAGAGAGCTAAGCGCAGCGGGCTATGAGATCGATTGGAATAAGGTAATGCGTCCATAAAGATTCCGATAAGCGTAAGCGCATTGATAAATAAACA
The DNA here is from genome assembly GCA_903823025.1 of uncultured beta proteobacterium. Lineage (GTDB taxonomy): Bacteria > Pseudomonadota > Gammaproteobacteria > Burkholderiales > Burkholderiaceae_C > Rhodoferax. The sequence continues at coordinate 60,537 of CAIJRK010000027.1, forward strand.
ATAGAAGAAGGAATAAGGGATGGCTAAAGTCAGCGTTGAAACTTTCGTTACGGATTTCGTCAAAGAGTTGGAGCAACAAAACGTTGCCATCTTTGCCGGAGCCGGACTCTCTGTACCTACGGGAGTCGTTGATTGGAAGGGGTTGTTGAGACCGTTGGTAAAAGAGCTATCACTGGACTTGGATCGCGAGCACGATCTGGTCCGAGTGGCTCAATACCATGTCAATCATCATGGAACGAACAGAAGTGATCTAAATGAGGCAATCCTCAACGGGTTTGCGCGCCGTGGCACCCAGATCACGGACAACCACAGAATCTTAGTTAGGTTGCCGATCCAGACTTACTGGACCACAAACTACGACTCGTGTATCGAAGATGCATTAAAGCAAGGTGGAAAGCTGCCTGACATTAAGCATTCACCAACGCACTTACTCACTACATTAAGGGGCAGAAACGCCGTTGTTTACAAAATGCATGGGGACTATCAGGATTCCTCAAATGCGGTCTTGTGTAAGGACGACTACGAGACGTTTCACATCAAACGTGGTGACTTCTTAACGGCTTTGGCTGGAGATTTACTCTCCAAGATGTTCTTGTTCATTGGGTTCAGTTTCACAGACCCCAACTTGGACTATGTCCTCGGGCGCCTTCACAGCCAATATGGCGAGCATCAACGCAAGCACTATTGCTTTGTCAAAGTTGAAGAGCCAAAAGACGACGACAAGGCGGGTGATTTCGAATATCGGAAGGCCAAGCAAGATTTGTTTATCCGTGACTTGGAACGCTACAGTATTCGCGCAGTCATGGTTGACACCTACGAAGGAATTACCAAAGTTCTGCAGATGGTTGAGAACCGGTACAAAAGTACCACCGTTTTCGTTTCAGGAGCAGCGCATGAATACGGGGAGAATCGGACTGAGCAAGATGTTCTCCAGTTCGTGAACAGCCTGGGAAAGAAGCTCATTGAACATGAATTCCGTCTAGTGTCCGGCCTTGGTCTTGGCATCGGCAGCACCATCATTGATGGTGCTTTGCAACAAATTTACCATGTCAACCGCCAGACCTTACTTGACCAATTGATTATTCGACCATTCCCTCAATCCTTGGAGGGCAAAGAATTGTGGAGAGCATATCGACAAGACATGCTCAGCCATGCAGGCATTGCGATCTTTCTTTTTGGAAACAAAATTGCTGGTAACCCTCCCACATTGCAGATGTCGAACGGAATGGAAGAGGAGTTTGAGATCGCACACTCCAAAGGTATTAAAGTGCTTCCCCTCGGATTTACGGGATACACCGCGCTGGATTTATACGATCGCGTAAAGGCTGATTTCTCATCCTACTACCCAACTGCGACCAAGGATTTTGAATATCTGTTTGCGCTTTTGGGTGACCCAAAGCTCTCACTCACTGAACAGCTTAAATCAACAATGAAGGCTCTACATGAGCTCAGAGGAATGTAAATATGAGCTATTTCACAAAAGCTGAAGCGAGATCTGCGAGTCAACGTTTCACAGGCACACAAATTGCAAAAAGCGCGACAGTCCATCTCAATGAGAGCAGATCGCACTCAAAAGACTCCGACTCGTTTGACATTTTTCTCTCACATTCAGTTAACGACGCGGAAATTGTTCTGGGGGTAAAGCGACTCTTGGAGCAATTTGGGATGAAGGTATACGTTGACTGGGAAACCGATAGCCAACTTGACAGAAGTCGGGTGAGCGCCGCTACGGCAGACTTGTTGCGAAAGAGAATGAAGCAATCAAAGTCGCTTATTTTTCTCGCCACCGAATCCGCTTCGACATCGAAATGGATGCCTTGGGAACTTGGCTATTTTGATGGTTTCCGCGGCGGGATGGTTGCGATCATGCCCGTACTGGAAAAGGAGGATGAGACCTTTGCCGGACAAGAATACCTGGGCTTGTATCCGACGGTTTCCAAAGGCACCTACTCGGACACAAAGCAAGAGGAGGTGTTCGTTAAAGGAGCTACATCTTGGACAACACTCAAAACCTTCGGGTCTGGCAGCCCTACATGGCGAAATTTCGGTAAATAAAAAGGGAACACAATGGCACGAAAAGTTTTTTATAGCTTCCACTACGCCCCAGATAGCTGGAGAACCTCTCAGGTACGCAATATTGGTGCTATCGAAGGTAACCGACCAGCGACAGACAACAAATGGGAAGAAGTTAAAAAAGGGGGCGACAAAGCGATTCAAACTTGGATTGACGGTCAGCTGGACGGTCGCACTTGCACCGTGGTTCTTATCGGATCACAGACAGCCAAGAGAAATTGGATTGACTACGAAATCGTGAAGTCTTGGAATGATTGCAAGGGCGTGCTGGGGATTAACATCCACAACTTGCTTGATACCAATAGCGAACAATCGAATAAGGGCTCCAATCCCTTTGCTCATTTGTCTTTGAAAAAGGATGGGAAGAGTCTGTCTTCCATCATCAACACTTACGACCCACCGTACAAGACCAGTAAGAATGTTTACAACCATATAGCTGAAAATATCAGTGACTGGATTGAAGAGGCTATTCGTATTCGAAACAGATATTGACCGCTTCAGCTCAGGCTGCATGAATGATTATGCATGCCGTCGAAGATGCCCGGATTCAGGTTTTCGTCTTCGAACGCCCGAAGACGTACTGCTGATCAATACCGCCGAAGATCGCCCGCATTGCCAATGACTTTTCGCTTAGAAACCTGTACCCGCATTGCATTCGTCAAGAGTCAGTCGCTGTGGAAGCTCGGCTGACAGGTCTGAGACTTGATGCGATCATTGGCGAAAGGAGGGTATCAATATGGGAACCTCACGTCTAGCTTTGGCTGGCAACGCAGAAAATCGGTGGCACGTTGTCAAATTCAATGCATCCCTTTTTTTTATTTCATCCGCGGCTAATGTCAATTCAGGAACGAAATTGAAGTATGGTCACGGGTAGGTCTTCCGGTTTTACAAAAAGAATAATTCAATTAGCTTTGTCGGGCATCGTTGGAACGCGGACGCACACACGCGAAATTGTGTGACATTGACTGTTTCAACGAGTTCCAATGCCAATACCGACTTTAGATCATCACGGGCTTCTCCCCGCTGGCACACATGATTGTTCAATCATTGAGATTGAACAATCGTTTTGCTGGAATCCGCATAGAGTTGAACTAATCGGCAAGCTAAAAGACTTCCTGGACCAACAATGGCGCCCGCTTGGAATCCACGCATCACTTTGGGTTGATGGTAGTTTCACACGAAAAAAAGACATTCCAGCGGATATCGATGTTGTGGTCGACGTTGCCCATGTGCCTATTGCTGATATGGGTCCAGTGTTTGCACTGCTCATTGCCCGTGACCAGATAAAAACCGATTTCAGTGTTGATTTTTGGATCAAACACCCTGCAATTCCCAATGATTTGACGACATTTTTTTGTTACGCTGGCATCAAGGCTGCAGCAGAGCTAGGCATTGATTCCCAACAGATTAAGGGCATACTGAGGGTAAATCCATGAGTCAACACGACAACACCATCCAACAGACAAGAATGTTCCTTGAGAACATGGTCGGTCTTGCCATGAATGCGCAAGCGGCTGGGCTCGGTTTGACTGCTGAACAAGTGGTTGGTTCATCACTCGGGAAAATTATCGAGATTGCAGAACAGCAATTTCCATTGGCAAAAGTCCTGGATAACTCTGATCTGGTTCTGCATGCAGAGGGCCCAGGCGCTTCGCAGTCTATGCCTTGGCTATCTGCTTTAACCTGGATGACAAGTACAGCTGAAACAAACATTCGGAAGCTTGCAGCAGCCTATTTCGACATGCGCGGTGGGGATGGAAAGCAGATTGCTAGGCGCATGGACCCACGACTTACAGGCATCGCGCCAGGAAGTCTGTGGATCGGCATCAAGCTGGAAGATGTGCCTCAAACGATAGTTGGTGTGGAGCACGATTCGTCTTTGACACTGAGCGCTGAGCTTCACCTTCTGCCGGGATTGATTCGCTTCATCGATGATGAAGGAATGCGACCTGGTATCGAAGACATTGCACCTGACCCAGCCATGCGTGATATTGGATTGGCGGCATTATTGAGGTTCGCACCATCTGGCCGCAAGGGCATTCATACTTTGGAAATTGGCTCACGGTCCGAAGGCTTGATGAGCCTTGGTCAAAGGGAGAGAGTAGTTCTCCGCGAGGCGATCAATAAACCCAGCATGCGGGCTACCGTATCAGGCAGTTTTATTGGAGAAATTCGAGAAGCAGATCTTGATAAGTCAAGACTGCATTTGAGAGGCGTGGAAGGCATTGGAACGTTGCGCTGCGTGGTTCCAGAAATGAGCGCCGAGCACGCTCGGGCGCTTTTGGGTAGGCGTGTACGCGCGGTTGGTAACTACCAGGTCAACAAGGATGGTCGTCCCCGATTGATTTTTGTTGAGAGGTTTGAACAGGTCCCGGTTACTCAACCCCTTGATCTTCAATAGTAGGGGATCTTCTGCATACCGTTTGGTTGCCCCAAATACGACAACGTTGTGAACGACAGCGAACTTCAGCTTTTCGAGGTCGTCTTGAGTAACACCTAAAACTCATCTGCGAAAATGTCACTTGATCCAAGGCTCTCTTTTGGGCAGAGCTCTCTTTTATGAAACGAAAGAGGATTTTTGGGTCACTGGGTGATCTGTATGCCTTGTTCCAGTATCCTGGCGCGTAAGATGGCCGCTTTCAGATACAGCTCACGGCGTGCCTAATTTTTGATGGCATTTAGTCTCGTGATGATGCATGTTTTTAGGAGGTTTAGGAAAATGCAGGGAATCCTGATTGGTTTTGGTGTAATCTTCTTGACTGTAGCTTGGAAAATGTCTTATGGATCAACAGTTTTGGTGCAACCTTGATTGCGTCCCTACACAGGTTTCTCAATGGTTTGATGCCACTGTGTTGGGCGTGCTGGGCTTGTTGATTGGCAGTTTTCTCAACGTCGTCATTTATCGGCTGCCTGTGATGCTTGAAGCGCAATGGAAAGCCGACTGTGCCGACATGCTGGATCAGGTCACGCCCGCGACAGCACCTTTTAACCTGATGCTGCCGCGCTCGCGTTGCCCCCAATGCAACCACCTCATCCGCTGGTATGAAAACATTCCGCTAGTGAGTTATCTGTTTTTGCGCGGCAAATGTTCGGCCTGTGCCACCCCCATCAGCCTGCGCTATCCGCTGGTTGAACTCCTCTGCGGCGCGTTGTTTTTCTATTGCGCCTGGACTTGGGGCGCCACGCCAACCGGACTGGCGTGGAGCGGCTTTGCCGCCGCGCTACTGGCGCTGGGCTTTATCGACTGGGACACCACGCTGCTGCCCGATGACATCACTCTGCCCCTGCTCTGGGCGGGTCTGATCGCGGCGGCGCTGCATTGGACACCCGTGGGGTTGCCTGCAGCGATGTGGGGGGCGGTGGCGGGTTACTTATCTTTGTGGCTGGTTTACTGGGCCTTCAAACTGGTCACCGGTAAAGAAGGCATGGGCTTTGGCGACTTCAAGCTTTTTGCGGCGCTGGGCGCCTGGTTTGGCTGGCAGGCGCTAATACCTCTCATTTTGATGGCCTCGGTTTTGGGCGCTATCGTGGGCATTGCCATGAAGTTCTCCAGCGGTTTGCGCGAGGGCGGTTATGTGCCTTTTGGCCCTTTTTTAGCGTTGGCCGGATTCACCGCCATGTTTTTTAGCCCTGGCGCCATCCTTCGGTTTCTGGGACTTTAGTCGATGGCGTCCATGTTTCGGCTGGGATTAACAGGCGGCATTGGCAGTGGCAAAAGCACGGTGGCCGGGTTTCTCGCTGCAAGCGGCGCTGTCCTGGTCGATGCCGATGCCATTTCCCGCACCTTGACTGCGCCGGGCGGCGTGGCGATGCCATCCATTGAAGCCACTTTTGGCGCCTCTTTTGTGACCCCGGCAGGCGCGCTGGATCGGGACAAAATGCGCACCCTGGCCCACACCGACACGGTGGCCCGGAAAAAGCTGGAGGCCATCATTCACCCCCTGGTGGCGCAAGAAACACAGCGACAAGTCGCGCAGGCGATCCGTGAAGCGCGACGTTGCATCGTTTTTGACATCCCTTTGCTGGTTGAGGCACGCACCTGGCGACAAAAACTGGATCATGTGCTGGTGGTGGATTGCACACCTGACGTGCAAATCAGTCGGGTCATGGCACGCAGCCATTTGACACATCTCAACATCACGCAAATTATGTCGTCCCAAGCGGGGCGTGAACAGCGTCTTGCTGCAGCCGACACAGTTATCTTTAATGAGGGCTTGTCACTTGAAGGGTTAGCTGACGAAGTGCATCAAATTCTGCCCCTCTTGGGGCTATCATGAGCGGCATCCGGCTTACCGAAGAAACCAGTTTGATCCTTTACGAATACCCCTTTAACGAGCGCATCCGCACCTATTTGCGATTGGAACACTTGTTCCTGCGTTTGGCCGAACTCGCCTCAAGAGACAATGCGCTGGATCACCACTACGCCCTCACGACGCTGTTCGAGATCATGGATGTGGGCGCGCGTGCCGACCTTAAATCCGATGTTCTCAAAGACCTGGACAAACAAAAGCATATTCTTGATGGTTACCGGGGCAACCCCGCCATCGCTGAAACGGTGCTGGACGACGTCATCACCCAGCTGTCTGCCTGTTTTCAGGGGGTGAACGCCTTGACCGGCAAAGTGGGTCAATCGCTCACTGAAAACGATTGGCTCATGAGCATCCGGAGCCGGGTCGGGATTCCGGGCGGTACCTGCGCCTTTGACTTGCCTGCCTACTACGCCTGGCAGCACAAACCGCCCGACCAGCGTCGCACCGATTTGCAACGCTGGACCGCCTCAATTGAGCCTGTAGCCGCCTCAATCTATATCTTGCTCAAGCTGCTTCGCGACTCTGGCGTGCCTCAAAAAATGATGGCGGTCGCCGGTCAGTTTCAACAAAACCTGCCACAAGGCAAAGCCTTTCAACTCTTGCGCATGACACTGCTGCCTTCATTGGCAGTCGTCCCGGAAATCAGCGGCAACCGTCTCATGGTGTCGATTCGACTGATGCGCCAAGGCGACGATGACCGCCTGCACCCCAGCACGGAAGACAACGCTTTTGAGCTGGTTCTGTGCTCATCAATCAACCCCGCCTGAATACCGGTATTTCCCGCGCAATTGCCATGAAAAACACCGACAAGCCCACACCAGACGCGTTAAAACATGTGCGTTGTCCGACCTGCGGCGGCGACAGTATTTTTGCGCCCGTCAACCCGTTTCGTCCTTTTTGCAGCGCCCGCTGCAAAAACATGGACTTGGGTGCGTGGGCCAGTGAAGGCTTCCGGATGCCCACCGATGACTTGTCAGATGACTCGCTGCCCAGGACGCCCCAATAAGCGGCCTCGCCCTTTAATCCTGAACAGCCCGTTCTTCGGCCAGCCACTGCAGCACCGGCACCGTGCCCGGTAAAACCGGGGCGACTTGCACCGGCAAACACTGCCACGCAAAGGACTGTGCCTCGCGCATCTGCAAGTCGCCTGACCAGTCAAAGACTTTGCAAAAGTTCAAGCGCACCAGGGCATGTGGATAGTCCACAAGCTTGGTTTTCCAGCGCGTGACAGGGCCGATGATGAGACCCAGTTCTTCATCGAGTTCACGCCTTAACGCCTGTTCAACCGTCTCATGCGCCTCCAGCTTGCCGCCTGGAAACTCCCAGTAACCGGCATACACCTTGCCCACAGGGCGGGAGGTAAGCAAAAAGTCGCCCGCCGGTCGAATCAGGATACCTACTGCCACCTCAACAATCTGACGGTCAGCGCCACCCTCGCGGGGCAGCCCGACGTCTGCCACCAACAGGGCTTGGTTCATACCACGGCTTGCTTGCCCGCATAGTCGCGTGCAAACTGGTAAGCCACACGGCCACTGCGTGAACCCCGCTCCAGCGCCCAGACCAGCGAATCCTGTCGGGCTGCTTCAATGGCCGCAGGCGCCACGCCAAACGAGGTCAGCCATTGCGCCACGATGATCAAGTATTCGTTTTGCGTGAACGGATAAAAACTAACCCACAAACCAAAACGCTCGGACAACGAAATTTTTTCTTCCACACCTTCGCCCGGGTGAACTTCGCCGTCCTCGGTGTGCGTGTACGTGAGGTTTTCTTTCAGGTACTCCGGCAACAAATGACGCCGGTTGCTGGTGGCGTAAATCAACACATTGGGCGTGGTGGCCGCAACCGAGCCATCCAGAATCGACTTGAGCGCTTTGTAACCTGGCTCGCCGTCTTCAAAGCTCAAATCATCACAAAACACAATAAACTTTTCAGGCCGTTCAGACACCACATCAACAATGTCAGGCAAGTCGATTAAATCAGCCTTGTCCACCTCAATCAGGCGCAAACCGCGTGCGGCATATTCGTTCAAACAGGCTTTGATCAAGGACGATTTACCGGTGCCGCGCGCGCCCGTCAACAGCACGTTGTTAGCGGGTTTACCGCTGACAAACTGCAAGGTATTGGTCTGGATTTTTTCTTTTTGTGGCTCAATTTCTTTCAAGTCAGCCAAGCGCATCGCGCCCACATGACGAACCGGCTCCAGCGCGCCATGGCCGGAACTGCGTTTGCGGTAGCGGTAAGCCACCGAGGCGGTCCAGTCAGGGTTTGAAAGCGGCTGCGGCAGCACCGATTCAATCCGGCTGATGAGTTGTTCCGCACGCAGCAATAAATGTTCAAACTTCTCGTTCATGAGCGATAGTCCGCGTTGATGGTGACGTAATCGTGGCTCAGATCGCAAGTCCAGATCGTGTCGGCTGCCGCGCCGCGTCCCAGCACCACACGCACCGTAATTTCGCTTTGTTTCATGACGCGCTGACCGTCTTCTTCGTGGTACAGCGGATGACGCCCGCCCGCCGTCACCACATGAACGGCGTCAAGGTACAGCTCAATGCCGGTCTGATCCAGATCAGCAATACCGGCATAACCCACAGCGGCCAGAATGCGGCCCAGATTGGGGTCGCTGGCAAAGAAAGCTGTTTTAACCAGCGGCGAATGGGCAATGGCATACGCCACCTGGCGGCACTCGGCCTGTGTTTTTCCGCCTTCGACTTGAATCTCGATAAATTTGGTGGCGCCTTCGCCATCGCGCACGATGGCTTGCGCAAGCTTTAACGCAACGTCCAGCATGGCGGCTTTGAGCGTTTGTCCATGCGGGCTGTCCCAGGAAACAATCGGCACATGCGTCGCTTTGTTGCTGGCAATCACGACAAAGGAGTCGTTGGTGGAGGTGTCGCCATCCACTGTCACCCGGTTGAAGGAGCCTTCAGCCAGTTCGGTGGCGAGCTGCTGCATCAAGGCGGGGCTGACACAAGCATCCGTGGCGATAAACCCCAGCATGGTGGCCATGTTGGGACGAATCATGCCCGCGCCCTTGCTGATACCGGTGATGCTGATCAACGCGTCACCCAGCTTCACCTGTTGACCAAAGGCCTTGGGGACGGTGTCGGTGGTCATGATGGCCTGCGCTGCGCGCAACCAGTTGTCCTCGCGCGCGTCAGCCAGGGCGCCGTCAAGACCGGCTTCAATGCGCTCGGTGGGCAACGCCTCCATGATGACGCCGGTTGAAAACGGCAATACCTCTTGCGGTGAAATATGAAGCTTGCGGGCCAGGGCAACACAGGTGCTCAAGGCACGAACCCGGCCATCGTCACCCGTTCCCGCGTTAGCATTACCGGTGTTGATCAGCATAGCCCGGATGCCAGTGCCACGGCCCAAGTGTTCCCGACACAGCTGCACCGGGGCTGCACAAAAACGGTTTTGCGTGAATACGCCCGCCACCGAAGCGCCTTCGTCGATCAAGACAACGGTCAAGTCTTTGCGGTCGGCCTTGCGTATACCCGCTTCGGTCACACCAAGGCGAACGCCCGACACGGGATAGAGTTCTGCCGAATCAGGCACAGCTAAGTTAACAGACATTTTTTTCCTTCAGTTAGTTGAGCAATTTAACCAAAAACACAGGCTGAAAAGACAATCGGGCCTTGGAAATAAGCCAAGGCCCGAGGATTAGCAACGGCTTGACTTCAAGCCAGCTTGCCGTGGCAATGTTTGTATTTTTTACCGCTGCCACAAGGGCAAAGGTCATTGCGACCGACACGCGACACCGGCGCCCCCAGAGGCGGCAACGCCGGACTGACCGCTCTGTAATTAACCCGGGTCTCGATCTCACCCGTTTCAGTGGGCGCGGTGTAAGTCACATTGGCCAGACTTTCGCCCCGGTTTTCCATCTCATCGGCGGCCAGCTCCAGTGCTTCACGCGATTGCACCTTGACCGTCATCAGCACCTTGGTCACGTCGTTCTTGACCGAGTCAAGGAGCTGACCAAACAGCTCAAACGCCTCACGCTTGTATTCCTGCTTGGGCTGCTTTTGGGCATAACCCCGCAAATGGATACCTTGACGCAAATAATCCAGCGCGCTGAGGTGATCACGCCAATGGGTGTCAATGCTTTGCAACAAAACCATGCGCTCAAACTGGGTGAAGTTTTCACCGCCGGCGAGTTCCAGCTTGGCTGCAAAAACGGCATGGGCTTCAAGCCGCACCCGCTCCAGCAAATCCTCATCAGAAATGGCACTGGCCTCGCTGACTTGCTGCTGCAGTGACAACTTCACTTGCCACTCATCGGCCAAAATCTTTTCCAGTGCGGCAATTTCCCATTGTTCTTCAACCGATTCCGCAGGCACATATTGGCGCACGAGGTCATTGAAACAACCTTCACGCAAAGAGGTGATTTGAGCTGACAGGTCGCTGGCATCCAGAATTTCGTTGCGCTGTTGGTAAATCACCTTGCGCTGGTCGTTGGAGACGTCATCGTATTCAAGCAGCTGCTTGCGCATATCGAAATTGCGGGCCTCAACCTTGCGCTGCGCGCTCTCAATGCTGCGCGTCACGATGCTGGCCTCAATCGCTTCGCCGTCCGGCATTTTCAGCCGATCCATGATGGACTTGACCCGGTCACCGGCAAAAATACGCATCAGCGAATCGTCAAGACTCAGATAGAAACGCGATGAACCGGGGTCGCCCTGACGGCCTGAACGACCACGCAACTGATTGTCAATCCGGCGCGACTCGTGCCGCTCAGTGGCAATGATGCGCAAGCCGCCCAGCGCCTTGACCTGCTCATGGACAGCTTGCCACTCCGCGCGAATCGCGGCTATCTTTTGCTGTTTCTGTTCAGCGTTAAGCGACGCATCGGCCTCGACCGCCTGCTCGGCCTGACCGATACTACCGCCCAGCACAATGTCGGTCCCGCGACCCGCCATGTTGGTTGCAATGGTGATCATTTTGGGGCGCCCGGCCTGCGCCACAATGTCAGCCTCACGCTCATGTTGTTTGGCGTTGAGCACTTGGTGCGGAAGCTTTTCTTTTTCCAGCAACTGCGCAATGATTTCCGAATTCTCAATCGAGGTGGTTCCCACCAGCACCGGCTGACCCCGCTCATAACATTCACGAATGTCTTGGATGGCGGCTTCGTACTTTTCACGCGTGGTTTTGTAAACCCGGTCCAGCTGATCGACCCGTTTGCTGGGGCGGTTAGGCGGCATGACCAAGGTTTCCAGGCCATAAATCTCCTGGAATTCAAAGGCTTCGGTATCCGCCGTGCCGGTCATGCCAGCCAACTTGCCGTAGAGACGGAAGTAGTTCTGAAACGTGATAGACGCCATTGTCTGGTTTTCAGGCTGAATAGTGACGCCCTCTTTCGCTTCAACCGCTTGATGCAACCCTTCGCTCCAGCGCCGACCTGACATCAAACGGCCCGTGAACTCGTCCACAATCACAATTTCGCCATCCTGCACCACATAGTGCTGATCGCGGTGATAGAGGTGATTGGCCCGCAAGGCGGCATAGACGTGGTGCATTAGCGCAATGTTGGCCGGGTCGTAAAGCGAGGTTCCTTCAGGAATCAACCCCAACTCGTACAACACACGCTCGGAACTCTCGTGGCCTTGTTCCGTCAAAAATACCTGATGGCTCTTTTCATCCAGCGTAAAGTCGCCTGGTTTCGTGATACCTTCACCCGTGCGCGGATCCGCTTCACCTTCCTGCAAATGCAGCAGGGGAATCATTTTGTTGATGGCGATATAAAGATCCGTATGGTCTTCCGCTTGGCCGCTGATGATGAGCGGGGTGCGCGCCTCATCAATCAGAATCGAATCAACCTCATCCACGATGGCGTAATTTAACCCGCGCTGAACCCGGTCAACCGACTCGTAAACCATGTTGTCACGCAAATAGTCAAAGCCATACTCGTTGTTGTTCCCGTAGGTAATATCCGCACGATAGGCCGCCTGCTTTTCATCGCGCGACATGTTGGGCAAGTTAATACCCACCGTCAGGCCGAGAAAATTGTAGAGTTTGCCCATCCACTGCGCATCCCGATTCGCGAGGTAGTCGTTTACAGTCACGACGTGAACGCCTTTGCCGGTTAACGCATTGAGGTACACCGGCAAAGTCGCGGTCAGCGTTTTGCCTTCGCCGGTTCCCATTTCGGAAATCTTGCCGTTGTGCAGTGACATGCCGCCCAGCAACTGCACATCAAAGTGACGCATTTTCATGATCCGCTTGGAACCTTCACGCACGACGGCAAAGGCCTCCGGCAACACACTCTCCAGCGAGGCGCCTTGCGCGACGCGTTCTTTGAATTCTTGCGTTTTAGCGCGCAAATCGTCGTCCGTCAGCTTCTCAAACTCGGCTTCCATCGCATTGATGCGAGCCACGCTAGAGCGGTATTGTTTAAGCAGACGATCATTGCGGCTGCCGAAAATTTTAGTAAGAATGTTTATGGCCATGAATGCAAAACGGGTCTATCGAGCCACTTGGGCCAACAGAGCAGCGCAATCCTTTTTTAATCTGAATGAAATGGAGTCACTTTCAATGAAGTGCAATCGTTTGAGCAGAATACACCCTGTCGAAGAGACCCTCTGGATAATTTTACCTGCGCAAGCGCACAGGATAATGCATCCTTTGATCACTCCCGTTAAGACCGCCAATGAACCGCCGCCATCAATCAGTCACGTTGCTACAGGCCACGCAAGGCTCGCCCACACTGGCCAAGTTATTGGCGCTGGCTGGCGATTCGGCGGCGCGACTGAAGGCGATTGAATCGCTCATTCCAGTTGGGCTGCGGGCTGCCGTCAGAGCCGGTCCTATTGAAGACGCCGTGTGGTGTCTGATTGTGAACAATAACGCGGCAGCAGCCAAAATTCGCCAACTTTTACCCGCACTGCAAGCGCATTTAACAGGCAAGGGGTGGGATGTGAAATCAATCCGCGTCAAAGTTCAGGTAACACGTTAAGTGTGTTGATGACCGCTGTTGCAAGCGATAGTGTGATGGTCGTCGACGTAACGCTAATCCGACAAGTTGATCAGTCGTCTTAATGACCACAGCAAGCAATCACATCAAAGTCCATCGTCAACGGCATACACCAAGCGGTGAGTTTCCTCAATTCGCCGGGTCGATAGCAGAGGCAATGGTTTCCATGCTTCATAGCCAATTTCTCAATAAAAAATCCTCCAGGTATTACTACTTGGAGGATTTTTATGAGAGCGTGGTGCCGATTGTCGGATTCGAACTGACGACCTACCGCTTACAAGGCGGTTGCTCTACCAACTGAGCTAAATCGGCACATGCATTATTCTACTGGACTCTTGCGACCTACTTGGAACAAGGAGACAATTATTTTATGCGCTTCAAGATAGGTCTCGGTCCTGATGTCGAGGTTCTCGGTGGTTCCGGCTCGTTATCTGAGTCATCTGCAAGGCGTTCAGATTCAACCTTGGTGAGCTGGAAATTTCTGACGTCCGAAACTTCTACTTTAGAACGATCAGGAACTGATACCAGGTTAGTCGGTGTCGGAGTCGTTAACTTTTCAACATGAGGTGCGTACAGCGGAAAAGACATACCTTGTCCATTTTCGCGTGCATAAATGGCAATCACCCGTTCTACGGGCACCATGATGTCTCTCGCTTTGCCGCCAAACCGGCCTTTAAACTCAATAAAGTCCTGACCTAGTTTGAGCGCACTGGTTGCATCCAGTCCGACGTTTAAAACGATCTCGCCGTCTTTCACAAATTCTTGCGGAACCTGTACGCTGGCATCGACAGAAACAACAAGATGGGGCGTGAACCCATTGTCAACACACCACTCGTGCAAAGCCCGAATCAGGTAGGGACGTGTAGAAGTTATGGTTTGAGAATCAATCATGGGTCACGACTCAAGTGATTATTTACGCATTACTTTTTCAGACGGTGTCAGCGCTTCAATATAAGCGGGACGTGAAAATATACGCTCTGCGTACTTGAGCAGGGGCGCAGCATTTTTACTGAGATCGATACCGTAGTAGTCCAGGCGCCACAACAAAGGCGCGATGGCGACGTCAAGCATGGAGAACCCATCACCCAACATGTATTTATTCTTCAAAAATACCGGGGCCAGTTGCGTCAAGCGGTCACCAATATGGGCACGCGCTTTTTCCAGAACTTTTTCATTGCTTTTGGCTGCACGCGATTCAAGCGTGGACACATGCACAAAAAGTTCTTTCTCAAAGTTGAGCAAGAACAAGCGCACACGCGCCCGATCAACAGGGTCACCGGGCATCAATTGAGGATGTGGAAAGCGCTCATCAATATATTCATTGATGATATTTGACTCATACAAAATCAAATCCCGCTCAACCAAAATAGGAACTTGGCCGTACGGGTTCATCACATTGATGTCTTCCGGCTTGTTGTACAAATCTACGTCGCGAATCTCAAAGTCCATACCTTTTTCAAATAGGACAAAACGGCAACGGTGGGAAAACGGGCAGGTAGTACCTGAATACAACACCATCATGGCGGGACTCCTAAAAATTAAAAAAGAGCGGGAAGCGTTAAGCGACCCACTCCGAGAAGCACCGGTTGCGCTTTGTGGGCGAAACCGGAACCATTTTTGTTGTGCTACTTGATATCTTTCCAGTAGGCAGCATTCAGTCGCCAGGCGAAAAAGGTAAATACGCCAAGAAAAAGCAAGACCCAAACACCCACACGAACGCGTGTCGTCTGGATAGGCTCGGCCATCCATTGCAGGTAGTTCACCAAATCGCCCATCGCCTCATCATATTGCGGTTGCGTCATCGTGCCGGGCTTGACTTGTTCCCATCCCGTGAGGACGGGCACTACCGCCCCGTGCTGACTTAGCTGCTCATAAACCGGACGGCGCTCACCTTGCAATTCCCACAAAACATGCGGCATGGCAGCGTTAGGAAACACCATGTTATTCCAGCCTGTCGGTTTGGTAGGGTCCTTGTAAAAAGTACGCAAATAGGTGTACAGATAATCAGCCCCTGAGCCACCCGCACCGGCGCGTGAACGGGCAATTACGGTCAAGTCTGGTGGATTGACACCAAACCAGGCTTTCGCTTGCAATGGGTCAATCGTCGCCTTCATGGTTTCACCAATTTTGGCACTGGTCGGTATCAGGTTTTCCCGGATTTGCGCTTCAGTCAAACCGATATCTTGCAAGCGGTTGTAGCGCATGAAGGCCGCCGAATGACAACTGAGACAGTAATTCACAAACAATTTGGCACCGTTTTGCAGAGCCGCCATATCGTGAATTTTGTTAGGCGCTTTGTCCCACGCCACACCCCCAACAGCAGCTTGCGCACCTACGGTCAGCCCGAATGCCATCATCAAACCGAGAATAACTTTTTTTGTAAAACCTATAGTTTTCATCACTTTTTTCTCCCGTTCAATGTGCCGTAAAGGTAACGCGATCAGGCACTGGCTTGAAGGTGCCAATGCGACTCCACCAAGGCATGAGCAAGAAGAAGCCAAAGTAGAACAAGGTTCCTATTTGCGAGACACGACCACCAATAGCGGACGTCGGCAACACACCCAGATAACCCAGCACCAAGAAGTTAATCACAAATACAGCATAGAGATATTTGTGCCAATCAGGCCGGTAACGAATTGATTTGACCGCACTGTTATCGAGCCAAGGCAGGAAGAACAAGATCATCACGCCACCGCCCATGGCGACAACACCCCAGAATTTCGCATCAATCGCCAGCATCATGGCCACCAGAGCAACCGCACCACCCACAATGATGGCTTTGAACAACATCGGCATTTTGCCTTTGAAGACAGCCAAAACAGCGCCGACAACAACGCAGGCCATCAAGGCGTACATCATCTCGCCGGTAACAGCGCGCAGCATTGAGTAGAAAGGTGTGAAATACCAAACGGGTGCAATGTGCAGAGGGGTCTGGAAAGGATCAGCCGGAATGAAGTTGTTGTATTCCAGGAAGTAGCCGCCCATTTCAGGGGCGAAAAACACAATGGCGGTAAACACCATCAAGAACACGCTGACCGCAAAGATGTCATGCACCGAGTAGTAAGGATGGAAAGGAATGCCATCCAGCGGGCGGCCTTTGGCATCCTTGGTCGCCTTGATCTCAATGCCATCCGGATTGTTGGAGCCGACTTCATGCAAAGCAATGATGTGGGCAACGACCAAGCCAAGCAGAACCAGCGGTACAGCAATCACATGGAAGCTGAAAAAGCGATTGAGCGTGGCATCACCCACCACAAAGTCACCACGAATCAGCAAGGCCAAATCGGGACCGATGAAGGGAATCGCAGAAAACAAGTTCACGATCACTTGCGCGCCCCAATAGCTCATTTGTCCCCAAGGCAACAAATAACCCATGAAAGCCTCAGCCATCAAGGCCAGGAAAATACCACAACCGAAAAGCCAGATGAGTTCGCGGGGTTTGCGGTAACTTCCGTACATCAAACCACGGAACATATGCAGATAGACCACAACAAAAAACGCCGAAGCGCCCGTGGAGTGCATGTAGCGAATCAGCCAACCCCAAGGCACATCGCGCATGATGTATTCAACCGAGGCAAAAGCCAGTGCTGCATCGGGCTTGTAATGCATCACCAAAAAAATGCCGGTGACAATTTGAATCACCAGCACCAACAGGGACAGCGAGCCAAAGACGTACCAAATATTGAAATTCTTGGGTGCGTAATATTCGCTCATGTGCTCTTTGAAGAGCTTGGAAGCGGGAAACCGGTTATCGACCCAGTTCAGCAACTTTTCGCCAGCAGGGGCATTGGGGGAAGTTTCGTGAAATTCAGCCATGTCATTCGTCCTTAGGCTTTCTTGTCGTCACCAATGAGCAACTTGGTTTCAGAGAGGTACATATGCGGTGGAACTTCGAGGTTGTCGGGGGCCGGTTTATTCTTGTAAACCCGACCTGCCAAGTCAAAAGTAGAACCATGACAGGGGCAAAAGAAGCCGCCTTGCCAATCATCCGGCAAAGAAGGCTGGGCACCCGGCTTGAACTTGTCAGAGGGCGAACAGCCTAAATGAGTACAAATACCAACAGCAACAAAGTACTCTGGCTTAATGGCTCGTGTCGCGTTACGCGCATAGGCTGGCGCTTGCTCGGTGGGCTTGCGCTCTGAGTTGGGGTCGGCAAGTTGCGGATCCAGAGTCGGCAAGGTGGCCAATTGCTCGGGCGTGCGACGCATGATCCAGACGGGTTTACCTCGCCACTCCACGGTCATTTTTTCGCCCGGCTTGAGCATGGAAATATCAGCTTCTACAGCCATGCCGGCCGCTTTAGCGCGTTCGGAAGGCTGAAAACTGCTGACAAAAGGAATAACGGCGGCAGCGCCGCCTACTGCGCCAAGGCAGCTCGACGCAATCAGCCACGTCCGTTTATTGGCGTCGATCTGACTGTTGTCGACTAGGGTTTCGCTCATGAGAATCCTCAATGAAAAACTTTGCTATAGGGTTAACCTAGGATTGTAGCCCCCGTTAGAGGCGTGTTTGAGATGTCAAGCTTGTCCGAGCCTTCATTTCAGGCAATAGTTATTCTCTTTTAATTTAAATAGGCGATGTCATTCATGCGCATGATGCAAGAATTTAAAGCGTTTGCAATTAGAGGCAATGTGATTGATCTTGCCGTTGGCGTCATCATTGGCAGCGCTTTTAGCAAAATAGTGGAGTCCATCGTCAGCGACTTGGTGATGCCGGTGGTGGGGGCTGTCATCGGAAAGATTGATTTCTCAAATCTCTTTGTTGTGCTGGGGCAGCCGCCTGCGGGCACCGTGATGACGCTGGATGCGCTCAAGAAAGCGGGTGTGCCTGTTTTCGCCTATGGCAACTTCATCACGATTGCCGTCAATTTTGTGATTCTGGCATTCATTATTTTTGTGATGATCCAGCAGATCAACCGATTGAAGAAAAATACGCCAGCGCCGCCTGCTGCCCCCGTGGCGACACCAGAAGAGGTGTTGTTGCTGCGCGAAATTCGGGATAACCTCCGGAAGTAGCGCGTTCGCAGGTTATTGATTGGCGCTGTTCAGGCGGCACAACTGCCGCGCCATCTGGATGGCCTCAATCAGACTGGCTGCGTCGGCCTGACCTGTGCCTGCAATATCAAATGCCGTGCCGTGATCTGGACTGGTGCGCACCAGGGGCAAGCCCAACGTGACATTGACGCCTTTTTCAACCCCCAGATATTTAACCGGAATCAGGCCTTGGTCGTGGTACATCGCCACCACTACGTCAAAATCGCCGGGCTGACCCGCTTTGCTACGCGCCCGCATGAACACGGTGTCTGGCGCGAAGGGGCCGCTCACTTGCAAGCCCTGTGCGCGCGCTGCGACCATAGCGGGCGCGATGATATCCGTCTCTTCCCGTCCAAATAAACCGCACTCGCCTGCGTGCGGGTTCAACCCGGCCACCGCGATACGGGGCGCACGGCCCAAAATAGCTGCAAGCGAGGCATGGGTGATTTGCAAGGTTTGCAACACGTTGTCAAACGTGACCGCTTGGATGGCTTCAAGCAAAGACACATGAATACTCACCAAAACGACGCGCAACTCGTCATTGGCCAGCATCATTCGCACTGGCAATGCCGTCAACGGCTTGCCTTGGTACGCGGCGGCCAGCGCCTGCAACATTTCTGTGTGTCCCGGATAGTTTGAATGGGGCTTGCCCGCCAGCGCCAGCGCTTCCTTATTTAACGGGGCGGTCACCAGCGCAGCGATGTCGCCGCGCAAAGCCGCCTGAGCCGCCCAAACCACGCACTCGGCGGCCATTTTTCCGGCATCAGCACTCAACTGAGCAAAGGGCACCGGATGGGTCAACGCGCCGACTTGCAACACCGGCAGGCAACGCGGCGGTACATCCCAGACCTCTGCGGGCGACTCAATCAACGCCACGGGCAGCGCGATTTGCCCGGCGCTGATCGCTTGAATGGCGCGCCGCAAAATACCGGCATCACCCACGACAAAACAGCCTTGCGTGATCTCGGGCGCATCCCGAAAAGCCTTGGCAATAATTTCCGGGCCAATGCCTGCCGCATCACCCAACGTGATCGCAATTGGTTTTTTTATCATGAATCAATCTCGGGTTATTCAGGTTTAAAAATCAACAAGTCGCTGCAGAATTGTCGGTGAAATATCAAAGTTAGCCACCCTGCCAAGGCGCAAGATCAAACTCTAAAATCCCTTACCAACGCGAATCATCGGGTGACGCCTACAATTTGACATCGTATTTTTGACTTCCCCCATCTACTCGGAGGGCGCCTAGCCCAAAACTCCACATGAAACGTCTCTGGTTATTGTTTTCCCAAACGGTCACCGTGTTACTGGCGGCTTATTTCGTCGTCGGCACACTGAAACCCAATTGGCTGGGAACCCAACCCTCGCTTTCAAGCGCGATAGCGCTCATAGAGGCGCCCACCGTCAAACCCGGTGTTGTGCCGCCGGGTAGTTTCAGGCTTGCCGCGCAAAAATCATCGGCGGCGGTGGTGAGCATCAACACCAGCAAAGCTGCGGTCAAAAACCCCAATAGCAGCGACCCCTGGTTTAAATTCTTTTTTGGTGAGCAAGGCAATGAACCCCAAGTGGGGCTAGGCAGCGGCGTGATTGTCAGCACCAGCGGCTACATCCTGACTAATAACCATGTCGTCGAGAGCGCCGATGAAATTGAAGTCATTCTTAATGACAGTCGCCGTGCCCGCGCCCAAGTGATTGGAACCGACCCGGATTCTGACCTCGCGGTTCTCAAGATTGAACTCGATCATTTGCCCGCCATTGTGCTGGGCGACTCCGATTCGCTGCAGGTTGGCGATCAGGTGCTCGCCATCGGCAACCCTTTTGGCGTCGGCCAAACCGTGACCAGCGGCATTGTCAGCGCACTGGGACGCAATCAATTGGGCATCAATACGTTTGAGAACTTTATTCAAACCGATGCCGCCATCAACCCCGGCAATTCCGGCGGCGCACTGGTGGACACCAACGGTAACCTGTTGGGCATTAATACCGCTATTTATTCACGTTCGGGCGGCAGCATGGGGATTGGCTTTGCTATTCCCATCTCCACAGCCAAGTTTGTGCTGGAAAGTATTGTGAAAGATGGTCGGGTCACACGCGGCTGGATTGGCGTAGAACCCAATGATTTATCACCTGAGTTTGCGGAAACCTTTGGCGTTAAGGTCACGCAAGGCGTCATCATTACAGGCGTTCTGCAAAACGGACCGGCGGCGCTTTCGGGCATCCGTCCAGGTGATGTGATCACCCAGGTAGCGGGTAAGCCCGTTCGCAATGTCTCGGAGTTGCTCTCCAGTGTGGCGGCCTTGAAACCCGGCACAGCCGCTAAATTCAATGTTGCACGACGCGACGAAAAGATTGACCTCGATGTCACGCCGGGCCTGCGGCCCAAACCGCGCCTGCCCATGCAGTAAGCCAACGACCGGCTCAAGCATGTGTGACATACGCTTGAGCCATGACCGCCTTTTAAACGCTTTTACTTTTTATCGTCTTCGTCAGGGGCTTGCGTATGTTTGATAAACACCTGCGCCGCCAAAATACCTATTTCGTAGAGCAGGTACATCGGAACCAGCAAGGCAATCATGGAAACCGGGTCTGGCGGCGTTACCAGACCCGCTACAGCGGCTGCACCGACGACAAAGTAAGACCGGTAAGACTTGAGCTGCTCGACCGTCACGATTTTCATGCGAGCCAAAATAACCACAATAATAGGCACTTCAAACGCCACACCAAAGGCGATAAACATGGTGATGACAAAGTCGAGATAAGCCTCAATATCCGGACTGACCGTCACCGACATCGGGGCCATTTTCTGAATCGCCGGAAAGGCTTGTCCGAACACAAAAAAGTAACAAAAAGCAGCGCCCGTGTAAAACAAAATTGTGCTGGCAGCCACCAGCGGCAGCACCAGATTTTTCTCATGTTTATACAAGCCGGGCGCAATAAAAGCCCAGAGCTGATAAAGGATCCAGGGAAGCGCCACGCCAATAGCGGCCAGCACGGACACCTTGATTGGCACCAAAAACGGAGACACAACGCCAACCGCAATCATTTTGGAGCCTTCGGGCAGAGACTTGACTAGCGGCATGGCCAGCATGTCGTAGATTTGGGAGGGACCGGGATAAAACAGCAAAATGGCCAAAATAGCGGCCACGCCATACATGGCATACAACAAGCGGTCACGCAACTCAAACAGATGCTGCACAAAGGGCTGTTCAGAACCCGCTAATTCGTCTTCTTTATTCACAGGATGGGTCATCAGCTAACTTTGGAAGGTCGAAACCGCGCAACTCGCGCTGCCCCTGACAAGGCCCGGGTACGAATGCCCGTGCGTGACTTGTACCAATTGGGGGTAGCGCCTTGCTTGATTCGCCATTTTTTCTTGGGATGTTTGTATTCTGGAAAGCCAGTGCTTGAACCAGAAAATTGTGAATTGGCAATAGACCCTGTCGTCTCGGTCCAGCCTTTTTCAAAATCTGAAGCGCTGGTCTGGATTGAGTCCTCCACATCACGCGCCGCCTCTTCAACCGTGTCTCTCATTTTTCTGAGTTCATCCAAGTCCATGGAGCGGTTGACTTCATCTTTGACATCGGCCACATAACGGCGCGCCCGCCCGAGTAAGGTGCCCAACGTCTTCGCCAAAGCTGGCAGTTTTTCAGGGCCAATCACGATCAGGGCAATCGCGCCAATGATGGCAATCTTGGTGACGCCAATGTCAAACACGTAAACTCACCCCCCGAATTGAAGTCCGCATAGTCTCAGACTTTGGTCTTGGCTTCGACATCAATGGTTTCCTTGGTGGCTGGCGTGCCCGCGCCCACTTGTTGTGGCGCAGCAGTGGCTGCGGCAGCTGTCTCTTCAGCCGTTTTATCTGTGCCGTCTTTCATGCCATCTTTGAAACCTTTAACGGCGCCACCCAAGTCCGAGCCAATGTTGCGAAGCTTTTTGGTCCCAAAAATAACGATGATGATGACCAAAAAAATGAGCAAGTGTGTTGTTGAAAATCCCATGCATTTCTCCTAGAAAATTGTGCCGATTTTAGTCAGCGAAGTCTGTCCAATGCGTTAACTTTGAAAATTAACCTTTGAGCCAAGGCCGTGACCCGCCCATCACATGAAAATGCAAATGCTGCACCTCTTGACCACCCTCGTCACCAGTGTTACTCAGGATGCGAAAGCCCCCATTCGGGTAAGGATTACACCCTTCCTGCAACGCCAATTGAGGGGCCAGCGCCATCATGCGGCCTAATAATCCGGCGTGTTCGGCGCCTATTTGTGCCATCGACGGAATGTGTAATTTCGGGATCATCAGAAAATGCACTGGTGCCCACGGATGAATGTCGTGAAACACAAAAATTTCATCATCCTGATACACCACTTTAGACGGGATTTTGCCGGCAATTATTTTGCAAAACAGGCAATCCGGGTCACTTTGGACAATTTTATGAGTCATGCGTCAATCTCCATGGCCAGTCCTTTATTCATGCGGATCAGGCCGGTCACGATGCGGTAAAGAAACCAGATCGAGATAAGACACCAGGCAATCCAGCCTGGGAAAACAAACAGGAACCACAAAGGAATGGTCACCAGATAAAGCAGCGCCGCTATCACTACCGTGCGAATGCGCCAGCGAAAATGTGAGGCGTGCCAAGTGCCCTCAGCGTCTGCGCGTTTGACCAAATCAAGGATCAAGGCAGCCACCAACAAGACCGGGCCAAACTGCCCCCCCGGAATCAACGCGCCCACCGCAACAATCAAATGCAGGATGTAGCTGATCGTGCCAATGGTGTTGAGTGACTGGAGTTGCTGCAGGCTGACCTGATCTTGCTCAGGGCCGTGGCCTGGTTTGGAAAAGTCCTGGGTCATGCCGGATCGTTCTCGCGGGCCAGCACTTTGCGCAAGGCTTTTTCTTCAATGCCACTGGTGCCTGCGCGCCGGTTCAATTCGGCAACCACATCGGCGGGCGTCAAACCATAGTGCGCCAACGCCACCATGCAGTGAAACCACAGATCAGCCACTTCATTAACTATTTTGGTTTTGTCGCCCCCAAAGTCAGCATCTTTAGCGGCCATCACCACTTCAGTGGCTTCTTCACCAATTTTTTTCAGGAACGCATCCGGCCCCTTATGCAGCAGGCGTGCCACATAACTGGCTGTCGGATCGCCCCCATTTTTGGGTAAACGGCTCTCAATGACCTCGGCTAACCGGGCCAATGAATCAGTGGATGAAAAAGTAGAAGTCATAGGCGCTCAGTTATAGATGGTTTTCGGGTCTTTCAAGACCGGCTCGGTGACTTTCCAGGCGCCCTTCTCATAGACACTAAAGAAACAACTATGCCGCCCGGTATGACAGGCAATGCCCGGCTCATGCCCGAGTTGCGTGACTTTCAACAAAATCACGTCGTTGTCGCAGTCCATGCGAATTTCGTGCACGGTTTGAATGTGACCCGACTCCTCGCCTTTGAACCACAGTTTGTTGCGTGAACGGCTGAAGTAAACAGCGCGCCCCAGTTCTGCTGTCTTTTGCAGCGCCTCGCGGTTCATCCAGGCAAACATTAGCACGTCGTTGCTGCCCTGTTCTTGGGCAATCACGGGCACCAGACCTTTTGAATCCCAGCGAATGTGTTTTAACCAGCTGATAGAGGGGTTGTTGTCGAGGGTCATGGCTACTCAATCCTTTTAAATTCTGACGGGAATACCGCGTTCGGCCATGCGGGCTTTGGCTTGGCCGACGGTGAATTCACCATAGTGAAAAATGCTCGCAGCCAGCACGGCATCCGCGCCGCCCAACTGAATGCCATCGGCCAAGTGCTCAAGGCTACCGACACCGCCCGACGCGATCACTGGCACATGGATGGCGTCGCTGACGGCACGGGTTAGCGCCAAATCGAAACCGGCCTTGGTGCCGTCGCGATCCATGCTGGTCAGCAAAATCTCGCCTGCGCCGAACTCGGCCATCTGACGTGCCCAATCCACGGCATCAAGCCCTGTGTTCTTGCGCCCGCCGTGGCTGTAAACGTCCCAGCCTTCGCCTCGATCAAGCATGTCGTCGCCAAAACGGCGTTTGGCATCAATCGCCACCACAATGCACTGCGCGCCATATTTGGCCGAAGCTTCCCGAATGACCTGCGGATTCGCCAGCGCCGCCGAGTTGAAACTGGTCTTGTCGGCGCCTGCGTTGAGCAAACGGCGCACATCGTCCACCGTGCGCACACCGCCGCCTACGGTCAGCGGAATAAACACCTTGGCGGCCACAGCCTCGATGATGTGCAAAATCATGTCGCGCCCGTCACTGGTGGCCGTGATGTCGAGAAAGGTCAGCTCATCGGCGCCTTGCTCGTTGTAACGGGCGGCAATTTCTACCGGGTCGCCCGCATCACGAAGTTCAACAAAATTGACGCCTTTGACCACGCGGCCGCCAGTGACGTCAAGGCAAGGGATGATGCGTTTGGCAAGCATGGTTAATCTTTTCCAATCCAAAGTGGTTTGCCGACCCGCTCAATATGGTCTAGCAAGTCCGGGTTATTAATGTGAGCGCGCAGCGACAAGTCGATTTTCCACGGACCAACGTCTCCATGTGCCATGTAAACGTGGCAAAGAGCGCGGCGTAACGCTCGACCGCAGCTTTCAAAATATGATTGAACCAAGTCTTGCAAGCCTCCGCCTGCTAACCGTTAAGCGCGTCAGCCCGTTCTTGCGCAGCGGCAAAATCCAGATCGCCGGAGTAGATGGCACGACCGCAAATAACGCCTTCGACGCCGTGGTCTTCAACCGCGCACAAGGCTTCAATGTCGGCCAGGTTGCTCAAGCCGCCAGAGGCAATGACCGGAATGGTCAGGGCTTGAGCCAATCTGACGGTCGCCTCGATGTTGATGCCGGTGAGCATCCCGTCGCGGCCAATGTCGGTGTAGATGATGGATTCGACGCCAAAGTCCTGAAACCGTTTACCCATATCGACTACATCATGATGCGTGAGTTTGCTCCAGCCATCGGTGGCGACTTTGCCATCTTTGGCATCCAGCCCGACGATGATGTGGCCCCCAAATGCATTGCAGGCATCTTGCAGAAAACCGGGATTTTTAACCGCTGCTGTGCCAATGATGACGTAGCGCAGGCCGGCATCCAGATAACGCTCAATCGTGTCGAGATCACGAATGCCGCCGCCGAGCTGAACATCTACTTCGCTGCCCACCTCGGTAAGGATTTTGCGAATGGCGTTCTCATTTTTTGGTTGTCCCGCAAATGCACCATTCAAGTCCACCAAGTGCAGGCGTCGGGCGCCTTTGGCGACCCAGTTACGAGCCATGAGAGAGGGGTCTTCGCCAAACGTGGTGGCTTGCGCCATATCGCCTTGTTTGAGGCGAACACAGTGGCCGTCTTTTAGATCAATTGCAGGGATTAAAAGCATGGTGCTTCAGGTTGAAGGTAAAAGAAAACTGCTTTTGAGGCAGCAAGAACAAAGAGTCAAGGGTTCCAGTGAAGGAAGTTTCGGTAAAGCGCCAGACCGTGATCTGCACTTTTTTCAGGGTGAAATTGGGTGGCAAAAATGTTATCACGCGCAATCGCTGAACTGAAACGACTGCCGTAGTCAGTCTCACCAACGCTGTGACGGGCCTGCGCCGGTTGGGCGTAATAGCTGTGCACAAAATAGAAGTAACTACCGTCGGGCACCTCACCCCACACCGGATGCGGCGCGCCGCCGTGGTTATTGCGATAGACCTGATTCCAGCCCATTTGCGGCACTTTGTAGCGGCTGCCGTCGGGCTGCAACTGACCCGTCAGTTCAAACTTGCGCACGTCGCCGTGAATCAAACCCAGCCCGGCCACGTCGCCCTCGGCGCTGTGGTCGAGCAGCATTTGCATACCGACACAGATGCCAAACAAAGGTTTATTCATGGCCGCCTCCAGCACCGACGCTTGCAAGCCCGACTCACGCAGCTCGCGCATGCAATCGGGCATGGCGCCCTGGCCCGGCAACACCACGCGCTCGCAAGCCCGCACCTCGTCTGGATCAGCGGTGATGACGACGTGGTAACCCGTACCCGCAGCGGCGGCCTGCACCGCCTGCGACACCGAGCGCAGGTTACCCATGCCGTAATCCACCACGGCCACAGTTTTAGCAAGAATGCGGTTTGACATAGACAATTACAAAGAGCCTTTGGTCGAAGGAATGGTGCCCAAGGCACGCGGGTCCAGCGTCAGCGCCGCGCGCAGCGCACGGGCAAACGCCTTGAACACGGTTTCAGCTTGATGGTGCGCGTTCTCGCCGCGCAAGTTGTCAATGTGCAGCGTGACAAAAGCGTGGTTCACAAAACCCTGAAAAAACTCATGCGCCAGCTGGCTGTCAAAGGTGCCGATCATGGCGCTCTTGAAGGGCACGTTCATGATCAAACCGGGGCGACCTGACAAGTCAATGACGACGCGGGTCAGCGCCTCGTCTAGCGGCACATAAGCATGACCGTAACGGCAAATTCCTTTTTTATCCCCGACGGCTTGATGCACGGCCTGACCCAGGGCAATGCCCACGTCTTCGACCGTATGGTGACCGTCAATATGCAAATCACCCTTGGCGTGGATGTCGAGGTCGATCATGCCGTGACGGGCAATCTGGTCGAGCATGTGGTCAAAAAAACCAATGCCGGTGTGCAATTTGGCTTGGCCGGTGCCGTCCAGATTGACCTTGACGGTAATTTGCGTCTCAGCGGTGTTGCGGGAAACTTCCGCCGTGCGCGGGGTCGAGGTAGAAAGTGAAGAGGTCATAGGGATTCTTGTAAAGCGGCCAACATGCGCTGGTTTTCATCAGCGGTGCCCACGGTCAGGCGCAAACAATTGGCCAACAAAGGGTGCATTTTAGAAACGTTCTTGATCAGGACTTGACGCGCTTTCATGCCATTAAACGTTTGTTGCGCATCCGGGACACGCAACAAAATCATGTTGGCGTCGCTGGGATAAACCTGCACGCCGGGCAACAAAGCCAAGGCGGCCAACAGCAGCGTGCGTTGTGCCCGCAGCTCAAGCGCCTGAGCCGCAAACACCGCTTGATGTTCCAGCGCAAACAGTGCGCACTCGCAGTTCAGCGTGCTGATGTTGTAAGGCGGGCGAACCTTGTCGATTTCGGCAATCAGGGCTTGGGGGCCTATCAAATAACCTAGGCGCACACCAGCCAGCCCAAACTTGCTCAATGTGCGCAGCAGCAGCACATGGCGATGACGGGTTAGTCGGTCAAGATAACTTTTGCTGGAAAACGGCTGATAAGCCTCGTCAATGACCACCAAACCGCCCTGCTCGCCCACGGCCAGAATGATCTTCTCGATGACCGCGTCGTGCCACAGATTGGCAGTCGGGTTGTTCGGATAAGCCAGGTAGGTGATGACAGGCCGGTACGTTTGGATGGCAGCCAGCATGGCGGCTTCATCGAGTTCAAAGTCAGGCGTCAATGCCACGCCGTGAAATGCCAAACCTTGCAGCTGGGCGCTCATGGCGTACATCACAAAGCCCGGCACGGGGGCCAGAACGCTGGCCGGTTTGAACCCGTTGGCCGCGCTCGGCGGCACTGCGCAGGCCAGCGCCAGCAGGCTGATCAACTCGTCCGAGCCGTTGCCCAGCATGATCTCGAATCCTTCAGGCATTCCCGCGTAGGCGGCCAAGGCTTGACGCAGGTCGTTCACCCGGTTGTCGGGATAGCGGTTCAGCGCCAGTGCGCCCAGACGTTGACCCAACAACGTTTGCAGGTCTTGCGGCAAACGGTGCGGGTTCTCCATAGCGTCCAGCTTGACCATGCCGATGGCCTCCTGCACCGCGTAGGCGTGCATGGATTGAACGTCGCTGCGGATGCATTGCAGGGCCTGCTTGAGTTGCAGATCGGGTGTGGTCATTTGGTTATCCGCATGGGAGGAATGCTGGCCAGGCGAAATTCGGCGGCGCGGGCATGGGCTTGCAGGCCTTCGCCATACGCCAGTTCAGCGGCAATCAGGCCCAGCGTTTGGGCACCGGCTTCACTGACTTCAATCAGGCTGGAGCGTTTTTGGAAATCGTAAACCCCAAGTGGCGAACTAAAGCGAGCGGTACCACTGGTCGGCAGCACATGGTTGGGACCCGCGCAGTAATCGCCTAGCGATTCGCTGGTGTAGGCACCCAGAAAGATAGCGCCTGCATGTTTAAGCAGCGGCTCCCAGCGGTGCGGATCGCGGCTGCTCACCTCCAGATGTTCAGGCGCAATGCGGTTGCTGATGTCACAGGCTTCTTCCATGCTGCGGGTGTGAATCAACGCCCCGCGCCCATTGAGCGACTTGGCGATGATTTCGGCCCGGGGCATGTCGTTGAGCAAGCGGTTGATGGCCGCCTGCACTTGGTCGATGTAGGCCAAATCGGGACACAGCAAAATGCTTTGCGCCAGTTCGTCATGTTCAGCCTGGCTGAACAAATCCATTGCGACCCAATCTGGCGGCGTGCTGCCATCGGCCAGCACCAATATTTCGCTCGGCCCGGCAATCATGTCGATGCCGACCGTGCCAAACACACGGCGCTTGGCCGCCGCCACGTAGGCGTTGCCAGGACCGGTGATTTTGTCCACTTTGGGAATCGTTGATGTGCCATAAGCCAGCGCAGCCACCGCTTGCGCACCGCCCACCGTGAAAACACGGGTGACACCCGCCACATAGGCCGCTGCCAAAACCAGCGGATTTTTCTCGCCCTTGGCGCTAATCGAAACGCTATCCCGACGGGCTGGCGTAGGCACCACCATGATAATTTCGCTCACACCAGCCACATGCGCCGGAATCGCGTTCATCAACACGGAGGACGGGTAAGCCGCTTTGCCGCCCGGCACGTAAATGCCAACCCGGTCCAGCGGCGTCACCTTTTGACCTAACAGCGTACCGTCTTCATCGCGATAACTCCAGCTCTCGCCACTGGCTTTTTTCTGGGCCTCGTGGTAGGTACGCACCCGCTGGGCAGCCGCTTGCAAAGCCTCGCGTTGCGCGGCGGGAATCGACTCAAAAGCGCCTTTGAGTTCAGCCTGCGTCAGCTCCAGCTCGCTCATGGTCGCGGCATTCACGCCGTCAAACCTTTGCGTGTAGTCCAGCACCGCTGCATCGCCGCGTGTCTGAACATCAGCCAAAATGTCTGCCACCCGCGTTTCAATCGCGGCATCAGCCTCGGCAGACCAGTGCAGGCGCGCCCTGAAATCAGCCTCGAAACTGGCATTAGCGGTTGATAAACGAACAGGATTTGCTATAAAAGTCATCGCGTTTTTTCCGGTAAATGAGGCAGGGGCGCCGCAGGCTGGTTTTTATTGACCCACCGCAGACGCAAAAGCCTCAATAATTTTACGAATTGGCGCCTGTTTAAGCTTGAGCGCCGCCTGATTAACCACCAGGTGCGAACTGATGTTCATGATGTGCTCCACCTCCACCAGATGATTGGCTTTGAGCGTGTTGCCGGTGGACACCAGATCAACAATCGCATCTGCCAGACCGACCAGCGGCGCCAGTTCCATGCTGCCGTAGAGCTTGATCAAGTCAACGTGCACGCCTTTAGAGGCAAAAAACTCGCGCGAAATCGCGACGTATTTAGTGGCGACTTTCAGGCGGGAGCCTTGTTTGACGGCCGAGGCGTAGTCAAAATCAGCACGCACAGCAACGCTGATGCGGCACTGGGCAATCTGCAAATCCAGCGGCTGATAGAGACCTTCACTGCCGTGCTCCAGCAGCGTGTCTTTGCCGGTAATGCCCATGTCAGCGCCGCCGTACTGCACATAAGTGGGCACATCGGTGGCGCGCACCACCAATACGCGCACATCGGGCTGGTTGGTCGTGAGAATGAGTTTGCGCGACTTTTCAGGGTCTTCCAGCACCTCGATGCCAGCGGCCCGCAACAGGGGCAATGTTTCTTCAAAAATCCGGCCTTTGGAGAGCGCAAGCGTAATCATTTCATTCTTTCAATATCAGCACCCAGACCCCGTAACTTGGCTTCCATCTGGTCGTAGCCCCGATCCAGGTGATAGATGCGGTCCACCACGGTGTCGCCCTCGGCCACCAAACCGGCAATCACCAGACTGGCAGAGGCCCGCAGATCCGTCGCCATCACGGTGGCACCCGAGAGTTTTTCAACACCTTCAACCACCGACACTTTGCCATCAATCTGGATATTGGCACCCAAGCGAACCATCTCGTTGACGTGCATGAAGCGGTTCTCAAAAATGGTCTCCGTCACCAGCGCCGTGCCGTGCGAGATGCAGTTCAACGCCATAAATTGCGCCTGCATATCGGTCGGAAACCCGGGGTATTCAGTAGTGCGAAAACTTTGGGCCTTGAGGCGCCCTTGCGACTTAATTTGAATCCCGCCCTCGACTGGCGTGACCGTGGCGCCCGCATCACGCAGTTTTTCAACCACGGCCTCCAGGTGATCTATGCGGCCATGCCGAAGCAGCGCCTCGCCACCAGTGGCGGCCACCGCACACAAAAAGGTGCCCGCCTCAATGCGGTCAGCCACCACTTGATGCGTGCAGCCGTACAGTTTTTCAACCCCCTGAATGAGGATTCGGCGCGTGCCATGCCCTTCAATTCGGGCGCCCATCTTGATCAGCATTTCTGCCAGATCAGTGATTTCGGGTTCTTGCGCGGCATTTTCCAGAATCGTCTCGCCCTCGGCCAAACAGGCGGCCATCATGAGGTTCTCGGTGCCGGTGACGGTCACCATATCGGTTGCAATGCGCGCGCCCTTCAGACGCGTCCAGCCTTGCGGCAATTTAGCAAGGATGTAGCCGTGCTCGACCACAATCTCAGCGCCCATGGCGGTCAACCCCTTGATGTGCTGATCCACGGGCCGCGACCCAATGGCACAGCCGCCCGGCAACGACACCTTGGCCTCGCCAAAGCGCGCCAGCAACGGCCCTAGCGCCAACACTGACGCCCGCATGGTTTTAACCAGCTCGTAAGGCGCTTGCGGCGAGGTGAGCGCCCCGGCGTTCACGCTGACCACGCCCGCCTCAGTGCGGTCAGCGCTGACGCCCATGTTGCGAATCAACTTGAGCATGGTGGACACGTCTTGCAAACGCGGCACGTTCAGCAAAGTGACAGGTTCGCCAGTCAGCAAACAGGCGCACAGTTCTGGCAAGGCGGCATTCTTGGCCCCGGAGATCAGCACTTCACCGTGCAGCGGTTTGCCGCCACGAATCAATAATTTATCCATCGGGTCAGACTTTTTGCGTCGCCCATTCGGCGGGGGTGTAGGTTTTGATGGACAAGGCGTGCACCTCGTCATTTTTCATTTTGTCGCCCAACGTGGCATACACCAGTTGGTGACACTGAATGGCACGCTTGCCCTCAAAGGCGGCCGACACCACGATGGCATACCAATGGCGGCCATCACCTTCAAGTTCCAGATGTGCGCAGTCAAGACCCGCGGCAATCATGTTTTTAATTTGTTCTGCAGTCATCTCAACAACCTAAAAAGTAAAAAATCAGCTCAACTACGGATTTTGTAGCCACTGCGAAGTAAATAAATCGCCACCGCACTGACCAGCGCCAACGAACTAGCCACGACGCTGAGACTTAACCAGGGCGAGACATCGCTCTGTCCAAAAAAGCCGTAGCGAAAACCGTCAATCATGTAGAAAAACGGGTTCAAGTGGCTCACCGTCTGCCAAAACGGTGGCAGGGAATGAATCGAATAAAAGACGCCACTCAAAAAGGTCATGGGCATGACGACAAAGTTTTGAAAGGCGGCCAGTTGGTCAAACTTTTCAGCCCACAGACCCGCAATCAGCCCCAAAGTACCCATTAAGGCCGCGCCCATCAAGGCGAATGCGGCAATCCACAGCGGCGCGGCAAAACTGACATCCGTGAAGAAGGCCGAAACGGCAAACACGCCCAAACCCACAACCAGACCCCGAATGACTGCGGCGCCCACGTAGGCGACAAACCAGTTCATGTAGGAAAGCGGCGTGAGCATCAAAAACACGAGATTGCCCATCACTTTGCTCATGATCAGGGATGAAGAACTGTTGGCAAAAGCGTTTTGCAACAAACTCATCATTGCCAGGCCCGGCACCAGAAACGAGGTGTAGCTGATTGCGTCATAGACCTTGACGTGGGACTCCAGCGCGTGCCCAAAAATAAGCAAATACAACATGGCCGTCAACACGGGACCGGCCACGGTTTGAAAAGCCACGCTCCAAAAGCGCAACACTTCTTTGTACAACAGGGTTTGCCAGCCGGTCATGATGGCGTCACCTCCGCTGTTGACGCTTTGCCCGCACCAGCCATCACGGCCAGGAACACATCTTCGAGATCAGCGCGGCGAATCTCCACATCCTGCGCGGTCAAACCCGCTTCACGCACCGCAGCCAAATATTGCTCGATGGCGTGCGCATCCTGGGCTGGAAACTGCACCACGCGCCCGGTAATACGGGCTTGGTTAGCCAAGACTTCAGGCAACTCGCCATCCACTTTAAAACGAAGTACATTGCTGCTCGCCGATTTGAGCAAGGCACTGGTGCTGTCCAACGCCACCACACGCCCCGACTTCAGCATCGCGATGCGTCCACACAAGGCCTCGGCCTCTTCCAGGTAATGCGTGGTCAGCAACACGGTGTGCCCCTCTTTATTAAGCTTGGCAATGAAATGCCACAGAGTTTGGCGCAACTCAACATCGACGCCTGCCGTCGGCTCGTCAAGCACGATCACAGGGGGTTTATGCACCAGCGCTTGCGCCACCAACACGCGGCGCTTCATGCCGCCGGAGAGTTGGCGCATGTTGGCATTGGCCTTGTCTGTCAGACCGAGGTTCTCAAGCAGCTCATCAATCCAGGCATCGTTGTGCTTGATGCCGAAGTAACCCGACTGAAACCGCAGGGCGTCACGAACATTGAAAAACGGGTCAAACACCAGCTCCTGCGGCACCACGCCGAGTTTGCTGCGCGCTTGGGCATAGTCCGTTTGAACATCACTGCCCAGCACCGTCACGCGGCCTTCACTGGCCCGTGTCAGGCCAGCCAAAATGCTGATGAGGGTGGTTTTGCCCGCGCCATTGGGGCCTAGCAGGCCAAAGAATTCGCCCTGTGCAATGTCGAGACTGACATGGTCAAGCGCTAAAAAAGTGCTGCCTTTGAGGCCTTTGGGGGCGGGATAAGACTTGGAGATGGATTGAAAAGAAATAGCAGGCATGAAGGTTAATTATTCTACGGGCCTCAAGAGGCGGCGGGGAGCAGCTCAATAATGCCGTACAGCGCCGCTAAATCGGCCAGGCGGGTGGGCAAACCTTGCACCGAGAACTGCTTGTTCAAGGCCAGTGTTTGCCGCCGAAATTCCAGCAAAACGGCCAAAGCCGCTGAATCAAACCGGGTCAAGGCGCTGGCGTCCACCACCACATTCACGCCTGACTGGGCGCGCAAGTCTTGCAACAACCCGCGCAGGCACGTCGTGGCCTGTGCTTGCGTTAATTCTTTTGGCAATAGCAGCACATTCACCTCTTGGCGTTGGCTTTGTTCAGGTCCGACAAGGTGGTGATCAACCCATCGAGGCCTTTGGCATTGATCTCTTGCGCAAACTGGCTGCGGTACGTCTCGACCAGCCAGACACCCAACACATTCAGGTTAAAAATCTTCCAGCCGGGACCTTCGCCAGGGGTTTTTTCCAGTCGGTAATCCAGCTGAACCGGGTCACCCCGGCCTTTGATTTCAGTGCGCACCACCACATCGGCATCGGCTGGGACGGCACGCATGGGTTTCACCACAATAGTCTGCTCATTGACCTGCGACAAGGCACCCGAATAGGTGCGCACCAGCAAAATCTTGAACTCGTCTTGCAGACGCTTTTTTTGCTCGGGTGTGGCCTGACGCCAAGCCGGGCCGACCGCCGAGGCCGTCATGCGCTGGAAGTTGACGTGGGGCATGATCTTGGCGTCCACCAACGCAATAATGCGCGAAATATCGCCAGCCTGAATAGCTGCGTCAGTCTTGATAGTGGCCAACACCTCGGTGGAGAGGCGCTTGATCATCACATCAGCCGCTTCATCAGCGGCACTGGCGGGCAGGGCCAGCAGACCCGAGGCGCTCAAAGCAAAAACAGCCAACAGGCGACTTAAAAAACGACGATTCATGGGGTGACCTTTTGATCTCCGGAGAGTCCGGTATGGGTTGATGTTTCAGAGCGCGCGTCGGTTCGGGATTCGACTGAATTTTGCGGCTCGGCTTCTATTGTCATGACCTCTTGCTCTTCCGGCGGGTTGCCGTCGTAAATGGCACTGCGGCGGCTTTGGAGAAAGACATCCCGGGTGAAACTGTATTTATCCAGCGCCACTTGCTCCAGCATGTCACTGGCTGAAAGCAAACTCGCCCGGGTGTCCACCAGCCGTACCGCCGTGAGGGTGTTTCGCGTCGGCACATGGTCCAGATTACCGGCGATATTGCCTTGTATATCCACGGGCAAGGCCGCTGTGTCACGCAACGTGGACGAACCCAGCAAAGGCAATACCAGATAAGGGCCAGGCCCGACGCCCCAGTAACCCAAGGTGTGCCCAAAGTCTTTGGTGTGGCGCTCGATGCGCATCTCGGTGGCGACGTCCAGCACACCACCCAAACCGAGAAAAGTGTTAACTGCAACCCGAAAGAAACTGTCCCCCGCTGCAGCGCCCTTGAGCTGCAAGCTGTTGTTCACAAACGACCAGGCATCTTGCAAATTGTCAAAGAAATTACCCACACCACGACGCACCAACGAGGGCACGACATCCTGGTAAGCGGTGGCCACCGGCCTAAGCACCGCCGTATCCACGGCGTCATTGAACTTGTAAACACTGCGATTCAAGGGTTCCAGCGGATCGCGGGGATTGGCGTAGGGGCCGCTGGCGCAGCCGCCCAAAGCGACCAGTGCCAGCAGCGCGCCAGCGGTCAATAATTGTGATTTTCTTGTCATGATTGAGCCTTACTTACTCAAGTTGGGGGTGCCGCCTTCAGCGGCCTTGCTGTACAAAAACTGGCTGATCAGGTTCTCCAGCACCATCGCCGATTGCGTGCTGGAAATGGTGTCGCCAGCGACCAATACTTTTTCATCGGCTCCGGCTTCAATGCCCAGATATTGCTCGCCCAACAAACCGCTGGTCAGAATTTTCAGGGAACTGTCTTTGGGAAAGGCGTAACCACTTTCCATCGCCAACGTCACATGGGCCTGAAAGTATTTATCGTCAAAGGTAATGTTTTCAACCCGCCCGACCACCACGCCCGCACTGCGCACCGCAGCTTTGGGCTTAAGCCCGCCGACGTTGTAAAAGTTGGCGTCCACCAAATAGGTTTTCTGGAAATTCAAGGTCAACAAGTTGGCCGATTGCAGGGCTAAAAACAAAATAGCCACCGCACCAATCAATACAAAAATTCCGACCCACACGTCATTCTTCGAGCGCTGCATAAAACACCTTCATCAGTTGGATGACCTCGCCTGCTTGCTGTACGCAACAACGGCCCGTTTCACCCAGTTTTAATTAATTAAATAGTAAACATCATGGCCGTCAGGATGAAATCCAGGCCGAGAACCGCCAGCGAAGCCACCACCACCGTTCGGGTCGTGGCGCTGGCGACACCTTCGGGCGTCGGCTGCGCGTTAAACCCTTGTAACAGCGCGACAAACGTCACCGTAAACCCAAACACGATGCTCTTGATGATGCCGTTGCCCACGTCTTGCCAGACATCAACACCGCCTTGAATCTGACTCCAGAACGACCCGGCATCCACCCCAATCATGAGCACGCCGACCACCCAGCCGCCAATGATACCCATGGCACTGAAGACGGCAGCCAGCAAGGGCATGGTGATGACCCCAGCCCAAAACCGGGGCGCCAGCACCCGCTGTATCGGGTCAACCGCCATCATCTCCATGACGCTAATTTGTTCGCCCGCCTTCATGAGGCCAATCTCGGCGGTGAGTGAGGTGCCCGCCCGACCCGCAAACAAGAGCGCGGTCACCACCGGCCCCAGCTCCCGCACCAGACTGAGTGCGACCAGCAAGCCCAGCGCCTCGGTAGAGCCGTAGCGCTGCAGCGTGTAGTAGCCTTGCAGACCAAACACAAACCCCACGAACAATCCAGACACCGCAATGATGGCCAGCGAGTAGTTGCCCAAAAAATGAATCTGGTCACGGATCAGTCCAAAGCGCTTCAAACTGCTGCCCAGCGTGCCTAACAGTCGCATAAACAAACGCGCGCCTTGACCTAAGTCGGCTAATTGGCGACGAGCCGCAAAGCCGATATCGCTTGGTTTGTACCAACTCATGAGGCCACTCCCGATCCAAAATCTTCAGCCATGGACGGGCAGGGGTAGTGAAAATGCACCGGCCCGTCCGGCAAGGCGTTGACATATTGATAAACCAGCGGGTCTTTGCTTTGTCGCACTTCGTCGGGTGTGCCTTGGGTGGCCACTTTGCCATTCGCCAAAATAATCACATGGTCGGCAATCGCAAACGTCTGTTCCAACTCATGAGAGACAAAAATGCTGGTCAAGCCCATGGAGTCGTTAAGTTGGCGAATCAGCCGCGCTGCTGTGCCGAGAGAAATCGGGTCCAGCCCGGAAAACGGCTCGTCATACATCACCAACTCAGGGTCAAGCGCAATGGCCCGCGCCAGCGCAATACGCCGGGCCATGCCGCCTGACAGGTCGCTGGGCATTAAGTCACGCGCGCCGCGCAAGCCGACCGCGTTGAGCTTCATCAAGACAATGTCGCGAATCAAAGCGTCGGGCAAGTCGGTGTGTTCACGCAACGGAAACGCCACGTTCTCGAATACCGACAAGTCGGCAAACAAAGCGCCAAACTGGAACAACATACCCATGCGACGCCGTGCTGCATAGATTTGCTTCTGGTTCATGGGCGTGACGTCTTGCCCATCAAAAAGCAATTGGCCCGATTGCGCCCGGTTTTGCCCGCCAATCAGCCGTAAAACAGTCGTTTTACCGCCGCCGGAGGCGCCCATGAGCGCCGTCACTTTGCCGCGCGGCACAGACAGCGAGATGTCGTCCAGAATGATTCGCTCACCATAACCAAAGGTGAGATGACGCAATTCAACAAGAGATTCAGAAGAGGGGACTGGCATTTACAGTGGGCGGCGCTATATGCCGCTGCGGTCTATCCCGCAAAGTTTTAATAAAAAAGAAGGCCGGAAAATGTCCGGCCTGTGATCATAAGGGATTACCCGTTCTTAGCGTGGCAGGTCGCTGAATCCCATTAAGAACTCATCGACTGAGCGCGCCGCCTGACGACCTTCACGAATCGCCCACACCACCAAACTCTGGCCGCGCCGGATGTCGCCAGCGGCAAACACTTTAGGCACGTTGGTGGCGTAACCGCCGGTGAATTCGGTGGTCGCTTTGGCGTTACCGCGAGCGTCTTTGTCAACCCCAAAGGCGTCCAGCACGGTGGCCACCGGGTTAACAAAACCCATGGCCAGCAACACCAAATCAGCTTTCAAAATCTGCTCGCTACCTGCGACTTCAACCATCTTGCCGTCTTTCCATTCGACGCGAACAGTTTTCAGACCGGTAACCTTGCCTTTTTCACCCATGAACTCTTTGGTGGAAATGGCGAACTCACGCGAGCAACCTTCGTCATGGCTGGAGCTGGTGCGCAGCTTGAGCGGCCAATAGGGCCAGGTCATAGGCCGGTTTTCTTCAATCGGCGGTTGGGGCATGACCTCAAACTGGGTGATGTTGGCTGCGCCGTGGCGGTTGCTGGTGCCCACACAATCCGAGCCGGTGTCGCCCCCCCCAATGACGATGACGTGTTTACCATCAGCACGCAATTGGCCTTTGAGCTTGTCGCCCGCGTTGACCTTGTTTTGCAGCGGCAAGAATTCCATCGCGAAATGAATGCCGTCCAGATCACGCCCCGGCACGGGTAAATCACGCGATTGTTCGGAGCCGCCAGTCAACACCACAGCATCAAAATCTTTTTGCAATTGAGCGGGAGAAATCGTCTCTTTGGCCCAATTAATCACCTTGGAGCCTTTAGGCAGTTCGCCCACCATTACGCCCGTGCGAAAGGTGACGCCTTCTTTTTGCATCTGCTCAATGCGACGGTCAATGTGCGACTTTTCCATCTTGAAGTCGGGAATGCCGTAACGCAGCAAGCCGCCAACCCGGTCATTCTTCTCGAACAAGGTCACATCGTGGCCGACACGCGCCAGTTGTTGCGCCGCCGCCATACCGGCTGGACCAGAACCCACAACAGCGACCTTTTTGCCAGTTTTGTGTTTGGGCAATTGCGGTTGCACCCAACCTTCTGCCCAAGCGCGGTCAATGATGGCGTGCTCAATCGACTTGATACCAACCGCGCCGTCATTCACGTTCAGCGTACACGCCGCTTCGCAAGGTGCCGGGCAAATGCGGCCTGTGAATTCGGGGAAATTGTTGGTGCTGTGCAGCACGTCAATCGCGTTTTTCCAGTCGCCTTGGTACACCAAATCGTTGAAATCGGGAATGATGTTGTTGACCGGGCAACCGCTGTTGCAAAACGGCGTGCCGCAATCCATGCAACGCGC
This sequence comes from uncultured beta proteobacterium, assembly GCA_903823025.1. Classification (GTDB taxonomy): domain Bacteria; phylum Pseudomonadota; class Gammaproteobacteria; order Burkholderiales; family Burkholderiaceae_C; genus Rhodoferax. Next base: position 99,429 of record CAIJRK010000027.1, read on the forward strand.
CGCTTGCACTTTGGCTTGTGAATCGTCCAGGCCGACCACAAACTCTTTGTAATTTTTGAGGCGCTCGGCGACAGGCTTGTAGCCCTCTTCGAGGCGCTCAAACTCCATAAAACCAGTAACTTTTCCCATGATCTTGTTCCTATTCGTCTTTATCTAATGCTTTAACACGCGTCATTCATGGCGCCCGGATGGTGTCCGGGATGCGCCATGATGCGGTTTATTTCGCAGGGATAACTTCTTTTTTGGTCTGTACTTGTGCCCGACTGGTCAAGGCTTTCGCCTCTTTTTGTGCGTGCATCTCACCCAGCGCGCGTTTGTATTCCTTGGGGAACACCTTGACGAATTTCAGGCGGGACACCGCCCAGGTATCGAGCAACTCGCGTGCCCGCTTGCTGCCGGTCCAACGGTTGTGGTCTTCCAGCAATTTTTTGAGTTGCACTTCATCGCTTTGACCGCGATGCCACAGGCTCACATCTTGGCTGACCTGTTGTTCAGTCGCTGTGAGCACTTTGTCCAAGGTCACCATGGCGGTGTTGCAGCGTTTGGAAAACTGGCCGTCTTCGTCATACACATAGGCGATGCCACCGCTCATGCCAGCCGCAAAGTTACGTCCGGTTTTGCCCAGCACAGCCACGGTGCCGCCGGTCATGTATTCACAACCGTGGTCGCCCGTGCCTTCCACCACGGTGGTCGCGCCGGAGAGTCGCACCGCGAAACGTTCGCCGCCGACACCGCTGAAAAAGGCTTCGCCAGAGGTGGCGCCATACATCACCGTGTTACCCACGATGGTGTTGCGAATCGCCTCGCCTCTGAATTCAATGCTGGGGCGAACCACGATACGACCGCCAGACAAACCCTTGCCGGTGTAATCGTTGGCGTCACCAATCAGATTCAAAGTGATACCGCGTGCCAGGAAAGCGCCAAACGACTGGCCGCCCGTGCCTTCAAGTTGGATGCGAATGGTGCCGTCGGGCAACCCTTCAGGATGCACCTGCGTGACCGCGCCCGAGAGCATCGCGCCGACCGAACGGTTGACGTTGCGCACCACTTCCATGAACTGCACTTTTTCACCCTTGTCAATCGCCGCGCGCGACTTGGCGATCAACACATTGTCCAAAGCGCGTTCCAGGCCATGCGCCTGTTCTTCGATTTGGTAGCGTGGCACGTCGTCGGGCACATTGGGCACGGCAAACAGGCGGCTAAAGTCCAGACCGCTGGCTTTCCAGTGCGCAATGCCTTGGCGCGTGTCGAGCAGATCAGCGCGACCAATCAGGTCATCAAACTTGGCAATGCCGAGTTGCGCCATGATCTGACGCACTTCTTCGGCAATGAAGAAGAAGTAATTCACCACATGCTCGGGCTTGCCAGAGAACTTCTGGCGCAGCGCCGGGTCTTGTGTCGCCACGCCGACCGGGCAAGTGTTGAGGTGACATTTGCGCATCATGATGCAGCCTTCCACCACCAGCGGCGCGGTGGCAAAACCGAACTCATCGGCGCCCAGCAGCGCGCCAATGGCCACGTCACGACCGGTTTTCATCTGGCCGTCAGCCTGCACCCGAATGCGGCTGCGCAAACGGTTGAGCACCAAAGTTTGCTGGGTTTCAGCCAGACCGATTTCCCACGGGCTGCCGCAATGCTTGATGGACGACCAAGGCGAAGCGCCCGTGCCACCGTCGTGCCCGGCAATCACCACATGGTCGGCCTTGCACTTGGCCACGCCTGCGGCGATAGTGCCGACCCCAATTTCAGCGACCAGCTTGACGCTGATGCTGGCTTGTGGTGCGACGTTTTTCAGATCGTGAATCAGCTGTGCCAAATCTTCAATCGAGTAAATGTCGTGGTGCGGGGGCGGTGAAATCAAGCCCACGCCTGGCACCGAATGGCGCAGACGCCCGATGTACTCGGACACCTTGGCACCCGGCAATTGCCCGCCCTCGCCCGGCTTGGCCCCTTGCGCCATCTTGATTTGAATCTGGTCGGCGCTACGCAGGTATTCGGCGGTGACGCCAAAGCGGCCCGACGCCACTTGCTTGATGCGCGAACGCAGCGAATCATCCGGATTAAGGGGAATATCCACCTCCACCACGTCATGCCCGATGATGTCGGCCATGGTCTGACCTTGCTTGATCGGAATGCCCTTGAGTTCTTGTCGATAACGCTGTGGGTCTTCACCACCCTCGCCCGTGTTGCTTTTGCCGCCGATGCGGTTCATGGCCACGGCCAGCGTGGCATGCGCCTCGGTCGAGATCGAACCCAAGGACATGGCGCCCGTCGCAAAGCGTTTGACAATCTCTTTGGCCGACTCGACTTCTTCCAAAGGAATCGCCTTGGCCGGGTCAATTTTGAACTCGAACAAACCACGCAAGGTCATGTGCCGCTTGCTTTGGTCGTTGACAATTTGTGCGTACTCTTTATACGTGTTCCAGTTGTTAGCGCGGGTGCTGTGCTGCAACTTGGCAATCGCGTCGGGCGTCCACATGTGCTCTTCGCCGCGCGCACGCCAGGCATATTCACCACCGGCATCGAGCCGGTTGGCCAGCACAGGATCGTCGCTGAAAGCGGCCCGGTGCATCCGAATGGCTTCTTCGGCAATCTCGAAAACGCCAATGCCTTCAACCCGGGTTGGCGTGCCGGTGAAATACTTGTCGATGGTGCGGCTATTGAGGCCAATCGCCTCGAACAACTGCGCGCCGCAATAGCTCATGTAGGTGGACACGCCCATCTTGGACATGATCTTGGACAAGCCTTTGCCCACCGCTTTGACGTAGTTGTAAATGGCTTTGTCAGCGCTCAAATCGCCGGGCAAATCCTGGCAAATACTGGCCAGCGTTTCCATGGCCAAATACGGGTGAACCGCTTCAGCGCCGTAACCCGCCAGCACGCCAAAGTGATGCACTTCACGCGCCGTGCCGGTCTCAACCACCAGCCCCGCCGTGGTGCGCAGCCCCTCATGCACCAGATGCTGATGTACCGCCGAGAGCGCCAGCAGCGCTGGAATAGCGACTTGCGTGGCGCTAATGCCCCGGTCGCTGATGATCAGAATGTTATTGCCGCCCCGAATCGCATCGACCGCTTCAGCACACAACGACGCCAGCTTGGCCTCCACCCCTTCGTGACCCCACACCAGCGGATAAGTAATGTCCAACGTGTGACTGCGAAACTTGCCGTGCGTGTGTTTTTCAATCTCGCGCAACTTGGCCATGTCAGCAAAGTCCAGCACCGGCTGGCTCACTTCAAGACGCATCGGCGGGTTAACTTGGTTGATGTCGAGCAAATTAGGTTTAGGCCCGACAAAAGAGACCAGACTCATCACGATAGCTTCACGAATCGGGTCAATCGGTGGGTTGGTCACCTGTGCAAACAACTGTTTGAAATAGTTGAAGAGCGGCTTGTTTTTGTCGCTTAACACCGCCAGCGGACTGTCGTTGCCCATGGAACCAGTCGCTTCTTCGCCAGCCGTCGCCATTGGCGCCATCAAAAACTTGATGTCCTCTTGCGTAAAGCCAAAAGCCTGTTGACGGTCCAGCAAACTCACCACACTCTCTGTCGCTGAAGCGGGTTCACCGCCGCCGACCACGTCATCCAAGCGGATGCGCAAGTTCTCGATCCACTGTTTGTAAGGCTTGGTGTTGGCCAGATTAGCCTTGATCTCTTCGTCGTCCACCATGCGGCCCTGTTCCAGATCAATCAGGAACATCTTGCCGGGTTGCAGGCGCCATTTGCGCACAATTTTGTTTTCTGGCACGGGCAACACGCCGGACTCGGAACCCATGATGACCAGGTCGTCATCGGTGATGCAATAACGCGAAGGACGCAGGCCATTGCGATCCAGCGTGGCACCAATCTGGCGACCATCGGTAAACACAATGCTGGCCGGGCCGTCCCACGGCTCCATCATGGCGGCGTGGTATTCGTAGAACGCTTTGCGGCGCTCGTCCATCGTGGTGTGTTGTTCCCACGGCTCGGGAATCATCATCATCACGGCTTGGCTGATGGGATAACCCGCCATCGTCAGCAATTCCAGACAGTTGTCAAAGGTCGCTGTATCGGACTGACCGGCAAAACTGATGGGGTAAAGCTTTTGCAAATCGGCACCCAGCACAGGCGACGACATCACGCCTTCGCGCGCCTTCATCCAGTTGTAATTGCCTTTGACCGTGTTGATTTCGCCGTTGTGCGCCACATAGCGGTACGGGTGCGCCAGCGGCCACTCGGGGAAGGTGTTGGTCGAAAAACGCTGATGCACCAGTCCCAACGCCGACACGCAACGCACATCGCTCAGGTCTTTGAAGTAAACCCCGACCTGATCGGCTAGCAGCAAGCCTTTGTAAACCACGGTGCGGCTGGACATGCTGGGCACGTAATATTCTTTGCTGTGCGTCAGCTTGAGCGCCTGAATGTGGGCGCTGGCGGTCTTGCGAATGACGTAGAGCTTGCGCTCCAGCGCGTCCTGCACGATCACATCGTTGCCACGGCCAATAAAAACCTGCTTCAAGATAGGTTCTTTGGCGCGCACAGTGGGCGACATCGGCATCTCGCGGTTGACCGGCACATCGCGCCAGCCCAACAACACTTGACCTTCGGCGCTAATGGCGCGATTCATTTCTTGCTGGCAAGCGAGCCGCGAAGCGTGCTCTTTAGGCAAAAACACCATGCCCACGCCGTATTCGCCGGGTGGCGGCAAGGTCACACCTTGCGCGGCCATCTCTTCACGGTACAGCGCATCGGGGAGCTGAATCAAAATGCCTGCGCCGTCGCCCATGAGTTTGTCGGCGCCTACGGCACCCCGATGGTCCAGATTTTCAAGAATCTTGAGCGCATTTTTGACAATATCGTGCGACTTGGTGCCCTTGATGTGCGCCACAAAACCCACCCCGCAAGCGTCATGCTCGCTGGCAGAAGAATATAAACCGTGTTCCTGGAGATGCTTGATCTCGGCAGCCGTTGTCATGGCGCGCTCCTAAAAAATTTCAGAGGATTGAAGAATACTGCAACGCAACAAAAATGCCAAGCAAAATAATTGGGGTCAGATTCCAATTAAAAGCTACATTTTTTAATTAAAAATTAAAAGGGGACATATTAAAATTCATAGCAATAAAACTATGACTGGCTTGGTTTAAAACCTATTCAGGCTTTATTTTTGAAAGGGCGGCAGGGCGCCCCGCGCGACTTTTAGCCACCCGGCGCTGCGTTCTTTTTTGTAAATCCGCGACAAAATCAGGCGTGCCCAGTGCCCAACCGCTCAAGGTTGAATCGGTGAGGGCCGCCTGCTGCACCGCGCTGATGCCACTTTGCACCAATTGGGCATACGCGGCCTCGCGGGCAAAAGGGGTGTTGCCCAGCTCCCACATCAGTGCATGAGGCGTGATGCGCTTGTCGATGCGCTGCCCCGTGTAATGCGCATGACTCGACCACGGGTAATCACGCGCTTGCGCCACCAACCCGCCGCGCACCGGGTTCAGGTCGATATAGGCCATGCAGGCCAGCAAGTAATGCTCGCCTTGAATCAGGGTGGACTTGTAACGCCCTTCCCACAAGGTGCCGCTGCGCTTTTGGCTGTCGTTGAAATAGCGCACATAACGCCGCCCCACCGCTTGCATCATTTTTGGCAGACCGTCATCGGTTTGCGGCGTGGCCAACAGATGAAAGTGGTTGCTCATCAAAACATACGCATGAAGGGCGACTTTGAACTTTTTGGCGTTCTCGTCCAGTAAATCCAGCAGGGTCTGGTAGTCCGCACTGGACGTAAAAATCGGCTGGCGGTTATTGCCACGCTGAATGATGTGGTGCGCATAACCGGGCAGCGTCAGTCGGGGAAGTCGGGCCATGCGTCTGGCCTAGACTTGATCAGCGGGCAAGTTAAAGCGGGTATCGAGCAAACTTGTCAGCCCGAATTCTTGCAGCAAGTCACGCAAACGTTGGGCGACGCCTGGTTTAGGTTGGCCGGTGTAACGGGCGATGATGAGTTCGTTCTTCATGCTGTGTTCCCAACCAACCAACTCGGTCACCGTTACCTGATAACCCCGCGCCTCCAAATACAGGCAGCGCAACACGTTGGTGATCTGACTGCCCATTTCGCGCGTGTGCAGCGGATGACGCCACAACTCGGCCAAGGGCGTGCGTGATAACGACAAAGCTTTGTGTTGACTTAAACAACGCGCCACTTCAGCCTGACAACACGGCACCAGCACCATAAATCTGGCGCGTTTTTGCAACCCAAAGGCGATGGCATCGTCCGTGGCGGTGTCGCAAGCGTGCAGCGCTGTCACCACGTCGATGCGGGCTGGCAATTCATCCGATTGCGTGGCCTCGGCCACGCTCAAGTTCAAAAATAACATGCGCTCAAAGCCTAGCTTGGCGGCCAGTTCACGCGACTTTTGCACCAACTCGGCGCGCGTCTCGATGCCGTAAATATGGCCTGTTTTCAACGCCTTGAAAAACAGATCGTAGATGATGAAACCCAAATACGATTTGCCCGCGCCGTGGTCAGCCAGCGTGATGCCGCCGGGCTTGTCGGGCAGCGCCAGCAACAGCTTTTCAATGAACTGAAACAGGTGGTAAACCTGTTTCAGTTTGCGGCGCGAGTCTTGGTTGAGCTTGCCGTCCACCGTCAAAATATGCAGTTCTTTGAGCAATTCAATGGATTGGCCAGGCTTAATTTCAGGGGCAATCACGCCGGTTGCAGGCGCTTTGGCGGGTCGTTCTGGTTTCTTGGTTTTCATTATTTTTGGGTGTCACTCAAGTCAGGGCGGGCGGCATTATCCGGCGAGCGCGCGACATTGAGCGCGGCCCAGCCGGACAGACCGAGTTGCGTCAGGGTGGCCATGTTTTTCTCAAAAATGGCATCAGGCTCGGGGAAAGACGCTACCGCGCGATCAATGCTGTCTTCGCGCAGCAGGTGCAGTGTGGGATAAGGCGAGCGATTGGTAAAGTTGGTGATGTCGTCCACATGCGTCCCGGCAAACTGAAACTGCGGATGCAAACTGGCAATTTGCAGCACGCCGTCCAAGTCCAAATCTTCCAGCGCTTGATCTGCCTCCGCTAGAAAATCATTGAAATCCAGAAAATTGGCCAGACAATCCGGCGCGATCAACAGCGTCGTATCTCGCGTTGTGGCATCCGTGGCGACAAGTGCCTTCAACTCGACAACAAGGTCTTTCAGGAGTTCTTTGGCGGTCTGGGCGTGACTCACAGCGTAATGAATTTGCCCCTTCACATGCACGCTTTTGGCAAATGGACACAAGTTCAGCCCAATCACGGCGCGCTCCAGCCAGACGCGGGTGTCTGCAATTTCTATCGGTAATGTCAGCGTCATGGCTTCACGTCCTTTAAATAAATTTACTCGGTTGGCCCACAATCAATTTAGCCAGCTCATCGAGCCAATGGCCTTGAATCTGGTTAGCCAGATAGGTGGTCTGCATGAGGTCAAAACCCTGCGTGTTGACCAGGCGAAACGCCAGCTTGGCCTGGTCATGATCTGCGGTTATCGTGAGGCTGGCGCGCGCCTCGGTCACGTAGTCAAAGCGAATCGCCTGCAAGGTTTTTTTCTCGGGATGACGCACCTCAACCCGGTCATGCTTGACAGCACCCGCCGACAGGCGCGTTTCAATGCGCTGCACATCCGGCGGAAAATTGGCACTGACGCTGCCCTTGACCGGCGCACCATCGCACGGCACCAAACGCCAAACCATGCCAATGTAGTCAAACACCTCCTGATCACGTAATTTCTTTTTACGCGCATCCACCCGAAAATCAACCAGCTTCATCGGCGGCCAGGGCGTTTTACTCTCCAGACTGAGCTGAGGGCCAGTCGGCCCAATTACATTGAGCTGTTTGGCCAGCTCAATGACATACAGCCACGCGGTTTTTGACGCTGCTTCGGTGAGCTGCGTGTTGGCCTCATGCTGGGTTTGTTGCGTCGTTTGCCGGGTTTGTAAAGCCGTAGCCTGCGATTTAAGTTGATTGAGAAAACTCATGACGAATCCCTGTGGTGTTTTGAATTATTCGGCCGATTTTAATGACCCACCAACCCAGCCCAACTCACGACAACCACTTCATACCGGTTAAACGTTCATGCTCACGCACGGCAAAACGATCCGTCATGCCCGCGATGTAGTCCGACACCACGCGCGCCACCGCACTTGGGGCCTGTGGGGCGCGGCGGGCGGCCTCGGCACGCACCGCAAAACCTTCCCGCATGGCTTGCGGGTCAGCCAGATAAGCGGCAAAAAGATCACGCACCACTTGCTGCGCCTGCCCCGTCATCGCCAGAACTTGCGGATGCCGGTACAACTGATGAAACAAAAAATGCTTGAGCGCCCGCGACTTGGCGCGCATGTCAGGCCCAAACTGCAGCAAAGGCGGCAGTTGGCGCACGACATCAACGTTGGGCGGGGCCGCCGTTTTCAGCGCGGCGCTGGTCGCGGCGATCACGTCATAAACCTGCGCACTGAGCATTCGGCGAATTGCCTCATACAGCAGACGCCGACCCTGCGTTTTGTCTTGCAAATTGGGATATTGGGCCAACGTCTCGCGCCTGAAATCGTCAAACAGCGCCACCTCTTGCAGTTGCTCTAATGTGATCAAGCCAGAGCGAACGCCGTCGTCAATGTCATGGGCGTTGTAGGCAATTTCATCCGCCAGATTGCACAACTGCGCCTCTAGGCTGGGCTGGGTTTTGTCCAGAAACCGCCGCCCCACGCCGCCGGGTTCATTGCATTCAAGTTGCTCGGCGTTGCTGCGCGAACAATGTTTGAGAATGCCTTCGCGCGTCTCGAACGTCAGATTCAACCCGTCAAACTGCGGGTAACGCCCTTCCAGTTTGTCCACCACGCGCAAGCTTTGCAGGTTGTGCTCAAAGCCGCCGAACTCGGCCATGCATTCATTGAGCGTGTCTTGCCCGGCATGACCAAACGGCGTGTGACCCAAGTCGTGCGCCAGCGCAATCGCCTCCACCAAATCTTCATTCAGCGCAAGCGAACGGGCAATGGAGCGCCCCAACTGCGCCACCTCCAGCGAGTGCGTCAAGCGCGTGCGAAACAAATCACCTTCGTGGTTCAGAAACACCTGCGTTTTGTACACCAGTCGCCTGAACGCGGTGCAATGCACGATACGGTCGCGGTCGCGCTGGTACTCGGTGCGCGTGGGCGCCGGTTCTTGGCGGTAACGACGACCCCGCGAGTGCGCAGGATCACAGGCAAACAGGGCAAGCATCATGGTGTTAAGCGCCTAAGCGCAGCAAAAATTAATGACTTCGCGTACCAGCGCATCCGGAGCGGTGCGCACGCCAGCACTGGCTGGCCCGTCGATCACGACGAACCTGATTTCTCCGCCCTCGGCTTTTTTATCCACGCGCATGAGTTCAAGATAACGCCCGGCGTTGTCTGCCTCGGACAAACGAGGCCCGGTTGTCGGCAAGCCTGCTTTTTGAATGAGTGCGGTCAAACGCTGCACCAGTGCGGCATCGATCAGCCCCAGCCGTTGCGACAAATGCGCCGCCATGACCATGCCACAGCCCACAGCCTCGCCATGCAGCCACTCGCCGTAACCCAAACCCGCCTCAATCGCGTGGCCAAACGTGTGACCAAAATTCAGAATGGCGCGCAACCCGGCTTCACGCTCGTCCTGCTCCACGACCCAGGCTTTAAGTTCACAGCTACGCTTGACAGCGTGCGCCAGCGCCGCGGGCTTTTGCGCTATGAGCGCGTCGATGTTGGCTTCAATCCACGTCAAAAAGGTCAGATCGGCAATCGGGCCATATTTAATAACTTCGGCCAACCCGGCACTGAGTTCGCGCGGGGGCAATGTCTTGAGCGTGTCCAGATCGCACACGACTTTAAGTGGCTGATAAAACGCGCCAATCATGTTTTTGCCTAGCGGATGGTTAATGCCGGTCTTGCCCCCGACGGACGAATCAACCTGCGCCAACAAGGTGGTGGGCACTTGAACAAAAGGCACGCCGCGCATATAACTGGCTGCCGCAAAACCTGTCATATCGCCCACCACGCCGCCGCCCAGCGCAAAGAGAACGGTCTTGCGGTCGCAGCCGTTTTGCAACAGGGCATCAAAAATCAGGTTGAGGGTTTGCCAGGTTTTGTACACCTCGCCGTCGGGCAACGTCACGGTGTGAATGTGGGTGTATTTGCCTTGCAAAGCGGCTTGTAAGCGTGCCGCATACAAAGGCCCCACGGTGGTGTTGGTCACAATCAGCGCGCTGGTGGCCGGCGGCAGCTCTGAATAACTCAGGGGGTTGTCAAAAATTGAGCCACGAATGGCAATGTGATAACTGCGATCTGCAAGATCGATGGCGACGGTTTGGAGGTCTGGGACGTTCATACAGCTGAGTTTAGAGGGTCTTCAAGCAGTTGAAACGCAGGTATTGACGTGAAAAAAATAAAACAAGTTGTGGATTTACGCGTCTAAACCATGCCGAAATCATCAACAGTGGTTTGGTTAAGATACCCCGCAACAGGGACACCACACCACAATGGCCATCAAAAAATCTGAACTTTACGCATCTCTCTGGAAATCCTGCGACGAACTGCGCGGTGGCATGGATGCCAGCCAGTACAAGGATTACGTCCTTATCTTGTTGTTCGTCAAATACGTCACTGACAAATACGCGGGTGACCCGTCCGCCCTGATTGACATCCCCTATGGCGGCAGCTTTGCCAACATGGTGGCGGCCAAGGGCGACAAGGAGATTGGCGACAAACTCAACATCATCATCGCCCGCTTGGCGCTGGCCAATGACAGCTTGCAAGGCGCCATCAACGTGGCCGACTTCAACGACGAAGAAAAGCTGGGCAAGGGCAAGGAGATGGTGGACCGCCTCACCAAGCTGGTCGCCATCTTTGAAGGGCTGGACTTTGGCGGTAACCGGGCCGAGGGCGACGACCTGCTGGGTGACGCCTACGAGTACCTGATGCGCCACTTTGCCACCGAGTCGGGCAAAAGCAAGGGCCAGTTTTACACCCCGTCAGAGGTCTCTCGCACCATGGCGTTAGTGCTGGATTTGGGCAAGGCCAACAGTGCAGGCCAGAGCATTTACGACCCCACCTGCGGTTCTGGCTCGCTCTTGCTGAAAGCCCACGACGAAGCCAAACACCGCACCGGGCTGGACCTGGCGCTGTACGGGCAGGAGATGGACAACGCCACCAGCGCGCTGGCCCGCATGAACATGGTGCTGCACGACTGCCCCACGGCTGAAATCTGGCAGGCCAACACCTTGTCGGCGCCGCATTTCAAGAACGCCGAGGGTGGCCTCAAGACCTTTGACTTCATCGTTGCCAACCCGCCGTTCTCCACCAAAGCCTGGACCAGCGGCCTGGACCCGGCCAACGACCTGTATGGCCGTTTTGAATACGGCACACCGCCCGAGAAGAATGGCGACTACGCTTTTTTGCTGCACGTGCTTAAAAGCCTCAAGAGCACCGGCAAGGCGGCGGTTATTCTGCCGCATGGCGTGTTGTTCAGGGGCGGCGCTGAGGGTGGCATCCGCACCCGCATCCTCAAACAAGGCTTCATCAAAAGCATCATCGGCCTGCCGGCCAATTTGTTTTATGGCACCGGCATTCCGGCCTGCATCATCGTGCTGGACAAAGAAGGCGCAGCGGGCCGCAAAGGCCTCTTCATGGTGGACGCCAGCAAGGGCTTCATCAAGGACGGCAACAAAAACCGCCTGCGCGCCCAGGACATCCACAAAATTGTGGACACCTTCACCCGCCAGTTGGAAACGCCCAAATACGCCCGCATGGTGCCGCTGGCCGAGGTGCAGGCCAACGACTTCAACCTGAACCTGCCGCGCTACATCGACAGCACCGAACCTGAAGACCTGCAAGACATTGCCGCTCACCTGCTGGGTGGCATCCCCCATGCCGATATCGACGGCTTGGCCGCCTACTGGCAGGTGTTTCCCAACGTGCGCAAAGACCTGTTTGCACCGGCCAACCGCCCCGGCTACAGCCAGCCCAAGGTGGAAGCCGCGCAGGTTAAAGCCGCCATCTTTGCCCACCCCGAGTTCACCGCCTTCAACACCCGCGTTACCGCCTTGTTTGCCACCTGGACGGCGGCCAACACGCCGCTGCTCACCGGCATCCAGCAGGGGCAGCGACCCAATGCGCTGATTGAGGCCCTGTCCGAGAGCCTGCTTGACACCTTCCGCGCCAACGCGCCCATCGCCTCCCTCATCGACCCCTACGGCGTTTACCAGCACCTGATGGATTACTGGGCCGAGACCCTGAAAGACGACGCCTGGATGATCGTCAGTGACGGCTGGCAGGCGGTACAAAACGGCAAGCCCAACACCGACCTGATACCGCCCGCCCTGATCGTGGCCCGCTACTTTGCCCAAGCGCAACAAGCCATCGACCAACTGGAAGCCGAGCGCGACGCCGTCAGCCGCCAGATGGAAGAGCTGGAAGAAGAACATGGCGGCGAAGAAGGCCTGCTGGCGGAGGCCAAAAATGACAAAGGCAAGCTCACCAAGGTCAGCGCCAAGGCCCAGTTAGCCAAAATCAAGCATGACAAAACCGCCACCGATGAACGCAAACTGCTGGCCACCTATGTGGACCTGATCGAGCAGGAAGCCACCGCCAGCAAAAAGGTAAAAGACGCCACCAAGGCGCTGGACGCCCAAGTGGCCGCCCAATACAGCCAACTCAGCGTGGCGGACATCAAAACGCTGGTAGTGGTGAATAAATGGCTGACTGCGCTGGCCACCCGCGTGCAAGGCGAACTGGACCGCGTCAGCCAGGCGCTGACCGGGCGCATCAAACAACTGGCCGAGCGCTACGCCACGCCCATCCCGCAACTGGCGGTCGAAGTCGAAACGCTGGCAGCCAGGGTGGATGAGCATTTGAAGAAGATGGGGTTTGTATGGAATTGAGCACGGATAAGGGCTACCCCGACCTGCTGCAGCAAATATCCGACACCTACACCCAGGGTCGCATACAGGCGGTGCAGGCCGTCAACACCCACATCACGCAAACCTACTGGCAAGTGGGGCGCCAGATTGTGGAGTTTGAGCAAGGCGGCAAAGCACGGGCCGAATACGGCAAGGGGTTTAGCCGCAGCAACTTGATCCGATCCCGTCAGTTTTATTTGGCTTGGCCAATAAGTGCGACAGCGTCGCACCCATTGAGCTGGTCGGTGATTGTGGAACTGCTGAAAATCGACGACCCGCTGGAGCGCAGCTTTTATGTGCAGCAGACCTTGCGTGAGCGCTGGTCGGTGCGCGAGTTGATCCGCCAAAAGAACAGCGCCCTGTTTTTGCGCCTGGCCGCCAGCAAAGACAAGGCCGGCGTTTTGCAGCTTGCCGCCCAGGGCCAACTGATTGAGCAACCCGCCGACCTGCTGCGTGAACCTTATGTGTTCGAATTTCTGAAAATCCCCGAGCCTTACCTGGTGTCTGAGACCCAGTTGGAGACCCTGTTGTGCAACCACCTGCAGCAGTTTTTGCTGGAGCTGGGCAAGGGCTTTACCTTTGTCGGGCGGCAATACCGCGTCACCCTGAACAACACCCACTACAAGGTGGACCTGGTTTTTTACCACCGCATCCTGCGCTGCTTTGTGCTGATTGACCTCAAGATCACCGACGTGCAGCACCACGACATTGGCCAGATGAATATGTACCTGGGCTACTTTGCCGCAGAAGAAAACACCGAGGGCGACAACCCACCCATTGGCATCATCCTGAGCCGTAACAAGGACGAACTGCTGGTCGAATACGCCACCTACCAAATGAACAGCCAACTCTTTGTGCAGAAATACCAGCTTTACCTGCCCGAGCGCGAAGAACTGCGCCGCGAGTTGGAGTTGACCCTGCGCGAAGCGGGTGCCAGTGATGAGGGTGCAACATGAGCGCGGCGGTGCGAGCGGGGTACAAGCAGACGGAGGTGGGGGTGATTCCGGAGGATTGGGGGGCTGTATCTATTGAGACATTAACCAGTCATGTGGGTGATGGCTTGCACGGCACACCAATTTATTCGCCAACCGGAAAATATTTTTTCATCAACGGCAACAACCTGACCGATGGCAAGTTATCGGTGACGAGTGAAACAAAGACAGTAGATTATTCAGAATTTGTAAAACACAGAAAGCCACTTAGCGATAGGTCAGTTCTGATGTCAATAAACGGCACTATCGGCAATCTCGGATTGTTTAAAGATGAGCCAGTAGTGCTCGGGAAAAGCGCAGCATATTTAAACGTCAAACCTGAAGTATCCAAGCAGTTCTTCTATCACTCACTTCAGACGCAATTGGTCCGACGCCAGTTTCTTGATGGTTTGACTGGATCGACGATCGGAAACTTGGGTTTGACGGCTATTCGGAAAACACTAATTTTTCTTCCATCCAATAGAGGCGAACAACGCGCCATCGCCACCGCCCTGTCGGATGTGGATGCGCTGCTGGCCAAGCTGGATGCCCTCATTGCCAAGAAGCGCGACCTCAAAGTAGCCACCATGCAGCAACTCCTCACCGGCCAAACCCGCCTGCCGGGGTTTAGTGGGGAGTGGGAGGTGAAGCGGTTGGGGGATATTTTCATAATTTCCGCTGGAAAAACAAAAAGTGATTACGTGGTAGCTGGCGGTCGACATTGGGTTGTGGATATGGGGTCGGTTTCCACCGAGGGAAAGCTCATTGTTTCAAAGGCAACCAATTTTCATGGTGATTTTCTTCGTTCGGGTGACTTGGTAATGCCAAAGGACGACATTGGTGGCGGTGGCATCATTGGAAGAGTTGGTTACGTTGATGCTGACGAGACCTATGTCCTTGGAGACCACGTATATCGACTCACCGCCATTCGCGGCAATCCACTATTTTTTTCGTACGTCATAAACGGACACCAAACCAACACTGCTCTGCGCAAGAAAGTTATTGGATCAGCTCAACTTGGATTAGGGCGCAAAAGCGTTGACGATCAAGAGATACCTTTCCCGCCTATGGAAGAGCAAATTGCCATCGCCACAGTCCTCTCCGACATGGACGCCGAACTCACCGCCCTCGAAGCCCGCCGCGACAAGACCCGTGCGCTCAAGCAGGGGATGATGCAAGAGCTGCTGACCGGAAGGATTCGTTTGTTATGAATGACGTCGAAAACAATCAAGCCGAGCCTAAAAAATTCTCCTTGGGAGAAAAACTAGATGATGTAGAGAAAGCAGCAAATCATTCTTTTTGGAGTGTTGGTTTTTTGGCTTTTCTTGTAGTTTTTGCTTACTTCGTGAAGTTCTCTGGATTCGGTTTTTCCAACAACCATGCGGACTGGGGAACGCTAGGAGACTACATCGGCGGGGTGCTCAATCCAACCATTTCGGTCGTTACGCTCTATTGGCTGACGCGTTCCATCATTCTTCAAAAGCGAGAGCTTCAAGAAACTAGAGAGGCACTGCGTGATACCGCCTACTCTCAGTCGAAGCAAGCTACATCATCTGAGATTGCCGCAAAATTTCAGTTGCTCTCCATAGAGTTGGAGATCATTTCATCGAAGCTTACTTTTGAGCTGTCTTATCAAATGCAGGTTTTGAGCATTATTAACAGCGGCTCCCTAGATCGAGAAATTTATGACCGAAAAGGTGCTCTGCGGCCATCCAAAAGTATTCTGGAAGATGTGAATAGAGAGGTACAAAATTTGTTGGCAAACAGGGCTAAGGTTTTTAAGGCGGCTAAGTTAATTGCGCCAGGATTTGATATTGAAATCGAATATGCCAAGTCAATCTGACCTTGAATAAACAATGCTTAATCGTCTCTACATCCACAATTTCCCTGTCTCGAAAACTTCGAGTTCAAGCCGGGTGACGCTTCGTCGGCTCTGCTGATCGGCAACAACGGCTTGGACAAGTCCACACTGGGCCGCTTGGCCTGACGGGTACACCATGAAGCTTCTGCATCTCACCCTTCAAAACTTTCGCCGCTACGAAGCTGCGCGCTTCCATTTTCATCCACATTTCACCATGTTGATCGGTAACAACGGCAAAGGCAAAACCACCGTGCTCGATGCCGCGGCCATGATGCTCAATACCTATTTTCAGGGTGCCGGCCTGACCACCGGCGGGGGCAACATCGGCAAAGCAGATGCCCGTTTCTTGTTCACCGAAAAAGAGGGGCAGGTGTTTCAGGAACAAAAAGCCGATGTTTCCCTGAATGCCACAGCCACCATCAACGCCAGCCAAGTGAGCTGGCAGCGCGACATGGGCGACCGGGGCGGCAAGGCCAAAGCCCTGGTGCGGCTCGGTGTGCAAGACCGCGCCAAGGTCAAAGAAGGTCATAGCCCAGACTTGCCTTTGCTGCTGTACTACGGTGCGGGCCGCTTGTGGAACCTTCACGACGACATTGAGACCGAAAAACCCACCTCTCAGCTGGATGCTTACAGGTATTGCCTGGACCCAAAGTCAGATCAAAAGGCTTTTGAAAAGTGGTTCAAGAAGCTGGCTTACGCCGAGCTGCAAAAGCGCTCTCGTATTCCCGCCACCGACGTGGTGCGCCAGGCCGTGATGGCTTGCATACCCGGTGCGTTGGATTTTTACCATGACACCGACTACGACGCACTGACCATCAAGCTCGAAAAAGAAGGGTTGCTGCCTTTCAACAGCCTGAGCGATGGCTACCGCAACATGGTGGGCATGGTGGCCGACATTGCCCACCGTGCTGCGCGGCTGAACCCGCATCACGGCGTGGATGCAGCCGTTAAAACGCAGGGGGTGGTGTTGATTGATGAAATTGACTTGCACCTGCACCCCAAGTGGCAGCGCCGGGTGGTGTTGGATTTGAAGAAGGCGTTTCCAGCATTGCAGTTCATTGCTTCTACGCATTCACCGTTCATTCTTCAATCTTTGGAGCCAGGCGAGGTCATCGACCTAGACCAGGTATGTAGCCTCGAAGACTTGGCCAACTCGCCAGAGGGCATGGCTGCCCCTGGTCCAGGTGCGGTGTTTGCAAACCGCTCGATTGAGGACATAGTAGAAAGCGTGATGCGTGTGCCAGTACCCCAGCGCGGTCAGCGTTACCAAGACATGCACGAAGCGGCCAGGGCTTACTTTGCGGTACTTGAAAGTGCAAAAGGCGCTGATGACGTCACACGGCAACAACTTAAGCAACGCCTGGATGAGTTGTCTGCCCCCTTCAGCGATAACGTGGCTTACCACGCGTTTTTGGAAATGAAGCGCCTTGCAGCTGGCATGGGTTCAGTTAAAAACGAGGTGCACTGATGCGACCGGTTGTGCGCGGGCCATGCCCGGTGGATGAAGGCGGCACCAACGTGGCATTCACCCATTACTCGCAAGCTCGCAAAGCGCTGATTCAGCGCTTGGGCGAGCATTGTTCGTATTGCGAAATGCACCTGGACTCCTCTTTGGCCGTGGAGCATGTGCAGCCTAAACAGCCTCCAGGCGCAACGCAGCCTATGCCAGAGCGGGCGCTATCTTGGGACAACTTTTTGCTGGCTTGCACAAATTGCAACAGCACCAAGGGCGATACGGATGTGGTGCTGGCCAATTACCTTTGGCCCGACCGTGACAACACATTCATGGCCTTGGTGTATTCGGAAGGCGGCAAGGTGTCTGCCGCCAACGGACCGCAGCAAGCACAGGCCATCAACACCATCAAGCTGGTGGGGTTGCACAAAACCCCCGACACCGCCGAGGCTTCTGACCGGCGCTGGCTCAATCGGCGCGAGGCTTGGGACATGGCCCAAGATTCGTTGCATGACCTGATGTGTTGCGACACGCCGGAAATGCAGCGGCAAATTGTGCGGACGGTTAAAAGCAACGGGTATTGGTCGATTTGGATGACCGTTTTCAAAGACCGGCCCGATGTGTTGAGTGAACTTATCGTCGCCTTGCCCGGCACCAATACAGCAGCCACAACCATTTGGTGAAGGATCAGAACACCATGCGCCAGCGCCTATACATCAATAATTTTTGCTGCCTCGAAAACTTTGAATGGAAGCAGTCCTGGCGAGACGAGTACCTGAAATGGATTTGCGACTTTGCCAATGCCGAAGGTGGCGTGCTGGAAATTGGCCGGGAGGATGAGCTGGTGCTGGCCGATAGCGAATGCGTCAACCACGATGTACCTGCGCCCATTTTTGACACCAGCATGTCGGGGCTGATGCTGACCTTCAAGGCCAATCCGATACATCTGAAAGCGGGGTTGGGTGAAGTCACCCCAACTGCGGTACAAACTTCGGTAGACATCCTGCGTTGTCTTAAAAACGCCCCGGCAATGACACTGGCCGATGTGGCAACTGCCATTGACAAGACCCGCGCGCTCAAGCAGGGCATGAGGCAAGAACTGCTGACCGGCAGAATCCGGCTTGTAGCCACCGAAGCCATCAATAATCAAAAGGTAATTCACGATGATTCGAACCATCCAAATTGACGGCTTCAAGTCGATCCATTCCGAAACCATTCAATTGGGCCGGGTCAACTGCTTTATCGGTGCCAATGGCGTTGGCAAAAGCAATGTGCTGGAGGCCATTGGTGTTTTGGGTGCAGCGGCCAACGGCGTGGTGGACGACGAGGCACTGATTCGCCGAGGTGTACGGGCCGGATTGCCGCGTTTGTTCAAGAGTTCTTTTACGTCAGAGCGTACGCCTGCTCATATTGGCGTTGGAGCCGTGGGTGATGGCGGTGAAGGCTATCGTGTCTCGTTGTTGAACCCGCTGGAGTCCCCTGAGCCCGCGTGGTCGTACAAAACCGAGGTACTGACCGATGGCCAGCAGGAAATCGTCTCGGACGGCGTGCGCAACAAAAAAAATCTGAACCCACAAGCCGGGTTGGCCGCGTTGAAACTGGTCGATGTGGCGCCAGATAACGCAGCCGCACAGTTGATGCAAGGCCTGCAAAACTATGCCATTTACTGCCCCAACACGCCCACTTTGCGCGGCACGGTGCCCGACGCCCAGCCGCGCGCGCCTGTGGGTTTGAGCGGCGGACAGCTAGCCGAAGGTTTTGCTGAACTGCAAAAGCACTATTCAGAGGACAACAGCGGGGTGCTGGACGAGGTGCTGGAACTGATTGATTGGGTCAGCGATATTCAAACCACCAGCCATGGTGCGAATCTGCTTTCACCCAAGGTGGCGCGTACCAAACTGATGTTGAAGTTCACCGACCGGTTCATGAACAAAAGCCGTAACGAGTTGACGGCCTACGATGCCAGCGAAGGGGCCCTGTATGTGATCTTTTGTGCCGTGCTGTGTTTGTTGCCCCAGGCACCCAGGCTGTTGGCTATCGACAATCTGGATCAGGCCCTGAACCCCAGACTGTTAACCCGCTTGACTGCCCGGCTTTCGGGCTGGCTAAAAAGGGGTGGGAACGACCGGCAATTGCTGTTCACGGCACATAACCCGGCGGTGCTGGATGGCCTGGACCTTGCCGACCCTGAGGTTCGGTTATTTGCCGTGGAGCGAAATAGCAACGGGCTGACCTGCGTGCGGCGTTTGGAGCTGACGCCTGCGTTGACCAGTCTCAATCAGCAATACCCCTTGTCTCGCCTGTGGTTGATGGGGCACTTGGGTGCGGTGCCCAATGTTTGAGCCACGCATTGCCTTGGTGGCAGAGGGGCCGACGGATTTTGAGGTGATCCATGCGGCGCTGAAAGCCATTCTTCACCGACCTTTTTTCCTGACTTTGCTACAGCCCGAGCCTAGCTTACCCATCTTGGGAAACGGCTGGGGTGGTGTCTTGAAGTGGTACGACGCAGCCGGCCAGCGGCATGTGGGTTCGCTGGATAACGACCCGACCCTTGCATTGTTTGATCTGCTCATCATCCACCTGGATGTTGATGTGGCGCTCAGGCAATATGCCGACTGTGGCCCGTTGGTGAAAAAAATGGCTAATGAAAACGCATGGCCACAGCTGCCGTGCAACCAGCCTTGTCCGCCTGTTGCAGGCACTTGTGCCGCATTAGAGGCCGTTTTATTAGGTTGGTTGGGTAACGTGCAACCGGGTGCCAAAACTGTTGTGTGTTTGCCTGCGCAATCTACGGGTGCCTGGCTGGTCGCTGCACTGTTACCCGCCACCCATGCGTTGTGCCAAGGGCTGGAGTGCAACCCTGCTGCAGAAGCTGGATTGGCGTTGCTGCCGAAAGCGCAACGAGTGAAAAAGAAGTCAACCAGGGAGTACAGAGCGCACGCAACTTCTGTCTACAAAAAGTGGATAAACGTGAAAGCACTTTGCAGTCAGGCGGGTAACTTTGAGCAAGCAGTCGTTGCCGTGCTGCCCTGAGTCTGAATTTTTGCAGAACAAGGAGCCACATGACAACCGCAACATTGAATCCAAACTGCTGACCGGTTGGATTCGCCTAATATGAAACCACCTCAATTCAGGTAACACGGAGTCCACCATGCCCACCTCTGAAAAATCCATGCGGTTTCTGGAAGAACATATTCCTGAACTCGCCCAGTCTGCCGTCACGCAGGCCTATTGGCAGGCACTGGCTTCAGGCAGCAGCGTGTTGCAGAGCGAGAACGGCGCGATCTACGAGGTGTTTCCCGACGGCACACGCAAGCTCATCAAAACTACCCCCCCGCCCAGTTTGGTGGCCGTGGGCACAACACGGGTGATGCGGTGACTGACATCCCTCGTCTGCGCATGTTTGCCGGCCCCAACGGGTCGGGCAAGAGCACCATCAAAGCGGTGATTCGCCCGGAGTTGCTCGGGGTGTACATCAACCCGGATGAAATCGAGAAGGAAATCCAGGAATACGATTTTCTGTACGCGTTCACCCCACTACCCAACTGATTTCATAGTGTTGTCGGGATTTGTGCAAAAACAGGTCAGAATTGATAGCAATGCAAATTAATCTACGGCAAGCCAGCCCGAAACCCCAAACGCTTGAAGAAGCGCAAAAAG
>CAIJRK010000028.1 GCA_903823025.1 uncultured beta proteobacterium
AACTGGATAGTAAAACTGCGAATTCGACAAATAACTCAAAATTGGGCGCTTCTTTGTAGGCGATCCATTTGAGAGATAACGCCTGTGTTTTTAATTTGAGTTCAGCGGCGCAACCAGACATCGTTTAAGAAACTCCTCTTAAACAGATAATTATCGCCCTGTCTTCTTCAATAGGCTTGTCCGTCTCTGGGCCTTCTCTGTTTTTGAGGCAGTGATGAGAAAAATCAATGTGTTGTGCAACCTTTGAATCAGAATTCAGTTTTTAAAAAACATTTTTTACTTGCTTCAAGTCAAAATTTTTCCAAGCAGCACATTTATCAGCCATGCAGAAGTTCACAACTTTAGAGCCTATAAAGACAGTTATTCAAGGCCGTTTTTACTGCGGCTTCGACACCATTTCCAGACAAATACGTTTCACGGTTGAGGCAACTTCAGGCGATGAAGCACAGAAGCGGATGGCAACAGTGGCGCCTCTCATCGGCATCACTAAAGATGAGAAATTTTTCTTTGTCGTGCTGGAGGAGGCGCCGCAAGGCGTGCCTACATTTTTGAGATGGTTTTTTGCCTTTCCCAAAGATCACCGGGGTGAGTCAATACAGTTGTATAGCACCTGACTTTCACGGGCTGGCAGACAGAATCGGGAAGGTGTCAGAATCGGCGCAACTTATAGCGATTCCATGTCAAAACCGATTCAATCAACGTCGTTCCCACAAACAAAATTTGTCACCCCATATATCAAAATTGCCAGCTTCATGCTTGCTTTTTTGTTGTGCCTTGGAACGCTAATTTACGGGCTGCTTCCAGGTTTGCTGGCTGTTTGTCTGGGCTATCTTTTAGCCGCAGCACTCGCCGGAGAAAGGCGTCGAAAAAGCCTTCGGTTACGTCCGCTCATGGCCGCTGCCATCGTGGTTTTTTTGCCTGTTATGGGTTTGGGTCTTTTGTTGGCCAATGCACAAGGCATGGCCTTTAGTGCCGTAGAACAATATCAGGCGCTGTTGCACCACTTAGCGGGGACGGTTCTTGAAATTCGTCTAAAACTCCCTGCTGATCTGGCTAGCCATCTGCCCGATGAGCTAATTGCAGCGCAAGTCTGGCTGGCCGATTATCTGAAATCCCAAGCGCGTGCCTTAGCCGGATTAGGCACGACGGGCTTGCATGGCAGCCTGTTGGTGTACGTCGGCTTGGTCGTAGGTGCACTGATTGAAGGCACGCCCAAGACACCCACTGATGCGCCTCTACGTTTTGCGATTCGCCAGCGCGGGGCGCATTTCATTGACGCATTCCGTCAGATTGTGGTGGCGCAGTTTTGGATTGCTGCATTCAATGCGCTGTGCACCGCCATCTTCTTGTTGGTGGCGTTGCCTTTTTTCGGTGTTGAAATGCCGTACATCGGCTCACTGATTGCTCTGACATTCTTCGCCGGTCTTATTCCTATTGTGGGCAACTTGTTGTGCAACGGCGTGCTGGCGCTGGTGGGTCTTTCCATCTCGCCCGAAGTGGGGCTGGCGTGCCTGATCTTTTTGATTTCGATTCACAAAGTGGAATATGCGATCAACGCCAAGGTCGTGGGCGTTAAAACAAAAACAGCAGCTTGGGAGTTGTTAGCCGTGATGTTCGTTGGTGAATCCGTCTTTGGTATCACAGGCCTGGTGGCGGCACCCTTGTATTACGCTTATGTAAAGAAAGAACTCCAGGCGGCGCGTTTGGTGTAATCCTTGCGCATTGTCAATGCATACAAAACTGTATAAACTGTATAAACAGTTTTTAAAATGTATGAAAGAGGTATCACTATGCGTACTAAAAATATCGGACATGTCACCGCCTTATACGGTGTTTTAAAAGGATTTGGCCAGCGTCTGCTGGCGGCCTTGAATACGCCTGAGCGCTCGGATGCTCCTAAAACTGTGGGTATGTTTGCTGGCTCGCTAGTGTCGCAAGACCACGAGACGCCACACCATCCGCATTCCAGGCACTGAGTTTTAACATTTTGAATGGCGTTGTTGAATAAATCGAAAGTTGGCTAAAGTACCCCTTATTTCTCAACTATTTTTTAGATTCTTACCGACACAGGCATTCCAAGACAGGTCATCAGGTTCAGTGCAAGCGCACTGAACCACGGCGTTGTCTGACCTTGAGTAAGGAGACTTCGGGGGTAGACACCCGGCGTCAGCGTTTTTCGCTTGTCGGCGTGGTAGCCAGTGACTCTGCTTGAGACAACAAAAAACCCGCTGTAGCTATATGAACTACGCGGGTTTCGAGGGGTCTGATATGACCTGATACTTACAAGTGGTGCCCGGGGCCGGAATCGAACCGGCACTCCTTTCGGAGGGGGATTTTGAGTCCCCTGCGTCTACCAATTTCACCACCCGGGCTTGTATTAGTGCAAGCTGCAAATTATGGCACAGTGTGGGCTATGAAATACAAAACAATTGAAGATTCCATCGGAAAAACGCCATTAATTAGGTTGCAACGCATCGGCGCCTGTGAAAATACGGGGCGAGGCAATGTCATTCTTGGCAAACTCGAAGGCAATAACCCAGCAGGCTCCGTGAAGGATCGACCAGCCGTGGCGATGATTGCGCGGGCACAAGAGCGTGGCGAGATCAAACCGGGCGATACGCTGATCGAAGCGACCTCGGGCAACACCGGCATTGCGCTCGCCATGGCGGCGGCCATCAAGGGCTATCGCATGATTTTGATCATGCCCGAAGACTTGTCCATCGAGCGCGCTCAAACCATGAAAGCGTTTGGTGCCGAGTTGATTTTGACGCCCAAGAGCGGCGGCATTGAATACGCCCGCGACTTGGCCGAGCAAATGCAGCGCGATGGCAAAGGGCGCGTGTTGGACCAATTTTCCAATGCCGATAATCCGCGCGTTCATTACGAAACCACTGGCCCTGAAATCTGGGCCGACACCAAAGGACACGTGACGCATTTCGTCAGTGCCATGGGTACGACCGGCACCATCACGGGCGTATCGCAGTTTTTGAAAGAAAAGAACCCTGCCATCAAAATCATCGGCGTGCAGCCCAGCGAAGGCTCGCGTATCCCTGGCATCCGAAAATGGCCGCAAGAATATTTGCCAAAAATTTACAACCCCGCCAATGTAGATGAATTGATGTACGTGAGTCAGGAGAGCGCTGAAGATATGTGTCGGCGGCTGGCGCGGGAAGAAGGTATTTTTGCCGGCATTTCAGCAGCTGGCGCGTGTTGTGTGGCACAAGAAATTGCGCGCCGTGAAAGCCATGCCACCATCGTGTTTATCGTCTGCGACCGGGGTGACCGCTATCTTTCAACCGGCGTTTTTCCGGCTTGATGCCAAACTCCCGCACTTATTTTGATTTCAAGGAACATTTGATGCAAATTGACAAAGAACTCGACGCCCGTGGCTTGAACTGCCCGCTGCCTATTTTGAAAGCCAAAAAGGCGCTGACCGATATGCAAAGCGGTCAGACTTTGCGTGTGGTGTCCACGGATGCCGGTTCGGTGCGTGATTTTCAGGCGTTTGCCAAGCAAACCGGCAATGAATTGCTGGAGCAGCAAACTGTGGGAACTGACTTCTTTCACGTCATGCGGCGTCGTTAAATCCAGCTTTTAATTCGGTTGCCACGCAGGTCGTTGAAAAAAACCAGCATTTTTTAGCAGTCATCCCGGTGCATCCTTACCCCTGCGCCAGGATGACAACTCGAATTAACCCAAACGAGTCAACTGATCTTTCAGCTTGGCCAACGTCGCCACAAAGTCGGCCATCCGTTTGCGCTCTTGCTCAATCACGGCAGCGGGGGCGCGGGCCACAAACGCCTCGTTACCCAGTTTGCCTTCGGCTTTGACAATTTCGCCCTCCAGCCGCAGCACTTCTTTACCCAAACGAAGCTTCTCTGCGGCCACGTCAATTTCCATGTGCAGGCAAATGCGGGCATCGCCCACGACGGCCACGGGGGCGGCTTGAGCAGCGGCGATCCAGGCGGCTTCGTCGTCAAACACGCGCACTTCGTTCAGCTTGGCAAGCGCTTGCAACACAGGCGCGGCTTGCTTCAAAAACGCGGCTTCATTCGCGTTGCTGGCGACCACAAATAACGGCAGCCGGGTGGCGGGCGACACGCTCATTTCGCCTCGCAAATTGCGGCAGGCATCGACCAACAACTTGAGTTTGCCCACATAGGCCAAAGCCGCTTCATCCATGCGCTCAGGCTGGCTGACGGGATAAACGGCAATCGACACCGATTCACCTGCACGCCCGGCGATGGGCGCTACTTTTTGCCACAACTCCTCAGTGACGAACGGAATAATCGGATGCGCGAGGCGCAGGATGGTTTCCAAGGTGCGAATCAAGGTGCGGCGCGTGGCGCGTTTTTGTGACTCCGTGCCTTGTTGAATCTGCACCTTAGCAATTTCCAGATACCAGTCGCAAAACTCGTTCCAGACGAAGTCATAAATCGTGCTGGCGACGTTGTCCAGACGGTAGTCTTCAAAGCCTTTGGCGACATCCGCCTCGGCGCGCTGCAGCAGCGAGACGATCCAGCGGTCGCACTGGCTGAAATCGAGATAGGCCGCTGCCGGGCCGTCAACTGCACACGCCTCTTTGGTGTGTTCGTTCAAGCCGCAATCCTGACCTTCGCAGTTCATCAGCACAAAGCGGCTGGCGTTCCAGAGTTTGTTGCAGAAATTGCGATAGCCTTCGCAGCGTTTAGCATCAAAATTGATGCTACGGCCCAAGGAGGCGAGCGAGGCAAAGGTGAAGCGCAGCGCATCGGCACCAAAGGCCGGAATGCCCGCTGGAAACTCTTTCTCGGTATTTTTACGCACGGCGGGCGCGGTCTCGGGTTTGCGCAGACCTTCGGAGCGTTTGACCAGCAATTCGGGCAGGGCGATGCCGTCGATCAAATCGACCGGGTCGAGCACATTGCCTTCGGATTTGCTCATTTTTTTGCCCTGTGCGTCGCGCACTAGGCCGTGGATGTAAACGTGTTTGAAGGGGACTTGGCCGGTGAAATGCTTGGTCATCATGATCATCCGGGCAACCCAGAAGAAGATGATGTCGTAACCGGTGACCAAGACGGAGCTTGGCAAGTACAGGTCGAAATCCTGCGTCTTTTCAGGCCAGCCCATCGTTGAGAAAGGCACCAAGGCGGAGGAATACCAGGTGTCGAGCACGTCTTCATCACGGCGCAGGGTTTTACCGGGGGCTTTGGCTTGGGCTTCTGCTTCGTTGCGGGCCACGATCACGTTGCCGTCTTCGTCGTACCAGGCCGGGATTTGATGGCCCCACCAGAGTTGGCGGCTGATGCACCAGTCCTGGATGTTGTTCATCCACTGGTTGTAGGTGTTGACCCAGTTCTCGGGCACAAACTTGACGTCGCCGGACTGCACGGCGTCGATGGCTTTTTGCGCGATCGATTTGCCGGTGGGGTCGATGGGGCTGACTTTGGTCATGGCGACAAACCACTGGTCAGTCAACATTGGCTCGATCACCTGACCGGTGCGGGCGCAACGCGGCACCATCAGTTTGTGTTTTTTGATCTCGACCAGCAGTTCCAGTGCCTGCAAATCGACCACTACTTTTTTGCGGGCGACAAAGCGGTCAAGTCCTTGGTAAGCAGCGGGTGCCAAGTCGTTGATTTTGGCGTCCAGTGTCAACACGCAAATCATCGGCAGCTTGTGGCGCTGGCCGACGGCGTAATCGTTCTGATCATGCGCGGGCGTGACTTTCACCACGCCGGTGCCAAAGGCTTTGTCCACGTAGTCGTCGGCAATCACGGGGATGGTGCGGTCGCACAAGGGCAGGGTGACGTGCTTGCCGATCAGGTGCATATAGCGTTCGTCTTCAGGATGCACCATCACCGCGACGTCGCCCAACATGGTTTCAGGGCGGGTGGTAGCTACGACCAAACCGGTCGCCATTTCGCCGTTAACCAACTGCGGGCCGTCGGCAAACGGGTAGTTGATGTGCCACATGAAGCCGTCTTCTTCTTCGCTTTCGACTTCCAGATCGCTCACCGCGCTTTGCAGCACCGGGTCCCAGTTCACCAAGCGTTTGCCCCGGTAAATCAGGCCTTGTTCATAGAGTTGAACAAAGGTTTCAGTCACGGTTTTGGAAAGTTTCGGGTCCATCGTGAAGTATTCGCGGCTCCAGTCCACGCTGTCGCCCATGCGGCGCATTTGCGTGGTGATGGTGTTGCCGCTCTTTTCTTTCCATTCCCAAACCTTGGCGACAAAGTTCTTGCGGCCCAGGTCATGGCGGCTGACTTTTTGTTCTTGCAACTGGCGTTCCACCACAATTTGCGTGGCGATGCCAGCGTGGTCAGTGCCCGGAATCCAGACCGTGTTGTCGCCGCTCATCCGGTGGTAGCGGGTTAGCGAGTCCATGATGGTTTGGTTGAACGCGTGCCCCATGTGCAGCGTGCCGGTGACGTTGGGCGGCGGCAACTGGATGGCAAAGGATTCAGCGCCGTCTCTAGGCAGGCCAGTGCCACGATAGCCCGCGCGGGCGTATGCCCGACGTTCCCATTCAGGCCCCCAATGGGCCTCCAGAGCGGCGGGTTCAAAGGATTTGGAGAGGCTATTCAAGCCGGGTTGTTGCAGTGCGTCATTCATCAAATGATTTTATTCGACGCTGACCCGGGGCTTGCTTCAGGGCAGCGGTTGCAACGCTTTAAAGGACAATAGCCAAGAAAATTTAATGGGCATCCGGCGGGTCTCTATACGACGGGGCCGATCCCGGCTAGGCTCTTTTAATTTTTATGGATGGGAGAGAATCATGACCGCTATCAAAGGTTCCCGCACGCAAGATAACCTGAAAACGGCCTTTGCCGTTGAGGCTCAGACGAATCGCCGCTATTTGTATTTTGCCAATCAAGCTGATCTGGAAGGTCAGTCGGACGTAGCCGCGCTGTTTCGCTCCACCGCGCAGGGTGAGACCGGGCACGCACACGGCCACCTGGAATGGTTGGAGCAGTGCGGCGACCCGGCCACTGGTTTGCCGTTTGGCACGACCCGCGCCAACCTCATGTCGGCGGTTGCCAGCGAGACGCACGAGTCCACCGATATGTACCCCGGCATGGCCATGACCGCCCGCGCCGAAGGTTATGACGAAGTCGCTGACTGGTTTGAAATGCTGGCCAAGGCCGAGCGTTCACACGCCCATCGTTACACCAAGGCGCTAGCCGAGTTGATTGATTGAGCCATGCAATTAACTGGACACATTACCCCTGACAACCTGATGTCGCTGGAGGCCTACGCCCGCTACCGCCCTCTGCACAAGTCCGCCTTGATGGCCCACCGTCAGTTACGCAGTGTGTCGCTGGGCGACCACATGAACCTGCAATTCGAGAGTGAAACCACGATTCGCTACCAAATTCAGGAGATGCTACGCGCTGAAAAAGTATTTGAACTGGCCGACATCCAGCAGGAAATCGACGCCTACGCACCGCTGGTGCCTCAAGGCAGCCACTGGAAAGCCACGGTGTTGATCGCTTATCCCGACGTTCACGAGCGCCAACGGGCGCTGGTCATGTTGAGGGGCGTCGAAGATCACTTGTTTGTCGAGGTGCAAGGCCAGCCCCGTGTTTATGCCATCGCGGATGAGGACGTGGACCGCGAAAATGATGCAAAAACATCCGCCGTGCATTTTGTGCGTTTTGAATTGACGCCCGACCACTGTGGTGCCGTTAAAGCGGGCGCGGGCTTGATGTTGGGTTGCGATCATGCACACTACCAGGCTGAAGCGACCGTGGCCGCCGATACGCGGGCGTCGCTGGCCGAAGACCTTCATTAGTTTCAATCCACGCCCCTTTCTGCGCGAATGTGGAAGAGGCTACCCCTCTCCCAAATGGATCCTATCCCCCTGAAAGGGGAGTTTTCAAACCGGCGTTAGTTTTTGATGAAAGTTTTGAATGCTATTTTTATTGTCACCGGCCAAGTCCCTCAACTTTGACGCCCCGTCTGAGGAGGTGGCGCACACGCAGCCTTTGTTTATCAAACAAGCCACTGAACTTATCGAAATTTTGCGAGAAAAATCGCCGCAAGACATCGCCCGTTTGATGCAGGTGAGCGATACCCTGGCGGGCCTGAATGTGGCGCGCTATGCCGCCTGGCGCCCCAAGTTCACAGCAAAAAATGCCAAGCAAGCAGTGCTGGCCTTCAATGGCGATGTGTACGAAGGGTTGAATGCCCAGACTTTGACGCCCGAAGCGCTGGCATGGACGCAAGATCATCTGTGTATTTTGAGCGGTTTGTATGGCGTGTTGCGCCCCCTAGACTATCTGCAGCCCTACCGGCTTGAAATGGGCACGGCACTTGACAACGCGCAGGGCCATAACCTCTATAAATTCTGGGGCACACAAATTTCAGACTATTTAAATACACGCTTGCAGGCGGACGTGTCGCCAGTCGTGGTGAATTTGGCGAGTCAGGAATATTTCAAGGCCGTGGATTTAAAAACGCTGAAGGCGCGGGTCGTGGAATGCGTTTTTCAGGAGTTGAAAGACGGGCAATACAAAATTGTCAGTTTTTACGCCAAGCGGGCACGCGGCTTGATGGCGCGCTTTGCCGCCCTGCACCAAGTCACGCGCGTGCAGCAACTTGAAGGCTTTGAGGCCGAAGGTTACGCTTTTGACGCGTCAGCCTCTGGCTCGGAACGGTTGATTTTTAGACGGGATCTGGCATGAAGCTTAAAGCGAACCAAATTGATATCGAGGTCGAAGACAGCGGCCCTGGTGCTGTGGGCGAAAACCGCCCTGCCGTGTTGTTGATCATGGGGCTGGGGATGCAGCTCATCGCGTGGCCGACGCCTTTGGTGCAAGCCTTGCTGGACGCCGGTTATCGGGTCATCCGGCACGACAACCGCGACTCGGGTTTGAGTCAGCACTTTGCGGCGCTGGGCAAGCCTCATCTGATGTGGCAGGGTCTGAAATACAAACTTGGTTTGACACCCAGCTCGCCCTACAGTTTGAGCGATATGGCCGCCGATGCTTTTGGTGTACTTGATGCGCTCGGGGTTTCAAAAGCGCATGTCGTGGGCGTCAGCATGGGCGGCATGATTGCGCAACGCATGGCATTGGCCGCCCCCGAGCGTGTGTTAAGCCTTGCCAGCGTGATGAGCACCAGCAGCGCCAAAGGGTTGCCCACTGCCCGACCTGAAGTGATGCGGGCCTTGTTCGCCCGTCCTGCCGATAAGAGTGCGCAAGCCGCCGTTGCGCATTTTTTGAACTTATTCAAAATCATTGGCAGCCCCGCCTTTGAGACCCCCGAGGCCGCCCTGCGCGACCAGATCACGCGCGGCATGGCGCGCGACTTTGACCCGGTCGGCACGCTGCGACAAACAGCCGCAGTCATGGCGGACACCACCCGCGCGGCGCAGTTGTCGCGCATCACCGCGCCAACGCTGGTGCTGCATGGCAAAGCCGACCCGCTGCTGCCTTATGCCTGCGGCGAAGACACCGCCCGGCGGATTCCAGGCGCCCAGCTGGTCGGCATAGAAGGCTTGGGACACGACCTGCCACCCGGCGCCATGGGGCCGATTTTGGCCGCGCTACTTCCTCATTTATTTCAATCCACGCCTCTACCAGGGCGAGTTTTGGAAGATGCGACCCTTCCCCAAATAAATTCTATCTCCCCAAAGGGGGCGATTTCAAACCGGAGTTAGTGTTAGATGAACCTTCCTGAAAACTCTCAACTGGGCAAGTCCTCGGCCTATATTGATCAATATGACCGCTCGCTTTTGTTTCCGATAGCCCGGGCGGTCAAGCGTGCCGAGATTGGCGTCAGCACACGCGCGCCATTTTTTGGAGCCGATATGTGGACGGCTTTTGAGTTGAGCTGGCTCAATTTACGTGGCAAACCCCAAGTGGCGCTGGCGCACTTGACGGTGCCGTGCGAATCGACCCACATCATCGAGAGCAAGTCTTTGAAGCTCTATCTCAACAGCTTCAACAACACCCGGTTTGCAGATGTGGAGGCGGTTAAAAGCTGTTTGCGCACCGACCTGAGCGAAGCTGTTTGGCGTGATACGGTGCGTGCGTCCTCAGCCGCCAACCACGAGGCCCCGACACCCGCGTCAATAGGCGTCAAAATCGTGTTGCCCGACGCCTTTGACCGTGAACCTATTTACGAGTTTGATGGCCTGAGTCTGGATCGGCTCGACGTGGAATGCAGTCGTTACACCCCGGCCCCTGATCTGCTCAAGGTGTTGTCCAGCGAGGCGCCGGTGACTGAAGTGCTGACCAGCAACCTACTCAAAAGCAACTGTCTGGTGACGGGTCAGCCGGATTGG
Source organism: uncultured beta proteobacterium (assembly GCA_903823025.1). Taxonomy (GTDB): domain Bacteria; phylum Pseudomonadota; class Gammaproteobacteria; order Burkholderiales; family Burkholderiaceae_C; genus Rhodoferax. The sequence goes on from CAIJRK010000028.1 coordinate 10,271, forward strand.
GGCAGTGTGCAAATCAGCTACACCGGGGCGCCGATTGACCAAGAGAGTTTGCTGCAATATCTGGTGAGTTATCGCAACCACAACGAGTTTCATGAACAGTGTGTGGAGCGCATCTTTATGGATATCTGGACGCGCTGCCAACCCTTGAAGCTGTCCGTTTATGCGCGCTACACGCGCCGGGGCGGGTTGGACATCAACCCGTTTCGCACCAGTTATCCGCAGGCACTACCGAAAAACACCCGCACGGCACGACAGTAATTTGTCGCCTCAGCCCCCGCGCACCATCGCCATGACGCGACCCATATCGAGCGTTTTGGCTTGTTCCTGAATTTGGGGCAAATAGCGGGTTTGCATCTCTTTGGCTGGCCCCAGCAAATTCTGGAACGACTCGCGCAACACCGCCGTGCTCATCACCCGCCCGCCTGCGTAATAGCGCTTGGCGACTTGGCCCAGCGCGTAGGTGGTGGCAAAAGAAAACGTCATACCAGTGGCAGTTGCACCGACGCTGCCAACGGTCTTGCCCGCTATTTTGCTCAGGAGTCCACCGAAAAGTTTGCGGGCGAACTGTTCGACATATTGGGAGGTCAAACCCACGCCAGCGGCAGCAATAAATTCCTTGATGTGCCCCTGATCCAATTCAACGCCGTAGGTCTTGCCGATGCTGTAAACCATTTTGATTTGCAGTGGAATAACGGCCATGGAGGCCCAAGACTGGGGCAGCAGTTCCAGACCACCGTTGACCAGGGCGTAGTTCAGGATGGACTTATCCAGCTCGGCCTCAGACACCTTGGGCTGCGCGGCCACAGCAGGGACAGGCACAGGCGCTTTGAGGCTGGTGCTGCTAGCCGCCACGGTTTCAGTCAACTCAACGAGTGCATCGGCGTCACGCTCAAACAGAGTGGTTTGCCCCCCATCGAGCTGCAGCAGTTTTTTCAGCTCAGTCAAAAACTGACGCTCAGGCTCGCTCTGGCGACCATCGGCATCGCACACACAGACCGCCATTTCATAGGCTAACTGGCGCTGACCGGGATCGGTCAAGGCGGCAGCAGCAGTTGCCAGATTCACCCGCTTGAGCAACACGTCCTGGTACAGACGGGGCAAGTCCAGTGTGCCGGATTCGCTGGCTAGAGACTCGGCAATGCGGCGAATTTCTTCGCGCTCGCGGTCGTCTTTAATTTGGTCGGAAAAAGCAGCAAACAAGGCAATGGCAAGGACAGATTTTTTTTCTTCAAGAGTCATGATGAGTTTTAAAAAGTTAATTTATTCGGTTTTTACAGTTCAGCTGATGAATAGGCACCGGGCGACCAAAATAATAGCCCTGAAAAATATCACAGCCAATATCGGCAAGAAAGTCGCGCTGGGCCTGTGTTTCAACCCCTTCGGCGACCACCTTCAAACCCAGGCTGTGACCCAGTGCCACCACGGTGCGGGCAATGACGGCGTCGTTGGGATTGGTCAAAATGTCTTGCACAAAGGACTGGTCAATCTTGAGTTGATCCAGCGGCAGTTGCTTCAAGTAGGACAAAGACGAGTAACCGGTGCCAAAGTCATCCAGCGAAAAGCACACGCCTTGTTGCTTGATGGCATTCATTTTGACGATGATGTCGTCAATGTCGTTGAGCAACATGCTCTCGGTCAGTTCGAGTTTAAGTAGCCGGGGGTTAGCACCTGTTTTTTGCAGTGTTGCGGCTACGCTAGCGACAAAATCAGTTTTGGAAAACTGCAAGGCACTCACGTTAACGGCCATTGTCCAGGTGGCTGTTTCAGGGTCGTTGGCCCAGATCAACAATTGCGCACAAGCCGCCTCAAGCACCCAAAACCCGAGGGGCAAGATCAGCCCGGTTTCTTCGGCCAGTGGGATGAAATGGGCCGGCTCTATCAAGCCGAGTCGGGCGTGGTTCCAGCGCACCAGCGCCTCTGCACCGATAGGCAGACCTTGGTTGTTGACCTGAATCTGGTAATAAAGCTCAAACTGGTTGTGGGCCAAGTCCCTGCGCATATCTTTTTCAAGTTCAGTATGGGCGGTGGCGGCAGCCTGCATGGCCGGATCATAAAAACACACGATGTTGCGTCCGGCCGCTTTGGCCTGGTACATGGCGATGTCTGCTTTTTTGAGCAATTCGTCCATGCTTTCCTGGTCTTGCATAAACACCACAATGCCAATACTGGGCGTGCTGGTGTAGGTGTGTCCCATCAGGCTGTAGGGATGACCCAGCGCGCTCAAAATTTTATGACCCATAGCCTCGGCCTGCGCGGCTGCCTCGTGACGGGTCGTACTCAAGGCACTCAGTAACACGACAAACTCATCACCCCCCAGGCGAGCCACACTGTCGTCCGCGTGCACACAAAGTTTGAGTCGCCCGGCGACCTGTTGCAGCAGCACGTCGCCAGCGTCATGGCCCAAGGTGTCGTTGAGTCGCTTGAAATGGTCTAAGTCCAAAAACATGACCGCACCATGATGACCCGTGCGAATCGCGCTCGCCATGGCTTGCGTGAGACGATCCAATAACAAGCGCCGGTTGGGCAGACCTGTCAGGGCATCATAAAAAGCCATTTGGCGAATTTTTTCCATGTCCTGTTGATGCTGGGTAATGTCGCGCGCGATGGCAATAAAGATGGATTGCCCCTCGCGCATGACCTGCGACACCGACAGACTCATCGGGAACAAGCCGCCGTCCTGACGCAGACCTTGGACCTCGCGCGGCTGGTCGATGATGCGCGCCTCGCCGGTGCGCTGAAAAAGCGCCAGATAACTATCGTGGTGGCTGCGGTGCGGCTCCGGCATCAGCATCGACACGTTGTGCCCCACAACCTCCTCAAGCGGATAGCCAAACATAGTGCACGCCGCTTTGTTAAAGGTCTCGATCCGCCCTTGCTGGTCAATGGTGATGACGCCGTCCGCCATGTTGTCCAGAATAGTCTGGTTGTGCAGGGCAGACTCACGTAGCGACGCCTTGCTGGCGATGAGTCGCTGGTCAGCCAGCAGGTGCGCCGTGATGTCACGAATGGCGACATGAACGGCGGGTTTTTCGTCGTAAATAATCGAAGTCGTCTGGACTTGCGCCTCTAATGTGGTGCCATCCAGTTTGAGCAAACGCTCTTGCAACAGGGGGGCTTGTGTGCCATAGTCGCGCACTTTTTTTGAGCGGGCTGCAACCACTTGCTGAAAGGCCGGATGAACAAAGTCAAGCATCGGTTTGCCCAGCAGGTCTTGCGCCGACGTTGCACCAAACATTTTGATGGCGGCAGGATTGACGTAAAGCAGTTCGCCGTCCCGATGAACCGCCACCGCTTCAGGCGACCACTCCACCAGCGTGCGGTAACGACTCTCGCTCTCTTGCAGCGTGGCCTCGGCTTGTTTGCGCTGGGTAATGTCGTTCAACACGAGGTGGTGTGAGGGGGCGCCATCCACATCTTGCGTCACTGTGGCCGACAGTTGCGCCCAGAAAGAGCTGCCATCGCTTTTGACCATGCGTAACTCGCACGGTTGCGGCCCCGCCAGGGCCGACAGCTTTTTGCGGTACAGATAGTAGAGGTCTTGGTCTTCCCTGAGAATAAAGCGCGAGATGGGTTGCTTGACCAGCAGGCCTCTGGTCATCCCCAGTTGCAGCGACGCGGTCAGGTTGGCCTGCAAAATCAGACCTTGTGCGTTGACGCTGAAAAATCCGACGGGCGCCAGATCATAAAGATCAAAGTAGCGCGTCCGCTCGATGTCGAGTTCGATTTGGGTACGCCGCAACTCCTCGTTTTGCATCTCCAGTTCAATTTGATGCACGCGCAACTCATGGAGCGCGAGCTGCATATCTTCAACGGACAACAGCGTGCGATTCTCGGACGATTGGGTCAGGTACTGCCGGGCAATGGCCTCTGCGCGCCGACGCAACGCCTGAACATACTTGGCTGACGAGGCTTTGTTGTCTGGCTGATTTTCTTTATCAATCATTTTTTGCCTCTGCGTTTAAGTCTGACTTGGCTTCTCTGGCCCGTTCGGTCGTGGCAACGGCATACATTTGACCTGATGCGTTGACCAGCGCCGTCGCCGTCATCCAGACCTCCACAACCGCCCCTTCTTTGGTGATGCGCTGTGTGCGGTAAGGCTCCAGGATTTCAGCCTGGCTCAGTTGATGCACTTTAGCCAAGGCGTCTTCACGCATATCGCGCGGAATCAAATCCCGCACATTCATACCCAGTGCCTCAGCCTCACTCCAGCCGTACAAATTGACTGCGCCCAGATTCCAGGCCAGGATACGACCCTTCAAATCCTGCATGGTGATGGCATCGTGTGCATCACGCACGACCACGGCCAGACGCAGCAGTTCTTTGGCAGCGGTCTGCAGGGCCGCTTCAGTTTGCTTGAGTTCGGTGATATCGACAAAGGTAATCACCGCGCCCTCAATCACGTTGTCAAGCGTGCGGTACGGCAAGATGCGCATGGTGTACCAGGTTCCCTCAGTGGTTTGCACGCCCACTTCTTTGGGCATCAGCGTGTCCAGCACCGCTTGCGTGTCTGCAACCAGACGGTCATAGCCGATGAGGTTGGTCACAACGTGGGCGACAGGTCGGCCCACGTCGCTCAAAATCAGGTTGATGATGCGGGTCGCCGCAGGCGTGAAGCGCAGGATGCGCAGGTTGTGATCGACAAAAACAGTGGCGATACCGGAACCGGCCAGCAAGTTATTCATGTCGTTGTTGGCCTGCGACAGGTCGCCGACCTTGGTTTGCAACTCGGCATTGACCGTGGCCAGTTCCTCGTTGACGGATTGCAATTCTTCTTTGGACGTCTCCAGCTCTTCGTTGGTCGATTGCAACTCCTCGTTGACGGACTGCATCTCTTCATTGGAAGATTTGAGTTCTTCGTTGGAAGTTTCCAGCTCTTCATTGGCGGCTTGCAGGTATTCTTCTTTGGCCCGCAGTTCTTGTTTGAGCGCGGCAATGCGGGCCTCTGAATCTGACTGGGGTTCATGTAGCGCAGCCTGGCTTGACCCGTCGATTGCCGACGGGCTTTCGTCCGGATTCGGGGACAGCGCTTCTTCAAGAACAATCAGATAAAAGGGGGACTCGGGTCGCGTCCCCAGGTTGGCGCTGACCGGATGAATGCTTAAATTAACCCGCGTAAAGTGGCCGTTGGTTTTGACATTCAACCCAAAAACCCGCACGGTGTCTTGGGTGCCGGTAGCTTTGTGCAAGGCGGTTGTCAGGTCGCGGCGCAACCCCTCGCGGGCCATTTTCAGGATGTTGTTGATGCCTGACTCACCGGCGGGTAACTCCAGGTACATCCCGGTGCGCCCGTGCAGATAAAGAATATCGCCCTGGGCGTTGACCAGCGCACCGGCGGGCGCCACTTGTTGTAAAAGCGCCTGTTCGGTGAGTTCGCGCAGCGGCAGTTTGGTCGTGCCAGCGACCTTGGTAGTTGTTTGCGGCAGGGCCGTGTCGAATGCCGTCATGGCGGGCAGAAAGCGGCTCAAAGCAGCCCGCTGTACTCCTTGAAAATCTTCTCTACGCTGGTACAGTTTTGACTTGCGGTCCAGGGCTGTAAACAAATCACTAAATTCCGACACCGACTCGGAAGTGCCTAAAAAAAGAATCCCCCCCGGATTCAAGGCGTAGTGAAACAAAGGGATGAGTTTCTTTTGCAATTCGACGCTTAAATAAATCAGGACGTTGCGGCAACTCAGTAAATCAAGCTTGGAGAAGGGCGGGTCTTTGATCATGTCGTGCTCAGAGAACACCAGCATGTCACGAATGCTTTTGTGAATGCGGTAGGCACTGCCATCGGGTTCGGGCGTAAAAAATCGCGCTAACCGCACGGGCGTGATATCCGCTGAAATACTGGCCGGGTAAAGACCGGCACGAGCGGTTGCAATGGCCTGTTTGTCAATGTCGGTGGCAAAGACCTGAACTTTGTAATTGACCTTGAGCGTTTCCATGCACTCTTGCATGAGGATGGCCATCGAGTAGGCCTCTTCGCCGGTGGAGCATCCCGTACTCCAGATACGAATCACGGAGCCAGCCGGTTTACTGGCAAAAATTTTGGGAATCACCAGCACTTCAAGCGCCTGAAAAGCCTCGGGGTCACGGAAAAAGTTGGTCACCCCAATCAAAAGATCCCGAAACAACGCATCAACCTCGGCGGGCATTTGCTGCAAAAACTTGACATAGCCCTCTGCCGCATCAATCTGGTGAACCGCCATGCGCCGTTCGATGCGGCGGTGAATGGTGTTGGGCTTGTATTGAGAAAAGTCGTGGCCTGTTTGGGCGCGCAACAAGATGTGGATTTTCTTTAAGGAGTTTTCATTAATGGGGGTTGCTGCCAGCACGGGTCGGCCCGGCTTGGCGAAGGCATACGCGACATAGGTAAGCAGTTTTTCAGGCATCTCGGCCGGGTTGAGTTCATAGTCCACCTGACCGGTCGCAATGGCGCTGCGGGGCATCCCGTCAAACTCAGCCGAAGCGGGGGTTTGGGCCATCACCATGCCGCCTTCGCCCTTGATCGCACGCACGCCCAGAGTGCCGTCACTGCCGGTGCCCGAGAGCACGATGCCGATGGCCCGTTCGCGCTGGTCCAGCGCCAGTGAACGAAAGAAAAAGTCAATGGGCAGGCGATGACCACGCGGGGCCACAGGCTCCAGCAATTGCAGCGTGCCATTCATGTAGGCCATGTCCCGGTTGGGTGGAATGATGTAGGCGCAATTGGGCTGCACCACCATGCCATCTTCCACCTCAAAAACCCGCATTCGGGTGTAGCGCCGGATGATCTCGGCAAGCAGACTTTTGTGATCCGGGGCTAGATGTTGTACCAGCACAAACGCCATACCCGGATCAGCGTTGCACGGCATACTGGCAAAAAAAGTTTCAAAAGCAGCTAGCCCGCCAGCTGAAGCGCCAATGCCCACAACGGGGAACCGGGCGGGCGTGACTTCAAGGGTGGGGGGTAATGCGTTGGGTTCAGGGTGTGTCTGTTTTTTTCGGGTCGGCATATCGTCTCTTTTTTTGGTGCTTGGACGCTTGATATCTGGCCCGCACGGCAATCGTTGCCGTGCAGCGCGCAATAAATTAGCTGGGCCGTGTCAGGCGATGGCTGGTAAGGGCGGCAAAGTTGCCCGTGTCGGTGTGTGTCAGTTTGAAAGTGCTCACCACTTGTGTGAGTCGTTCGGCTTGTTCGCGCAGACTTTCAGCGGCGGCGGATGACTGCTCGACCAAGGCGGCGTTTTGCTGCGTCATTTGGTCGAGTTGCACCACCGTCGTGTTGACTTCACTAATACCTTGGCTTTGCTCTGCCGTTGCCGCCGTAATCTCGGCAATGATGTCGGACACCCGTTGCACCGAATTCACAATATCGGTCATGGTCTGGCCCGCATTGGTGACCAGTCGTGAGCCGGTTTCTATGCGTTCCACGCTGGCGCCAATGAGCTGTTTGATTTCTTTGGCGGCCTCGGCTGACCGGCCCGCCAGCGAACGCACCTCGCTGGCAACCACGGCAAAACCACGACCTTGTTCGCCCGCACGGGCCGCTTCCACAGCGGCGTTCAGCGCCAGAATATTGGTTTGAAATGCAATGCCGTCAATGACGCTGATGATGTCATTAATCTTCTTGGAGCTGGCATGGATGTCGCTCATGGTGCTGACCACCTGACCCACCACCACGCCACCGCGTGCCGCCACCTCACCGGCGGAAGAGGCCAGTTGGTTGGCTTGGCGTGAGGCGTCGGCCGTTTGGCGCACCGTGCTGGTTAACTGATCCATGCTGGAGGCGGCGCCCTGCAAGTTGCTGGCTGTTTGTTCTGTACGCGCGCTCAAATCCAGGTTACCGGTGGCAATCTCGGTGCTGGCGGTTGAAATACTATCAGTCGATTGGCGCACCTGGCCCACCAAATGACCCAGCGACTGTTGCATCTCGGCGAGCGAGCGTAAGAGCCGGGCTACTTCGTCGTTGCCATTCGCATCAATGTGGTGGTCGCTCAGGTCGCCCTGTGCAATCGACATGGCGACTTGCTCGGCACGGCGAATCGGACGGCAAATAGAGTTCATGTTCAACACCGTCAGCGGAACGATGATAGCGAGCCAGAAAATAGTGGACCCGATGATGAGCCAGATAACCTGATCGACCGAGTCCTGCAATTTTTGCTGGTTGACCTCGGTGGCCTGCTGAAGCTCACGGGACAGTGTTGTCAGTACGTTGTTGGCATTGTCAAAAATGGGTTGCAACCGACCAATGGTGGCTGCCGCCACTTGTGCAGAAGGAAAACTCAGACTCATGACTTGGTTGGCCATGGGGGTAAATTCAGTGCGGAACTTTTGCAACTCAAGCATCACCTGCGCCAATTGCGTGCGTTGGGCATCTTGCGGTAACAAGGGTGCCAAAGCTGCTGCAGAGGTTTCAATCCGGGTAAAGGAGACCGCCCAAGCCTCGTTGTGTTTACCGGCCTCCACAATATTTTCATATTGAATAACCATGTCTTTTTCATTGAGCCTCAGGTCGCTCATGGCTTGTTGCAAGCGGGCGACTTCGGCCATAGAGGTGACGTCGCGGGCGACCAGACTTTTCGTAATTGAGTTGGCATACAACTGAGCCGCCACGCCGACTGCGCCAATCGTTGTCAGCGCCAGGACGACCACGCCAATAGCCCCCAACATCCGGAAACGGATGGTAAAACGGCGCATTAATGAATCAAATTGCATGAAATTTTCCCAATAAAAAAACAAGGTCAAGCAGATATTAATTTGTTTGCCTGTCGAATAAGGTTAACCGATCTGAGAGACCCGATTCGGGGCTGTCGCGCCTGACCAGTGAGCCTACGCGCACGCCCAGCAAACGCAAACGCTGGTCGAGTGGCACGCGCTTGAGACAAAGCCCTGCCGCGTGGCGAATTGTGCAGGCATCGTCCGTGTAGGCGTCAAGTGTTTGGTCGCGGGTGACGCTTTTGAAATCGTCATAGCGCAGCTTGATGCCGATGGTTTTGCCCACATAACCTTGTCGCTGCAAGTCCTCTGCGACCTTGCGGCAGAGGTGGGTAAAAAGGGCGCCTAATTCGACCTTGTCGCGCACGGCGTGCAGGTCGCGCTCAAACGTGGTTTCACGGCTGATAGACACCGGCTCGCTGGCGGTAACGAGGGGCCGGTCGTCCTGACCCTGCGCCGCATCGTGCATCCAGGCACCGGTCTTGGGGCCAAAGTGGTTGATCAGCCATGCCCGTTCTTTTGTGGCTAATTCGCCAATGGTTTCAATACCGAAGCTTTTGAGTTTTTCATCTGATTTAGGGCCAATGCCGTTGATCTTGCGACAGGCCAGCGGCCATATTTTGCTGGACACCTCGTGCGCCAAAACAACCGCAATACCGTTGGGTTTGTTGAACTCGCTGGCCATTTTGGCTAACAGTTTATTGGGGGCAACGCCCACGGAGCAGGTCAGACCGGTTTGCTCAAAAATGGTTTTTTGGATGAGGCGCGCCAGCACACGCCCGCCTTCTCGCTGGCCGCCCGGCACGTCGGTGAAATCAATATAGACCTCGTCCACGCCCCTGTTTTCAATAACGGGCGCGATGTCCCGGATGATGGCTTTAAAGGCGAGCGAGTATTTGCGATATTCATCAAAATCCACGGGCAACAAAATAGCTTGTGGGCACAATTTGGCCGCTTTCATCAAGCCCAGCGCCGAACCCACACCAAACTGGCGCGCCGCGTAGGTGGCCGTGGTGATGACGCCGCGCCCGGTGTAGCCTTGCAAGCGCGGAAACGCATCACGGGGGATATCGGCCAGCGTGTGACCGGGATAGGTTTGACGCAGGGTTTCGTCTTCGGCCCGGCGGGCGCCACCAATGACGACGGGCAAGTCTTTAAGTTGCGGGTAACGCAGCAACTCAACCGACGCATAAAAAGCATCCATATCAAGATGGGCAATACGGCGGATCATGCACAAAAAAGGGAAGAGATCATTACATGAGGATAGCGCGAACAGCTTCTGTTTCATGTCAAATGATGTGTCGCATGGACAGGTTAAGCTGCAGCTTAACGGCCTATCAACCATGACAGAGTATTTATGGACAAACATTTTTTAACCCCTCTTTTTTCTCCTGAATCAATTGTTGTCTTTGCCGGTCAAGAAGATACGAAAGATTCTCAGACGCGTCTGGCGCAGGCTTTGCATCAATCTTTACGTGCGCAAAGATTTGCAGGCAAGCTGGTGTTTCTGGATATTCATGCCAGCGGCACTTTGGCTGATTTGGCCCATGCCCAAGCCGATCTGGCGGTGATTGCTTTGCCGCCTGATGAAGTGGCTGCCGCACTTGAAATTGCGGGGCGTATCAAGTGCCGGGCGGCGCTGGTCATCTCCAGCGGCATTGAGATAGCTTTGGCCTCTGAGCTACACAAAATAGCCCGGCGCGAAGGCATTCATTTGCTGGGGCCTAACTGTCTTGGTTTTCAGCGCCCGCATTTGCAGCTCAACGCCAGTGTGGCGGGCGATTTATGTACACCAGGGCCGATGGCGTTGATCTCGCAATCGGGCGCGCTCACCTCTTCCATGCTGGATTGGGCGAAAAAAAATAACGTCGGTTTCTCGACCGTGGTGTCTTTAGGCCCCAACACAGCGGTTGATCTGGCCCAGGTACTTGATTTTCTGGCCGCCGATGCGCACACGCACAGCATCGTGGTCTATATGGAGGGCATCAGCAATGCGCGCCGTTTCATGAGTGCCTTACGAGCGGCGGCCAATGCCAAGCCAGTGATCGTGCTCAAGGCTGGTCGCAAACCGGCGGGCAATCGGGCGGCGCTGACGCATTCGGGCACGATTGTCGGCAGTGATGATGTGTTTGACTCGGCCTTGCGCCGCGCCGGTGCGGTGCGGGTACGCTCATTTGTACAGCTGTTCTCGGCGGCCAAATGTCTGGCCTCCCGCTATCGACCCGTTGGGCGTCGGTTGGCGGTCGTGACCAACGGCGGCGGGCCGGGTGTGCTGGCGGCGGACTGGATCAGTGAAAATCATTTGGAACTGGCTTCCCTGACCCCCGAGCAGGTGCAAGCGTTGCAGCCTTTGCTGCCGCCCTTGGCCACGTTGAGCGACCTGATTGATATCTCGGAAGAAGCGGGCCCTGAACACTTCAAGGCGGCGGTTGAAGCCGCAGGCAAAGCGCGCCAGATCGACGGTGTGCTGGCAATTTTTTCACCCAAAATCGGCATGGACAGTGCGTCTATTTCTGCGGCTTTGGCGGAGGCCAACAAACATTTTGGCAAGCCTTTGCTGACCTGCCTGATGGGCGATGCCACCGTGGGCGAGGCACGCCATATTTTGAGCGAAGCCGCGATTCCTACCTTTCGCACACCTGAAGCCGCTGTCGGTGCTTTTGAAAACATTGCTTCGTTCTACCAAAATCAGCAACTGCTGCACCAAACCCCGCCTCCCTTGTCTGATCTGGCCAAGCCGGACGTGGAAGGTGCCCGCATGTTGATCGAAAGCGTGCTGGCCGAGCGCCGCAAAGTGCTCACCGAGATGGAGTCGAAAGCGCTGTTGGCGGCGTTTCATATCCCTGTTACCAAGACGATTTTGGCGCGCAGTGTGAATGAAGCCATCATGATTGCGACTCAACTGGGCTTTCCTGTCGCGCTCAAAATTGATTCGCCAGACATTAGCCACAAGTCTGACGTGCAAGGCGTCGCCCTCAATGTGAGAAATGCCGTGGGCGTGCGCGATACCTACAACAACATGATTCAGACCGTGAGCAAGTTGCAGCCGCAAGCGCGCATTAACGGCGTCACGATTCAGAATATGTCCAGCCAAAAACGGGGCCGTGAAATTTGTGTGGGGCTGGTGACTGATGACCCGTTTGGCCCCGTCATTACATTCGGCGCAGGCGGCATCATGATTGAGTTAATTAATGATCGCGCCATGGAGTTGCCGCCGCTGAACCAGTTTTTGGCCCGTCACTTGATCAACCGTTCCCGCGTGGCCGAGACGCTGGGGGCTTGGCGTGGGGCACCGCCAATCAATATGGCCGCGCTGGAACAAGTGTTGCTGCGGGTGTCTGAAATGGTGTGCGAGTTGCCGCAACTGCGCGAGATGGACATCAACCCCATCATCGTTGACGAGTCCGGCGCGCTGGCGGTGGATGCGCGCATTGTGATTGAAAACGCACCGCCTGCGGCACGTCGTTATAACCACTTGGCGATTCTGCCGTATCCGTCGCAGTACGAGCAACTGTGGCCGTTGCAGGGCGGCGGTGAATACACGGTGCGCCCGATTCACCCGGATGACGCGACGATGTTGCAAGAATTTGTGCGCGGTTTGACGCCCGAAAGCCGCTACTTCCGCTTTGTGTCGAGTATGCAAGAGCTACCCGCAAACATGCTCGCCCGCTTTACGCTGATCGACTATGACCGCGAAATGGCGCTGATCGCTGTCATCCGCGAACGCAGCGTTGACGCCGCTGGCAACACCACCGAAGTCGAGCGCATCGTGGGCGTGTCGCGCTACATCACCAACCCAGATCGCACCAGTTGCGAGTTTTCGCTGGTGGTCGCGGACAGATTCAAAGGCAAAGGTTTGGGTTCGCGCCTAATGCTCTCGATCATGGACTTTGCCCGGGAAAAAGGTTTGTCAGAAATTGAAGGCCTGGTGCTGGCTAACAATCCGAACATGCTCAAGTTGATGAGAGGTTTAGGGTTTGTTGTGAAGCCATTTCCCGAAGATGAGGATTTCAAGCTTGTGACGCAGATGTTGTAACTGCGGAACACAGTCACTTTTTTGCGCATCATTTCTTCTTCAGCTGCTATCCCGGATTTGGTTCTCGGACTGTCCCCTCTAAAAAATATTGCCGTACATTTTTAAATTGATTTCAGTTTGGGAAACCAGTGGTGATGAATCAGCGAATGGCAGCGAGATTTCAAGCGCATTTTGGCAAGATGACGAATTTCCGGGTACAGCGCACGAAGCTGCACCCGTTGAAAAGATTCTGTTTGTGATGCTGCACGGCTCAATATATAAATTCAGTAGCGGCCCAACTCATTTTTGGTACGCGTTCACCCCACTACCCAACTGATTTCATAGTGTTGTCGGGATTTGTGCAAAAACAGGTCAGAATTGATAGCAATGCAAATTAATCTACGGCAAGCCAGCCCGAAACCCCAAACGCTTGAAGAAGCGCAAA
>CAIJRK010000029.1 GCA_903823025.1 uncultured beta proteobacterium
AGCGCGTCATGACCGTGGTGGGGAGTTGCAAACTTCAAGGTCGTAGCGTCTTGGCCTTTATGACCCAGGCCATGAAGGCTCACTTCGGCTTAAACCCAACACCTTCCCTCATTCCGATTGGGGTGGGGTGAACGCGTACCAATTTTGACTATCTACTCGGTGTGCCTGCTACGTTGCCACGCAAAACCTTAAAGAATTCGGAGGAGGCAGGATCGACCACTATCACGTCGCTCTTCTTGCTGAAGCTGGCTTTGTAAGCGTCCAGACTGCGATAAAACTGGGCAAATTGCGCATCACGTCCGAATGACTCGGCATAAGTACGCGCGGCCTCGGCATCACCCTCACCCTTAATAATTTGTGCATCACGATAGGCGTTAGCTAACGTCACCTCGCGCTGCCGGTCTGCATCAGCCCGAATTTTTTCACCTTCAGCAGCACCTGTAGAACGCAATTCATTGGCCACGCGTTTACGTTCAGCCTCCATACGCCGGTAAACCGATTCGGTGATGGCCTCGACGTAATCAACCCGTGTAATTCGCACGTCAATCACGTCCACGCCCCAGGGCTTGGCACCGCGCACCTGCTCCAGCACAACGGCCTTGACGTCAGCCATCAGCGCTTCACGCTTGAGTGAAATCAACTCTTGCACAGTGCGCTTGTTGACCTCTTCCTGCAATGCATTGCGCACCACACGGTTGAGTTGATTGGCACCAGCGGATTCATTGGTACCCACGTTACGGATGTATTCAGTGGGCTCTGAGATGCGCCAACGCACATACCAATCGACCACGACACGTTGCTTTTCAGCCGTCAACATAGGCTCATTGATTGAGCTGTTAAGGGTTAACAGACGCTTGTCGATGTAAGACACGTTTTGGAAAGGCGGGGGCAGTTTGAAATTCAACCCCGGCTCTGTGATGACTTCCTTGATTTGACCCAAGGCATACACCACCCCAAATTGCCGCTGATCCACAACAAACAACATCGAACTGGCAAGCGCTAACGCCACCAGAAAAGAAGAAAAAATTAAACCTAACCTGTTCATTCTGGGCTCCTAGCGTGTGTCACGATCACGGGCACGGGCAGCATCCCGTGTACGCGTATCAAGGGTTGAAGCGGCGGGTGTTGTCGATGAGTTCCCTGTCGTAGGAGCGCCCGTTCCAGAGATATCAGCACCCTGTCCGCTCATCTGGACAATTTTGTCGAGAGGCAGATAAAGCAGGTTTGACCCCTTGCTTGAATCAATCATCACCTTGGTCACGTTGCTATAAACCTGTTGCATGGCATCTACATACAAGCGATCTCGCGTCACTTGAGGTGCTTTTTGGTACTCGGCCAACACTGATTTAAAGCGTTGCGCATCACCTTGTGATTGAGCCACTATTCTTGCTTTGTAGGCATCTGCTTCTTCTTTCAAGCGGGATGCGGCACCGACGGCACGTGGCACCACGTCGTTGGCATAAGCCTGCGCCTCATTCTTAGCACGTTCACGTTCTTGCCCAGCTTTCAGCACATCATCAAAAGCGGCCTGCACTTGCTCGGGTGGACGCACACCACTTTGTTGTAAATTAACGCCGACCACTTCAATGCCCACGTTGTAACGGTCAAGAATGGTTTGCATCAATACGCGAACGCGAGGGGCAATCTGGTCACGCTCTTCCGACAAGGCACTGTCCATACGCATACTGCCGACCACTTCACGCACCGCTGTTTCTGCAGCCTGAACCACCGCTTCAGCGGGATCTTTGCTTTCAAATAGATAAGCACGGGCATCGCTAAGACGGTATTGCACGGCAAACTTGATTTCGACGATGTTCTCATCCGCCGTCAACATGGCAGACTCACGCAAACCTGTCGCTGAAACAATCGTGTCACGCCCCACATCCACGGATCGGATTTGTGTCACAAAGACTAATTCGTGTCGCTGAATGGGGTAAGGCAAACGCCAATTGAAACCAGCACCAACCGACGATTTATATTTTCCGAACTGGGTAATCACCGCTTGCTGACCTTCTTGAACGATGAAAAACCCCGTTCCTAGCCATATCAACAGGACAACACCGGCAATCAGGCCGACGCCGATACCGGCATTTTTCATGTCGGGCTGGAAACCACCGCCCGACCCGCTGCCTCCACCTGTTGTGCCTCGGCCTGTGTTTTTGTCTCCGCCAAAAAAACCACCCAACTTCCGATTGAAATCTCGCCACAACTCATCGAGATCAGGTGGCCCTTGATTGCCACCCCGATTAGGGCCTCTGTCGCCACCTTGGTTGGTTGGCCGCTCTGGCGGCTTATTTTCTGGCTGGCCGGTCCCTGACTTACCACCGTCGTCTGATTTGTCGTCGCTGCGACCCCATCGGGGGTCGTTCAAATTGAACATTCCCCTGATTCGCTCCGGCAAAATGGCCCAGCGAAAGCTGCGTAAATAAAGTTTCATCACTTATTCTCTTGTTTTTCGTTACCTGATTGTGCTCAATCAGGCGGCATCCTCATGGGCTTCAGGGGAATGGTCACCCTCCTTAACGGGCAAAGTTCCACCGCTAACAATGCGTGCCAATTGCAGACGCAAAGCCTGGAGACCCTCTCCATTTTTAGCACTTAAAAATAACCGGGGCGTCTGAACACCCTGCAGATCAAATGTATCTTCCAGCACGAGGGGACGATGCGCCTCATCCACTGCATCCAGCTTGTTGAATACCAAAATTTGGGGAATATCGGCGGCGCCAATCTCACCTAACACACGCTGAACTTCAGCAATTTGTTCCAGAAAATTGGGACTTGCCGCGTCAACAACGTGCAACAGCAAATCTGCATCCACAGCCTCTTGAAGGGTCGCCTGAAAAGCGTCGATCAAGCCATGTGGCAGGTCACGAATAAAACCGACCGTGTCTGAAAGAGAAACGGAGCGTCCCGCTTCACCAAGATAAAGTTGCCGAGTTGTCGTGTCCAGCGTTGCAAACAACTGGTCCGCCGCATAGGCGCGGGCTTTGACCAATGCATTGAAGAGCGTTGTTTTTCCTGCATTGGTGTAACCCACCAATGAAATATTAAACGCGTCGCGCCGCTCACGCTGACGCCGCTGCGTCTGGCGTTGACGCTTGACTTTAACCAAGCGCTCCTTGATTTTTTTGATGTTGTCACCGATCATCCGGCGATCAAGTTCAATCTGCGTTTCGCCTGGGCCGCCTCGCATACCAATGCCGCCGCTTTGACGCTCAAGGTGTGACCAACGGCGAACCAAGCGTGTGCTTAAGTACTGCAGTCGTGCAAGCTCTACTTGTAACTTACCCTCATGGCTGCGTGCTCTTTGACCAAATATTTCAAGAATCAAAAGCGTGCGATCATTGACAGGAAGCTCAAGATGACGTTCAAGATTTCGCTGTTGTGCGGGGCTCAGGCTTTGGTCAAACAGCACCTCAACTGCACCTAACTGTGCAGCAAGAAGTTTAATTTCATCTGCTTTTCCGCTGCCAACAAATAAAGCGGCATCTGGCGCTTTGCGTTTGCAGGTTATCCGTGCAACTGGATGCAAACCTGCCGTCTGGGCCAGTAAGCCCAACTCAGCAAGTTCACCATCAAAATTGGGTAAGCCGAAATCAACCCCAACCAAGATAGTTGGGGCGGACTGGCGGTCAGGCGGCAGCAGGCTCGTCACCCTCGCCAGTAGCAAAGTTCACGGCACGTCCTGGGACGATAGTTGAAATTGCATGTTTATAGACCATTTGAGTGACCGTATTTCGAAGCAGTACAACGTACTGATCAAAAGATTCGATCTGACCTTGAAGCTTGATCCCGTTTACCAAATAAACTGAGACTGGCACATGTTCCCGACGCAAAGCATTGAGAAAAGGGTCTTGTAGTAACTGACCTTTGTTGCTCACGATATTCTCCGTGTTCAAATAATTAAAGAAGCATTAACGATACCACAGCCCATTTATTTTATAAGCTGCTAAAAATCAAACCCACACGGAAATAGGCAGCACTGAAGTGCCTCCTATTTGTCGGCGTAAGGATTGCTTGACGTCTTGAATTCAATCCGCATGGGCGTTCCAACCAAGTCAAATTCTTTGCGAAAACGTCCTTCAAGAAAGCGCTTGTAGGCATCGGTTACGTGTTCTAGCGAATTGCCATGAATTACGATTACGGGCGGGTTCATACCGCCTTGGTGGGCGTAGCGCAATTTGGGACGGAACATGCCGCCTCGTTTGGGGCTCTGAAATTGAACAGCTTCTAATAACAAACGAGTCAAAACTGGCGTTGTCATTTTGCAATTAGCCGCTTTATAGGCCTGCGCAATGGAGGCCCACAGTGGCCCCAAACCTTGTCTTTTTGTCGCGGATATTAAGTGCATGGTGGCGAACTTCAAGAACGGCAGACGGGTCTCAATCGAGCGCTTGACAAGCTCGCGTTGATAGTCATCGACAGCATCCCATTTGTTAACGGCAAGCACCACGGCCCGGCCATTTTCAAGAATGTAGCCCGCAATGTGCGCATCCTGATCTGTAACGCCTTGTGTCGCATCAATCAACAACAACACGACATTCGATGACTCAATCGCCTGTAGCGTTTTGACCACCGAAAACTTCTCAATGGCCTCAAATACTTTACCTCTACGGCGAAGGCCTGCGGTATCTACTAATTCAAATTTTTGGCCGTTTCGCTCAAAGGGAACTGAAATTGCATCCCGCGTTGTGCCTGGCAAATCGAAGGCCACCAGCCGTTCTTCGCCCAACCAGGTGTTGATAAGCGTTGACTTCCCGACATTGGGGCGGCCCGCCACTGCCAATTTGATGACACTGGGATCTTGCGGCTCTTCATCTTCCAGCTCTTTAAGGTGCAACGGCGCCAAAGCCAGTTCAACCAGCGCATGAATGCCTTGGCCGTGAGCGGCAGAAACGGGATGAACCGGACCAAAGCCAAGCTCAAAAAATTCAACCAACTGGGCACCGGCCAACATACCTTCTGACTTATTGGCAGCCAATACACAAGGCTTACCAAGGCGGCGCAGATATTTAGCGATTTCATGGTCTTGTGCAGAAATACCTTCACGGGCATCCACCACAAAGATGACGACATCCGCTTCAGCCACGGCTTGACGCGTTTGTTTGGCCATTTCCTTAAAAATACCACTGGCGGCATCAGGCTCAAATCCACCGGTATCAATCACAATAAACTCATGCTTGCCCTGCTTGCTATTGCCGTAGTGGCGATCACGGGTCAGGCCCGCAAAGTCGGCAACGATGGCGTCGCGCGACTTGGTCAGCCGATTAAAAAGGGTGGATTTGCCCACATTGGGGCGCCCTACCAGGGCTAAAACAGGTTTCATTAAATAACGTCCAACACTTACTCAGGCTTAAAGCCAAAAACACCACCATCACGGGTCACAACAACCAGCGTTCCTCCCGCTAAAACAGGGGTTGCGACAATGGGCGATCCATCCGTCGTGACTCGGGTGAGCGCAGATCCGTCCTCACGAGACAAGAAATGCACCACGCCACTGTCATCACCGACGACAAGGGAGCGTCCCAGCACTAAGGGCGCAGTTAACAGGCGGTACTTCAGACGCTCTGACACCCAGATTTGCTCACCATCCGCACGACGCCAAGCTATCACTTGACCGTTGCTTTCAACGCCAAAAATAAATTGGTCATCTCCATGCAACCCTACGGCACCGGATGCGGACTTGGTCCAGAGCAGGGTTCCACGGGCAGCGTCAACACAGCCGACAGAGGCCTGAAAAGCACGGGCACACACAACATCACCCTGGCGACTCACCTGGCCGACTAAATCGACTAAGCGCTCAATATCGTTAGTACCGCGCGGAGATGCAATCGGCGCCTCCCAACGAACTGCGCCGGTCAAAGGGTGAAGGCCCACAAGGCGCCCGGCCAATCCGACCACCAAAGTATCATTCACAGCCAACAAAACACCCGATTGGCGCAACACCAAAGACTCACTAGGGCGTTGTTGCGCCCAAAGCTTGCGCCCTGACTGGGCGTCAAAAGCTGTCACGGACCGATCAGCGGCAAGAACAAAGACACGACTCCCAGCAACCAGTGGCGCCGTAAAACTTTGGGCAGGTAATTTTTGACGCCACAACACTTGCCCCGCGTCCAGCACAACTAACTCATTGCGACGGGTAATCACCGCAGTCACGCGCCCGTCACTTCCTACACCGGCAGCAATTGGATGGCCGACATCGGTACGCCACGACTCAACACCAGTGAGCGCATCCAACGAAGCAACCGTGCCGTCTGCACTGGCAACCACAACGGCATCCCCGTTGATGCTGACATCCAGCGGAAAGTTGATTGCACCGATTTTTGCTGTCCATGCCAAACGGACATTCATGAGGGCCGCATTAGGCGACAGCTCTGCAGGCATCAATTTTTCAGGGCCACTTGCACAGCCTGAAAATAAACCAAGAACGACTAAAGCAAGAACGGCTAAAGAAGCTCTTGCAGGAAAAAAAAGGTTAAATTTCACTTTTGGCCTTCCGATACTGAGATCTGCACAGCAGGCTTGGTGCCCGTTTCAACGCTATTTTCAGCGATAGGATTAACACCTAGAGCGTTCAGCTTGACCTCGACCAAGCGGCGGTAATCGGTTCGGCTATCAAAGCTTTGATACGCTTTTTCATACGCAACAATGGCTTCAGCTTTTTTGTCCTGCAGCATCAAAATATCCCCTTTGCGATCTGCAACCAAGGCTTCAAAATGACTTGGAAACGACCCACTGAGTTGAAGCAGGGCTTCCTCAAACGCCTTGGTGCCTGCCAAAATTCCTGCCAGACGCAGCTTGGCAATGGCTTGGTAACCGGGGTCAGACGACTTGTCTGCCACCCAGCTTAAAGCGGCCTTGGCGGCCTCTACTTGACCAGCCTCGTAATATTGCTTAGCGACTAAAAGACCCGCCTGCTGCGCATAAGTCGTAGAGGAAAACTTGGTTTTCATATCAGTAAAAACACGGTCAATTCGTGCGGTGTCTGCGGCCATCACCGCACGGTCCACCTCGTCGTACATGACGGCGGCTTGCGTGGCCTGATTGCGTTGCCAGTACTGATAAAAATTCCAACTGGCAAATGCGCCAAGCACCACGATCAAAGACCAAGTGATGACACTGCCGTATTTCTTCCAGAAATATTTGATCTGATCGAGTTGCTCTTGTTCTTCAAAATCGAGAGGAGATGCCATAGGATTATTTAATTAGGTCCGCAATTGAAGGGTAGTCGCCCAGTCAGCCGGGGCATCAAGGGGTTGGGTGATCTGGGCGCCGCTGCCATCACGCAACGACTTGACCGTGACCAGATTTTGGGCGATTTCGTCTGCCCCAAATATCAATGCATAGTGTGCACCACTGCTATCAGCACGTTTGAATTGAGATTTCATGCTGCCCATACCGGCACCTGAACTGGTGTGCATTTGAACATGAATCCCCGCTTCTCTTAGCGTTTGAAGCGTCTTCAGCACCAAGGGTAACGCGGTGCTATCGGGCACAATGGCATAGGCATCTAGGGTGGGACCAACAGCACCCAAGCCTTGCTCTTTGACCAGTTCCAAAACGCGATCTACACCCAGCGCCCAGCCTACGGCCGGGGCGGGCTTGCCACCTAACTGTTCAACCAGATAGTCATATCGACCACCCGCGCAAACCGTGCCTTGCGAGCCCAGCCGGTCTGTTGTGAACTCAAAGACAGTGAGGTTGTAGTAGTCCATACCGCGAACCAAGCGTGGGTTCACAAGGTAGCTAACCTTGTTGGCATCCAAAATCGACTTCAAGGTGTTGAAGTGAGCCAACGAGGCCTCACCCAAATAGTCCAGAGGCCTGGGCGCAGCACTCACCACAGCTTGCATCGCCGGATTTTTGGTATCGAGAATGCGCAAAGGGTTGCTGTACAGACGCCGCTTGGCATCTTCATCGAGCACCTCTGCGTGTTGTTCAAAGTGGGCGATCAACGCTTGCCGGTGCAATGCCCGTTCTTGCGGTTGTCCCAAGCTATTGAGTTCAAGTCGAACATCCGTCAACCCCAACTCTTTCCAGAGCGCCACGGCTAGCAAGATCAGTTCAGCATCGACCTCCGGGCCTGAATAGCCAAGGGCTTCAGCGCCAATTTGGTCAAACTGTCGATAACGACCACGCTGTGGGCGCTCATGGCGAAACATCGGACCAATGTAGTAGAGGCGCTTGCCGCCGTCATACAGCATGGCGTGTTCTATAACAGCCCGCACCACACCAGCGGTAGCTTCCGGGCGCAGCGTTAAAGGGTCGCCATTCAACCGGTCATCAAAAGAATACATTTCTTTTTCGACAATATCCGTGACCTCTCCCAACCCCCTGATAAACAGCGGCGTGCGTTCAACAATGGGGGTGCGAATGTTTCGGTAAGCATAGCGCGCCATGAGTGAGCGAACTTTATTTTCGAGCCATTCAACGCCCGCCGAATCGGGCGGCAGCACATCATTCATTCCCTTGACGGCTGTTAATTTTTCTACTTTTGCAGTTATTTCTTTTTCACTCATGAACTCATTCAATCGTAGCTGTGGCGGTGGTGACATCACGCCCAAAACGTTTTTCAATATAGTTTTCAACAATGACCTGAAACTCTTGTGCAATCGCGTTACCGCGTAAAGTCAATCGTTTTTCGCCATCAATAAAAACCGGGGCGGCGGGTGCCTCGCCTGTGCCTGGCAAGCTGATACCAATATCAGCATGTTTGCTTTCGCCAGGGCCATTCACAATGCAGCCCATTACGGCCACCTTAAGTTTTTCAACGCCCGGATATTTGACGCGCCAAACCGGCATTTGTGCACGCAAAAAATCTTCAATTTGTTTGGTCAGTTCTTGAAATGTGGTGCTCGTGGTGCGACCACAACCAGGACAAGCCGTGACACTAGGTACAAAAGATCGCAACGCCAAAGCCTGTAATATCTCGCAGGCAATCACAACTTCTTGCGCTCGACTCTCGCCCGGCTTAGGTGTCAGAGAAACACGAATCGTGTCGCCAATTCCTTCTTGCAGCAAGATGGAAAGCGCGGCTGTTGAGGTCACGGCACCTTTGGTTCCCATGCCCGCCTCTGTCAAACCCAAATGCAACGGATAGTCACTGCGTTTTGCCAACTCGCGATAAACAGAAATCAGGTCTTGAACGCCACTGACTTTGCACGACAAAATAATCTGGTTTTTGTTCATGCCCATTTCTGCAGCCCGCTGGGCTGACTCCAGCGCAGAGGTAATCAAGGCTTCGTACATGATCGATTTAGCATCCCAAGGCGCTGCACGACGACTGTTCTCATCCATCAAACTGGCCAGCAATTCTTGATCCAGACTGCCCCAATTGACACCAATGCGGATCGGTTTGTCCCAGCGCATCGCCGCTTCAATCATGAGACCAAACTGCTTGTCCCGCTTATCACCCTTTCCGACATTGCCGGGATTAATCCGGTACTTGGACAAGGCTTGCGCACAGGCCGGAAAGTCAGCCAACAGACGATGACCGTTGTAGTGAAAATCACCAATGAGAGGGACATCAATGCCCATTCGGTCAAGCTGCTCGCGCACATGCGGGACAGCCTGCGCAGCCTCTGGCGTGTTCACCGTGATGCGCACCATTTCAGAACCGGCGAGTGCCAATTCTTTGATCTGGATCGCAGTTCCAATCACATCAACCGTGTCCGTATTCGTCATGGATTGAATTCGTACCGGCGCGTCACCGCCAACAGTGACAACTCGCGCACCCCAAACGACCCGGGCCTGACGAGACTGGCGCACTTGCGGTTTGGCGGATTCAATTGGTAAATAAGTCACCATTACTTCACCTCAAAACGAGCTGTATTGTTTTTTGTAACGGGCGTTAAATCAAAGGGCGTGCCGCGCACTTGAACTGCCATGGTGTCAACCCGCCCCACGATGACTGCAAGTGGCAGAGTGCCTGAGGCTGCAGCGACTTCGTTATCAGCCATCGTTTTTCGTATCTGGACAACCCCCGTGGCGTCAATAACTTGCACCCAAGACGGCCCGTGCGCTTTAAAAACAACCAAGCCCGTCACAGCGCCAGGTGCAGCCACCACGGCGGGGGCACTAGCGACGACTGCAGGCAACGGCGTGGCGGCAGATAAGTTGACGACTTCAACTGGTGCAATAGCAGCAGTAGCTGTTTCAACGACAAGAGGGCTGTCTGCAACCATAGGCACAATCAGAGGTGCAATCACGGCGGGTTGTGGACTACTTGAGACGGTGGCCCTTGGCGTAAAAGGGTAAAGAACAAGGACAACGACACCAATTAAAAGCACCCAAATAGCCCACATAACCGGCTTTGAAAGCTGATTAAAAAACGAGGCGCCAGATGCATTTTTTGGGCTACGAAATGGCGCATTGATACCAGATGCATAGGATTTAAGTGGCGGAGTGACCGTGTGCGGCAATCGGTCCAAGATAGGTATTGGATCAATTTTCAAGGTGCGGCAAACGCTGGCAGCAAGCGCCCGGACGAAAACAATATCGAGTAACAAATCAAACCGATCAGTTTCAAGTGCCTCCAGCTTGTGAGCCGGCACCTTTAACAAAACGGCTAAAGACTCAAGTTGTATGCCTTCTGCTTCGCGCGCTTTTCGTAGCATGACACCTGCAGAAATACGTGAACTTGAATCAGTATTGAAATCTAGATTTTCAGAATTAGGCAGCATATTTTCACTCATTGAAGGCCTCCCGTTGATAGGCAATAGCCTCGCGTGACTGCGGAAAACGTTTCAGTAATTGATCAGCAAGCTGGTGCATCGCCTCTTGATTTTCCAGACGACGCTCCACTTTGACGCCTAGCCAAAGCGATTCTGCATTGGCTAGTTCACTGTTGTTTAGGCGTCGGATATAAAAACGGGCACGCCCGTAGTCGCCCCGCTGAAAAAGTAAAGTTGACAAGTTGTAAGCCGTCATTGGATGACCTGCGTCGAACTCATAAGACTTTAAAAGACTGAGTTCAGCTTCAGCGGTTTGGCCCGCACGCATCTGGCACAAGCCTTGCGCCCTGAACGTCTTGGCTCTTTCCCCGTATTGTGAGTTTGAAAGTGCTTGAGTGAAAAATTGTTGTGCCTCGGGATAGCGTGCTTCCTGACACACAAGCCAACCGAGGTTATGAAGAATATTCGGGTCTTGCGGTTGCAAGGCAAGCGCTTTTTTGAAGCTGTCTTCTGCAACCCGAAAGTCATTGAGACGCATATAAATCAGGCCTCGCATACTGTAGGCCTCCCCATAACCGGGGTCAGCTGCTAACGACTGTTTAAGCTCATCCAGTGCAATGGTCGTTTGCCCTCGCTGGAAGTAGCCGACGGCCAATTCAAGCCTAATGCGAGCACGTTTACGGGCTTCTGGCTCGTCGGAGGCTGTCACAATTTCTGCGCTGCTACCGCTTGGAGTTGCGTACTTTGAAGCACATCCCGTCAACCCTACGATAAGCAAACAGGCATAAAGCAGCCACGACCCGATTTTGAATGATTCTGCGCCTTTCATATTCATCCCGCCTTGATCTCCTCGTTAAACGACGTCACTGGCTTTAGCATGACAGTTCGCTGCCGCGCAATGCGCTGGCTAATACCGGTTCGGTCTTTCACATCGCCTGCTAGTTGACCACATGCGGCGTCAATATCATCACCGCGAGTTTTGCGGATGGTGGTGACAATGCCGGCATCACTCAAAATTTTGGCAAAAATCTTAACTTGTTCGGGGGCTGATCGTAGCAAACCCGAGGCGGGAAAAGGATTGAAAGGAATCAAGTTGAACTTGCACCAAACACCACCGGTTGAATGCTGACGAACCAGACTAACTAGGTGATTGGCATGTTCGGGTTGGTCATTGACGCCGTCCAACATGCAATATTCAAAAGTTATGAAGTCACGTGGCGCGAAGGCTAAATAGCGGTTGCAAGCAGCCAATAAATCAGCAATAGGGTATTTTTTGTTGAGCGGCACCAAGTTATCTCTTAGCGCATCATCAGGGGCGTGCAGGGAAACCGCTAGGGCGACCGGACAATCTTGTGCCAGACGATCCATCATGGGGACAACACCCGATGTAGAAACCGTGACACGGCGCCGCGACAAACCATAGCCATGGTCATCCAGTATAACGCGCAGCGCGGGCACCAATTCAGAATAGTTCTGCAGCGGCTCACCCATGCCCATCATGACAACATTAGAAATAATGCGCTCATCACGCTTTAAATGTTTGCGCAAAAAGTGCTCTGTAAACCACAGCTGGGCAACAATTTCGCCTGTTTTCAGGTTTCTGCTAAAACCTTGATGACCGGTCGAGCAAAAACGGCAACCCACCGCACAACCGGCCTGCGACGAGATGCAAAGCGTGCCCCGATCACCTTCAGGAATAAAGACGGCCTCAACAGCATCGCCATGACCTACGTCAAACAACCACTTGATCGTGCCGTCTGACGAGATGTGCTCGGACAGCACAGTCAGCGCCGTCACATGCGCCACTCTTTTGAGTTTCTCCCGCAAAGACTTTGCAAGATCACTCATATCATCAAAATTTGAGGTGCCTTTTTGATGAATCCATCGAAACAGTTGGACTGCACGAAAGCGTTTTTCACCCAGCCGCTCGCAAAAAGCGGCCAAGCCCTCAAGATCGTAATCGAGCAGGTTGGCCGTCATCGGGGTCTTATTGTGCGTACACGTTCATGCCGGGGAAGAAGAAACTAATTTCTACAGCAGCGGCATCAACAGCATCGGAACCATGAACAGCATTGGCATCAATGCTGTCAGCGAAATCAGCACGGATAGTGCCGGGAGCGGCTTGTTTAGGATCGGTGGCACCCATGAGGTCACGGTGCTTCAACACAGCGTTTTCACCTTCTAACGCCTGGATCATGACAGGGCCGGAAATCATGAAATCAACCAGGTCTTTAAAGAAACCGCGCTCTTTGTGAGCCGAATAGAAAGCTTCGGCTTCGCCGCGTGACAGGCGAACCATTTTGGCTGCAACTATCTTCAGGCCAGCAGCCTCAAAACGAGTGTAAATTTGACCAATCACGTTTTTAGCAACGGCATCGGGCTTGATAATGGAGAGAGTACGTTCGATAGTCATGAGTTTTTCCTACACTTTGTGTTTTAACTTTGCCCGGTGGGCAAAGCCTTAGATTTTAACCCGTACGTTTTGATAAACGACGGGCTATAAAAATACTGTTTTTGTTAGCGACCTCGCCCGCCCCTACTTTGTCCGCCACCACCTGAGCCGCCGCGCCGTTGACCTTGATCCTGACGTTGGCGGGTAAAACTATCCGCACCAATATAGCCAAAAGCCGTTTTCAGCGGATCAGGTTGACCCGCACCCGCTTGCCGATCAGCGAGTGCCTCTTTGTATCTTCGCGGATCTCCAACAACTTTGACACCCGCAGGTGAGGTCGTGCGTTGTCCGCTGCCCGAACTGCGTGGGCCACCTGTACGCACCGCGCCCCGGCGCTGATTTCTTGGGTTGGGTTCACGCCCCGATACATCGCGTCGGGAAGCATTCGGGCCTGAAGGTGCGGACTCATCGTCTTGCTCCCTAGTGCTTCGTGTCCCTGCAATTTGCATCAAAGATTTAATGTCACCTTCATCAAGTTCCATCCAGGCGCCACGTTTCAAGCCACGCGGCAACACCATTGCCCCATACCGAATACGAATCAACCGGCTCACCGCGTGACCGACCGCCTCAAACATACGACGAACTTCACGGTTACGCCCCTCGGAAATCGTAACGCGATACCAACAGTTGGAGCCTTCGCCTCCGCCAACCTCAATAGAACCAAATTGAGCCACGCCGTCGTCGAGCTTGACGCCATCCAGCAATTTTTGCTTTTCTTCTTTGTTCAAGGCACCCAATACACGCACCGCATATTCCCGCTCCAAACCGAACCGGGGGTGCATCAAGTTATTGGCCAATTCACCTGAACTGGTAAACAGCAGCAAACCTTCTGTATTCAGATCAAGTCGTCCCACGGATTGCCATTTCCCTTGAAACAACTTGGGCAACCGACGAAACAC
Source organism: uncultured beta proteobacterium (assembly GCA_903823025.1). GTDB lineage: Bacteria > Pseudomonadota > Gammaproteobacteria > Burkholderiales > Burkholderiaceae_C > Rhodoferax. The sequence goes on from CAIJRK010000029.1 coordinate 14,025, forward strand.
GGTCGGACGATTTTGAGGATCGTCGTGCGTTACGACCTCACCCACGGGCTTGTGATAGGCGATTACACGAGCTGGCGGCGCTTCAATACGAAATCGAATGGGCTTGCCGTTAACTTTGACATGATCGCCAAACTGAACACGCTGGCCAATGTGCGCAGGCTCATTATTCACCGTGATGCGCCCCTCCAGAATTAGCTGCTCCATTTCCAGGCGAGATCCCATGCCTGCTTGTGCAAGAACTTTGTGTAACTTAGGCGTTTCAGCCATCGGCGCCAACACTCTTTTTGAAGGCACTAAATCAGCGCTTTCTTCATCTGCGTCAAATTGGCCGGAAATGACGTCTTCAAAACGATTGTCTGTTGTGCCAATGTCTGGCTGATTCACAGGGTGGGGCAGTGTCTGTGCCGACGTGTCGGCCTTGTTTATGGTCATGGTTGAATTCCCATTAAGAAAAATAAATGACAGCCGTCATCGGTATCACCGGTTACAGCTGCTTAAGTCGCCACGTCGCTGGCATTTACCGTCGAAGCAATGGGCGGTGATAACACCAGTTCCGCCTGAAGCGGCAATTCACTGGCATCAAGCGCCGCCATGGCACTGACTTGCTGCTCCGACGTATCAAGCAGCGGCAATTGATTTAGTGACTCAAGTCCCAAATCATCGAGAAAAGATTTAGTTGTTGCAAAAAGTGCGGGCCGCCCAATGGTTTCCCGGTGACCAATCACCTCAATCCAGCCCCTGTCTTCAAGTTGTTTTATCAGAAGCGCGTTCACAGCTACGCCCCGAACATCCTCAATATCGCCCCGGGTCACCGGTTGCCGATAGGCAATGATGGCCAGTGTTTCCAGCGTGGCGCGGGTGTAACGCGGTGGCTTCTCAGGATGTAGGCGATCAAGAAACTCTCTCATTTCAGGTTTGCTTTGAAAGCGCCAACCGCTGGCAACACAAACCAACTCGACACCTCGCGGTGACCACTCTTGCTGAATCTGCTCTAACAAAATCTTGAGCGTATCAACGCCTAATTCACCGTCAAATAGTGTACGCATATCGCGCAATAGCAAAGGCTGCTGTGCACAAATCAAGGCCGTTTCCAATACGCGTTTAGCCTCTGCCGTATTCATCTAAAACTAACTCCGGATTGAAACATAGTCTTGCGACTCCCCCAGTAAACATACCTTTAGAAGTGCCAAGTCAGTACGATTCTTTGGGGCGCAGGGGGCAAATTGATTAACTTGCAGCGCAGGGGTTTAGCGTTTTGCTAAGTCGTTATTTTTAGCAAAGCCAAAGGGCTAATTATAACTTAGGCCCCATTGACTCAGCGCCTGTTTTAAATCATCTGGCAGTACCGATTGAAAAAGCATCGCTTCTTGCGTGACAGGATGAATAAACGCCAGTCGACAAGCGTGCAAGGCCTGCCGCTGCAGACCCGCTGCAGCCAGACCACCGTACAAAGTATCCGCCACTAATGGATGACTAATAGACGCCATGTGGACGCGAATTTGATGCGTCCGTCCTGTATGCAAGGTACAACGAACCAGGCATCCTTGCGCGCTGTTTTGCAGCAGCTCAATATCGGTTCTAGCCAGCTTTCCTGCATTTCTCTCCATATCCACAACCGCCATTCGCAGTCGATTACGCGGATCCCTGCCAATAGGTGCGTTGACCTCGCGGGCACGTGCACCAGTCCAAGGCTGGTGTGCCAGTGCCACGTACTGACGGCTAACCTCGCGCGCTGCAATTAATCGAATGAGCGCATCCATCACCGGGCGCGTTCGGGCAACGACCATTAACCCACTGGTGTCTTTATCGAGGCGATGGACAATGCCGGCACGCGGCAAATGAACAACCTTTTCATCGTAAGCCAACAGACCATTCAATAGCGTACCGCTCCAATTGCCAGGCGCCGGATGAACCACCAGCCCGGCGGGCTTGTTGATCACCATCAAATGCGCGTCTTCATACGCAATATTTAACGCCATCGCTTCTGGCTTGAAGGCCTGACTTTGGGGTGTCGGGCGTAGCTCAATCGAGCCTGCATCTGCCGCCTTGACGCGAGATGAAGGTTTGCGCACTATGACGCCGTTAACAGTCACACCCTCCAAATCAATCAGTTGTTGCAAATAACTACGTGAAAACTCTGGCACCATTTCAACCAACGCACGGTCAAGACGCTGTCCATGCTGGGCCTCACCGAAAATCAGGTGGCGTAGTTCGACCTCTGACCCCGTGTCCACGCGGTCGTCGGTGTCTTCTGTATCAAGCTCGCTCGATATAATCAATTCGGTATTTTTCAAGAAAGTTGTTCCTCATGCTTCAAGCCAAATTATCGGTTGTCTGCGCCTGGTCGCTGGTAGGTACAACACTGCTGCTGGCAGGATGTTCCTCCGTCCCGAAAGACGAGACAGTGTCATGGAGTCCTAACAAAATTTATGCCGAAGCTAAAGATGAGTTGAGTTCAGGCGGCTACGACAGGGCAGTGGTGCTTTTTGAAAAGCTGGAAGGCCGCGCGGCTGGAACCCCCCTCGCTCAACAAGCCCAGGTTGACAAAGCCTACGCGCATTACAAAGCGGGTGAGTCGGCGCAAGCCTTGGCCACCCTGGATCGATTTATGAAATTGCATCCTGCCAGTCCCGCACTGGACTACGCGCTGTACCTCAAAGGCATCATTAACTTCAATGACGACATGGGTATGTTTTCTTCCATTACCCGTCAAGACTTGGCGGAGCGGGATCAAAAAGCCGCCAGAGAATCTTTTGAGTCGTTTAAAGAACTGGTTAACCGTTTTCCTGATTCACGTTATACGCCCGATGCCACGCAGCGGATGAATTACATTGTTAACTCACTCGCTCAGTATGAAGTGCATGTGGCACGGTATTACTATGCCCGAGGTGCGTATGTCGCGGCAATCAACAGAGCACAAGCTGTTGTCACCGACTTCCAGGGAATGCCCGCTCTGGAAGAAGCCTTGTTCATTATTTTCAAGTCTTATGACGCACTCGAAATGGTGCCCTTGCGCGATGATGCTAAACGGGTGCTTGTAAAGAATTATCCAGAAAGCGATTACCTGATTCATGGCTTCAAAGCCAATTCCGATCCATGGTGGAAGGCTTGGTAAAGCCACCAAGCTTCACTTCATAATCTGCAGCGGATATCGCGTTGCGATGGTGCCAGGCGTGCAGCACAACAACTAAATTTCCGAAACAGCAAGGCTCGGAAATATCATTGAAATTAATGGCACAAATCCTGCTTTAATTGGTTACATCCAAAGTAAAAATAGACGCTTATCTTGATTTTTAAATGGATGCCAAGCGTAAACCCTAAAGTTTTCATTTGATATCGGCTGCTAAAGTTAACTGACTTGAAGACGCACTTAAAAACGCATGAACTTAAGCATTTTTGCTATTTTCAGTCACCATTTTTAACAGGAATAAAACCCATGAAGCTGAATAAAACTCTCATTTTGGCGGCCATTATGGCTGCGGTGCTGACGGCGTGTGGCAAAAAAGAAGAGGCCTCAGCTCCCGGCGCAGCAGCGACAGCGACTACGCATACCGGAAAAACCCTAAGCGCCATCAAAGCGCGCGACCAAGTCGTCTGCGGTGTCAATACGGGCCTGGCTGGCTTTGCCGCCACTGATTCTTCAGGCAAATGGGCTGGACTGGATGTGGACGTTTGCCGCGCGCTGGCAGCAGCTACTTTGGGCGATGCGGAAAAAGTTAAATATGTACCGTTAAACGCGCAACAGCGCTTTACGGCCCTGCAATCGGGTGAAGTCGATGTGCTAGCCCGCAACACCACATTTACCCTGACACGCGATGCCTCGCTGGGCTTGACCTCCACCGTGACCAACTATTACGACGGCCAGGGTTTTCTGGTGACCGTCAAAAGCAATATCAAAAGCGCCCAGCAACTCAAAGGGCAAACCGTGTGTGTGCAGTCTGGCACCACCACCGAGAAGAACCTGACCGACTACTCCAAAGCCAATAATCTGGACATCACGCCGGTTGTTTTTGAAAAACTGGAAGCGGCAGAAAGCGCCTATTTCACAGGCCGTTGCATCGCCTACACCACCGACGTTTCCGGTCTGGCATCCACCCGCAACAAAATTGCCAGCGACCCCAAAGAGCACGTTATTTTGGCGGATTTAATTTCCAAAGAACCTCTCGGCCCGATGGTTCGTCGGGGTGATGACGACTGGTTTGCCATCGTCAAATGGGTTATGTACGGTCTGCTCGAAGCCGAAGAATATGGCATCACCCAAGCCAATGTAGAGCAAATGAAGGCCAGTGATGACCCTGCCGTGCAACGCCTGCTGGGCGGTGGCAATGAAGACACGGGCAAGCTGCTCGGTCTGGACAAAGAGTGGCTGGCTCGCGCCATTAAAGCCACGGGCAACTACGGTGAGATTTTTGAGCGCAATGTGGGTCCCAACTCAGCCCTTGGCTTGCCGCGTGGTCTGAACAATCAATGGAACAAAGGCGGTCTGATGTACGCTTATCCAATCCGTTGAATTCACGCTAAAGCCGGTTGATAAAAAGCGACGCTCGGTGCAATCCGCTTGTACTGGCCGTCGCTTTTAAAGTTGGACGCATCTATTTAAACTCGCCATTTTTAGAGCTGAAACAGCACACACCATGACACAGAAGTTTCCCCCCAAAAAGAAAAGCTGGTCTTGGCGCAGCCGGGCATTCAGAGGTTTGATCTATCAACTGATCGCCATTGGACTTATTTCGGCCGTGGTTTGGTTTCTCGCACACAACACGCTGACCAACATGAAGGCCCGTGGCATTCAGAGCGGCTTTGATTTTCTGAGTGGCCCGGCCGGGTTTGCCATTGGCGAAAGCCTGTACCCCTTTGATTCGGCCCAACCCTATTGGCAAGCGTTTTTGGTGGGGCTGACAAACACCTTGCGCGTGGCAATTATGGGCATTATTTTGACGACCGTTCTAGGCACCCTTTTGGGTCTTGGACGGTTTTCACGCAATGCTTTGGTGCGTGGCATCTGTTATGCCTACGTTGAGTTTTTTCGCAACGTGCCCGTGTTGTTGCAATTGCTGATGTGGTATTTGCTGTTTACCGAGTTATTGCCGACGGCGGCTAATGCCTGGACGCTAGGGCCGTTGTTTCTGAGTAAAGGCGGCTTGAGTTTTCCGATTCCGATCTGGCGTATGGGTCAGTTATGGGCTTTTATCGGCTTGCTGGCGGGCATCGCCTTGGCTTTTTTTTACCGCCAATCGACACAAAAACAATTTGAAATCACGGGACAACTCAAAAGTATGTTTTGGGTTCCAGTCGCTATTTGTCTGCTGGCGAGTTTGCTGGGATGGCTGGCAGGCGGCGCACCAACGGCGTTGGAGTTTCCTTTCAAGGGGAAATATTCCATTCAAAACGGCGGCTCGTTGACGCCTGAATTTCTGGCCGTGTTGCTGGGTTTGAGTGTTTACACGGCGGCCTTTGTGGCCGAGGTCGTCCGATCTGGCATCCAATCGGTGGCCAGCGGACAAGGCGAAGCCGCCGCCGCCCTTGGGTTGAACCACAACCAATCCATGCGACTTGTCATGTTGCCGCAGGCGTTGCGGGTGATCATTCCGCCCATGACCAATCAGTTTTTGAACCTGACCAAAAATTCATCGTTGGCTGTGGCCATTGGCTACCCCGATGTGGTGTCGATTGCCAATACCGCCTTGAACCAGACCGGGCGGGCTGTGGAATGTATTGCCATCATCATGCTGGTGTACCTGAGCACTTCATTGGCGACCTCCTTGCTGATGAACTGGTACAACAGCCGCGCCGCGATTAAAGAGCGCTGAAAAACTCAAGGCCAAACCCATGACTTCACCCACTTTTCAGCCCATCGCGCCCCGCCCGGCGCCGACGCAAACCGGCGGATTCTTTGGCTGGATACGCGACAACCTTTTTAGCGACTGGCTCACCGCGCTGATGACGGTTGTGATCGGCGGCGTCCTTTTGTACACGCTCCCTCAATTGCTCAGTTGGGCGATATTTCGGGCGTCCTGGTTGCCCAATTACGCCGTCTGCCGGGTGGAAGGCGCTGGCGCGTGTTGGGGCGTGATTGCAGAAAAATACCGCATCATTTTGTTTGGCCGCTATCCCTTTGAAGAACAATGGCGTCCTTTGGTGGCGACTATTTTGATGCTGGGCTTGTTGGTGGCAAGTTGCACGCGGGCCTTCTGGCGGCCTTGGCTGGCGATTTTGTGGGTCGTCGTTCTGAGCCTGTTTTTCACCTTGATGTTTGGCAATGTGCTGGGCTTGAGCAAGGTCGAAACGGATCGTTGGGGCGGCTTGCCTTTGACCATTTTGCTGGCGTCGTTGTCAATGGTCATCGCGTTTCCGATTGCTTTGCTCGTGGCATTGGGTCGCCGCTCCAATCTGCCCGCCATCCGAACTTTTTGCGCGATTTACGTGGAATTGATTCGCGGCGTGCCCTTGATCTCGGTGTTGTTCATGGCCGCATTTATGTTTCCCTTGTTCATGCCACAAGGCTTCACTATTGACGTGCTGATTCGCGTGCTGGTTGGCATCACGCTGTTTTCAGCGGCGTACATGGCAGAGGTGATTCGGGGTGGTTTGCAATCCATCCCCAAGGGGCAAATTGAGGCGGCGGCCACATTAGGCCTGTCTTACTGGCAAACCCAGGGCAAGATTGTTTTGCCGCAGGCGCTGGCGCTGGTTGTGCCAAGCATCATGAACGGGTTCATCTCCACTTTCAAAGATACCTCGCTGGTGACCATCGTGAGCCTGTACGAACTCACCGGCGCTTTGTCGATGGCATTGAATTCGGATTCCGACTGGCGGCCTTTCAAGGTTGAGGGTTACCTTTTCATCGCCATGATTTATTTTGTTTTTTGTTTTTCCATGTCACGCTACAGCGTATGGGTTGAAAAACAGGTCAACAAAGGCAAGCAGCGTTAAGTGCTGCAACTCATCAAAATTTAACGCTCAACCGATCATCATGTCAGAACCCATCATCAAATTTGAAAAGCTCAACAAGTGGTACGGCAACAATTTTCACGTCCTGCGTGATATTGACTTTAGCGTGGCGCCGGGCGAGCGCATCGTCATCTGTGGCCCGTCCGGCTCGGGAAAATCAACGCTGATCCGTTGTATCAACCGACTGGAGGAGTATCAGGAAGGGCGTTTGTATGTGGACGGGGTGGAGGTCACGGATGACGTCAAGACCATTGACGATATTCGTAAAAAAGTAGGCATGGTGTTTCAGCAGTTCAACCTGTTTCCGCATTTAACGGTGCTGGAAAATCTGACGTTGTCACCGATTTGGGTCGGCAAGATGCCCAAAAAAGAAGCTGAAGAAAAAGCGATGGTTCAGTTGGAGCGTGTGCGCATCGCCGAACAGGCCGACAAATACCCGCTGCAACTCTCCGGCGGTCAGCAGCAGCGGGTGGCCATTGCCCGCGCCCTGTGCCTCACTCCCAAAATCATGTTGTTTGATGAACCCACCTCGGCGCTTGACCCCGAGATGATCAAGGAAGTGCTGGACGTGATGGTGGAGATGGCCGACCAAGGCATCACCATGCTGTGCGTCACGCATGAAATGGGTTTTGCCAAGGCCGTGGCTGACCGGGTGATCTTCATGGATCAGGGCCAAATCGTGGAACAAAACAACCCGCACGACTTCTTCAATAATCCCCAAAACGAACGCAGCAAAGACTTTTTATCGAAGATTTTGGGGCATTGAATCTCAGGTTAAGCGGAACCAATGGGCAGCCACCACATCATCGACTGATGGTACGCCAAGATAATATTCACGCTCAATCGAGGGACACTGTGGCGATTTGATTTCATTATTGGAAGCGTACGCACTATTAGTGACGTATCTAAAACCGATCTCAGTTCCATCACAATGATGGGTTGGCCTTTGCATGGTGTGCAAAGGCCAACCCTGACGAAATTCAGCATGAATTTTGTATGCATTTTTTTGAGCTAAAATATGAATCTCTGAAATGTGCAAACTTAAAAATTAACTTAAAGTTAAAAAATTTTCTAACCATGGCGCGATAGCAAATCGGTTATGCAACGGATTGCAAATCCGTGTAGCCCAGTTCGACTCTGGGTCGCGCCTCCAATAGATTCAACGGTGTAGCGCTATTAAGTTTGTAGCGATGGCAAGTTTACCGGGGGAAATTTGGCAAACCTCCATAATTTTGCCTTTGATTTTCCATTTCTTACGCCCTTTTCCCAATCCGACCGATAGCCGTTTTTAAGTTGTCAGTAGCCAAATGCGCATAGCGTTGTGTGCTGGCACTGCTTCGGTGCCCAAGCACTGCGCCCACGGTGTGCAGGTCAATTCCATCCTGAATCATGGCACTTGCTGCCGAATGCCTGACATCGTGAAAATGTAAGTCTGGCCGCTTAATTCCATTCCTTGCCTTGACGAACCAATAATTCAGCGTGAACTGGCTTGACCACTTTAGCCGAAGGCATGTTCTCAGCTTTGGGTGAACCGGCACAATCCTCGCATCTCCATTTTTTGTATCGTCCAAGACAAAATTTCCCCCAACGATTCGCGCTTTTAGAATTTCGCTCAGTCTCATCCCCGAGTAAAAGCCAATCCTGATAAGCGCCCGTGTTTCCTGGTGCCCACATGCCCGGCATAGACGCAACATGTCGGCCCGGTCGATATACACGCTGCGCTCATTGCGAACCGTGGGAACCGTCACCCGCGCTGCTGGATCAACCTCTCCCATGTTGTGATGCTTCCAGCCATACTGACACGCCGCCGTCAGGTAGCGGATTCTGTTCTTGATGGTGGCCGGGGCCAGCTTGGTGCCATCTTCCCTCAGCACCCGAAGTTGATAGGCCTTGCACACATCGGCCAGCGCTGACAAGGGCTTCCCCTCATAAAACGGGAACATCAATGCCAGCGCATGCATGTAGTCTTTCCCATGCTTCAGGCTTGGAACACGCTCCGTAACGTACTTTTCAACGGCGTTTTCAATTGTGTAATGTTGCTTCTCGATTCCGACAACAAGGGCATACAGTCGGGCGGATTCTTGCCGGTCGTAGGCGTCCGCTTGACTTTGATTCCAGCCCTTCGGAAGACGTTTACGAGCCCGGACTCGCTCGGCGCCGACGATGCGGTCAAAGTCAAAATCGAAGCGACCAGTTTTTTTGTCTTTTGTGATTGACATGATGCGACATATTCCTTAACTTGGTTTGAGTCAAACCGAACAGCTCCGCCAAACCGGAAGCTTGGTAACTCGCCTGATTTTCCGAGATCGTAGATTTTTGTTCTTGACAACCCCAGCATGGGCGCCACTTGGGCGGCAGTGAGTAGTGTCATGACTCCCTCGCTTTCTGTGCCACCAGTACTGGCACTGGCACCGGTGGCATGGTGATCGGCATCCAGTGCGTGATCACAGCATCGTCCGGGACGTCATCAGTAAAGCTCCAGTAAAACCCGTCAACATCTAAATAGACGCCGGGCGTAACGCCTGCCCCGTTTGAGACAAAAACATCGCTGCAATCATCCGGCAACTCCTCGTTTACATTGACCCAGCCCGTCACCGTCTGAAACTCAATGTCCAGAGCATCCCGCAAAGCTGCAATACTCTCACCCGTCGCTGGTAAATCTTTCCACAATGGCGAGTCCCACCGCTCAATCACAGCCCGTGCAGCCGCTTGTAGTTTTGTCGTCATATTTCAGCCCAAAATAAAGATAAAAAAGTTGATCACGCGGCAACCTTTTCCATTGCCGTTTGGCAGTCGGCTGCCAGCTGCTTGTCGCCGACCGAGGCAAATAGAGCGTTGTAGCTCCAGGTTGCATCCCGAAAAACTCGGCCATCCTCAAAGTTTTCAAGACAACCCAGGATATCTTTTTCAATGTCTTTGTCTTCTTCCGTTTCGACTTTGAAGCGCCCCAAGGCGCATTCCACGCGATCCGGCCCTTCTGACCAATCGCAGCGCGTCTGATGCATGGCCACAGCTAAATCAAGCCGCTGATCTTTCCCGCGTAGATGCTCCAGCACATCATCCCATTCGGATTCAAGCGGCAGTTCGTAGCGCACCAGAATTGCTGCTAGCTCCATATCACTCTTTCGCTTAGCCAGCTCCTCATCGCGGGCGCGCTGGGCAATCTTGTCGGCTTGCTCAGCCTCTTTTACCGCACGATCAGCGTAAGCGCTGTAATCAGCAAAAAGACGGTTGTATGTCGATGTTGCTGTTGCGAATCCATCATCGGTCTTGCAGTTGCGACGAACGTCCCCGATCCAGCCAGCATCATGGGTCACCGTCTTTGGGTACCGGGAGTGACTTTTGAAATCTCGTTCGCTCCAAGACTTGGGCATGCCAATTTCGGACATAAACGCCTCAATGCGCCCGGCCACCGCCTTGTTATTTTCAATAGCCAGTTGATTGGCTTGATGGGTTTCCACATCTTTGGCGCGCGCCGCCTCAAGCTGACGCAGGGCATGCGCCGCAACCTCCTTGGCTGATGGAGTACGGTAGCTTGAGAGACAACTGGCATAGCTTGACGGGCTGGCCATGCATTTGCTGACAAAGCCGCACGGCTCGACTGGCAGGATTTTTGTGTTTTCGCTCATGCTGCCTTCCTTCCATAAGAAATTTCGGTATAGTTCGCGCCGACGATGGCGCTACTGAGTGGTGGGCAAACGCTGTTTCCACACATGCGGACCTGCGCCGTCTTAGTCAGCGGCTTGCCATCGGCACCAAAGTCGATCTGGTAGCTTTCGGGAAATCCTTGCGCCCGGTACAGTTCACGCGGGGTCAGCATGCGGAGGCCAATGTCCACAATGGCGTATTCCTCACCGCGCACCGTAACGAGGCCCATGCGGTCGCGCGTAGGGAGTGTGTGCATTGGGTCGGTCACGCTCACGCCGTCTTGTTCATTGCCGTAATACTTGATCAGGAACGCCCGAACTTCTGCATGGTGCGTGCCCTGGGCGCTGATCGTGTGCAACGGCTCATCCGTGGCGCTGCCCACGTTGGTGCCGCGCAGCTTGATCAGGTTGCTGGTAACCAATGCGCCCACTGCACCGCTGGCCGTGATGGTGTTGATCGGCTCTTCTACGCTTCGGATGCCATGGCTGAAACGTTTGCCGCCGTTCTTTCCTTCGCCGTGGCCCATATGCACCATGTTTGCTGTAATAAGAGCGTGTCTATTTTCTGTAACTGTAGTCTTGAGTGGCGCAGTTATTGGACTCTGGCCGCTTGCGCTTGACTGGTTGTCGATAGTGACCATCGTTGCTGTTATCAGGCTGTGATGATCCACGCTGGTGACAGTGGCCACCGGGTCGGTCATGTCGCTGCCAACCACGCCGGTGTAATGTTTTGCCAAAAACGCCGATGCCAACGCATGTTTTTGGCTACCCACCAGCGTGCCAATGGGTTTGTCCAAGCCTGGCACCCGGGGGGACTGTCCGGGGCGCTCTCCATAACCGGTCTGGATCAGGGTTGACACAATGTAGGGGTTATCGGACTCCACCACATAGCGCATGATTCCTTTGGCAATGCGCCGGCAGGTTGCTTCAGCCAGTGGCTTCTTGCGCTCAAAAATGCTGGGGGCCGGAATACTCCAGTCAATGCACTCAGCAGCCGTGCGCCATGGCTTGAGTTTTTTTGCTTTAACCGGCAGGGTGCCCGCTGCCGCGTGGGTAGGCTCAGGCCAGACGATAGGAATACCGTCGCGCCGCGCTACTAAGAACAACCGCTTGCGGATAGTCGGTGCGCCATAGTCACAAGCCCGCAGCTCACGGTGTTCGACTACGTAACCCAGCTTTTCAAGCGACTGCTTCCAGAGCCTGAAGGTGTCGCCCTTGCGCAGCGGGTCGGGCATGTTGTCTGCGTTCAACGGCCCCCACGTCTGGAACTCTTCTACATTTTCCAGAAAAATCATGCGCGGCTGAACGGCCTTAGCCCACTTGATCACCACCCAAGCCAGTGAGCGAATTTTCTTGCTCACGGGTTTGCCGCCCTTGGCCTTTGAGAAATGCTTGCAATCTGGCGATGCCCATAGCAGTCCAACTGGGCGCCCCTGGGTGACGGCCATCGGGTCAACCTCAAACACGTCGCTGCAATAGTGCGTCGTTTGGGGATGATTTGCCTGGTGCAAGCTGATCGCTTCGGCATCATGGTTAATGGCAACATCCACCGCGCGGCCAATGGCCTGCTCGATTCCGGTGGACGCGCCACCACCGCCGGCAAACAGATCCACCACCAGGTCGTTGTGGATGGGGAGAAGGAATTGAGGGGTCAACATCACATCCCCTTCGAAAAATACTGTTTGTGCTGCTCACCACTGGCCCGGCTGCAAATTACCGGCGCTGGCTTGTAGCGGTTGCGCCCCGTTGCAAACGTGTTGATGACACGCTGAGTGGCCTCCCCTGGCTCGCGCTGACGTGGGGCGAATGGCGTCGTGATTCCCAACAACCCGCGTGCGCTGTCGCGTTGCTGTTTGACTGGGTTCGGATTGCTCATGCCGCCACCTTCAATTTCCCAACCACACCGTTTTCAATCCAGTGCGCCTGCACCGTGGTGGGCAAGTTGGCAGGGAGTGCTTTGAGCGTGCCGAAGATCAGTGCCGTGTCAATTTCACCGTCTTGGGCGAGTATGTCCAGCCAGGCGATCAGGTCAGATCGACCGGGCAAGTCCAACACGTCCAGGCGGTCGAGTATCAGCAGCTTGACTTTGGAGATGTGGGAGATGGCTTCGGCCAACATAGCGTCAGCGCGCCACTTCTCGGATTCACTCAACAAGTCATAACCCCGTTCGTGCAATGCCTCCTGAATGCGCATATCTGGCAGGATTTCAATGCGCGGCCATTCGGCATCGTTGCTTGATGTTGCCAGGCGGGCATTGATTGGCCCCAGTGCTTCCATCAACATATCACCGGGAATGCCGTCCGGTGCCAAGGCGTCGGCAATAGCCGTCCATGCTGCAACCGATTGGTGTGCTGTCAAGGCCTTGGCGGTTTTGTCGGCGGCTTGGTTGGCTTGGCGTGTGGCGTCCTGATGTGCGGCCAGTTGGGCGGCGCAGGTGGTGCGCTCCGTTTTGAGGTCATCCAGGTGTTTTTTGGCCGCGATCATTTCGGACTCGTCCGGCGCGACGGTGCAGCCCAGCTCAAATTCAGCAATAGCGCCTGCGGCGGCACTGGATTCGGCCAAGTCACGCCGGTCGTTGTTGACCGCACTTTGCGTCAAAAGCAAAGCTTTTTCAAATTCGGGCAAGCGGGCGACCGCTTCGGGGTCAGCGATGGTCATGGCGCCAGGGATGGCGCCGTGCTGAGACTCGTAAGCGGCCAGTGATGACAAGGCAGTTTTGTAAGTCAGGCGGTCGATGCCCAGGGGCTGCGATTCGCCGACCAGGGCGTTCACCGAGTTAGCCAGCTCATGTACCAGGCCAACACGACGCTGGCTGCCTGCGGCTTTTTCTCTCGCTGCGTCAACCTTGGCCGTCCACTGCGTCAATTCAACTTCATCGCGCTGGAGCTTTTCGACAATGCGGGCATGACGACTGGATTTTTCGCGTAGATCAAGCAGGCGCTTGGCAACGCCATCGTGAGTTGACTTGTTGGCCAACAGGCTACCAAGGCGCTGATTGGCCGTTGCCAGACTGGCGTCGGTGGCTTCCAGCTTGGTTTGCAGTTCAGCCGAATGACCCGTGACAACTTGCGGTTTTGGCGCTTGGTATGCGGCCCCTTTTTTGTCGCCGTAGGTCTCGCCAGTGAGGGTGCGCCAGGCAGCTTTGAAGTCGCGGGCTTTGGCCTGGGCTTCTTTGTGCGTGACCTCAAAGCCGCTGCGCAACATGGGCGCAATGGCTTCGATGTGGTGGGCGTCACAGCCTTTGGCTAAAAGGCGTTTTTGCACATCGGCCTCGCCCGCGGACAGGCCCATCAAGCCAAAGAGGAAGGTGCGCCGGTCATTGGCCGTCAGGCTGGCGAAGAGCTGGGCGTCAAGCACATAGGGCAATGCCTTGGGTGCCAAGAATAGGCCGGCTGAACTATCAATGCCTGTTTTGCCATCTGGCAGGGTGACATAAGCGCGGGCACCGCTGTCAATCTCGACTTCGGCAAAGCCTGCTTCACATCCCAAGGTGAGCAGTTGGACGTAGTCTTTTTTCAGATCAACGCGCACAGTTGCACCCGTGAGGGCCATGCGCACCGCCTCTTGAATGCTGGATTTGCCAGCGCCATTGCAACCTGCAAACAGGTTGACGGGGTGCGTCAAGTTGAGGTTGACGTCGCGCGCGCCAAGAACATTGCTGATTTCGATGTTGGTGATTTTCATGATGTTTTGCTTGTGTTTTGGTAGTCAGCGCGCAACCCTTTCAGGCTACGCGTTTGTTGCTATGTTTGGAGATCAGTGGCTTACGGCGTACCAATCAGCACTTGGTAACCGCTTTGCTCGCGGATTTGTTGCGTGTAGCCCGCAAAGGCATCTTCTACTGAGCGCTCAGGGCGATCCAACTCATACCAAAACTTCACGCCGCCCGTATGCAGGCGGTATTTCAGGCGGGCCAAAATCTTGTAACCTTCACCATTTTTGAAAATACGCAGGCCCAAAGTAAACACTTTGGGAATCTCCAGCGCGCCGCCCACACCGGCGCTGGCGTTGATGGTCTCGGTGTAGGCGAGTTGGACTTGACCGTTTTGCAGGTGCTTGGCGCTGCTGAAATTAATGTCCGTCTTGGCTTGGAGTGTGCTGGCCACATCCAACAGCTTTGCACTGTCACCAGCCAGATCAACCAGGTTGTCTTCGACAAATTCCGCAAATTCGGTTTGCGTCATTGCGACTTTGTTTTTTGTCATCCAGTTCACGAATTCTGGCGTGTAATCGGCCTTGAATTCAGCGCGGTGGTCACGCCATCCGGCTTCGGCATAACGGTGGTCATTGAAAATGGCAGTGATGGTGCGGGCGTCGGGGTTGGCGTAGATGTACGCACGATCTGGCATGGCTTGGTCAGCACAATAGGCCAACAGGCTGGGCACATCCTTGAGGTGAACGTGACCTCGTTTGCGGCTGGGCACGGGTTGAGCTTTTTCAACCAGGTCAGTGATGTCCTTGGCTGTGTAGCCTGGTGGTGTGATTAGATAGTGGTGGCCTTTGATGTCGCGCGGCTCATTAGCCACTGTGGCCAATGCCATCATCGTCGCCGCATTTTGCGTGGCATCGTGCGTGCTGCTTTTGACTGCCGCTGAAAATTGCTCTGCTGTGTTCATTTTGCTTCCTTGAAAATCATGACGCCATCGGCATCGGGTTGGGTGAATTGTTCGGTGGCGGTACGCAGGCCGCCGCGCTGGTCTTGGGCATCGCGCAGGTCAAGCGAGTGTTGCCGTGGGTGGTTGCGGGTCGGCTGTGCGTCGTCGGTGAGCCAGAAAAAGTCCTGTGGCTGCTCGGGCTTGGGTAGCTCAAGTTTTCGCTCGGCAATGATGGTGATCTTGTCCACCTCACCGCCGCCTTTGCTTGCGCTGGCGATCTTGATCTTGAGTGTCATGCTGCCCGTGCGGCCAGTAGCTTTGACCGCTTGCAGCAGATCAGCGAGGTCACCAGTCAGCCCGGCGTGAGTCGAGCCGTCGTTGAGGTCTTGCAAAAATAGGTTGAAGGATTTCATAGGGTTCTCGGGTTGCAAAAGTTTCTGTAAGACCGTTATTCCATGCTGGTGGTGCTACGTTCACGCCGGGTGCGGGCCGGTTGTGCGGGTTGTTCACCGGCTTCGGCCATTTCACGGGCTTGGATGTCGGCCAGATCAGCGGCAGAGGGTTCCCATGCTTGCGCGGCTTGCGCTTGCTGGACTGGTGCGATGGCTTGCTGTGTGGCTGCGGGCTGGGCTACGCTTTTCGCTACGGGCTGCACCTGCACCACGGGGGAGGGTTTGTTTTCAACTTGAGGTTGATAAATTTCGCCTGTTTCTTGGTCGATGCCCGGGGCGTCATCAGGGAGCAAATTGAAGTCGCCTTCGATGATGGTGTCGGAGTGCTGGTCTTTTCCGGCTTCGGCCATGCCATCAAGTGCGGCGGCGGTCTGGAATTCGATGGACAGCGGCAAATACTTGGAGAGTCGGCGGATTACGGTCTTGCGACCCATTTCTGCGAAGTGATCTTTCCAGGGGCCGTAGGCGCCTTTGCTTTGCGTGCCCGCCATGATGGCCTGCACTTGTCGCACGCTCATGAACTCGAAGCAATGGCCGCCGTCCTTGAGTTTTGCCACCGCGTAGAAACCGATGACCGCGCCTCGGTCGTCCATGCACGGGGTGTGGTTGAGCTTTTCGTCCAGGCCGTAGCAGAGTTCAAACTTGTCGTGCTCACAGACTTCATGGGCGGCGATGCTCACGATTTGACCGGAGCGCCGGGCGAGGTCGATGAAGCCTTTGTAGCCCACGATGACTTGCACGCTGTTGACCCACCGCTCGCTGCCGTCGGGCATCTTGCGTTTGGTGTTGAAGGGCACCAGGTAGGCGTGGCCTAACACGGTGTTGGGTTCAAGTCCCATTTGGGCGCATTGGCCAATGGCACCCACCAGACTGGCGACGTCACATTTAGCGAGCGCGGGGGTGGTGGTAGCCGCAATTTGTGCGACTTTGAGCAGGCGCTCAATGCTCAATGTCTTGGGCAGCATCTTGGCGAGTTCGCCCTTTTTCTGTTCCAGCAAGTAGGCGATTTGCTCACGGGGCTTCATGTCGGCCAGCGGGCGGGCGGGCGCTTGGGAGGCGCTGCGAAGTTCTGCAATGTTGGAGGTTGCCATTTTTATTCCTTGGGTTATGACGGTTTGTGACGGGTAAATGAATCAGGCTTTGAACTGGCACTGGCTGTGCGCCGGGCAGTATTTTTGAGAGCAGAGAACGCTTTTACTGTTGCCGTAGAACGCGCCGCTGTGGATCAACCGTCCAGCGTGTTCCAGTAAGCCTGGGGCTTCTTCGGTGCCGATCAGGGCGGCGCGGGCGTTGAGGACTTCGCCAAAACCGACACGCTGGGTGGCGGTGGTCTTGCCGGTGTTCATGCCAACAATTTGCGCGGGGGCGGTGATGCTCAGGCCCAGGGCGTTTTCAGCCAGCAGCTCGTAAACGCCCAGTTGCACGGCGTGGCCTTGGGTGTTGGCAATGCCGTCAGCGCCCACAGCCCGGCCACCCGTTTTAAGGTCAACGATGCCAAGACAGCCATCCGCAGTTTTGCGCACGCGGTCGGTGGTGCCGGTGAGCGCAATGCCCAAGTCGGGCAACTCCAGCTTTTCACAGCGCACTTCGACGCCGGTGTAGATTTGTGTCGGCGCAATGTCGGCGCAATAGCGACTGTGCAGGGCAAGTGCGATGCGTTCAGCATCGTTAGGCAACGTGTCGCCCCAGTCCACCTCCTCCTCTGGTCGATGAATGGTGTCAACGAGTGCGCCAGCGGCGTCGTCGGCGGTGACGGGTGTGGCACCGGACAAACGGCTACTGTCAAACACGGCAGTGCCCGCGTGTACGGCGGTGCCAAGTTGAGCCGGGGCGCTGCGGGGGCTGCGCAGGCCGTCGATGTGTTTGGCGCTCCAGCGGCGGGGACAATCGAAAAGTTCAGCTAGGCTGGAGGCCCGGATGTTGACGAGTGTTTTCATTTGAAAGTCCTCGTAGCCGACTCGAAAGCGCATTTGGCAGCGCGCAAGCGACCTGAGCCACAACGGCGGAAGAATTTGTAGAGGCGGAAATAAATCATGAAATCACCTGCACATCTACTTTGCCGCTACTCAAACCAAGGTGGTCCAGTGCATCAATGGCGGCATCAACCGAGTGTTTGAAAATCGCGCTATGGGACTGAACGCCAGCGTTGGTTGTGATCGTGGTGCGAAGCTTCACGAGGGCAATTGGGTGGTGGTCTGTGCAGCTTGAGTGGCCGCTGTTGCCGGGGCCGGTGGCTTGGCCGCACTGCGAGCAGTAGGTCTGGGCAAATCGGGGTGCAGTTGCGGGCCGGGCAATGAGGGGTTGCAGTGCGGCGTTCATGCGACCACCACCACGTTCATGCGGGCATAAGTTGCAGCCATGCGTTTGACCAGGTTCAGTGCCTGGGGACGGATGTCTGCACCGCGTGCGGCGTCGGCCAGCAGTTGCAGCAGGTCGTCGTAGTCCGGGCCGTTGGTGTAGTCGAGCGACTCAAACATGACTTCGCCCACGGTTTGATAGCGGCTGAATTTGTTTGATGCGCCTTTGCTGTAGTCATCGACCATGGGGGCAAATTTGGCGGGCAGTTTGACGTCGCGCAGCGCGTCGTGAATGAAGTCGGTGCGCATCTCTTCTTTGCGTTCTTCTTGGGCGCCGTCGCACTGAGTGCAACCCGGATGGTTGGGGTCGCGGCAGTTTGGGTTTGCCGCGAGGTTTTGCGCGGCGTGGTGGGCGCTTGTGACTGCGGCGGCCAGTTCTTGAGTTTCCATTGCTCTCTCTCCTGTGTTGATTAACTTCCCGCCAAAACAGCTTCGGAACAAAGTTCCTGAACCCCCGTCAGCGTCCATTCGGCGCGCCCCGGTATCGCTGGGGCTGGGTTGTTTCGCTGTTTTATGCGATGGGTGAATTAAACCATTTGGTTTAAATGTTGTCAACACCAAATGGTTATGTTTATTTAAAAAACATTAAATAATTTACTTTTGCAGCAAAAGACTGGCGAGGGTTGGGGTGCAATGGCCTACATCCCACGGTGGGACTACAATTTGCACATGCGCATTATTTCCATCCCTGCACTCAAGGCCTTCTGGGATCAACCCGAGTACGCCGATGCACAAGTCCCTTTATTGGCTTGGTTGGACGTGGCCACCAAGGCCGCATGGCAGCAACCGGCAGACATCAAGGCGCAATTTGGCAATGCCAGTGTGCTTAAAAATCGCCGCGTGGTGTTCAACATCAAGGGCAATGACTACCGCTTGGTCGTGGCTGTGGCCTACCGCTTTCAGGCGCTGTACATCAAGTTTGTGGGCACCCATGCCCAATACGACGCAATTTGCGCCGAAACCGTGGAGCAATTTCGATGAAAAAACCTACCCTGACCGTTCGTCCCATCCGCAATGACGCAGACTACCGGGCTGCACTGAAACTGGCTGAAGCCTACTTTGACGCCCCAGAGGAGCCAGACCCCCAAAGTGAGGAGGGCGCACATTTTGAGGCCCTCGTTACGCTGATTCAAGCCTATGAGGCTCGGCATTACCCCGTCACCTCCTTGTCAGACCCGATTGAGGCGATTAAATTTCGCATGGAGCAGGCGGGCCTGAGCATCAAGGATTTGGAGCCTATGATTGGCAAAAGCAACCGGGTCTATGAGGTGCTGGGGCGCAAGCGCAAGCTCACCCTGCCCATGATTCGCCGCTTGCACAAAGGCCTTGGCATACCGGCTGAGGTACTGATCGCTGACGATGAGCGATATGCTTTGGCTGCGTAAAAAAGACCGCGTGACGCGGGAATTCTTTTGCTGCAAAAGATTTTAGGCGTGGCCGGACCAGTGGAATCCTGCGCCAACGAACTCACCAGGCGTAAAAAAACCGCCTCGGTGGGCGGTTGGCGGTTAGGTGGCGAGCGACAAGAGTTTGAATTTATCTGGGTTTGGCTCTCTTACTTTGGAGTGTGTCGGATTGTGGGTAGATTGATTTAGTCGCATCTGCATAGCTCTCTGAGCTTGATCCCGCATCCTCGCTACTTCCATTGTTTTGTTGCTCGCCGCCTGGAGGGCCATCAGGACTTCCTGAGGCATTTGGTGTGTCGATTTCATTGGCTTCTCCTTTGGATGGTCCATAGTTAAACAATTCAACTTCAGGCTCAGAAGAATCTATATTCTTCATCATCTGAGCACGGATACCTTGGCTGTACTGTGCCATAACTCCTTCGGGACATGCAACATCAATAAAGATGGATTTTGCCTCTTTTCTATCAATTACGAACCCATGAGAAGGGTAACCACTTACAAGTTTTTGCATTCCTCCCTCTCTTAGATTGAGGCTTTTTTCGTTCAATCGAAATCCGTAGGCAAAAGCAATCTCAGTCGCTCGTTGCATTTCCGCCAACTTTATAGGGTCTATTTGGGCGGATATTGGATTAAATAAGCCAAGTGTTAAGTTGACCGATATATCTGAAGCTACACGAGTCGAGAGACCATGATCGCGGGTTAGCTCAACCAAATATTGCTTAAACGCAAGTAATGTTTGGGCTTGCAAATAATTTACTGCTTGGAAAATGTCCAATCCTGAATTTCTACCATTTAGCTCATCGCCTTTCTTAATCTGAATGTCAAGAGGGCCAAGTTCGCTCATATCATCGAGATACAGTTTTTTTGCTCCAGTCAAAATCAATGTACCCGCACTTTTGCAGTATCGCGGTACAAGTGCATCAAAACTGCCATAGGCACTTTGTAATGCTCTCGCAATTCTGAACCCGGCGTGAGGGTCTCCGCCTGGAGTTGCCAGAACCAATAATACTTCCGCAGCTTTACGCGTACTCAGAACATTGCAAACTGACTCATACCCCCGCCTATTTATTTCGCCAGAATAGGTAACTACATCCAAAATTCCATTCACGTATTTCACTCCCATTTATTTATATTTATCACAAGTTCAGAAACATCTTTGCGATCTCACTCGCTCAGCCCGCTAACACCCACCATAGTTCTTCCCCCCACTGGCGGTGATCGTGTAAGTGCCGCCACGCGGTCCGGTAAAACCGCCTTGGCGGTTGCCGGGGCTTTATTTACGACTGAATAACTTTCCTGCCAAGGCTGTAATAGGCAGTCCAACTAAGGCAATGCTGACCGCCCAGTGCGCGCCAATATAGGCGGTGTAGGTTGCCCCAGCAACACAACTCAGTGCAATGATGGCACCCATCCAATGACCACGCCTGAAATCACTCGTTGCAGCATGGAGTTCTTTTGTTTCGTGTGCAATTCGATGGGCTTGCTCCTGCTCAACCATGACCATGATGCGCTCGGCGCCATTGGGGATGATGTCGTTGAACTGAGCGAGTGCGCCTGGGGGTGGAAGCGGCCCACTCCATTGGGCTGACATCATTTGGGCATCAGGCTTTGTTGGTGCTGTTTGTTTTTTTACTGCGTTCACGAGCAATTACTGCATTAAAGGAGCCGCCAACTCTGGCGACATCGCCGCGAATACGCTGTAAATCAGAGGTTTGCAGTTGTGGGTAGCGGGGTGAGTGCGCAATGCACGCTGGTGCAGCTAAACCGGCAAAAATTCCGGCCAACAGTGCTTTTGCATGTTTCATTTTTTATCTCCAAGCTTGTTGAAGCAATGCTTTTGATTATATACAGGTGCGCTTAAACGCCAGCACCACACCCCTAGAACTCGGGGTGATCTATAAATCAGGTTTGCAGCGACAGTTCTGGCAACAGTGGGGCGCCCAAGGCGCTCCCGAGATGCTTGAATAAACGGTTCATATCGTCGCTGGATTCATACACAAAAACATCATCGGACACACGCTCTAGCGTGCGCAAGCTTTTAGCTGCTTTTGCCTGCCCAACACCAGCCACAATGGCATAGCCCATGGATTTTTCGATAGTTTGCTTGGCGATGGCCATGGCATATGCCTTGGCTTGCGACTCTTGGAGACGTGCGGGGTCTGAAGGGTTGCGAAAATCAACGACCTGGAACAGTTCAAGCGTTTGCGACTTGAGGGCAAAATCCGATACCAAGCCTTCATCCTGTACCACTGCATACCTGGGTACGATGCGGTGTTCATTTATGCCAACACCAGCTTCCGCCATCCATCCCATGTTGCTAAAGGTTCGTTTGATGTCTATGAATAGACGCGATACAGCGTCTCGATCAGCCCCTTTATTGGCCTTCACAGGTTCGGCTGCCGCTTTTAGCGACCAAACAATACCTTCCTGCAATTCTTGTTTGGAGTTATATCGGATGACACCGGGTTTTCCACTAAACCGTAAATGAGGCAAACCGCTTGCATAGAGCGCCCACAAGCCGGGGTTGGCCGTCAACTCTTTGGCCATCAAATCCACCATGTCGCGCAGTGCGATTTGAGATACAGAAGGATCCATTGCTTTGACTTTTCGCAAACTGCTTGCAAGGTGTGCCTGCACTTCTCCATGAGGCAAAAATACAAGTACACCAATGGAGCAAAGCTCCGGTCGATGGTCGTATGGAGACCAGTGAATAGTGTATGTGGTGGCTGTGTGCATGGCGCTTTATCATAGCCATAAAGCAGCTTGTGCTGCACGCGTTTTACGTTTGCTTTTCCACGCACGAAGGCATTTTCGTACTGGGACATTCAAAAGCCAGTCTTTATGGGCTTGCCTAAATTGTTGCATCAGCCAGTCATCTGGCAGATTCGCAATGGCGTCGAGGGTATTGACGTCTGCTGTAGCCTTAATGAGCGCCTTAAAGGCCGTCCACCACGCTTGTGTCTGCGATCCGGATAGAGTGCTTTGCCAGTCTGGGGCGTAAATTTCATCCACACCAAGAATTAGCCACGAACGTGAAAAGTCGAACGCCAGCATTACATCGCCTGTTGGATTGTTCCTAAGCATTAGGTTTCGCCCGTGCCGGTCTGCATTTGGCAAGAATGCATCCACCGCATAAATGGCATTGATAGCCAACACATGCGCCCCGAAAAATTGAACTAGGCTGATCGGGTTGTTGGCTTTTGTCTTGTCTATCATGGTGTGACTAGATTCAATGCGGGAGCCAAACGCAGCAGGAGATTCATCCCGAAGAAGGGATCTAAATTCGGGAGTTTTGATGCCAACATCGTTACACAATCGGTAACCTATCCACTCGCAAATTGGCAGCATGGGGTTATCTTCCACGCGCTTGATGGCGTAGTCAAAGCCATCATCACCACGACCAAGCACTTTCAGGTCTGCCGTTTCATGCTCCGATGGGGCTTCGTACTTTATGTGAACGGGAATCAATGTCTGCTGGATCAAGCTTTATCCTTGCTGTGCTGCGTCTTGAATGCTGATGTTTCAACACTGAGATTCATAGGCATATGGGGCAGGGCGCTGCTGGCTTGAAAAAAAGCCTCTAACGTAGCGACTGTTTCAATGATGGTCGCCTGACCAAGCGCCCATTTGGACAATGCTTCGCGGCCCGGCCCTTGCAGTACAGGCGCAATGCCGTCTATGCATTGGTCAAGTCGCTCCAACGTCTGAGCCAGTGCGAGTGTCGCATTGGTCTGTGCGCTGGCATGGCCGCGTTCGATGGTGTGCTCGGGTTCTCCTTCTTCAATGGGTGGTCGAAGCTGCACTACCACCCCACCTTTGCATCCATCAATGACATCTAGACACCCGCGTACCAAGTGCAATTTTTCTTCAATGTTTCTGGCCGCCTTCTCGCCAAACGATTTTTGACCAGCAAGCAAGTCGCGCCAGTACTGATAGCTTTTCCCGATCAAAACAACGAGTTCTGCTGGTTTGTGCCCCAAGGCTTTGAAATTTGCTAATCGAATAAGGGCATCGTCACTCATTTCCATATTAAATTAGTCTTTCTAAACTAAAAGGTGTTGCATTAAACAAAACCAAATGGTTTAATGCAACCATGACTCTCAAATCCTTTATCACTCCCATGTCAGGGAAAGCGCGTGACGAATTTGCAAAGAGATGTGGCACGACAAGAGGCCATTTGCAAAACGTGATGTACGGAACTAAAAAATGCGCCACCAATTTAGCAGTGAGCATTGAGCGCGAATCTAAAAAAGAAGTCCGCCGCTGGGACTTGCGAGAAGACTGGCGCAGTCATTGGCCTGAACTGATCACCGCCGTTGATGCCCCGCCCCCCAAGAAAGAAGATCACCGGGCGGAAGAAATCGCGGCTGCAGCTGCAAAGGCGGTGGCTTAAATGGCAACCGAAGCCGAAAACAAAACGCTTGAACTGTCGCAAGAGATTGTTGCGTTGCTGAAGGATGCGCAAGGTCGTTATCAGAACTTCCCCGGTGTTGGGCTGGATGCCTTGTGGCTTGCTGCGCTGGCTCTTTATGGCAGCGCAGCGGCGCGTCACGTTGAGTCTTTGAGCATTGCTCGCAAGGAGTTGTAAATGGTATTTACCAATTCCATGTATGGCACGTTGCGCGGTTGTGTAGCGTCTTTTGTTGCCAGTGGCCTGGCGCTGTCTTTGATTTGCAGCGCCAGGCTTACTGCCAATTTCATGATTTCCAAATTGTTTGCTTCGTTCATGGGGTTGCTTTTCAAGCGTGAGTTGAGGGACTTGCATCGTAGCTTGGCTGGCAACCCCACCATTAACAACGCGGCAGGGGCTTGAGATGAGTAGCACGATCAAGACCGCGCAGCCATCCAGCGTTTTACAAGCCTTGCTGTCGTCCCGCTTGGCTATGTGCGCAACCCACAACTGTCTGGTGACCGACAGGCCAGATTTACCCCGCGCACCAGATACCGGATGGACGACTGATTTCAGCGAAGAAATCAAGGCCATTGACGGTGCGATCTTCTCCCTTGTCGGTGAACTCCATAACTGCCGCGAATGTGGGCGTTGTAGTACGAACCTTTCGAGCGTGCCATCAATAAGCCCACCCCCAATACCACTGAGTCCGCTTAAATGAACATCACCCCCATTACCCGCGCCGACATCACAGCTATGGCGCACGCCGCTGCAGAAAACCGCGAGCCTACCGATGCAGCCAACGTGTTCGCGCCCGGCACGCCAGATCACAGCGCTTTCACGGTCGATTATTTCGAGCACATGCTGGCGCTGACCAAGTTGGCTTTTGAGGTCTGAGCAATGGCAACCGAAAAACTCACCATCGTTGCGCCGCTGACCATTCGGCTGACCGAATCCCAAGACCGTGACGTGCGCGGCCTGGCTGAGTTGCGTGGCATGGAAAGAAGTGAGTACATCAGGCATTTGGTGGCTCTCGATAAGGCGGAACAGGAGCGGATTTGGCTGGCTAGGAATCAATTATTCAGCATTGATGGGGCTAATTCAATCAATTCAGCGGCTCACAACGTCAGGCGCGATGTATGAGAACTACCCGCGTATCGCTTGCGAAACCGCAAGCCACAAACCCACTTTCACCTGCCGAGCGCACGGCTCAATTGCTGGCATTTCGTCCAGGTCAGTCGCACAGCTTCGCGCCTATGCCGGCGCCTGCAAAACCAGTGACGACGGCCTCAAGCCGCTTCGCAACCGCATGAGTATTTTTAGCGCGGCTGCAAAGCTAAACGGTTTATTAAAAGCAGAGGTCGGCTGCACCGGGAAGGTGACATTCACCAGTTTTTCAAAAGCAAATGATGTGCTGGGCCGCTTCCAAACTAAATCACGCCCCAGCCGCTCTGTGTACCGCTGCGGCCATTGTGGCCAGTGGCACATCGGAACGAACAAAGGCCGCGTTCAGGCAAAACGTGACTTCAATTTCAAAGAAAGAAAGAAAAACCATGACGCAACCTGAACGAGAAGATCTCGTGGACTGGCTTGAGCAGCAGTTTGAATTGCTGGCTTGCGGTCTGGTGCATGACGACTTGACGCCGCGCAGCCAAAACAATGCGTTCACTGGACACGCCTAAGTCCAGACGAAAAAAAGCCCCGCATCAACAGGGCAATTCATTAACTTCAAAGCAAACAAAACTTCAAATCACGGACGAATTATGCACCAATACCTAATCATTGCCAACACCAATATCGAACAAGACGCCCAAGGGCGCTACTGCCTGAATGACCTGCATCGTGCAGCGGGCGGCGACAACAAAAAGCGTCCATCGCTTTGGACCGAAAACCAGCAGACTCTTGCGCTGGTTGACGAGCTGGAAAGCGAAGCAGGATTCCCTGCTTTGGACATTCAGCATGGCGGCAAGACTCCTGGCACCTTCGTACGCAAAGAGATGGTGTACGCCTATGCCATGTGGATCAGCGCAAAGTTCCATCTGCAGGTGATTCGCGCTTATGACGAACTGACGAAGCCAGCCGCACACGTCGTCCCGCAAAGTTTATCTGCCGCATTGCGCTTGGCTGCTGATCAGGCCGACCAGATCGAATTTCAACAAGCTCAACTCGCCATTGCTGCGCCCAAAGTTGCCGCACTTGACCGCATTGCTGGTGCCGCTGGTTCGTTCACTATCCGGGAAGCCGCAAAAGACCTGCAGGTCAAGCCGCTGGAGTTCTCAAATTGGCTCAAAGGGCACGACTGGATTTTCAGGCAGGGGAAAGTAAATCTTGCGTATCAACCGCGCATTGATGCTGGCCTGATGTTTCACAAGATCACGATGCTTGAAATTGAGGGTGACGATGGTGTGACTTTTGAAAAATCCGTCACGCAGGCGCGCATTACAGCCAAGGGTCTGGCCAAGCTGGCTGTTGTGTTTAGCGGGGTGGCAGCGTAATGAAACACTACCCACACCACATTGGTGATTTTGACAAATCAACGCGTCACCTGACACGGCTTGAACGCAGTATTTACCGTGACTTGATGGACCTCTACTACGACACGGAGCTTCCAATCTCAAGCGATTTGAAGTTT
Organism: uncultured beta proteobacterium; assembly: GCA_903823025.1. Lineage (GTDB taxonomy): Bacteria > Pseudomonadota > Gammaproteobacteria > Burkholderiales > Burkholderiaceae_C > Rhodoferax. The sequence goes on from CAIJRK010000029.1 coordinate 40,455, forward strand.
GTCTGTAGAAAAATCATTGCCCGCTCTGACGAAGAGATTGCTGTCGTTGAGCAAACGCTCAAAGAGTTCTTTGTCGAAACACCAAAAGGTTGGTATCACGACCGGTGCGAGGTTGAGATTGCAACTTACAAAGCCAACAACAGCCAAAAGGCTCAGGCGGGCAAAGCTTCTGCCGCATCGAAAGTGGCAAGAAGGAATGAAGCACTCAAAGAAACACCAACGGACGATGAACATCCGTTGATTTCCGTTGAAACGCCGTTGAATTCTCGTTGCGGTGCCGTTGAAACGCCGTTGAACGGCACTTCAACTAACCAGAACCAGAACCAGAACCAGAACCAAGAACACACACACAGCGCCGAAGTTTTAAACAACGGTGAAAAACCGGAAAACGTGTGTGTTTCTGAAAAACCGGTTTTTGATGATCTCGGGGATGTGTTGCCAGCTAACCCCGATGAACTGCCCGACGCGCCGATAACGCCTTCGATGGTGAGCGCCGTTTGCATGGCGATGAAGGCGACTGGCATTGGTGCGGTGAACCCGTCGCACCCCGACTTGCGGGTACTTTTGGCACAGGGTGCGGACCTCGGTTTGTTCGTTTCGGCGGCGGGTGATGCTGTGAAAAAAGGAAAGGGGTTTGCCTATGCGCTCGGTATCGTGCGGGGGCAGTTGAGCGCTGCAAATGCGCTCGCCAAAGACGCGATGCAGAGCGTCAACCGGGCAACACGTCCGATTAATCGCCAAGAGGCTCTTGAGGAGCGAAACCGCAAGGTCGCCGATGCTTGGGCCGCACAGGGAGAACCACATGAAACCGTTTGATAAAAAAGAATTTGCCGGGTTGCTGCGCGACGTGATGGCGTACTACCGCCAAGACACCTCGCCATTCATGCTCGACCTCTGGTGGAATGCCTGCCAAAACGTGGAACTGGAGCAGGTCAAAAAGGCGATGCAAAGCCATTGCACTGACCCCGAGCGTGGCGTGTTTGCGCCCAAGGTGGCCGACCTGGTGCGCGTCATGTCTGGCACTTTCACCGACCGGGCGGCGCTGGCCTGGGGCAAGGTGCTGGAGGCTATGAGCAGCGTGGGGGCCTACAGCGATGTGGTGTTTGATGACCCAGCCATTCATGCGGCGATTGAGGATTGTGGCGGCTGGGTGAAGATTTGCCGGTCACAGACCGAGGAGTTGAGCTACCTGCAGCACCGGTTCTGCCAGTCGCACAAGGCTTACACAGGGCGCGGAACGTTCGAGTACACGCGGCGGTTGATGGGCGACAGGTCACCAGATCACGAGTTTGAAAAACGCGGCATCCCGTTGCCAAAGCCTGCGGTGGTGGGTGATGTCAGCCTGGCGCGTTCGGTGTATCGCGGCGGCCAGATTGGCGGCAAGACGGCCATCACTTTTCAAGCACTTGAGGCGCTGGAGTCTGGGCCTGTGGTGCTGCTTCCGACATTGGTCAGAGAAGCCGCATGACCGACACCACCCACAGCGATTGGATGGCGCAATGCGAGGCCCGCGAGTGGCTGGCCCGCATCCGCGCACAGAAGCCGCGAAGCATTGCCGAGGGCACGGGGCTGCTCAATGAGTTGATCGACTCCATTGCCAAGCGGCGCGGCCAGCCAGCAGCCGATGCACTGCGCAAATTGATTGAAATCGAGAGGACAAAAAAATGAGTATTGCCGTCACATTCACGATTCCTGGTGAGCCAGTTGCAAAAGGGCGTGCCCGGGCGTTCATTCGCGCCGGCCACGTGGGCCATTACACGCCAGATAAAACGGCCCGGTATGAAAACCTCGTCAGGCTGGCCGCCCAACAGGCCATGGTCGGTATCGCACCGATTGAAGGCGCGGTCTCGTTGACCATGCGAGCTATCTTTTCAATCCCGGCGAGCTGGAGCATGAAAAAGCAGCGGGCTGCAGCGCTTGGTGAGTTCGCGCATACCAAGCGGCCAGATTTGGACAACGTGCTCAAGGCGATTAAGGACGGCTCGAACGGCGTGGTGTGGAAGGATGACAGCCAGGTGGTGGACGTGCGGGCCAGCAAGCGATATGGCGCGCCTTGTGTTGAGGTCAGCGTGACGGCGCACCTTGCGAAAGCTACCGCACAAGCAACTACACCCGCGTCATCACCACAATAAATTTAACGAAAACCATAGGAATATTGAAATGAGTGATCTGTCTGAATTTGTCATTTTGAGCGACACCACGCTGACCACTGACAGCCGCCGGGTGGCGAAGCATTTCAAGAAGGCGCACAAGAGTGTGCTTCGCGCCTATGACAGGCTTGAATGCAGCCCACGCTGTTCGGCGGCAACGTGGTCTCTCTTGCTGGTCACGCTTGATGCCTGAGTTGGTCATCTTTAAAGACGACACCGGGCGCATGGAGGGCTTCGGGGCGAAGGGCCGACGCGCTGTAAGCACGCGGCGAACCCATCTTGACCGTGCGCAATCGATCAAGTAGAGGCAGGCGCGATCCAGCGGTGGGGTAGCAACTCCGCCAGGCGCGAGTTGGGCCAGGTCGGCAACTTGGTCAACACGTCCTTCAGGTAAGC
>CAIJRK010000030.1 GCA_903823025.1 uncultured beta proteobacterium
ACGCTTGCGTAAAACGGATCTAGTCGGCCGATATGGCGGCGAAGAGTTTTTGGTGGTTTTGCCAGACACGCCTACTGATCAGGCTTTTGCGGTGCTCGACCGCATCCGCCATGACTTCAGTCTGATTAAATATGCGTTTGAGGACACTTGGTTTGACATTACGTTTTCAGCGGGCGTTGCGCAATTTCCAGCAACAAGCCATGCCGAAGCGTTGATCAAGAAAGCCGATGAAGCACTTTATGAGGCTAAAGATTCAGGGCGCAACTGTGTCATCGCCCACCACTGACGCCGGTTTGAGCCGTTGTTCCGACATAGACCTAAACAAGAGAATCTGAAATTTAATGGCCATTTATTTAATCGGGGACGTGCAGGGTTGCGACCGCGCTTTGCAACGACTGCTTGACAAAATCTCTTTTTCTCCAAGCCGGGATACGCTTTATATGCTGGGTGACCTGGTCAACCGCGGGCCTGATTCTGCGGGCGTGCTGCGCCGTCTGATGGGTTACGGCGGGGCCGCGCAATGTGTGCTGGGCAACCACGACATGCATTTGTTGGCCGTCGCCTATGGTGCGCGCAAGACTCACCGAAAAGACACTTTGAACGGCATTTTGGAAGCGCCTGACCGGGGCGCCATGCTGGACTGGCTCAAGATACAGCGCATGGCCATCCTTGAAAATATTCAGGGTCATGAGGTGTTGATGATTCATGCGGGCGTGCTGCCAGCCTGGAGCACGGCGCAAACGATGGCCTTGGCTGGCGAGGTTGAGGCCCTGTTGCGAAGTCCCGCGCTGGGCGATTTTTTATCCCAGATGTACAGCAATGAACCTGCTTTTTGGCGCGACACTTTGACCGGCACCACCCGGTTGCGCGTGGTTGTGAATGCCCTCACCCGGTTGCGATTTTGTGATGCCAACGGCGTGATGACTTTTGATGCCAAAGAAGGCCTTGCCACGGCGCCTGCGGGCTATTTACCGTGGTTTGACGTGCCGGGGCGCCAGACAGCAGGCCTCACGGTCGCCTTTGGTCACTGGTCAACCCTGGGCTGGATCAACCGGCGAGATGTGTTGTCGCTGGATACGGGTTGCGTGTGGGGAGGCTGTTTGAGTGCTTTGCGCCTGGGGGGCAACACATCCGACACCACCCTCGCCCAAGAACTGATTCAGGTGCGGTGTGAGCAGTCACAAAAACCCGGCTAAAACGCCGGGTAAATTTTCAGAAAAATACGCTTAGGCCTTGAAAAGCGCCGCTACCCGGCGCTTGGACTTGATGTTGGTTGAAATACTGCGTGGGCCATGCCGACTCGCAGCCGCCTCCCAAGCGGGGGCCTCTGCGGTTGACGGTGCCGCTACGTAAGGCTTATCAAAAAACGGATCACGCGATGCTGGCGTTGGTCGCGTGTAATCACGACGTGGACGCTCTGGCCGGGAAGTTGCATCTGGGGCACCTTCGGCATACAAGCGGCGACCATCGTTAATGCGACCTTGTTTGCGAATATCAGGAACGTCTTCATCGTATTCGACCGCTTCCATCTCGATTTTGGTCTTGATAAGCTTTTCAATTTCCCCCACCAGGCGGGCATCGCTCTTGGACACAAAAGTTACTGCCAGACCAGACGCGCCAGCGCGCCCGGTGCGACCAATGCGGTGCACATAGTCTTCCGCACTAAAGGGCACATCAAAGTTGAAAACGGCGGGCACATCTTTGATGTCCAGCCCGCGGGCGGCCACATCGGTACAAACCAACAAATCGACGGCGCCGCTTTTAAAGGCTTCCAACGCTTTTAAGCGCTCGTCCTGGCTTTTGTCGCCATGCAGCGCGGTGGTTTTAAGGCCTTCACGCTCCAGTGAACGGGCCAATCGGGCACAACCGAGCTTGCTGTTCACAAACACAAAGGCTTGTTTCATGCCGCGTTGTTTCAGAATCTGATGCAGCGCGTGGCGCTTTTCGTCATCACCGACGCTGTAGAAATGTTGTTCAACGGTGGAGGCTGTTGCGTTTGAGCGGGCGACTTCAATCGTGACCGGGTCTTGCAGGTAGCTGCTGGCGAGTCGCTTGATTTCGGGGGAGAACGTGGCCGAAAACAACAAGGTGATGCGTTGTTTGGGCAGATAGCTGAGAATGCGTTGCAAGTCGGGCAAGAAACCGATGTCCAACATGCGGTCTGCTTCGTCCAGCACCACGTACTCAACTTGGTTGAGCACGGCATTTTTAGCTTCAATGTGGTCGAGCAGGCGCCCCGGTGTGGCGACCAAAATTTCAACACCTTTTTTCAATTCAATCGTCTGGGGCTTCATGTCCATGCCACCAAACACCACGGCACTGCGCAACTGCGTGTATTTAGCGTAGTCCTTGATGGATTGCGCCACTTGATCCGCCAGTTCCCGCGTTGGCAGCAACACCAAAGCCCGCACAGGATGGCGGGCGGGCGAGGTCGAACTGCTCTCATGTTTGAGCATCCGTTGTAAGAGCGGCAGCGCAAATGCAGCGGTTTTACCGGTGCCGGTTTGGGCGGCGCCCATCACATCGCGACCCTGCAACACCACAGGAATAGCTTGCGCCTGAATGGGCGTCATGGACTCGTAGCCCATGTCGGCCACGGCGCGGGCTAGAGGAGCAGCCAGTTGCAATTGAGCAAAGGCCATGGGTAAAGTATCGGGAGTCAATTCAGAAGTCAAATCGGTCATTCATAGCCAAGGTTGATTGCTATCCATCCGATAGCTGATTGCGCCTCAAGGACTGAGGCAAACCTTGATTATCCTCTATCCTTGCAAAAAATCCGTCAAGAAATATGGCACGCAATGGCTTTAAGCCTTGGGCAAGGTCACGCCGCGCTGGCCCTGATATTTACCGCCCCGGTCTTTGTAACTGGTCTCGCACACTTCATCACTTTCAAAAAATAGCACTTGTGCACAGCCCTCTCCCGCATAAATTTTGGCAGGCAACGGCGTCGTGTTGCTGAATTCCAAAGTGACATAGCCTTCCCACTCCGGCTCAAAAGGCGTGACGTTGACGATGATGCCGCAACGCGCATAAGTGCTTTTACCTAAACAGATTGTGAGCACGTTGCGCGGAATGCGAAAGTATTCCAGCGTGCGCGCCAAGGCGAAACTATTGGGCGGAATGATGCAGCTGTCACCATGAAAATCAACAAAACTGCGCTCATCAAAGTTCTTGGGATCCACAATGGTGCTGTGGATGTTGGTAAAGACCTTGAACTCAGGGGCGCAACGAATATCGTAGCCGTAGCTGCTGGTGCCGTAGCTGATAATTTTGTTGCCATCGCGCTCACGAATCTGGCCTGGCTCGAACGGCTCGATCATGCCGGTGGTCTCGGCCATGCGGCGAATCCATTTGTCACTCTTGATAGTCATGGGAAAGAAGCTCCTGAATGGGATAAGGTTTAACTGCGCATAGCGTACCGGTTTAAATGCAGCGAAGGTGCGTGGCTGACCTGAAATTCCTCAAGAAATCACTGTCTTCTCAATCAGTCGGTCGTCCCCCAGCACGATCAAGGCAAATAGCAATTCATCCAGACTGTTGACGCGGGCCGTTTTATGGGCCAGCAAGGGTGTCGCCTGCGGGTTCAAGACCACAAAATCAGCATCACAACCGGGTTGCAGATTGCCCACGGATGGGCGGCCTTTTTGACCATCCAGGCCGAGCGCTTGCGCCGCCCCGGCGGTGTGTTGCCACCACAAATGTTGTGGTGACAGGGATAGTCCGGGTTTGGTTTGCCCCTCGCGCCCGGCGTAATAGGCCGCCAGCATGGTGTGAAACGGACTGAAACTGGTGCCGCCGCCGATATCACTGGCCAAGCCGTAGTTGAACCCTATGCGGTCGGCCCCTGCGTAGTCGAAGAAGCCGCTGCCCAAAAACAGATTGCTGGTCGGGCTAACGGCGGCCACGGCGCCAGTGGCGCGCATTAAAGCGCGGTCGTCATCGTCGAAGTGGATGCAATGGGCGTAAATGGCGCGCTCACGCAGCAGGCCAAAATCGTCGTAAGTAGCCAGATAGCTACGCGATTGGGGAAACAGTTCACGCGCCCATTGAATCTCGTCTTTGTTTTCAGCCACATGCGATTGAATCCACACCTCGGGATACTTGGCGGCCAGTTCGCCTGCGCCGCGCAGCTGGGCCGCGCTGCAACTGGGTGCAAAACGTGGGGTGATGGCGTAGCCCAGTCGGCCTGTACCGTGCCACTTTTGGAGCAAAGCCTCGGAGTCAATCAGGCTTTGTTCGGTCGCATCTTTGACGCCTTGGGTGGCGGCACGGTTCAGCACGTTGGCGGGCGCGTTGCGATCCATCAACACCAGGCCGGTCATCAGGCGTAGTCGTCGGGCGTGCGCCTCAGAGAACAAGGCGTTGACGGATGCGGTGTGTGAGCTGGCAAAAGCAAGCGCCGTCGTGACGCCATTGCGCAACAACTCATCGATAAAAAACGTGGCTTCCCGGGCACTGTAATCGGCCTCTGCAAAGCGTTTTTCTTCAGGAAAGGTGTAGTTCTCCAGCCAGGGCAGCAAGCCGTCAGCGGGTGAACCCATCACGTTGGTTTGTGGGAAATGGAGGTGCATATCCACAAAACCAGGCGCGATGATGCGCCCCGGCCAGTGTTCGGTCGCCACCCCGGAAAACTGATCTTTTAAATCACGGTACGACCCCACGGCTTGCACCACGGATTGACCCTGTGCGTTGGGGCCGACGACCAGCAGGCCATCTTCTTCAAATACGGCGCAATGACGTGGCACACCCTGCGTGGCAAAACGGAGAATCGAGGAACGGTAGGCTTTTATCATAGGGAGAGCTTAACCAAAAATGGCCTGCCATAATCTGCCGCCATGACTATCGCAACTTTTCCCTCTGCCCTTAAGCTGGTGCAGCTTTGGCGCCCTATCCTAGCTATGTTGCTGGTGATTACGTCTTCCAACTATTTGGTGCAATTCCCGCTCAACGATTGGCTGACTTGGGGAGCCTTTACTTTCCCTATTGCTTTTTTGGTCACCGACTTGACGAACCGGGCCGTAGGCGCCAAAGCTGCGCGGCGGGTGGCCTGTGTTGGGTTCTTGATTGCGGTGGTCGTGTCGTTGGGTTTGGCCCCGTGGCGCATCGCGCTGGCGTCCGGGGTGGCTTTTTTGGTGGGGCAACTGCTGGACATCACCGCCTTTAACCGCCTGCGCACTTTGTCATGGTGGAAGGCGCCTTTGTTTGGCTCCATGGTGGCGTCTGTGATTGACACCAGTCTGTTCTTTTTTCTGGCGTTTGCGGGCACTGACATGGACTGGCGAATGCTCGCCGCTGGTGATTTAGGCGTCAAGTGGCTGATGGCGGCCGCATTGCTGGCGCCCTACCGCTTGATGCTGCCACGCCTGCAACGCTGGGTGCCCGCTGCCAGCTGACAAAGGGCTGATTAAACGAAGGTCTCGAAGGTCTCGTCCAGTCGATCCAGGTATTTTTGTTTGGCGCTTGGCTCGATAAAACTGGCCTCAAAACTATGGCGCGCTAATTGGTAGGCGTGCTGTGCCGTGAGGCCCAAAGAGGCAAAAGTCTCAGTGAAGTTCTGGTTGATGTAGCCGCCAAAATATGCCGGATCATCCGAGTTGATAGTGGCGACAATGCCCGCCTCCAGCATCTGCCCCAGATTGTGCTGCGCCAGCGAAGGGAACACCCGCAGTTTCAAATTCGACAACGGGCAAACCGTGAGCGGGATTCGGTCTTTGACCAAACGGGCCATCAGCGCCGGGTCTTTAAGCGCCTGCACGCCATGGTCGATACGCTCGACTTTAAGCACATCCAGCGCGCTCCAGATGTAAGCGGGCGGGCCTTCTTCTCCCGCATGAGCCACCAGGTGCAAGTCCAGCTCGCGGGCACGGGCAAACACGCGGGCAAACTTTTCAGGCGGATGACCTCTCTCACTAGAGGCCAGGCCGACACCAATCAACTTGTCACGCAGCGGCAACGCTTGTTCCAGACACTCAAAAGCTTCTTTTTCGCTCAAGTGACGCAAAAAACAAAGAATCAGGGAGGCGCTGATCCCCAGTTCAGTGCGGGCATCGACACAGGCGCGGTGCAAGCCGTTGATCACAACGTCAGTGCTCACGCCATGACCGGTGTGTGTCTGTGTGTCAAAAAATAGTTCGGCGTGCCGCACGTTGTCGGCGGCAGCGCGGGCCAGATAAGCCCGTGTCATGTCGTAAAAATCCTGCTCCGTGCGTAACACCAACGTGCCCGCGTGGTAGATGTCCAAAAAATCCTGTAGCTTGTCAAACACATAAGCGCTACGCAGGGACTCAACATCGGGGTAGGCCATGGCAACGCCATTGCGCTGCCCCAAGGCAAACATCAGCTCCGGCTCCAATGAGCCTTCAATGTGCATGTGCAACTCGGCTTTAGGCATGAGTCGCAGCAATTCAGGCAGGCGCTCGACGGGGATAGGTTTAACTTTTAGCATGGTTTAAGTGTAGTGCTGCTGGCTGTTATTTGGCGCACCATTGCGGCCCACCACGTTGGATAATCGCTCGATGAAACGCTTCTCTCAATATTTTTTTCGGGGCTTGATTTCCGTTCTGCCCTTGGGCCTGACGGTCTATCTGCTCTACCTGTTTGTGACCTGGATCGAGTCACTCGCCATGCAGCTGGTTCGCCCCGTGATCGGTAATTTTTATCTGCCAGGTCTGGGTATTGTCCTGGGTGTGCTGGTGATCATGGGGTTAGGCTTTTTGACTTCTCATCCGCTCGCATCCCGGCTCATGTCTTTGGTGGAGCTGCCCTTTACCAACCTGCCGGTGATCAAGAGCATTTACTCCTCCCTCAAGAACTTTGCCGATTTCTTTGCGCCACACCAAAAAAGCAGCCAGCAAGTCGTGGTGTTGAGTCAACCCGGCCACGCGTTGTCTATCGTGGGGCTGGTTACACGCCAAAGTTCGTTGGGGTTGCCCGTCGGGCTGGCTAAAGATGATCAGGTGGCTGTTTACTTGCCCATGGGGTACATGATTGGTGGCTACACCGTCTTTGTGCCCCGCAGTTGGGTCACCCCGATTGATATGTCCGTGGAAGAAGCCATGCGCTCCTCACTGATTGCCTGGATGGCCTCCAACTCAAACAGCCAGCGTTAAACCTCAAAGATTGACCTTGCCATGAACTTTTACGGCGTTACCGATATTTGGACTTATGTCATGGGGGCCATTGGCATCGTTTTGCTGCCTGGTCCCAATTCAATGTATGTTTTGTCGGTGGCAGCACGCCGAGGCGTGCGCGCCGGTTACCAGGGTGCGCTAGGCGTCTTTGCGGGCGATACGCTGTTGCTAATGCTGACAGCACTTGGAGCCGCCGGGCTGATGCGCACCCATCCCGCCCTTTTTACGATTGTCAAGTATGCCGGGGCGGGCTATTTGGCTTGGGTGGGCGTTAACCTCATCACCAGTGCATTACAAAGCGCCCGTCGCCCGCAAACGGTGGCCGCCATAACTCCTGAAGCTGCTGTTAACTTGCAGCACCCGTTCAAACGGGCCTTGGTGATCAGTCTTTTGAACCCCAAAGCTATCTTGTTTTTTCTGTCTTTTTTTATGCAGTTTATTGAGCCAACCTACGCCACCCCGGCTGTCCCCTTTTTGATCTTGAGCTTCATCATCATGATGATTAGCGGCATTTATTTATCGGTCATCATTTTTATGGGCGCACGTCTGGCACACGAATTTCGTGCCCGCAGGCGTTTAAGCGCAGTCTTGTCTGTTGCTGTAGGCGGTTTGTTTCTCTGGTTTGGCGTCAAACTGGCGACTGCCAGCCTGCATTAATGCTTGGGGATTCCGTTGGAAACCCGCTCATAAAAATTAAAAATGACCTCGCCCTTTATCCACGCCCTCGCTGACGTCCAATCCACCGCCATTGGCGCCAACACCCGTATCTGGCAGTTTGTCGTCGTGCTACCCGGCGCAAAAATCGGACAAGAGAGCAATATCTGCTCGCACTGCCTGATCGAGAACGACGTCGTCATCGGCGATCGTGTCACGGTCAAGAGCGGTGTGCAGCTTTGGGACGGCGTGCGCGTGGGTGACGATGTGTTTATTGGCCCCAACGTCACCTTTACCAATGACAAGTTGCCGCGCAGCAAACAATATCCGCCAAGTTTTAGCCAAACTATCGTCATGACCGGTGCCTCTATCGGGGGCGGAGCGGTGATACTTCCGGGGATAACGATTGGGGCGGGTGCCATGGTCGGGGCCGGTGCTGTTGTCACCCGTTCGGTGCCGGACGGTGCCACCGTGGTGGGTAATCCCGCGCGACTTTTGTTTGCGGCGGACGCGCATAAACAGAGTGCACCGCCCCAAAATATCAAAGACCAGGCGCGGCACAGTTAAAACGCTTGCATGGCGTCATGCAAGCCCTAATGTTTTACAGGCGGCCTAACAACAAAAATTCCATCAAAGCTTTTTGTGCGTGCAGCCGGTTTTCAGCTTCATCCCAGACCACCGATTGCGCACCGTCAATCACATCGGCCTGCACTTCTTCGCCCCGGTGGGCGGGCAGGCAGTGCATAAAGAGGGCGTCGGGTTTGGCAGCGCGCATCATCTCGGCATCCACACACCAGTCGGCAAAAGCTACTTTGCGGGCTTCGTTCTCGGCCTCGTAGCCCATGCTGGTCCAAACATCGGTGGTGACCAAATCAGCGCCCGCACAAGCCTGCATCGGATCATTGAAGACCTGGTAGCTATCGGTTGAGCGCAAGCCGGCAATGGATTGATCCACCTCGTAGCCACCGGGCGTGCTCACATGCACTTTGAAGCCCAAAATTTCGCTGGCCTGCAACCAGGTGTTCGCCATGTTGTTGCCATCGCCGACCCAAGCCACGGTCTTGCCCGCAATGGAGCCGCGATGCTCGATGTAAGTAAAGATGTCAGCCAAAATTTGACACGGGTGAAACTCGTTGGTCAAACCGTTGATCACCGGGACGCGGGAATGTTTGGCAAAACTTTCTAGTTTGGTGTGCTCGAAGGTGCGAATCATGACCAGATCAACCATGCGGCTGATGACCTTGGCACTGTCTTCAATGGGCTCGGCGCGGCCCAGTTGGCTGTCCCCCGTGGTCAGATGTACCACGCTGCCGCCCAGCTGGTACATGCCGGTCTCAAAACTGACACGGGTGCGGGTTGAGGCTTTCTCAAAAATCATGGCCAAAGTGCGGTCGGCCAGCAGGTGGTGCTTTTCGTAGGCCTTGAACTTCTTTTTGATCAGGGCCGCCCGTTCAAACAAATAGGCGTAGTCGCTGGCACTAAGGTCACTAAATTGCAGGTAATGTTTCATTTGGACTTGGATTCGGTTTGAAGAGTTGATGGGGCGTCAGGCCTATCAGGGCGCACTGGACAGCAGTTGCTTGATCAGCGGACACAAAATGCTGACCACTTCATCCGCCTCGGCGGCGGTCATGATCAGTGGCGGCACCAGACGAATAACCGTGTCCGCCGTGACGCTGATCAGCAAACCGTGGTCGGCACACTGCCCGACCAGCGCAGCACAAGGTTGGGCGAGTTCAATGCCCAACATCAAGCCTTGTCCGCGAATCTCTTTCACGGTGTGGGCAGCCAACTCCGATTTGAGCGTCTGCGCCAAAGCCGCAGCCAGATGGGCGCCTACCTTGGCCGCATTGTCGAGTAAGCCTTCTTCTTCCATGATGCGAAGGGTTTCCACCCCGGCGCGCATCGCCAGCGGATTGCCGCCAAATGTGCTGCCATGGTTGCCCGGTTGGAAAATGTGAGCCGCTTTGGGGCCTGCCACAACAGCGCCAATCGGCACGCCTGAACCCAACCCCTTGGCTAGCGGCATCACGTCGGCCTTGATGCCCGCCCATTGATGGGCAAACCATTTGCCGGTGCGACCCATGCCGCTTTGTACTTCGTCAATCATCAACAACCAGTCGCGCTCGTCGCACAGTTGACGCACAGCCTGGAGGTAGTCGATTTGCATGGCATGGATGCCGCCTTCGCCCTGAATCGATTCAAAAAACACCGCGACGACGTTCGGATTGCCTTCTGTGGCTTGTTTCAGGCTGTCAATATTGTTGATAGGCACCCGAATAAAACCTTCAACCAAGGGGCCAAAACCAGCCTGTATTTTAGGATTGCCGGTGGCACTCAAGGTGGCAATGCTGCGGCCATGAAAAGCTTTTTCATACACCACAATTTCAGGGCGTTCGATGCCTTTGTCATGACCAAACTTGCGAGCCAGCTTTAAGGCCGCTTCATTAGCCTCCAGACCCGTGGAGCAGAAAAAGACATTGGTCATGCCCGACAACTCAACGAGCTTCTTGGCCAACACCTCCTGGTTGGGCACATGGTAATAGTTGGAGCTGTGAATCAACTTGGCAATCTGGTCTTGCAGGGCGGGAACCAGTTTGGGGTGGTTGTGCCCCAACGTGTTGACGGCAATGCCGCCGAGCGCATCCAGATACGATTTTCCATTCACATCCCAGACACGACACCCTTGACCGTGCGACAAGGCAATCGGCAAACGACCGTAGGTGTTCATCACGTGGGGCGAAGCCGCTTCAATGAAGTTTGAAGCAAGTGCAGGGGTCGTGGGCAAAAGGGCGTTCATGGTGTCAACTCCAGGGAAATTTAAACAGGTGAGGGTAGTGCCTGCCACGCGTTGCGCAACGGCGATCTACCTCTCAAAGTTTTAAAATAGAAGCGGCCCAACGCGGGTTGGGTCGTTGAGATGTGATTTTAGGCCTATCGCCTGGTCATTTTGGGAGAGTAAAAATCAGCACGTTGCCTTATTTTCTGTATTGAATAAAGTCTTATATAAGACATAAGATAAGATAGAGTTAATTTCCAAATTAACCCCTGACTGTGCAAACTGACTAACATCTACCCGATGGTTTCCAACTCTGCCAAAAAAATTTTCATTCTGGGTTTAACCCAAAACGGACGCGCTTTTCGCCCCAGCGACTGGGCCGAACGTCTCGCTGGTGTAATGAGCCAGTTTCGTCCCGGTGGTCCGCAGCCGGGCAGCCATCTAGGTTATTCACCTTGGTGCATTCCAACCAGCGTCCATGGTGCACGATGTGTCGTCGTTGATCCCGAATTGCGTGACTATGACGTCATGGCGTGGGACTTTTGCATGAATTTTGCCAAAGACAATGACTTGCAGATATCGCAAGGTGAGCCTCAATCCAAAGTGTCTTGATCATTTCATTTATGAAGCGAACAAACACAAAAAAGCCGTCGAAAGACGGCTTTTTGCTTTGCTAACAGCGCACCCATTACAAACGGCGGATCGACTTTTAAAAAGTCAATCCGTGCGATTTGCCTGAATTAGGCGGCGACAGCGACCAAGGCTTTCACCTTGGTTGACAGGCGGCTCTTATCGCGAGCTGCCTTGTTTTTGTGGAAAATGCCTTTGTCAGCCACGGTATCAACCACGGCTTGCATTTTGGCGAACAATTCGGTTGCTTTGACTTTATTGCCAGCAATAACCGCTTTTTCTACGTTCTTGACCGCTGTGCGGTACTTGGAACGCAACGAAGTGTTAGCCGCGTTGATTTTGACGTCTTGACGGACGCGTTTAAGGCCCGACGCAAGGCGTGGGTTTTTTTTCTTGGGTTTAGTAGATGCCATGGTATGAGTTCCTTGAGTCTGTGGATGTTGTCAGCAAAGCCTTCGATTCTAGCAGTTGTGAACGGCTACACTTTGCGCCGTGAGTTTATTCAAATCCGCCTCTGTTGTTTCCCTCTTCACGCTGCTGTCGCGCATCACCGGCTTGGCACGCGAGCTTCTGATTGCCTCGACCTTTGGCGCCAGCGCCTTGACTGATGCCTTCAATGTGGCGTTTCGCATTCCTAATTTGTTTCGCCGATTTTTTGGCGAAGGCGCTTTCAGTCAGGCTTTTGTGCCGGTGCTGGCCGCCTCCAAAGCGCAACATGGCGAGGTTGCTACTCAATTGCTAATCGACCAGACGGCCACCGTTTTAGCTTGGGCGTTATTGGTCATCAGCATCGTGGGTGTGGCGGGGTCGCCTGTGCTGGTGTGGGCGATGGCCAGTGGCTTGCAGCAAAATCCGCATGGCTACGAGGTGGCGGTGGTCATGACGCGCTGGATGTTTCCGTATATCGCGTTTATGTCGCTGGTGGCTTTGGCGGCTGGCGTGCTCAATACCTGGCGACGCTTTGCCGTGCCAGCGGCTACGCCGGTATTGCTGAATTTGTGCATGATTGGCGCGGCCTGGTTAGGCGCGCCGTGGTTCAAAAACCTGGGGCTGGAGCCAATTTATGCACTAGCGGGCGGCGTGCTCTTGGGCGGTGTGCTTCAACTGGGCGTGCAATTAATCGCCCTTAAAAAACTGGGTCTGAGTCCACGCATCGGCCTGCGCTGGCGCGAGGTGCGTAGCGCCTGGGCCGACCCCGGCACCAAAAGCATTCTTAAATTGATGGGTCCTGCGCTGTTGGGTGTGAGTGTGGCGCACATCTCGATGCTGATTAATACGCAAATCGCCTCGCGTTTGGCCACCGGGAGCGTGAGTTGGATTACGTATGCGGACCGGTTGATGGAGTTTCCCACTGCCATGCTTGGCGTTGCCATGGGCGTGGTTTTGATGCCGCAGCTGGCCGGCGCCCGCGCGGCAGGTGATACAGCCAAATACTCCGCCATGCTGGACTGGGGTCTGCGACTGGTGGTGTTGTTGGCCGTGCCCTGTGCCGTGGCACTGATCGCCTTTGCCAAACCGCTGGTGTCTGTGCTGTATCACTATGGCGCCATGACTGATTTTGATGTGCAACAAATTACTTATGCCTTGATGGGCTGGGGTGTGGGGCTGGTCGGCATTGTTGCCATCAAGGTGTTGGCGCCGGGTTATTACGCCAATCTGGACACCAAAACGCCCGTGCGCGTAGCGATTGCGGTGTTGATCATCACGCAGTTGCTCAACATTGGGCTGGTGCCTGTGTTTGCCCATGCTGCGCTCACTTTGTCAATTGGTATTGGCGCCATGATCAACGCGATTTGGCTGTTGATTGGCCTGCTGCGGCGCGGCAGTTACAAACCCGAGCCGGGATGGGGTATCTTTGTCCTGCAAGTGGTGGCGGCTTGCGCGTTGTTGTTAGTGTTTTTAATGTGGGCTAACGGCGCTTTTGCCTGGACCCAGATGCGCAGTGAGAGCCTTAAGAGAATTGGGCTTTTAACCCTGATTCTTATGGTCTCCGCTGTGATCTATTTTGTTGCCCTGTGGGCCGCTGGTTTAAAACTGCGGCAGTTTATTCGGCGTTAAGTCGGGTGCGCTTGCCCAAACCTGTTCAGGAAGGTTGTCGGTATGAAGTTGTCATTGCTTGTTCCCACTCCGCTGGAGTATTTTGCGTCCCTGGTACAGAGTGATACTGATTTTCCACTGCTGGAGGCCGCCATCAGTCTGGCGCAAGATGAATACCCTGATCTGGATGTCCAGCAAGTGCTGGGCGAGGTTGATCAGTTGCAGGCCCGTTTGAAACTGCGAATTGCCTCGAACACCACGCCGTTGCAAAAACTACGCGTCCTGAACCAGTTTTTCTTTCGTGACTTGAACTTTACCGGTAACGTCAACCATTATTACGACCCTGACAACAGCTATATCAACGTCATTTTGAGAACGCGGCGCACCATTCCCATTTCAATGGCCGTTTTATGGATGGAAGTCGCTCAAGGGTTGGGACTGGCCGCACGGGGCGTTGCGTTTCCGGGTCACTTCATGCTGAAAGTTAACCTGGCTGAGGGGCAGGTGGTGATTGATCCGCTGGATGGTCAGTCGTTAAGTCGCGAACAACTGGCTGAACGACTGGAACCCTTTCGGCCCAACACTGTATTCATGGATGACTTTGATGTACCGCTAGGGCTTTATCTGCAAGCCGCCATGCCGCGCGACATCATTGCCCGCATGTTGCGCAACCTGAAAGAAATCCACACCACGCAAGAAGACTGGGGGCGTCTGATTGCCGTGCAAGACCGGCTGATTGTGCTGCTGCAGCAAGCCTGGCCCGAGTACCGCGACCGGGGCCTGGCGTTGGCGGCGATGGGTCAGTCGGCGCGGGCCTTGCAAGACTTGGAAACGTATCTGACAAACGAGGACGGTAACACCGACAAGCCCGCTATCGCCCAACGTGTTGCTGAATTAAGGCGCGCCGAAAATTGATCAGGTGCCCGCCAAAAATTCTAGCTAATCACGACCGCCGCACCATCGCCGCGTTCAGCAATCACGCCAATTTCATAGACTTGCTCACCTGCGGCTTGTAACAAGGCGGAACAAGCTGCGGCACTGGCGGCGTCAATCACCACCACCATGCCGATGCCGTTGTTAAAGGTGCGGTTCATTTCCGTATCGTCAATGCCCGCTGTGGCTTGCAACCAGGCAAACAATTCGGTTCTGGGCCAACTGCCTTGGCTCAGATGTGCTGCCGTGCCTTCGGGCAACACACGCGGAATGTTTTCCAGCAAACCGCCGCCGGTAATGTGGGCCAGCGCCTTGATACCGGACGTTGACTCAGGGTTGATCGGAAATTGCGCCAGCGCGGCTAGCACATTTTTCACATACAGGCGAGTGGGTGCCATCAGGGCTTGTTTGAAAGGCTGACCGTCCAGCGTGGCAGGTGCCTGAACGCCAGCGCGTTCAATACATTTGCGCACCAGACTAAAACCGTTGGAATGTACGCCGCTGGACGCCAGACCCAGCACCACATCACCAAGTTTCACATTTTGACCGGTCAGAATTTTTGATTTTTCGACGGCGCCGACGGCAAAACCGGCCAAGTCGTATTCGCCAGCGGGGTACATGCCGGGCATTTCAGCCGTTTCGCCGCCAATCAGCGCGCAGCCGGACAACTCACAACCGCGGGCAATGCCACCCACCACAGCTGCGGCGGTGTCGATGTCGAGTTTGCCGCAGGCAAAGTAGTCCAGAAAAAACAAGGGTTCGGCGCCTTGCACCAGTACATCGTTGACGCTCATGGCGACCAGATCAATGCCCACGGTGTCGTGCATGTTCCACTCAAAAGCTAGTTTTAGCTTGGTGCCCACACCGTCCGTACCACTGACCAGCACCGGTTCCTGGTAGCGCTTGGGCACTTCAAACAAAGCGCCAAAGCCACCGATACCTGCCAGCACGCCCTCGCGCATGGTTTTTTTGGCTAGCGGTTTGATCCGTTCGATCAGCGCGTCTCCGGCGTCAATATCGACGCCAGCGTCTTTGTAGGAAAGGGGGGTGTTAGATGTGGATGTGGTCATGTGAAAAACGTCGAAGTGCCTCTGAAAGTACGATAGCTCTGGCGGAGTGGCAGAGCCACTATAGAATTTGCCCAGATTTTAAAGGTTTGTCCCGCCCATTTGCATGCAAATTACTTCTACTCAAAAAAGTGCCTCCGCATGGAGCTTGATTGTTGCGTGTCGGGCGTGCGCGCTTTGGCGGATCACACCCTACGGGGACGGGCGCTTGACCTGTCACCAGTCTAAAACCCGCGTTGAGGTTGGCGAATGAAGCAAATTACGCTTGATATTGGCCTGGCAACCGGGCCGACGCTAAAAAATTTTCTGCCTGGTCCCAATGAAGCCGTGCTGGATCATTTGGTGCTCTGCCTTGACAAAGAGCCAAACGCTGTGCTGAACGCCTGCGTCCCGACCTATTTATGGGGCAGTGAAGGCAGTGGCAAAACGCATTTACTCAGGGCGGTTCAAGCCGATTTGCGAGAGCAGGGCGCCACGGTTGGCTGGCTGGACGCCAGTATTCAGGATCCGCCCGAATTCAATGAACACTGGGCTGCCGTGCTGATGGACGAGGTGCACCTTTACACGCCCGCACAGCAATATGTGGCGTTTAATTGGTTTGTCAACGCTCAAACCTACCCACGCTGGGTTTTGGGCGCTGGCGCGTTACCGCCTGCCGATTTAAAGTTGCGCGACGACCTGCGAACCCGTTTGGGTTGGGGGCATATTTTTCAACTGCACGCCCTTGGCGAACGTGAACTGCGGGCCGTGTTGCGTCAAGCTGCGGAGGCCCGAGGGGTTTTACTGAATGATGATGTGATGGATTTCATGCTGACCCGTTTCAGCCGTGACTTGGGCAGCCTGATGGCGTTGCTGGACCTGATCGACCACTACGCCATGCAAACCAAGCGGGGCATCACCATTCCCCTGATTAAATCCATGATGGACAACACGTAATAACTTAAACGAATGAAACTCGCTCTTTTTGACCTTGACCACACCCTGTTACCGATTGATTCGGACTACGCTTGGGGTGTTTTCACCACGACTATTGGCTGGACCGATCCGGTCGATTTTTTACGACGCAATGACGAATTTTTTGCCCATTACAAAGCGGGAACCCTCGATATTCACGATTACGTGCGTTTTGCCACCGAGGCGGTGCGCCACCAAGGCGCACGCCAGTCAGAGGCGGCGCACGCCGATTTCATGCGGTCTGTGGTTCGTCCCGCCATCAAGCCGCAGGCCGTGGCGCTGGTACGCCAACATCAACTGGCTGGCGACGAGGTCGTCATCGTCACTGCGACCAACGAATTTGTGACTCGCCCGATTGCGCAGGCCTTTGGCGTTGCCGAATTGATTGCGGTTGAGCTTGCGCGTGACACCACGTCAGGCGGCACCGGTTGGATTACCGGTGAAATCAAAGGCGTGCCCTCCGCCCGCGAAGGCAAGGTGACGCGCGTTGAGGCCTGGCTGGCCCAGCGTCAGCTGCGATGGGCAGATGTAGAGACCACTTTTTACACCGATTCCATCAACGATTTAAGTCTGATGGAGCGTGTGACACACCCAGTTGCGACCAACCCGGATGCGGCCTTGCGGGCCATTGCCAGCCAACGTGCATGGCGCATACTCGACCTGTTTTAAGTAGATTGGGGATAGTGAGCGCCTATTTAAAACCGGCGCTTCATTCCAAAAGAAAATATGATTAAAAATTTTATAGATAAGTTGCTAGGCAAGTCTTCTTCGACTGCCAAAGGCAAAAAAAATCAATTTGGCAAACGCGAAGAAGTCGGTGTTGCCTCACACGGCATTGACCCGGCGCTGGTCGATGAGCGGGCGCTCAATGTAATTCGGACGCTTAAAAATGCGGGTTATGAAGCCTACATTGTGGGTGGTGCGGTGCGCGATTTAATGGTCGGCCTGCGCCCTAAAGACTTTGATGTGGCCACCGACGCCACGCCTGAACAGGTAAAAGGCCTGTTTCGGCGTGCCTTCATCATTGGCAGGCGATTTCGCATTGTTCATGTGGTGTACGGGCGCGGTCGTGAAAACGAGGTGATTGAAGTCTCCACTTTCCGCGCTTACATGGACAATGCCGCCGCAGAGGCCGTGTCAGGCAACGAGCGCACTAGCAAAAACGAGTTGGCGGGCATGAAGCACGCCGTGGACGCGTCGGGTCGGGTGTTGCGCGACAACGTCTGGGGGCCGCAGGAAGAAGACGCCGTGCGTCGTGACTTCACGATTAACGCCATGTACTACGACCCTGAAACGCAGATTGTGGTGGACTACCACAAAGGCATTAAAGATTCCAAAGATCGCATTATTCGCATGATTGGCGACCCCGCTGCGCGTTACCGTGAAGACCCGGTGCGTATTATTCGTGCGGTGCGTTTTTCGGCCAAACTCAATGCGTTGGGCTTTAAGTTAGAGGCTAAAACGGTGGCGCCTTTGGTGAAGTCACAACAGTTGTTGGCTGACGTGCCACAAAGCCGTTTGTTTGATGAAATGCTCAAATTGGTGCAAACCGGTCATGCGCTGGCCTCCATTGTTCAACTCAAAGCGTTGGGCATGGCACGCGGCATTTATCCGTTGCTTGATGTAGTGGTGGAGCGTTCTGATCAGACCTTTGTCAAAGCCGCGTTGGCGGATACAGATCGCCGTGTGGGCGAGGGCAAGCCGGTGGCGCCCAGTTTCTTGCTGGCCTGCGTTTTGTGGGCGGATGTCCGTGATGGCTGGGCACAGCGTATCAAAGAGCGTCAGCACTCGCATCCCGCGCTGCAAGACGCGATTGATGACGTGTTTAATGCCCGCATTGGAGACGTCTCAGGTCGCGGCAAACTCGCCAGCGACATGCGTGAAATCTGGATGCTGCAACCGCGTTTTGAAAAGCGTGTTGGCAGTGCGCCTTTTGGACTGGCCGAGCAGGCGCGCTTTCGGGCCGCATTTGACTTTATGCGCTTGCGCGCAGACGCCGGTGAGATCGACGAAGTGTTGTCTGATTGGTGGCAAGAGTTCAGCACAGCGGATGACGATTTGCGTCAGGACATGGTGGATCAAGTGCGCAGCGAACAGCAGCAACAGCGACAAAAAGCGCCGCGCGTTCATAAAGCGCCCCCTCGCGAGGCTGCGCCGGTGACACATGAGGCCATCACGTCAACTGATGCACCACGTCCACGTTTGGAGGGCGGGCCGGAATTGGCGACAGGCCCGGGCGCAGCCGGTTCAACCGAGACACCTAAAAAACCCCGGCGGCGGCGTCGCACGGCAGCCTCCAAGACCGAAGGCGAGTCAACGCCGGATACGGGCGTTTGAGTGAACTTGTCGCCTCTTGCGGTCACGGCCTATATTGCACTAGGGGCTAATCTGGGAAACGCCCGCGTGACCGTGCTGCAGGCCATGCAAAGTATCGCGACGCTACGCGCCACATACTGCGTTCATTGCTCCTCGCTGTACAGCACCGCGCCCATTGACGCCACCGGGCCGGATTACATCAATGCTGTGGTTGAGGTGATCACTGGCTTGAATCCGCAAGACCTGCTGTTTGAACTGCAGCAGTTGGAGCAGACCGCCGGACGCCAGCGGCCCTACCGCAATGCGCCACGCACGCTGGATTTAGATATTTTGCTGTATGGCGATGCTTGCTTGCAGAGCACCACTCTCGTGATTCCGCATCCCCGAATGAGAACGCGTGCTTTTGTGCTGTTGCCCCTGGCCGAGATCGCGCCAGCCAAAGTCAGTATCAATGATTTACAGGCGGTTTCAGACCAACGCATCACGCGACTCAACACTGACTGAATGAGTTCGATGCAGATTAGGAAACTTTTTAAGCCAGTTCAGCAATCAGTTCAATTTCAACGCAGGCGCCCATGGGGATTTGGGCTACGCCAAAAGCACTGCGGGCGTGCGCGCCCTGTGTGCCAAACACTTGACCGAAAAGTTCACTGGCACCATTGGTGACGAGGTGTTGTTCCGTAAAGTCTCCGGTGGAGTTCACCAGCGACATGAGCTTGACAATGCGCTTGACGCGGTTGAGGTCGCCCACCGCCGCGTGCAAGGTACCGATCAGGTCAATGGCAATGGCCCGAGCGGCAGCCTGACCTTCTTCGGTGGTGATGTTTTTACCGAATTGCCCAACCCAAGGTTTCCCGTCTTTTTTGGCGATATGACCGCTCAAAAAGATCAGCTGACCGGTCTGAACAAAAGGCAGGTAAGCCGCTGCTGGAATGGCCACAGGGGGCAAGGTGATGTTGAGTTCGGTCAGTTTGGCGTAAATGCTCATTGAAATTCCTTAAAGAGGTGGTTTTGAAACGGGCGCGGGTTATGCGGGTTAATTGCCCGCGCTTTGATTTTGTGACGTATTTTGGCTCTGCGACTGCTCCTGTATTTTGGGGCGTCCACTGGTCAGACTGGATGGATTGACGTCAAGCATCGGCTCGACTGTTACGCCGACCGAGAGCGTGTGGTTGGCGCCGCCGTGGATGACGCCGCGAATCGGCGACACATCGGCAAAGTCCCGCCCAGTCGCCAGCGTCACGTAGTCTTCGCCTGGCGAATGCCAACCGGCCTTGTTGTTGGTCGGGTCCAGGTCACACCAGCGCGCCTGCAACGGCAGATCAGGCACATAAACAGAAACCCAGGCGTGCGAGGCATCGCTGCCTCTGAGTTTGACGGTGCCGGGCGCCGGTTGCGTCAGCAAATAACCGCTGACATAGCGCGCCGCAACCCCCATGGCACGCAAGCACGCAATCATGATATGGGCAAAATCCTGACATACGCCTTTGCGCTGCGCCAGCGCCTCCAGCGCCGGGGTGTTGATTTGCGTGCTTTGACTCTCGTAGGTGAAGTCAGTGTAGATACGCTGCATCAGGTCGCGGGCGGCGGCCAAAACGCTCATGCCCGGGGCAAAACTGGGCTTGGCATAAGCCGTGAATTCCGGGTGATGTGGACAAAAGGGCGAGACAAACACAAATTCGGTCGCCGCCTCAAAACGTCTGCCCGACTGGTAACGAAAGAGTTCGCGGGTTTGTTCCCAACTGATCCGGCTTAAAGGCACTGAACTGGGTGTTGTGATCACCACGCTGTGGGCGACAACGGTCAACACCGTGTGAGGACACTGGAGTGAGAAAAAACTGCGCGTGTTGCCAAAAACATCCTGCACTTGCCTGAGTTGCACCGGAGTCGGGCTGATCTGCAGGGCATGGCTGAGCAGTTGCTGATAGCGGGTGTTCAATGGCTGCAGGTAAACCATGTGCTGCGCTGTTTCCACGGCGGGCACATAGTCATAGCGGGTTTCGTGCGTGATTTGCAGCTTCATCGTGTTCCCAAACTTTGCTTGGACGCCATGGCGTGCGTGAAGTAAGTGGTGCTGATTGCGTCCGACACCTGTGCGGCGGCGGTGGTGCATTGCAGCAACAAGTCGTTGAGAGTCAGGAAATAGCCCGTCTCGGTGTCAACCCCTGTGAATATCTCCGAACTGGCCTCTGGAACGGTGTAATTCGGGATGGATTCGCATAATTGCGTCAAACTCCAAGCGCTGGGATCGGGCACTTGCAGGGACAAAACGCTGAGTTCGTTGGACTCACTGCCCGCCAGTTTGGCCAGTCGTCCGCGCATGGTGTGTGCCACCCAAGCCAGTGAACGCGGGTTATCGCGGTCAAGCACCAGCAAGTCGAGCAAAGCGGCTAAATCACGGCTTTGCTGGTATTGCGCATGAAAGGTGATGGTGCTGTCAAACAGCGAAATCATGGCTTCAAAGCCGCCGTCGGTGTGCACCGAACCGGTTTCAAAACCGCGAGACAGGGAGGACGCCATAAAACTCAGGCGCTCAATGTGGCGACCAATGCTGAGTAAACGCCAGCCGTCGTCGCGCGTCATGCGGTCGGTTTGGGCGCCGGTGATGGCGGCCATGTGGTCGCTGCTGTTTTTGAGCACTTGCAAGGCCTCTGTCGAGGAATAGTCGCCGCTGCGCGTATGTTCGGCACAACTGGCAAACAAATCTTCTTCGGCGCGAACAATGACGCGCCAATGTTCTTGAGACAAGCGCTCGCGCACGGTGGAACCCGCCATTTTGAGGGCGCGTAGATAAAAACCAACGCTGGTGGCGCCATCGGTGCTGCCCAGATTGGCAATCAGCGAGCGTTCAAAGACACGGCGCGCTTTGGCGGCAGAGGGCACATCCGGCAAAACCAGGGTGTTGGTGATGGCCATTTTGCTCAACCAGTCCAATAAAGGGCGTGACGATTGATCTTCGCCGTTCAGACACTCAAGCGTTAAACGAGCCAGGCGGATGGCGTTTTCGGCGCGCTCGGTATAGCGGCCCAGCCAGAAAAGATTTTCTGCGGCACGGCTGGTGACCAGTCGCTTGCGTTGGGCCAGGGAGGCGGGGGTCAGGTGCGGCTGTAACAGCGTGGTGCGGTCCACCTCGCCTCGGGTCAGCGCCCACACATCAGCGCTGCTGCCACCGCGTTGCATGGAGGCAATCTCGGCACCGGCGCCGGCGACGCGCGCCAGTCCACCGGGCAAGACGCGCCATGACTGCGGGCCATCTGATACGGCAAAAACACGCAGCACGACGGAGCAGGGAACGATCTTTCCGTCAGGCGTTGTGCCTGTCTGACCGGCAGGTGTCGAGGCCTGCCAAGTGGGCATTTGTGACAAGGGCAGGTAAGCCTGAACGGTGTAGTCTTCGCTTTGTTGGGCAATGCGTGCGGCCCAGTCGTCCCGTTCGGATGGGGACAAGCTGTGGCCCAGCACCGATTCAAAACTACCTTGCATAGGCGAGCCGGGATAGGTGGGCTTGATGACGCAGTCACGCAGTTGGGGCAAGACTTCTTTCATGGCCGATTGTTCGCCACACCACCAAGTTGGCAAAGACGGGAGTTGGAGTTCTTCGCCTAACAAATGGCGCGACAAGGCCGGTAAAAATCCCAACAAGGCCGGTGACTCCAAAAAGGCCGACCCCGGCGCGTTGGCAACCAGCACATGACCCGCGCGGATAGCCTGTAACAGGCCCGGCACGCCCAAACTGGAGTCAGAGCGCAGTTCTAACGGGTCCAGATATTCATCATCGACGCGTTTGAGCAGCCCGTGAATTGGCACCAAACCTTTGAGCGTTTTGAGGTAGAGGTGCTCGTCGCGCACGATCAAATCGCTGCCTTCAACCAGCGTTAAGCCCAGATAGCGGGCCAGGTAGGCGTGTTCAAAATAAGTTTCGTTGTAGGGGCCAGGCGTTAGCAAAGCGAGGTGTGCATCGGCCCCCGCCGGACTCATCTGTTTGAGACTCTCCATCAAGGCGCGGTAGGTGCCCGCCAAACGTTGCACCTGCATGGCTTGAAAAGCCTCTGGAAATTGATTGGAGATGGCTAGCCGGTTTTCCAGCAAATAACCCAGTCCGGACGGCGCCTGACAACGCTGGCTAATCACCCACCAGTTGCCATCCGGGCCGTGCGCCAGATCAAAGGCGGCAATGTGCAAATGGGTGCCCCCCACAGGCGTGACACCATGCATGGCTCGCATATAGCCCGGGTGCCCATACACCAAAGCAGGCGGTAAGAGGTTTTTTTCAAGCAACTGCTGAGGCCCGTACACATCGGCCATGACTTGCGCCAGCAGGCGCATCCGTTGCGTGATGCCTTGCTCAATTTGCCGCCAACTGTCGGGTTCAATAATCAGCGGAAAAAGGTCTAAGGACCACGGGCGTTGAGGCCCACCTTCGTCGGCATACACGTTGTAGGTGACGCCGTTGTCGCGAATTTGACGCTCCAGGCTGGCCGCCCGCTGATTCAGGCCCGGGTGTCCATTTTCTGCGAGATGCTCGAAAAAATGGCCCCACGCCTGCGTGAATGGCGGGTTGTCAGTCGGCAAGTCGGGCGCGTTTTTGCGCATAGAACCGCTAACCGGCAACGCGCCAGCGCGTAACTCGTCGAAATGGCCAGGGGCCACCGCACCAACCTGGGCAACGGCTTGTACAAGCGTTTGCCCAAGGGGATGGGGGGCAATAAAGGTGTCAGTTGCATTTTTCACGGCTTGAGTATGCCAGCGCCATGCGGGTTTTAACAAGGGCAGCGACTTGCCTGTCAAATTTGACAAACAAGTCCAAAAACTGAGGGTGTTATCTCAAGTCCTCATGCCAGGTGGCATTACTGCGCGGTCCAGCCGCCATCCATGTTCCAGGCGACGCCGCGCACATTATTGGCCGCCGGTGAACAAAAGAAAACCGCCAGCGCACCCAGTTCTTCCGGGGTGGTGAATTGCACAGATGGCTCTTTCTCGATCAGCAACTGTTTGGTCGCCTCTTCAATGGAAATGTTGCCGGCTGCGGCTTTGGCATCGACCTGTTTTTGCACCAGGGGCGTCAGCACCCAGCCGGGACAAATTGCATTGCAGGTGACGCCGCTGGTGGCATTTTCCAGGGCGGTGACTTTGGTCAAACCAATCACGCCATGCTTGGCCGTGACATAAGCCGATTTTTCAGCCGACCCGACCAGTCCGTGCACCGAGGCCAGATTGATGATGCGTCCCCAGTTAGCGGTTTGCATGGCCGGTAGCGCGAGGCGGGTGGCGTGAAAGGCGCTGCTCATGTTGATGGCAATGATGGCATCCCAGCGTTCAACAGGAAAATTCTCAATACGCGCTACATGCTGAATGCCTGCGTTATTAACCAAAATATCGACGCGGCCAAACTGGTCAGCGGCGTAGCGCATCATGGCTTCAATGTCGGTGGGTTGGCTCATGTCGGCGCCGTGATAGGCCACTTTGACACCGAGGGCGGCGATTTCGGCTTTCGGGCCTTCGCTGTCACCAAAACCGTTGAGCACAATGTTGGCGCCTTGTTGGGCCAGTGCTTTGGCGATACCAAGGCCAATGCCGCTGGTGGAACCGGTAACGAGAGCTGTTTTGCCTTTTAACATGGGTTTTCTCCGTAAAGGGGCAGTGCGTACTGCGATTGATTTAGGATGTGACGATCATCAGGGTGACAACCGCCACCCGTTTTTACACCCTCGCTATCAAACCATAGATTCCACCATGTCTGAACCCTCCTTGAATTTTGTAGATTGTCCTGACGCCATGGGCGGGCACCGTATGGCCTATTGGTCTTGGGGCAATCCGCAAAGCACGCACGTTGTGCTGTGCGTGCATGGCTTGTCGCGTCAAGGGCGTGACTTTGATGTGCTGGCGCGTGCCTTGTGCGCCCGCGCAGGCAACGCTATTCGTGTGATTTGCCCGGATGTGGTCGGGCGCGGTCAAAGCGACTGGTTAAAAGACCCGATGGCGTATCAAATCCCCAACTACGCCGACGATATGCTGGTTTTGCTGGCGCAACTCAAACCTACCACGCTGGATTGGATCGGCACCAGCATGGGTGGCCTGATTGGTATGGTGGTGAGCGGGCAAGCTGATCTCGCGTTGCCCGCGCCTGTGCGCCGTTTGGTGCTCAACGACGTGGGGCCGAGCCTTCAGTGGCAGGCTTTGCAGCGTATTGGCGACTACTTGGGGCGCACCGTGCAGTTTGCTTCGGTGCAGCAAGCGGCTGATGTCTTGTGGACGATTTCCAGCAGCTTCGGGCCGCATACCCCGGCGCAGTGGCTTGAGTTTTCGCGGCACATGGTCAAGCCGGTGGCGAACGGCACAGACGCGGTCACGCTGCATTACGACCCCGCGATAGCCGTGCCGTTTCGGGCAGAAACCCAAGAATCGGTGGCCCGAAGTGAGGCTCAGTTGTGGGAACTCTATGACCACATCACCGCTGAAACGCTGTTGATTCGTGGCGTTCAGTCTGACCTGCTCTCGCTGGAGACCGCGCATACCATGATGCAGCGCGGCCCCAAGGCGCGGTTGGTGATCTTTGAAGGCGTCGGTCATGCCCCGACCTTCATTGCCGAGCACCAGGTGGATGCCGTCGCCGACTTTTTGCTGGCGTAAACGGGTTGACTGTGAGATGAAAAAAACTGCAGATGTGTCGCATGACGCAGACTCCTCGGCCCCCAGTAGCCCGTTTTTGATTGTCGCAACCACGCAGGGCGACGCCGCCAGTCATGCGCTGGCACGCGCGCGTGCTTTTGCCGAACCTCTGTTGAGCAGCGTGACGCTGGATACGGGTGAAAACACACTGGCCCACGCGGATGCCATGGCCGCCATTCTCAAGTCCATTGGCGGGTCTGAGGATATGCAGGCCGCTAGTTACCTGGTGTATGCCTGCGACCACCTGAACAAGCCGCAAGAGGTCATCGCCAAAGCCTTTGGTGACAACTTTGCCGCGCTGGCCGTGGAGACCACCAAGCTGGTGCGGGTGCAACATCAGGCACGCCAGGCGCAGGTTGCCAACGCACGGGCCTCGACAGCGATTCCCATGGCGCAAACGGCAGCGGCACAAACCGAAAATGTGCGCAAGATGCTGCTGGCGTTCTCACGCGATTTGAGGGTGGTGATGTTGCGACTGGCCTCGCGCCTGCAAACCTTGCGCTACTTTGCCGCCAACAAACACTTGCCCATGCTGGCGGGTTTGGCGCGTGAGTCGCAACAAGTGTTTGCGCCACTGGCCAACCGCTTGGGCATTTGGGAGATCAAGTGGGAAATGGAAGACCTCGCCTTTCGGTTCCAGGAGCCTGAAACCTACCGCCAGGTGGCCCGCTTGCTCGACGAAAAACGCTCCGAGCGTGAAGCGCATGTGCAATACATCCGGACCCGTTTGGAGGCTGAACTCAATGCCCAAGGCCTTGTCGCCACGGTGCAGGGCCGCCCCAAACACATCTTCAGCATTGTTAAAAAAATGCGCGGTAAATCGCTGAACTTTGATCAGGTGTATGACATTCGGGCGCTGCGCATTGTGGTGGCGACCGTGCCTGACTGCTACGCCGCTTTAAGTTGGGTGCATGACCAGTTCACGCCCATTGCCAATGAGTTTGACGACTACATTGCCAAGCCCAAATCCAACGGTTACCAGTCTTTGCACACCGTGGTGCGCGACAAAACCGGGCAACCCATCGAGATTCAGATTCGGACCCAGGCGATGCATGATCACGCGGAACACGGCGTGGCGGCGCATTGGGCTTACAAAGAAGCGGGCACCAAAGGGTATGCGGGCGTGTCGGCCAGCAGCACCTATGACGCCAAAATTGCGGTGCTGCGTCAGTTGCTGGCCTGGCAACGTGATCTCTCAGGCCAACAAGAGGCCGACGTCTTTGACGACCGCATTTATGTGCTGACCCCGGAGGCCGCCATCGTTGAGTTGCCGCAAGGCGCCACAGCGGTTGATTTTGCCTACAGCGTACACACCAATTTAGGTCATCGTTGCCGGGGCGCACGGCTCGATGGCGCGATGGTGCCGCTCAACACACCACTTAAAAACGGTCAAACCGTCGAGGTCACCGTAGCCAAAGAAGGCGGCCCTTCGCGCGATTGGCTCAACGCTGATCTGGGTTATCTGGTCAGCCATCGGGCGCGTTCCAAAGTGCGCGCTTGGTTCAACGCCCTGGCGATGGGTGAAACCGTCGCCAAAGGCCGTGAAATCGTTGAAAAACTGATGCAGCGTGAAGGCAAAACCGCCATCAAACTCGTTGATCTTGCGTCGCAACTCGGCTTCAATTCAGCGGATGCCCTGTTTGAAGTGGTGGGCAAAGACGAGTTTTCGCTGCGAAATATCGAAATATTGCTGCGTCCCCCCGAACCACCTCCTTCTCACGACGACTACCTGCCGCTCAAAAAACCGCGTAGCCCGGCTAACCCGGCCCAAGGGGGGGTCTTGGTCGTGGGCGTAGATTCGCTCATGACGCAGTTAGCCAAGTGCTGCCGTCCCGCGCCGCCGGACACGATTTGCGGTTTTGTGACACGCGGCAAAGGCGTGAGCGTACACCGCACGGATTGCTCTAATTTGCGTGAGATGGTGGCTAAAAATGGCGAACGTGTGATTGAAGTGGAATGGGGCCAGCGCCCGGCTGCGACCAGCGCCGTTTATCCGGTGGATGTGGCCATTGAAGCCGCTGATCGACAAGGTCTGTTGCGTGATATTTCAGAGGTTTTTGCCAAAGAAAAAATGAATGTGATTGGCGTGCAAACCCAGTCACTGAAAAACACCGCCTGGATGACCTTCACCGTTGAAGTGTCGGATGCCGGGCGGCTGGCTAAAGTGCTGGGGATTGTGGCGGAGTTGAGTGGTGTACGGGCCGCGCGGCGGCGCTGAGAGGCGTGGTCAGCCGGGTTTCACAGCGTTCCGAAAATCCGGTCACCCGCATCGCCTAAGCCCGGCAAGATGTAGCCGTGTTCGTTGAGCTGGCGGTCAATCGCGGCGGCGTAGATCGGCACATCCGGGTGCGCTTTACGCAGGGTGGCGATGCCTTCAGGGCAGGTCAGCAGGCAGACAAACTTGATTGATTTGGGTTGCAGTTGTTTGAGCCGGGTCACGGCGGCGACGGCTGAATTGCCGGTGGCGAGCATCGGGTCAACCACCACCACGTCACGCTCTTGCATTTCTTTGGGCATCTTGAAATAATACTCCACAGCTTGCAGGGTTTTGGGGTCACGGTACAGGCCGATATGGCCCACGCGGGCGCCCGGCACCACGGTCAACATGCCGTCCAGAATGCCAGTGCCTGCTCGCAAAATGGACACAAAAACCAACTTTTTGCCGTCAATCATTTTGGCGGTCATGGTTTCCAGCGGCGTTTCGATTGCCACGTCTTGCATCGGCATATCGCGGGTAACTTCGTAGGCCATCAACATGCTGATTTCGTTGAGCAGGGTACGAAAACTGTTGGTGCTGGCGTCTTTTTTGCGCATCAGCGACAGTTTGTGCTGCACCAGCGGGTGATTGATCAGATGGACTTGGGGGTCAACGGTAGCGGGAGTGTTCATAAAAATTTCTTTTGAAAATAAGTCAGGGGATGAAGCAAGGGTGATGCCACTAACGCTTAACGCTTTTTGCCACCAAAGATGCCGCCCAGCACGCCGCGCATGATCTGGCGACCTAGTTCGCGGCCAACGGCGCTGGCGGCGCTGCGGATCATTTGCTCACCAGCGGAGCTGCGAGTTCCGCGGGCGCCACCGCCAAAAATAGCGCCCAGACTGCCAAGAAAACCCTCGCCAGCAGGCGTTTCTTGGGCCGCTTGCCCGGTGTTGTCTTGTTGACGGTTGTTTTGTCGGCTGGTGGTGCTGGTGTGGGTCGCCTCCGAGGTCGATGCGTTAGGTTCTGGCGTGAGTCGTGATGCGGCATGGCCCTTGATCTTTTCATAGGCTGATTCCCGATCCAGTGTTGTTTCATAAACACCGGTCACGATAGAGTTAGCCATGAGGGCTTGGCGCTGTTCGGGCGTAATCGGGCCAATTTGGCTGGCGGGCGGCACCACGTACACGCGCTTGGTCACGCCGGGGCGGCCTTTTTCATCCAGAAAACTCACCAGCGCCTCGCCTACTGCGAGTTCCGTGATGGCGGCGCCAATGTCCAAATCGGGGTTGGGGCGCATGGTGTCTGCGGCGGATTTGACGGCTTTTTGATCACGCGGCGTGAAGGCGCGCAAGGCATGTTGCACGCGGTTGCCCAGTTGAGCCAGCACGGCATCGGGAATATCGAGCGGGTTTTGCGTCACAAAAAAGACGCCCACGCCTTTGGATCGCACCAAGCGCACCACCAGTTCGATGCGCTCGATCAGCACTTTGGGCGCGTCGTTGAACAGCAGGTGTGCTTCGTCAAAGAAGAACACGATTTTGGGTTTGTCCACGTCGCCCACTTCGGGCAGGGTTTCAAACAACTCGCTCAAAAGCCAAAGCAAAAACGTGGCGTACAGCCGGGGCGCGTTCATCAACCGATCAGCGGCCAGCACGTTAACGATGCCCTGTCCGTTGGCGTCAGTTTGCATGAAGTCTTCAATGTTGAGCATAGGCTCGCCAAAGAACTGCTGGCCGCCCTGCGTTTCAATCTGCATCAACCCGCGCTGTATGGCGCCGATGCTGGCGGCGCTGATGTTGCCATATTCGGTGGTGAAGTCGGAGGCGTTGTCACCGACTAATTGGCACATGGCGCGCAGGTCCTTCATGTCCAGCAGCAGCAAGCCGTCATCGTCGGCAATTTTGAAAACCAGTTGTAAAACACCGGCCTGGGTGTCGTTCAGGTTGAGCATTCGGGCCAACAGGAGCGGCCCCAAATCGCTGATGGTGGCGCGCACCGGATGGCCTTGTTCACCGAAAACGTCCCATAAAGTCGTGGGAAAAGCGGCAAAGTCAGGCGTGGTCAAACCTCTTTCGGCGAGAACTTTCGTCAGTTTGGTGTTTAAATGCCCGGTCTGTGAAATGCCCGTAAGGTCACCTTTGATGTCAGCCATGAACACGGGCACGCCGATGCGGGAAAATCCCTCTGCCATGGTTTGCAAGGTGATGGTTTTGCCTGTGCCGGTGGCGCCGGTAATAAGCCCGTGGCGGTTGGCTTTGTCAGGTCGCAGGAAGCACTGGGAGGCACCATGTTGTGCAATCAGGATGGGTTCAGACATGAGACTCTCAAAAAGTACAATTGAACCCGTAGCGTAACGAACTTTTGAAGGATTCCCCGTGGCAGGACATAGTAAATGGGCCAATATTCAACACCGTAAAGGTCGCCAAGACGAAAAGCGGGGCAAGATTTGGACTCGCATCATCCGTGAAATCACGGTGGCAGCGCGTGCTGGCGGCGCTGATTTAGCGACCAATCCGCGCCTGCGTCTGGCCGTGGATCGCGCCAAGGCCGCCAACATGCCAGCAGACCGCATCAAATACAACATCGACAAAGCCACCGGCAACCAAGAAGGCGTCACTTACGAAGAAATTCGTTATGAAGGCTATGGCATTGGTGGTGCCGCCATCATCGTTGATACGATGACCGACAACCGGGTACGTACTGTGGCCGAAGTGCGTCACGCCTTCTTGAAATATGGCGGCAACATGGGCACGGAAGGCTCGGTGGCGTTCCAGTTCAAGCATTGCGGCCAGCTGATTTTTGCCCCTGGCACAGACGAAGACAAGGTGATGGAAATCGCTTTGGAGGCTGGCGCCGAGGACGTGATCACCGACGATGACGGCGCCATTGAGGTGTTGACGCCTTACGTCGATTTTGAGACGGTCAAAAACGCGCTGGAAGCCGCGCAGTTGATTCCTGAAGTCGCAGGTGTGACAATGCGGGCCGAAAATTTGATTGAACTGACCGGTGAGGACGCGGTGCGAATGCAAAAACTGCTCGACGTGCTGGAAGACCTCGATGACACGCAAGAGATTTACCACAACGCAGAATTTGATAGCGAGGTTTTATGAACATTCTCGTGATTGGCGGCGGTGGCCGTGAACATGCTTTGGCTTGGAAACTAGCGCAGTCATCCAAGGTGCAAACCATTTATGTCGCGCCGGGCAATGGCGGCACGGCGCTGGATGGACGTCTTGAAAACGTCAACCTCACAGACATTCATGAGCTGCGTGTGTGGGCGATTGCCAACAAGATTGCCCTCACCGTGGTAGGTCCGGAAGGGCCTTTGGCGGCAGGTGTGGTGGACGAATTTCGCAAACACGGGCTGCGCGTGTTTGGTCCCACGCAGGCGGCCGCCCAGTTGGAGAGTTCCAAGGCGTTTTCCAAGGCGTTCATGAAACGTCACGGCATCCCCACCGCTGAATATGAGACTTTCACCGACCCCGTGGCCGCGCATACATATATCGATCAAAAGGGGGCGCCCATTGTGGTCAAGGCCGACGGACTGGCCGCTGGCAAGGGCGTGGTGGTTGCCATGACGTTGGCCGAGGCGCACGAAGCGGTTGACTTCATGTTGCTGGACAACACGCTGGGCGTCGTTCATAACGAAGGCGGTGCCCGCGTCGTGATTGAAGAATTTCTGATCGGTGAAGAAGCCAGCTTCATCGTGATGTGTGATGGCAAAAACGTCTTGCCGCTGGCCACCAGTCAAGACCATAAGCGCCTGTTGGATGACGATTTGGGGCCGAACACTGGCGGCATGGGCGCTTATTCGCCCGCACCAGTGGTGACGCCCGATGTGCACGCCCGGGCCATGCGCGAAATTATTTTGCCCACCATCAAAGGCATGGAAAAAGACGGTATTGCGTTCACCGGATTTTTGTACGCCGGGCTGATGATTGATGCCCACGGCCACCCCAAAACGCTGGAGTTCAATTGCCGCATGGGCGACCCCGAAACCCAACCCATTTTGATGCGACTCAAGACCGATTTGGTTGATGTGATGATGGCCGCTACCGAGCCGGGTCCCCATGGGCGACTTGATGAGGTCGTGCTGCAATGGGATCGCCACACCGCTTTAGGCGTGGTTTTGGCCGCCCATGGTTACCCCCTTCAGCCGCGCAAAGGTGACGTGATCACTGGTTTGCCTAAAGAGGTTGATGACGCCATGGTGTTTCACGCTGGCACTTCTTTAAAAGAAGGCGAACTGGTCACCACGGGCGGCCGGGTTTTGTGTGTCACGGTATTGGCCGATAACGTGAAACAAGCCCAACAGCGGGCCTACGAGGTCACGCATGGGATTCATTTTGATGGAATGCAGTACCGCACGGATATTGGTCACCGTGGCGTTAAAAACTCAAGTCTATGAGCCTGACTGCGTCAATGACACCTCAAACCGAGGCCGTTCGTAGTTATTTGCAAGGCCTGCAGTTACACATCACCTCAGCCATTGCCACGCTGGATGGCAGCGCATTTTTGACAGATTCCTGGCTCAAGGCGCCAACTGACATGCTGCAAGGCAATGGCATCACCCAAATTCTGGAAAATGGTCCTGTTTTTGAGCGCGCTGGCTGCGGTTTCTCGCATGTGCGCGGCCCTAAGTTGCCGCCCTCTGCCACACAGCATCGACCTGAATTGGCCGGTGCGCCCTTTGAAGCTATGGGTGTGTCGCTGGTGTTCCATCCGCGCAACCCCTACGTGCCGACGGTTCACATGAATGTGCGCATGTTGTCGGCTGTCGGTCGCGACGGGCAAACGGTGTGCTGGTTTGGAGGCGGCATGGACTTGACACCTTTCTATGGTTTTGAGGACGATGCCGTGCACTTTCACGCCACCTGCAAAGCTGCGCTGGCGCCTTATGGTGACGATAAATATCCGCGCTTTAAAACCTGGTGTGATGACTACTTTTATCTGAAACACCGGGATGAATCGCGAGGCGTAGGCGGCATTTTCTTTGATGACTTTTCTGAACCGGGTTTTGAAAAAAGTCTGGCGATGATGCAGGCGGTGGGCGACTCGTTTTTAACGGCTTATCTGCCAATTGTCGAACGCCGCAAAACGATGGCCTACGGCGAGCGCGAACGTGAATTTCAGCTTTATCGGCGAGGCCGTTACGTGGAGTTCAACTTGGTCTGGGATCGTGGCACGCACTTTGGTCTTCAGTCAGGCGGACGCACGGAATCTATTCTGTTATCCATGCCACCATTGGCCAGTTGGTCTTATCAAAAAGTGCCTGAGATTGGATCGCCAGAGGCTGATTTGTACACCCGATTTTTGGTTCGCAAGGATTGGGTGTGACGCCTGCCCGGACCACGACACGACGTATTGGCGTGTTTGGGGGTGCCTTTGACCCACCGCACGCCGCGCATGTGGCGCTGGTGCAAGCGGCCCTTGACAACTTACAGCTGGATGAGCTACGCGTGGTGCCGACCGGGCAGGCTTGGCATAAAGCCTGGTCACTGAGTCCTGCGCCTGACCGTTTGGCGATGGCGCAATTGGCCTTTGCAGAGGTGCCTCGCGTCGTGATTGATCCCATTGAGATCAACCGCGCCGGTCCAAGCTACACCCTTGATACCTTGCACGAGATGAAAATCCGGTGGCCCGAGGCTGAGTTTTTTCTCATCATGGGCGAAGATCAGGCCCGGGCATTGACAACTTGGCATGACTGGCCCGAGATTTTGCGACTAGCTATAATTTGCGTAGCTGAACGTGAAATTACAACCGGGGAGTCACCCCGGTTTATTGCACCTAAATTGCATAAATCACGTTTCAAGCGGCTGCAAATGCCAGCCATGCCTGTCAGCGCAACCGATATTCGAGCCCGAATTGCAGCGCACCAACGCGTTGTTCCGCTGGTTTTTGAGCCAGTTGCGCGTTATATTGACGACCACAACCTTTATCAGACAATTTGATGACTACCTCCACCGTTGCAAAAAAAGACATTCAAAAACTTCAGAGAGCCATCGTCGATGGTCTCGAAGATGTCAAAGCCCAAGACATCCAAGTGTTCGATACCGAGCACCTTTCCGCCCTGTTTGAACGCGTGATTATCGCGTCCGGCACCTCCAATCGCCAAACCAAAGCACTGGCTTCCAGCGTGCGCGACGCCGTGCGGGATGCGGGTTTTGACAAGCCACGCATGGAAGGCGAGACCAATGGCGAATGGATTATTGTGGACTGCGGCGCTGCCGTGGTGCATGTGATGCAACCCAGTTTCCGTCAGTACTACAACCTAGAAGAGCTTTGGGGCGAAAAGCCGGTTCGTCTCAAATTTGGCGCGGACAAGCCTGTCACCAAAGAAGCGGCTGAACCAGCCAAAACGACTAAAAAAGTCGTCGAACTCGAAGGCAATCTCAAGCGCTCCAATGCGGCTAAAAAGGGTGTTGCTGAAGCCTTTCCCTCTAAAGCACAAATCAAGAAGACGCTGGCGAGCAAGTCAGCGTCCACTAAAACACCGGCTAAAAGAGCGCCAGCGAAGAAGGTGCCAGCCAAGGCTGCCGACGCCGCAGTGACAGAAAAGAAAGCTGCGCCTAAGGCCAAAGCTGCGCCCAAAGTGGCTTTGAAGAAAGTCATTATTCAAGAATCAGCTAAAACACCAGCCAAAAAAGTAGCCGTCAAAAAGGTAGCTGCCAAGAAAGTGCCGGCTAAAAAGACCGCTGTTCGCAAAGCCTAACGCAGGCGTTGCGTGAGACTGGTCATTGTTGCGGTCGGTCAGCGAATACCGGATTGGGCACAAACCGCTTGGGACGACTACGCCAAGCGGTTTCCGTTTGAACTTAAAGTCGAACTTAAAGCCGTCAAAACAGAGCCGCGCGGCTCCAAAACGGTGGAAACTTTATTTGCTGCCGAGCGTGCCCGCATTGAAGCCGTCATCCCCAAAGGCTGCCGCATTGTGGCGCTGGACGAGCGCGGCACCACGCTCACCACCGTCGCACTGGCGGCCAAGCTGCAGCACTGGCAGTTGGAGAGTGACGATGTGGCGCTGGTCATTGGCGGGCCGGATGGACTCGATCCGGCTTTCAAACAAGCCGCACATGAACGCATCCGTTTGTCCGATTTAACCTTGCCGCACGCTATGGTTCGGGTGGTACTGATTGAGCAGCTTTACCGTGCCTGGTCCATCAATGCCAACCATCCCTATCACCGTGAGTAAGTTTATTTATCTCGCCTCGCAAAGTCCGCGTCGGCGTCAGTTGCTGGAACAACTTGGCGTGCACCACGAACTGCTGCTGCCTGCTGCGGATGAAGACGCCGAGGCTTTGGAAGTCGCGTTACCCAACGAGGCGCCTGCAGCCTACGTGAAACGGGTCACGCAACGCAAGCTCGATGCCGCCTTGCAGCGGCTTGCAAAACGGGGCTTGCCCCCCGCGCCCGTGCTTTGCTCGGACACCACCGTGGCCATGGGTCGCACGATTTATGGCAAACCTGCCGATGCCGCAGAGGCCACCCGCATTCTGACGCAACTCTCTGGCAAGACGCACCGGGTTCTGACGGCGGTTGTCGTTGGAACCGTCGATCAACGTGTGCAGTCCTTGCGTGAATCGAGGGTGACGTTTGCGACCATGCTCCCCAGCCAAATTCAGGCTTACGTGAGTTCCGGGGAACCCATGGGCAAAGCGGGTGCCTACGCCGTGCAGGGCAAAGCTGCCGCATTTATTTCGCATATGAGTGGCAGTTACTCGGGCATCATGGGCTTGCCTATGTTTGAGACGGCTCAACTGTTGCGGTCTTACGGTTTCAAGGTTTAATGGGGGTTTTTCCGTCACACCCCATGCATGAAGACATTCTGATCAATTGGTCGCCCCAGGAAACCCGTGTTGCCATTGTCGAAAACGGTGTGCTGCAAGAATTGCACGTCGAGCGCACGCTGGAGCGTGGTTTGGTGGGTAATGTTTATTTAGGCAAAGTGGTTCGCGTGCTGCCGGGAATGCAATCCGCATTTCTTGATTTGGGCCTTGAACGCGCCGCTTTTTTGCATGTCGCCGATGTTTGGCACCGTCCGCCTGAAGGTGAGTCGCTTGGCACGGCGCGCAACACGCAACCCCAGATTCCGATTGAAAAACAGGTGTTTGAAGGCCAGACGCTGCTGGTGCAGGTGATCAAAGACCCCATCGGCACGAAAGGGGCGCGTCTATCCACACAAATCAGCATTGCCGGTCGTCTATTGGTATTTTTGCCGCAGGATGACCATGTGGGTGTGTCCCAAAAAATTCCACAACTGCAGCGTGACGAACTTCGTGCCCGGTTGCAAGCGCTTGCTGGCCCGCAAGGCGGGGGCTTTATTCTGAGAACCAACGGTGAAGACGCCTCTGATCAGGAGCTATCGGAAGACATTGGCTATTTACGCAAATCTTGGGCGCGCATCAAGGCCGCTTCTGTGCGACTGCCGCCTTTGTCGCTATTGCACCAGGATTTAAACCTGTTGCAACGGGTTTTACGTGATTTGGCATGTGAGCGTACACAGACCATCAAAGTAGATTCGCAGGCGCAGTTTGAATCACTCCAGACTTTTGGCTTGGAATTTATGCCCGCCGCCACCGCCAAGTTGCAGCACTACAAGGGTGAGCGTCCTATTTTTGACCTGCACGCCATTGACGAAGAAATCGCCAAAGCATTGGGCCGCCGTGTTGATCTGAAATCGGGTGGCTATTTGATCGTTGACCAGACGGAAGCCTTGACCACGGTCGATGTGAATACCGGTGGTTTTGTCGGTGCCCGCAATTTTGACGACACCATTTTCAAGACCAATCTGGAAGCAGCGCAGGCGATTGCGCGGCAACTGCGTTTGCGTAATCTGGGCGGCATCATCATTGTCGATTTCATCGACATGGTGCGCGAAGATCACCGAATTTCGGTGCTGGCGACCTTCCGAAAACAACTGGTGCGAGATCGGGTTAAAACGACGGCAGGCAATTTTTCGCAGCTCGGTTTGGTCGAAATGACGCGCAAGCGCACGCGCGAATCATTGGCGCATATGTTGTGCGAAGCCTGCCCGACCTGCGAAGGCAAAGGCATTGTCAAAACTGCCCGCAGTGTGGCTTACGACATTTGCCGCGAAATATTGCGCGAAGCACGCCAGTTCAACCCGCGAGAGTTTCGTGTGATCGCCTCGCCTAAAGTGATTGAGTTGTTTCTGGATGAAGAAAGTCAGCATCTGGCGGGTTTGAGCGAGTTCATCGGTAAACCCGTGTCGCTGCAAAGTGAAGCCGCCATGGGGCAAGAACAATATGATCTTTTGCTTTTGTAGATTTTAAAAGTATTCAAAAATCAAGCGACCAGCTTGAAATGTTTACGACTAAAATCCAGACCGCTAAATTTCTCTATCTGTTGCATTAAATGATGCTTCTGTTCTTTTCGGGTTGGGTGATAAGCGGGGTCTATATGAAGCTCTTGCTCGGCACTCGTAGCCAGCCACGCTTGCGCGACTTTGGGATGTGTTCCCGTAAAGGGCGCTAACGCACGGGCATCAAATTGGCTATAAACGACCTTGTTTGCTGTAGCACCCCAATATTTACCTACTTGATTTAACTTTTTATTCATATCTTCATTGCGCCGAATCCAGCCGTAATGAAAAATATGGGCATTAGCCAGTGCTGCGTGTGGGTTACGTGGGCGTTTGTGCTGACTGGTGACTAACCAATACTGCCCATCAGGCGCATAACTTCGAATAGTATTTCTGATTAATCGACACTCTCGGCGATACCATCCGGGACTAATGGCAAGCCAATCATAGCTCCCATAAAAGTGATAATAGTCAAAGACAAGTGCTTCAACATCAGGGTTGTTGTGATGTTGTTCAACACTAGCGCGAATTTTTGGTAAA
Source organism: uncultured beta proteobacterium (assembly GCA_903823025.1). Classification (GTDB taxonomy): domain Bacteria; phylum Pseudomonadota; class Gammaproteobacteria; order Burkholderiales; family Burkholderiaceae_C; genus Rhodoferax. The sequence continues at coordinate 37,232 of CAIJRK010000030.1, forward strand.
TCATCTTCGTGGATAACTTCATCACCTTCCAAATAAAAAGCCCAGTCCCCGATGCAGGCATATTGAGCAATCATTTTTTGTTGCGCATAAACAAATCCACGATCAGCCATCCGATCATTCCAGATAGTTTCCAGGATCCGAATTTTTGGATCATTAATAGCGCGTACACGCGCTAGCGTGTCATCATTACTTTTTCCAACGGCAATAACAAATTCATCTACTAAAGGTAGCAAGGAACGAATTGATTCTTCAAAACAAAAACCTAGTTCTACGCCATTGCGAATAAATGTAAAACCACTAATTGAAATAACCATAGTTTTAATTAAAATATTTAAGATTTATACGACTGGTAAGTTATTACTACCTGAAATCGCATCATTATCTGATTGATTTCAAAGATAGATATTAATTTCTAAGAATTTATATCTGTTAATGCGTCAGTGATGGGCATCGAAGAATTTTCTGGCGCGTGTAGTCCGAATTTATATAAACGTGCGTAAGGACCGTCTTTTTCAAGAAGCTCCTTATGCGTTCCTGTTTCAAGGATCTCGCCATTGTCCATCACGACAATTCGACTGGCGTGTTGCACCGTTGACAGCCGGTGTGCAATAACCAGCGTTGTTCTATTTTTCATCAGAACTTTCAAGGCCTCTTGAACTGCGTGCTCAGATTCTGAATCTAGTGCAGATGTTGCTTCATCAAGGATAAGAATGGGGGCATCTTTATAAAGCGCTCTGGCAATAGCTAGCCGTTGTCGTTGTCCACCTGATAACTGCATGGCATTGTGACCCACTTCAGTATCAATCCCATTTGGAAGTTCTGCGATAAGACGCGTCAAATTTGCGGCCTGGAGGCATGTATTTACCTTGTTCCGATCAACGGCCTGGCCCATTGCAACATTTGACGCGATACTACTGTTGAGCATGACGACATGCTGACTTACGACGGCCAATTGATCACGAAGACTGTCAAGCGTCCAATTGCGCAGGTCTTGGCCATCAAGCGCTACAACCCCTGATGTCGGGTCCAGGAAACGTGGCAAAAGATTTGCCAAGGTAGTTTTTCCTGCGCCGGAAGCCCCTACCAAGGCAACAGTTTCTCCCGGATGAATGGAAAGTGTAAATTTATTCAAGGCGGGCAAAGACTCATCATTAAAAACTACTGTCACATCATTAAAGCTAATATGACCTGCTGCCCGCAGTTTTGAAAAGTCACCTTCAACTTCACTTGGTGTATTTTCGATCAAATCCAAACCCCGTTCGATAGCTGCTAATCCGCGTGTGACCGGACTGGCAACTTCTGACAAATGTTTGATAGGGGCTACCAGCATCAGCATGGCAGTCACAAATGCGACAAACGAGCCAACTGAATTATTACTATCTTCACTTTGTATAAGCGCCATTGAAATTACAGCGGACAAGGCGACTGCTGCCAGCATTTGTGTCATAGGTGTCATTGCCGCAGATGCAACCGCTGATTTAATAGATAATCGACGAAGTGACTCACTGAATACGCCAAAACGAGCCAGTTGTGATGATTGTGCGGCATGAAGTCGAATATCACGATGTGCTAAAACATTTTCTTCTACGACATAAGCCAGGTTATCAGTTGCCACTTGACTGGCTTTAGTTAATCTATAAAGACGCGTCGATAAAACATGCATCACATAGGCAACAGCCGGAAACAAAAGGGCAACAATTAGCGTTAACTTCCAATTCAAAAAAAATAAATATCCAACGAGTGCCAGTAATGTGAATGTGTCTCTAACAAGACCCATAAAAGCATTTATCAGCATCGCTGATCCGTTATAAACTTCGTAAACCAGCGTATTTGTCAAAGCACTGGAAGATTGGGTTGAGAATAAAGATAATCTAGCTGTCAGAACTTTTTGGAACATGGCCTTGCGTAAATTGAGCAACCCTAAGTTGGTAAATTTTGCAATTGCAAATTGCGCTATGAATCCTGCTAATCCGCGAATACCAAATAGAAAAATAAGAGTTACCGGTACGATCCATAAGTTAAATGAACCTTTGTTAAAACCTTTATCAAGCAGTGGTTGAAGCAAAGCGGGTATCAGCGGCTCTGTGAATGCTGCAAATATCGTTGCAGCCATCGCTAACAGCCAGGCATTACGTCCTGGTTTAAAGTAAGGCCAGATACTTTTTACGCGAGAAATAAATAAATAAATTTGACTCATTTTATGTTTTATTTATTAAGACTTTTTAAATATAAACGTTCAGATTCAGACCATTTTTCTTCAATTGAAATCAAGTTATCACTGTCTGCAAATGGCGGATAGTATGATTTTGCTGTCAAACGAATATAGTGATGGTTAAATACATCGAGACAAATATGAACTGGTTTTATATCACCAACCTCATCTGATCTTTTTTTTGTACGCAAACATAAATCAAAATCAGCACCCTGTAAACGCTCATCCCAATAACCTATTTTATCCAGAGCGTTCCGCTTAATAATAACTGTATTACCAACAAAACCTTCTTTTATTTTATTTAAAAAATTAATATTTCTTTTTTTATTGAATTCAATCCAGTTGCCATACATCAGTGTATGCATTAAATTTAATATTAGTTGACTTTTTCCAAGTAAGCCAAGCAAATTCTTTATTTTTTTCCAGCGCCGTTTAAGCTTTTTTGTTTCTGAAAAATTTTCAATCTGTTCTATGCCGCATACTGTCGCAACTTCCAATGAATTCACATCCATGTTGGAAATTATATTAATATCCCATTTTGGAGAAACAATAATATCATTATTTAAAAATGCTAACCACTCATAACTGGCGACCTTAATCCCTTGATTTTGACTATAAGGATATGAATAGTTTTTTTTATTTCTGATAACTATCGCGCCAACCGATTCAAAAAATTCCGCACTGCCATCAGTTGATCCATTATCAATAATAATTAATTCAAATTTATGGTATGTAAATTTTTTCAGGTTATTCCAAAATATCTCATTAACAGCCCGTTGATTGTAAATTGCTGTGATGATGCTAATCATATTAATTTTTTAGTATTTGTAGGGCCATTTAACAAAGCGCAAGTCAGCAAAACAAAAGCTAATCCTGTGATGTTATCCGTAAAGAAAGAGTTTGCTAAAGTTGAAATCCCCATACCCATTAACATGGCATATAAAGTCAACTTCCAAGCCATTTCTAAATGCCGCCCTTGCCATGCAGCAGAAAGTAATAGTATGAATAATAAAAATCCACCCATAACACCTAGCTCAACGCTTAACCATAAGTAATCATTATGGGGATTTTCTGATGAAAGTCGTTCATCGCCATTACCTAAAAATTTAGCATACTCAGTCTTAAAACTGCCAGTACCATGTCCAAATAAAGGATTTTCTTTAATGATCTGAATGCTATTTTTATGCCACTCTAGTCGTAAGCCAACTGATGAATACGAATCGCCATTTGAATAAGACTTAACATCTGAAGTTGTATTTGTCAAGCCTGAACTAATTACTTCTGAGTATTTTGGAAGTATAAATATAGATGAAATAACTATAATAAAACAAAAAAATAGACCGATTTTTTTATTCCAAAGAACCAGAATAAAACTTAGCATTAATAAATAAACAAGTTGACCTGTTCGTCCTGAAACAAGAAAAAGTATATTGTAACTCAAAAGAAGAAAGCAAATTATTGATAATGGCTTCCAGTTTTTAGGTATCTTATTCATCAGTAGTCCGGCCAATAGTCCGATTGACAGTAATCCTGAAAAATAATTCTGATAAGTGTGAGTCCTGAATATATACCAATCACCGGGGACTGCTTTAAAAATAGGTGTATTGAACCATGCCGATAGGCAAGATAATAGGACACTTAAAAAAGTGGCAGCTGCAAAACTTATTAATAGCGAACTCCTAATTTTCTCATCCATAAATATCAATAAAAAAATTGGTATTAAATAATAAGCTCTCATTTTACCAACAAACCCCCAAGCATCCGATGGGCTAGCCGATGTCCAAAAAGTTCCAAGAAGTAAAGTAATACCAAGAGCCATTCCGGCTAAAGCAAATGGTTTCTTGAGAATGGCTCTTAATTCGTGCCAAACATCTGGGCTTATTATTACAAAAATTAATAATAATAAGGTACTTATGTTTTGAAATGCTGTTGAAATAGGAATGGCAGCGCCAGATAAAATTGCTGAAAATAATAAAAATTTATATCGATAATAATTTTTATTATTTTCTTCTGAGAATGAATTTATTTTCAATGTATCCATGTTTTTTAAAATTTCGGTTATCCTAGGCTGATCAAAAATTTAAGAAGTAATCTTGCCTTCTCTAACGCTCATCATCATTACCCTCAATGAGGCTGCCAATATTGAAGCCTGCCTGCGTTCGGCATCGTTTGCTGATGAAATCATCGTGCTGGACTCTGGTAGCAATGACGGAACACCCGATTTGGCGCGCGCCATGGGTGCGCTTGTGCATTCCACGACGGATTGGCCCGGTTTTGGACCCCAAAAAAACAAGGTGCTTGCGCTCGCTACCGGCGAATGGATTTTTTCGCTTGATGCCGATGAGCGGATCACGCCTGAACTTCGCGATGAGATCGTGTCAATTATTTCTGAAAATTCATCACGGAACATCTTTAGCGTGCCCCGCTTATCCAGCTATTGTGGTCAGTACATGATGCATTCGGGCTGGAATCCTGATTATGTTGTTCGTTTATTTCGCCGTGGCACTGCAAAGTTTTCGGATGACTTGGTGCATGAGAGGTTGCTGACACAAGAAATGGTGGTCAAACTTAAATTCCCATTGCTTCACCTGAGCTTTCCTGATTTTGAGTCCGTGCTTGAGAAGGTTAATCGCTACTCAACCGCAGGGGCCAAGACCATGGCCAAAAATGGCAAATCGACCAGTCTGTCGGGCGCTATTGGCCACGGCGTTTGGGCATTCTTTCGGACTTATATTTTACGGCGTGGGTTTCTGGATGGTCAGTTGGGCCTGGCGTTGGCGATCTCCAACGCGGAAGGAACCTACTATCGATACGCCAAGCGCTGGTTGGCTTTACGCCAAGAAGTAATGAAAAATGAGGTTAAAAAGTGACAACAGCATTTATTGTCCTAACCTACAACCGACCTGACGCTTTGCTACTGGTGCTTCGAGCGCTCGCGTGCCAATGTGGGCCGCAACACGAAATAATTATCGCTGACGACGGCTCTTCCCACGCCTCCGTTGACGCTATGCACAGCGGTATGCCATCGTTCAATTGCCCTGTTCGACACGTTTGGCATCCAGATACCGGTTTCACGGCTTCACGCACGCGTAACCTAGCCGCTGGCAGCAGCCATGCCGACTATTTTGTTTTCATGGATGGCGACTGCATGCCTAACCCGCGGTTTGTTGAAAACCATACGGCTCTGCGTGCGCCCGGTTTTTTTGTAAATGGCAACCGTGTGCTAGTGAGCGAGTCGTTGACGCAAAAAATTCTGGCGAATGAGGTTGATCTCAGCCTGGCTCATTGGCCTGATTGGTTTCGCTGGCGGCTGGCGGGTGATGTCAACAAATTAATCCATTTGTTGCAATGGAAAAATGCCCCTTTGCGGCAGGAACAAAAATTTCGCTGGAAAAAAATAAGAAGTTGTAATTTTGGCGTTTGGCGGGAAAATTTTCTGCAGGTTAATGGATTCGATGAATCCTTTGAGGGCTGGGGGCATGAAGATGCTGACTTGGTGTTACGTCTTTTTAACGCAGGCTTTAAACGTAAAAACGGTTTCTGTGCCACCGAGGTTTATCATTTGTGGCACAAAGAGAACAGTCGTAACAATGAGCAATCCAATCGCCAATTAGTCAAGCAGCGTTTGCAGACGGGTCTTATTCGCGCCGTCAGGGGTGTCGATAATGCGCTGAACGTTGAGGGCGTTATCAAGCAGTTAAACTGAAATGATTCAAAATCAAAACCAAAAATGCGCATGATTGTTTCAAAAATTCATTTATTTCTTCTGTTTTTAAGCTTGGGTTTCCCCGCCCTCGCTCAATTCCGGGTTGATGTGTCAGGCATTGGCCTGAACCAGTTGCCCATCGCCGTTGCTGCTTTTCGTGGCGAGGCGGGCGCGCCACAAAAAATTGCGGCTATCGTGCAGGCCGATCTTGAACGCAGTGGGCAGTTCCGTGGTGTGGACGCAGCAGGCGAGGCGCTTGACGAGGCTACACGGCCTGACGTGGCCGTCTGGCGGCTCAAGGGTGCGGATTCTCTGGTCTCTGGCAGCGTGACCCGACTTGCCGATGGCCGGTATGACGTTCGCTTTCGGTTATGGGACGTTGTGCGGGGGCAAGACTTGGGCGGCCAAAGTTATACCGTGAATGCTTCTGATTTGCGTCTGGCATCCCATCGCATTGCTGATTTTGTTTATGAAAAGTTAACGGGTGACAAAGGCGCCTTTTCAACCCGTATTGCCTACGTGACCAAAGTCGCCCAGCGTTATCAACTGTGGGTCGCTGATGCCGATGGCGAAAATGCCCAGTCGGCGTTGGCCAGTACAGAACCCATTATTTCGCCCGCTTGGTCACCGAGTGGAAGTCAGCTCGCTTATGTCTCGTTTGAATCTCGAAAACCGGTCGTTTACACCCATGATGTCGTCACGGGAAAGCGGCGTTTAATTGCCAACTTCAGGGGTTCTAACAGCGCGCCTACTTGGTCGCCAGATGGCGGCACATTGATCGTCACGCTAAGTCGCGATGGTGGCTCCCAGTTGTATGCCATTGACGCCAGCGGTGGCGAGCCACGCAGACTGACGCAGTCCAGCAGCATTGATACGGAGCCGGTTTACACCCCTGATGGGAAAAGCATTTACTTTGTCAGTGATCGGGGCGGTGCCCCTCAGATTTACAAAATACCGGTAGCGGGTGGGCGCGCAGAACGTGTCACTTTTGCGGGTAGCTACAACATTTCGCCCGCCATTAGCCCGGATGGTCGGTGGCTGGCCTATATTTCTCGCGTCAATGGCGCCTTTAAATTGCACCTGATGGAGCTTGCAACGGGTTCTGCCACCGCCATTACCGATACCTCAGCGGATGAAAGTCCCAGCTTCGCACCCAACAGTCGGTTGATTGTTTACGCAACACTTCAGCAAGGCCGGGAAACCTTAATGACGTCAACGCTTGACGGTAAACTCAAAGCTCGTTTGGCAGGCCAGAATGGCAATATCCGCGAGCCGGACTGGGGTCCGTATCAGAAACAATAATTTTTAGGAATCACTTTGATGAAACAATTTTTGCTGACTTTAGGTGTGGTGGCTTTGCTTGCAGGATGTGGCTCTGCTGTCAAGCTCAACGACGTGCCTGTTGAAGACAAATCTGGAACCGCTATTTCACAAACTGGCACGGAGTTTTTTGGCACGGCTGTGGATCAAGGGAATATAACGTCGCTGGAAAGCCGCAATGCGGCGCAACATGCCGCCATCGTTGCAAGCCCCCGCATTGTGTATTTTGACTATGACAGCTTTCTGATCAAGCCCGAGTTTCAATCCGTTGTCGCCACCCATGCCCGCTACATCATGGCCAACAAAAGCGTCAAGGTGGCGATTGAAGGACATACCGACGAACGTGGCGGTAGAGAGTACAACCTGGCATTGGGTCAAAAACGCGCTGAAGCCGTCCGCAGTGCGATGGGGCTTTTAGGTGTCTCCGACAATCAGGTCGAGGCCGTCAGCTTTGGTAAAGAAAAGCTTGCTGCACAGGGATTTGACGAAGAAGCCATGGCTAAAAATCGCCGGGCTGAGATCAGCTATCGCTAATGGCTGCAAATATCAATTACTTGAAAGGCGTCCGATTTTCTGTCGCCTCTGTCGTGTTGTGTTTGGTCGCGGTAACGGCCAATGCCGGTTTGTTTGAGGATGCTGATGCCCGCAATGCCATCCTTAACCTGCGCGAACGCGTTGAAGCGACTCGACTGGAATCTGAGCAGGGATTAAGCCGCGCTGCCGAAGACCGCGCCTCGATTCGCCAGAGTTTGCTTGAACTCCATAACCAGATTGAAACGCTACGTTTAGAACTGGCGAATTTCAGGGGACTCAATGAAAAATTGGCGCGCGATATGGCGGATACGCAATTACGCCAGAAAGATATAACTTCAGGGGTCAACGAGCGTCTGCGCCAATTTGAGCCTGAAAAAGTGGTCGTTGACGGTCATGAATTTATGGTCGAACCCGCTGAAAAACGCGATTTCGAGACTGCTTTGGCTGTTTTTAGAAAAGGTGATTTTTCTGCAGCACAGCCTGTTTTTGTAGATTTTCTTAAGCGCTATCCTGACAGCGGTTATGGCCCCTCGGCTTTATTTTGGCTTGGTAATGCGCAATACGCGACCCGTAATTACAAAGAAGCTGTTGTTAATTTTCGAGACCTCATTGCAAGAGCACCAGAACACCTGCGTGCACCCGAGGCTGTGTTGTCTATTGCAAACTGCCAAGTCGAACTCAAAGATGCACGCAATGCCAAGAAAACTTTAGAAGACTTGGTGAAGGCTTATCCCAAGTCAGAGGCTGCCATCGCCGCCAAAGAACGATTGACGCGTCTTAAATAGTGACTAGCGACAACATAAAGCAGGTGCCGCAGGTTGCTGAAGTCGCCAGTCCGGATATGGCGCGGCGATTTGGCGCACTGGAACGGTTATATGGTGTGCAAGGTGCGCAGCAAATTAGGGACGCCCACGTCGTTGTGGTTGGCATTGGAGGCGTTGGGTCATGGGCTGCTGAGGCACTGGCACGTAGCGGCGTAGGCCATCTAACCCTGATTGATTTAGACCATGTTTCTGAATCCAACCTCAACCGTCAAATTCATGCGGTTGATGCTACTTTGGGCCAAGCCAAAGTGCTGGCGATGCGAGATCGCATACTTTCATTTAATCCAGCCTGTGACGTCACAGGCATTGAAGAATTTGTTGAACCATCAAATTGGCCCGCGTTATTGCCAAAAGGAGCCACTGCCATCATTGATGCCTGCGATCAGGTGAAGTCAAAGATAGCGATGGCCGCTTGGGCCAGGAGCACAGGCATGTTGTTTATCGCAGTGGGGGCGGCTGGTGGCAAGCGTCATGCGCATTTGGTTGATATTGATGATCTTGCGCTCACAACCCATGACCCTTTGCTGGCCCAAGTGCGTTATCGTCTTCGTAAGGAATACGCGGCCCCGCGTGAAGGTAAGAAAATTGGGGTGACCTGTGTTTTTAGTCGGGAGGCGGTTCGACCACCTGACGCCTCTTGTGCGCTTGAGGGCGATGGCTCGCTCAATTGTCACGGTTATGGGTCAGTTGTTAGCGTGACAGCTACGTTTGGTCAATGTGCTGCGGGATGGATTCTTGATCGAATTACAACGGGACTTAAAAATCTCTGAGAACTACGTTATAATTTGAGGCTTGGCAGCGTAACTTAAACTAAGTTGCAAAGCTAAACGGGATGTTAGCTCAGTTGGTAGAGCAGCGGACTTTTAATCCGTTTGTCGTGGGTTCGACCCCCGCACATCCCACCAGATAAAGCCTTACGGCATATAGAAAGCCTGCTACGGAAACGATAGCGGGCTTTTTTACGTCTGTGGGGTAGCGATTGATATCGCACAGATTGATTGATAAATTGAGCGTAAATATTCGCTAACCCCATAGTCAGCCCTCATGAACTGTCGAGTTCTTCGACAAGGGGGGTCACGTCCGATGCAGCAGCGCGCATGGTGGCCAATCTGCGCTCATCCATGGACCAGGGTAGAAATCCACTGAGATCAGCTGGTGCCCGCTGGGCGTTATCGGCGCAGGCCTGCAAGGCGCTCAGCCAGGTGTGGGCATTGATCCCCCACAGTTTGAGCGTGGCCAGCACGCTGTACAGGGTGGCGGCCAGTTCGCCCGACCACTGGGCCCCCGAGCCATAAAAGTTCTTGTGCCCCACAACTGGCGCGCGCATGTCACGTTCAGCGAGGTTGTTGTCCATCGGCACCCACGGGTAGTCGACAAACACGGTCAACCCGCCAATGGTCTGAATCCACTCAAACGCCCAAGGCGACAGATCGGGATGGGTGCGGGCCAGCGCCAGGATTCGTCTTGCAGCACCTAGGTGGAGCGCGACGGATCGAGCACGTAGTGAACGACTGAGCGGGAGTGAAACACCCACAGGTACCAGCGGTGGGCGACTTTGCCCTGAATTTCGATGAACACCGCCCAGCGCGTCTCGTCGGCGTGCCAGTGGGGCTGCGCAAAGCAGCCGGGCCGCCAGCGCCTGCTCGATGGGCTGGAACAGGGGTGCGATAGTTTGCAAGCCCCCGGCCAAGGTGCCCGCTGACATCGGCAAACCAAGCGCTGCCAGCTCTTGCACCAGCCGCTGGCTGGGGCGAGCGTAGAGAAACTTGTCCAGCAGCACATGCGTCCACACCGAGATGCCAAACTCTGGCCCTTGGCAATGAGTTTGGCCGGTGTGGGCGCTGTCACGATGCCGCTCAGGCAGGCGCATTGGCAGGTGGGGGTGTAGCGTCGGCGGTGGATCACGCGCCGGTAAGCTTTGACTTCGATTTCCAGCACCTCGGAGTCTTCGGTGCCGGGAAAGGGCTTCAGGCTCAAACCGCAGTTGGGGCATTGCGGTGTTTCAATATCAATGAATTCGTGGCGTGTCGGCAGGTTCGATTGCATGGTGCGCCCATGACTGGGCACCCCACGCGGGTGGCCCCGCGCAACGTGAGCGCCTGCGTCACGACCCGGGCGTTCGTTGCCTTGATGGCGTTCGCTTTTGCGTCCGAACAGGCGCTGCTGCAGGTCCCTGATCTTGGCCTGTGCTGCCGCCAGCTCCGCACGCAGCGCCTCCTCACGCTGGGCGTTTTGCGCCTTCATCTGACGCAAAAGCCGCCGCAGGCGCGCTTCGCGCCAATCAGCACGGGCGACAGCGCGCTGGTGCATGCTCTTGAAGTAATTGGCCTGCATGAGCAGTTCGATGTACTCTTGCTTACTCAGCGTCACAAATTCGCTGGCAAACGGCACCGAATCCGCATCACCCTGCGCCGGGCTCGACTCCAACA